>NZ_JBMPOP010000002.1:0-677363 GCF_049340325.1 Undibacterium sp. Di24W
GCTTCATTATCAAGTGCCCACATTTATTGACTGTTAATTGTTAAAGATCTGTATTCTTTTCCACTCAAACTCACCCGGAGGATTTTGTTTTTGCTACGAAGCGTTGTGTTCGTCAGCAGCAGAGAAACGAGATTATGCAGCACTTCTTTATTTCCGTCAACCCCCTGTTTTAAACACCGTTTAAATTTTAGTTTCTTCAACTTAATTCAAACAGCAGGAAATCAACCACCAGCTACTTGCATTTCTCTTATTTCACACCCGCATTTCTGCGGGAGGCGAACTATAGCAAGCACAGCTCCTTTTTGGCAAGCCTTATTTGGATAAACTGAATAAATTATATAAATCTCCCAGCGATGACTACTTATCAGTGTCTACTTATATTAACGAAGCTCTGAGGACAAAAGAAAAACGCCCCAAAAGTGGGGCGCTCTCAAAAAGTATTTCTACTCACGTAGCTATTTGGGAACATCGACCGCATCTGCAGACTTAAGCAAAGATTGCACAGCACGCTCAAATAATGGCTCGGTTTCTAAGAATTTAACTCGTCCATGAGCAATCATACGGCGGAACATTCTCACGCTCACCATAGAAGGCTGCTCTTGACCGTCTAGCGTAAGGATGAGATTGGTCAACGCAGGATCAATCCAATTCAACTTACCCTGCCCTGGCTCTCCCCCAAGATTAATCTCAACGGCAACTCCCGTTTTCAATTGCTCCATCACCAAATCAATGCTGTTATCCGAGGCTTTTTGCTCCTCTTCAGGGCTTTCTTTTGGTAATTCATGGACATAGACTTGATCCAGCAACTGCACCTGGATATCCAATTCCCTTATAGCATCATCTAAGAATTTTTTTACGCCAGAGCTATCCGGATTTTTAAGCGCGGCGAAATTTTCGAGATCTGGATCGACAAAGAAATTATTAAAATGATGGTGTATCGCGGACAAGGATGCTTGTTTCTGAAATGTTGCGGAGTGATTAAGTCGCATCGATTTCGTATGAGCGTCAACCAGCCAATTCATCACAGCTTCTTGCTGAGTAGAGCTCAAATTGATACTAGCCATGCCCTCTTTCAAGGTCGACAGAATTATGGGCAACAAGGCAAGTAATTGTGAGCGCTCTTCTTCGTTTGACTTCGGAATAATACTCCACAAAAGATCCGGCACAAGTAAGCGAAACCGATGCGCACGCTTAGCATCTTCCCGATCTGCTAGCTCTAATGCATAAACCCAGATAGTTTCGAAAAAAGTTTGCAAATAGGGATCGATAGTCAATCCAAGCAGTGCTTCATGTAACTGTGCAGAAGTATGTGCAAAACGCAATGTCCTATTCCGAGCGTTCTCCGCCCCTTCAATCGCGCTTTCTGTTTTCTTATCACTGGCACGCAACTCTTTTGCAATGAAGGCATCCAACTCATCGAGCATCCGCGAGAAAATCTGTGGATTCTCGCTCTCGTCGTGCAACAAAGTTTCGACGATACGGCAAATTTCCTTGGTAATTTCAATGCCGCTAGGGTCAATCTGCTTCAAACCTAAAGAAATAGACCCGATGCGGTTCACCAATAATCTTGCTGGATGCCCCTTTTGCGTCAGCAGCGTACTATCTTTGAGTGCCAACTTTAAAACCAAGAACTGCAATCGACCCAATTGGGCACGAATTTCTGCTGGGACTTGGGTATCTCTAAGAATAAATTCAAACAGCATAGCGACGATATCAATCGTCATCTTCTCATCGATACTCGAAGCCTGTTCGTTTAAAGCGCCCCTCTGCTCTAAAATCAAATTGCGCAAACCACCACTACCATCGAACATTTCTTGCCCAGATGGGGTATGCGTCTTCTGAAAGCCTTGAATAGATTTACTCAAGGCACCAAACGAAGTCGAAGTAGTATTCTGCGTTTGCCCAGTCACGCTACCAGAACCAACTCCGCCTTGCTGCGCTTCAGCGCCAGCCGAGTTTCCAGACTGGTGCGCTCCAGTTGAAGTTGCGCCAGAACTTGCTGTGTTAGTATTTGTGGCACCCGATGTACTTGCGTTCGCGCGCAACTGTTTGCCATCTTGTTGCGTCCCTATCTCCGAAGACATCAACATGCCAATGCTGGTTTGTTGCGGGCCAAAAAAATTCCGGATTGCCTGACCTACAGCATCCCCGCCTCGCACCCAAGAAAAAATACCATTTGTCTCTGCGCTACCCGCATCCGCTGTATTAGCACTCTGTCCTATTGAGTCCTCGTATGCATCCTGCTGAGATGTGGCGTCATACGAACTCTCGATAGCGGAAGATTCTTTTCGTCCGCCGACTAAATTAGCAGCACGCGACATAGCAGAACTGAAAAATTGTTCAATTTGGCTAGTTCGTGGCTTTTGCTGGCGAGAGGCTTGCGAGGATTTTGCGCCACTGCGCGATTGACTTTGATTTGCGCCGTGCGATTCGTGCCCGCCTTTTTCTTGTTCTGCCTCCTCTGCATCCAAATCTGGCGGGCTCGTTGTGTGTTCGCCTTGATTCGGGGCTGAAGTGGGCGACTTACGAATTTTCATTTGTAACTGCGCCGCAATACCTTTTTGCGCCAAGTGATTATTAACCGCAGTGTAAATGGCTGGAACAAATGATATGAAGTTATCACAAAATCGCTCGATTAGGATGTCCGTTAAATTTGGATTGACATCCAAGCTCTCTATAGTTGACGAAATACAGCGAGAAAACAAATATGGACGAAATGGGTTTTCTCGCTCATTAGTAACCTCTTGGTCAAACAGAATAGCAACTCGGATATTCAAATCCCGAAGCTGCTCCTCGGCTTCACGGCGGAATCGGTTGGTCACCTCTTCCATACGCAAGCCACCCTCGAATGCAGTGGGATCAATTAAGGTCAGCGATTCAGTGTTGAAATTAGCGCTAGGGCGATAAGTGCTATAGGTCGTTTTAAAACTACGTGCAAGCAAATGCTCCATGGTGTTGGTCATCTGCTGAATAACGCCATTACCCTGCTCGACCAAAATCGTGCGAGCATCGAGCAAACGCCCTTGCTCCAGCGATGAATAGGTATCGTCTGCTTTCACAAAAAAATCTTCTATGCAGCGCGGCACTGTACGCTGCATACTTTCGATAAAGCTGCGCATAAACTCAGCGCGTGCACTTGTTAGTAAAGCACTATGATCCATACATCCTCTATCTAAGCGAGCCGCCCATCAACACCAATAGACCGTCAATACCGATTGGTTAGACGGCCTTCTTCTTTCGCGTTGTAACTTTCTTTACTACCGTCTCTATAGCGGTCTCAGCTTTTGCTTTGGCTGTCGTTTTCGCCGCTGGCTTAGCCTTACGCTCTTCAAACTCAAAACTGGTTTTGCCGTCTTTACCTCTCACCAAGAAGGCCTTAAACGGACGACGGGTCCTCTGTGAGATGAATCCAGGCAACAAATCTGTCTTACCTTCGACCAATAATTTACGCATCTGCTCTGGCAAAATTTCTTGCTGAAGAATAATGCGTCCACTTCTAAAATCACACGCCTTAGGTTTCGCAACAGACTTTTCGCAGACATAGGCCAAACCAAGTTCATATACGTTGCTCGCACACTTAGGGCAAGGCCCTAAAACTTCAGCCTGAGAAAAATCATGATCCTCACCCTCTTCGCCATCATCTTGATTCTGTCCAAAATCGAATTCCAGCTTTAGGTTTTTGATATCTTCGTCACGAACAATTTTCAAAATCGCAGCGAAAGGTCGCCCCATCTTAGAGCGAAATCCTTGTAACGGTCCGATTTCGCGTTTACTTAATAGCTCCTCGACTTCCGCAACTTCAAACTGACGACTGCCTGGCGTTTTACTCATAGAGAATTCGCACTTAGTACAAGCAAAGCGACGGTAATTCTCTTTAATCACTCCACCACAGTTAGGGCACGGCGTATGCAAAGTTGCATAATCGCCCGGTATCGTATCGTTATTAAATTCTTTTGCGCGCTTAACAATAATCTGTGTCATCTGCGCGATTTCACGCATAAACTCTTCTCGGGTAATCTTGCCTCGCTCCATTTGCGCGAGTTTGTTTTCCCAGCCGCCAGTTAACTCTGGCGACGTTAGCTCATCGACACCGAGACCACGCAATAGCGTCATTAATTGAAACGCCTTGGCGGTAGGGATTAATTCGCGGCCTTCACGCAATAAATATTTTTCGTACAACAAACCTTCGATAATCGCCGCACGCGTTGCTGGCGTTCCCAATCCTTTTCCGGACATCGCCTCGCGCAACTCTTCATCATCAATCAGTTTGCCAGCGCCTTCCATAGCAGATAACAAAGTTGCTTCCGAATATCGTGCAGGAGGTTTGGTGACCAAACCATTGGCGACAATTTTTTCGGTTTTGACTTTTTCACCTTTTGCAACGGCAACCAAATTACCTTTATTTTCGGGATCTGCCTCATCTTGGGCTTCTTTACCGTAAATCGCCAACCAACCAGGATTGGTCATGACTTTGCCTTCAGTTTTAAACTGATGCCCGGAAACTTCGGTGATACGAGTTGTTATCTGATATTCAGCTGCAGGAAAAAACACGGCCATAAAGCGGCGCGTCACCAAGTCATACAACTTTTGCTCAGGTTCAGACAAATTCTTAGGAATATGTCCGGTAGGAATAATCGCGAAGTGATCACTGATCTTGGTATTGTCAAAAATACGTTTATTCGGTTTAACCCAATTATTATTCAAAATCTTCGCAGCGAATTGCTGGAAATTATTGATTTCACTAATTTTGCTTAAGGCCTCTTTCACCGACGGAAGATAATCTTCAGGCAGATGACGCGAATCGGTACGCGGATAAGTTAAAACCTTATGCTTTTCGTACAACGCCTGTGCCAGCGCTAAAGTATTTTTCGCGGAAAAACCAAACTTCGAGTTCGCTTCACGTTGCAAACTGGTCAAGTCGAAGAGCGCTGGCGCCATCTGGGTCGCAGGCTTAGACTCTTCGGTCACATTACCTTGCTTAGTACGGCAAGCAGCAACGATCGATTCCGCCGCAGCTTTACTCCACAGACGTTCTGCCTTCTTCTCCGGATCAGTTTCATCTTTTTTGAATTGATGATCTAACCAACGACCTTCATAAATACCGGCAGCGCAAACAAACTCCGCCCGCACTTCCCAAAAATCTCTGGAAACAAAGTTTTTAATTTTTTCTTCGCGCTCTACGACAATGGACAATGTTGGTGTTTGTACACGTCCTACCGTAGTTAGGTAGAAACCACCTTCTTTGGAATTAAATGCGGTCATGGCACGCGTGCCGTTAATACCGATTAGCCAGTCAGCCTCTGAACGGCAACGTGCGGCATCGGCCAGCGGTAACATCTCTTCATCGCTACGCAATTTTTTAAAACCAGTACGAATCGCATCGGCAGTCATCGATTGCAACCAGAGGCGTTTGATTGGCTGTTTGGCTTTCGCATGCTGCGCGATTAAACGAAAAATCAACTCGCCTTCACGGCCCGCGTCACATGCGTTAATTAAAGCAGAGACATCTTTACGTTTTATAAGTTTATTCAGCACTTTAAGACGAGATTCCGTCTTGGCAATCGGATTTAAGGCGAAATGCGGTGGAATCATAGGCAAATGTGCAAACGTCCATTTACCGCGCTTTACATCATATTCCTCAGGTACAGCTATTTCCAACAAATGACCGACGGCTGAAGACAAAACGTACTCGTCAGATTCAAAATAATCATCGTGCTTGGTGAACCCGCCCAAGGTCTTTGCGATGTCATTCGCTACCGAGGGCTTCTCGGCGATGATAAGGGTTTTTGTCATAGTTGAGCTTCTAATTTTAGAATTTTGTTATGAAGTTTGATTGTGATACTAGATCAACACGCAACGCACTAATTGCATCGGCCTAAGAACTGATTTTCCGACCCATTCGGAAATTACTTATGCAAGCAATATTAATTTGTGGTCAGGCAAACAAACGATTTACTTAATATGGTTTTTAGCAATTCTCAAACCAAAGCAAGCGTAGCACTATATATTAGCGGGGAATAATAAACGGAATGAATGACCAACTGCAATAGAAGCATGTTTTTTGACGCAAATAAAGGAAAAATACTGTTAAAACCTTACCGTAATGTGGTTAGTGTAGTAAGCGTGACCTACTTTCATCATTTGGCAGTAATAAATCGTCAAAACTCAGCATACCGGGTTCATGCCCTTGACTCCAGAGTATCATTAAGACCACAATTTTTAATTCATCTAAATCTACAGGACTTTCTTCAAGCGCCATCGCTCTATCGATAACAAGCTCTCGTTGTTGTACGTTAAGCAAATTTGCATTTTCCAAATATTGTACAAATCCTATTGCAACTATGCCTAAAGTGCTAGCCTCTTGCTCAGTGTAAATACGAAAGCCCGCATTCCGCTGAGCGCCGCTATTGGTTTTGTCTAGTATGACGCCGCCCTTCGAGGCATCGACTAAGGCATTCAACCAATCAAGTGCATCAACAATCTCATCTTCGCCAAAACCGATCTCGGACAATTTTTTTGCCAAAACTATAGATTCAGGGCAGCTTTCTGGTCGACAATAAGTTTCGTAAAGATAAACAAGAATATCAAACATAAGTACATCTATTCATTAAATCAAGAGGTTCGAGCCGTAAGTTTCCCAAGCTGGGTTTATTTGAATTTATCCCAGCCATATAGCTGACTGGTATAGGCTTCAAGAGCTCTCTAGAAAGTTATTTACTAGGATAGATGTAAGCGCTGAATTAAGCCGCTTGGCAATACCTCAATCACACCTTGCAACTCCAGCTCAAGCAATTGCGCAGATAAATCATGTATACCGACACCTGCACGTGTTACTAAATTATCCAAATGCACCGGATCATACCCGATTAAAGATAAAAGCTCAGGTTCATGTCCGGTTTCTGATGTAATTGAAACAGACGGCAAGTAGAGTTTAAGATCATTAGAAACTTGTATCTCGTCTAAGATATCTTGTGCAGTTTCTACCAGTTTTGCACCTTGCTTAATCAATTGATGGCACCCCTTGGCCAAAGGCGAATGAATCGATCCTGGTATAGCAAATACGTCACGTCCTTGCTCTGCAGCCATGCGAGCTGTAATTAAAGACCCGGATTGGGCAGCCGCCTCAATAACTAATACGGCATGTGACAAGCCAGAAATAATGCGATTGCGCCTTGGGAAATTGCTAGCAATCGCGGGTGTTGCTAAGGCATATTCGCTGACTATGCAGCCTTGCTCCGCAATTTGATGCGCCAACACACGATTACGCGCAGGATAGACTATATCTGCACCAGTACCTATCACCGCGATGGTCGATCCGTTTCCTCGTAAAGCCCCCTGATGAGCCGCAGCATCAATTCCAGCAGCGAGTCCAGAACTGATAGTCAAGCCAGCCTGACTTAAATGTTCAGAAAACTTTTCGGCATTATGTATGCCTTGTACTGTCGCATTGCGGCTACCAACTACAGCAATGCCAGAATGAGATATCAAATCGAGCCGCCCCTTGACGTACAACATCAAAGGTGGATCAGGAATCGTCAATAAACTCGAAGGGAAACGCTCGTCTGCTAAAGTGAGCACATGGTTACCTGGTTGCTGTAACCAATTCTGCGTCAGCTCTATTTGAACCTTTAATGCATCATCTGGTGCCTGCAGAATCAAGCGTGCAACTCGAGCTGACACTTGGGACTGCAAAGCAGAAAAATCTGACTGAAAAACTTGTGAAGGTAGGCCAAAAGCGGTAAGCAATTTACGCGCCGTTTCATTCCCGACGCCCGGAATCTGCAATAAACGCAGCCAGTCTATCCAGTCAAATTCGTCACTTTGCATCACTAAATAAATTACCTCACTAGCATAAATAAAATTTATTTTTCAGGCGTCCGGACAATATCACCGACGTTAACCACATCAGTCACTTGCATCACCAGTCCATACGAAATATTCTTAAATACTCGAAAAATAAACAACTGTCCGTACATTTCGTCCGGCAAACGAATCGGCTTTTTGTCATTGGTTTTATCTGGAACGACCTTACCATATCGACCGAGCTCCAACACAGTACCCACGTCAATGCCCATATTCGCTCCACGGTTAATACTAACGATATTATTTTGCCCAGCCACACTGACGCCGCCATAAACGGCGACTACGCGGGCTTTGACTTCACGCTCTGGGCTATGGGGCACATAATTAACAATGGGTGTTGGTGGGATCGGCACTAAACGATCGCCTATGCCCATTTCTTCTTTGGAAGAAACCACCGAAAAAGTGTCCACGCCATCTGCAGTTTTTGCAGCGCGCTCCAGTTTCACTGTCCCGATATACACGGCCTCAAAACCAATAATTTCTTTGTTATCAGGATCTTTTAAAGCCACACCAGGACGAAATACCTGGAATGAGGTGCCACTCTTCAAATCACCACGAACATAAACCTTATCGCCTTTACCCATAAAAACGCGACCTTCTTGAGATGCCACAATACGCGGCGCGGCAGCGAACTCATCTTTTTCTATGATCAGAGGTTGGGACAAATAGGGTTCAATCAGATTATTAGGAATAGCCGGAATCGCATTATCTCCTTCTAAGCCCATACTACGAGTTTGTGGCGTAAGTTTGGTAATGCCTGTCGCAGCGCCATCTAAAGGATTCGCCAGACGCAAGCGGCCATTTACGCGGTCAAAATAGACGATTTGTTTAGGATATATCCAATGAGGGTTACGAATCTCGTCTTTATTCATACCCCAAACTTCGGGCCAGCACCATGGATTCTGTAAAAATTTTCCAGAGATTCCCCACAATGTGTCCCCCCTCACCACCACGTGTTTATCTGGTGCATTAGGCAAGAATTGGCACTTACTACTCAATGCAGGAGGTGCTGTGTTTACTGTTTCTTGTCCCACCGCTGTCATTGAAAGCGTGAGAGGAAAAGTCAAAGCGAGGGCGATTGTGCTAAACTTTTTCATGAATTTTTCCGATGCAGGTAGCTGATTCTAGGGAATGGCACGCCTCTATCCTCTGCCGAAGTAATACTGTTTTATTTCGTCTGGACGATGTTGAACTTGCCAAACTTACCAAATTGAATCAAATTCTGCCCATAAATCCTTGAACTAGCAAGAGAAACCGCAATCTGGCGCCTCTCGTTTGTTGTGAAATGTCTTATGTCTATACTTAATATTCTTCGTTATCCCGATCCGCGCTTACATAAAATCGCCAAGCCAGTCAGCGTTTTTGATGAGCGCCTAAAACAATTAGTCGCCGATATGGCGGAAACCATGTATGACGCTCCTGGTGTTGGCCTCGCCGCATCGCAAGTCGATGTACATGAGCAATTAGTCGTTATCGACACCTCTGAGGACAATTCAGAGCTACGCGTTTTTATTAATCCTGAAATCACTTGGGAAAGCGCCGAGCGTAAAGTCTACGATGAAGGCTGCCTCTCAGTACCTGGCATCTATGACGGTGTTGAACGTCCCGCAGAAGTCAAAGTACGTGCTTTCGATATGGATGGCAAAGTTTTTGAATTGCATGCCGATGGCCTCCTAGCGGTTTGCATACAACATGAAATGGATCATCTGAAAGGTAAAGTCTTCGTCGAATACTTATCTCCTTTAAAGCGCAATCGCATCAAAACAAAGATGTTGAAAGAAGAGCGCGAACATAAACAAAAATCGAGTAACCGTCGATGAAAGTTATTTTTGCAGGTACGCCGGAGTTTGCCGCTACTGCCTTGCATGCAATCCTTGATGCGGGCTTTGAAGTGCCTTTGGTACTCACACAACCTGACCGCCCTGCAGGTCGAGGCATGCAACTACACGCATCTGCGGTTAAACAATTGGCTTTAGCGCACAACATCCCTGTAGCTCAACCGATTTCCCTGCGGCTCGAAGGCAAGTATCCTCAAATGGCGGCAGAAGTCCACGAATTACTGCGCAATACGCCGCACGACATTATGGTGGTAGCAGCATATGGCTTAATTTTGCCGCTCTCATGTTTGCAAATACCGCGCCTGGGTTGTCTAAACATTCATGGCTCGTTACTCCCACGTTGGCGGGGTGCGGCACCGATTCACCGAGCCATCGAAGCGGGTGATGCTGAAACTGGCATCACAATTATGCAGATGGAAGAAGGCTTAGACACCGGGCCTATGCTATTGAGCCGCAACATGCCTATCCTAGAACAGGATAGTACTGCCACGTTGCACGATAAACTAGCCGAGTTAGGTGGACAAATGATCGTAGACGCCTTGCAACAACTCGATGCTGGTCCACTAGTTGCCACCGTGCAGCCCGAAGTAGGCGTGACCTACGCGACCAAAATAAGTAAGGAAGAAGCTGCGCTCGATTTTAATTTACCCGCACAAGTGATCGCCCGCAAAATTCGCGCATTCAATCCTTTCCCTGCCGCACATGGCAGTATCAACAACACAGTCATCAAATTCTGGCGAGCTGACGTTGTCGATGGCAAAACGGAAAAGGCAAGTGGCACCATTATCGAAGCATCTGGTCAGCAAGGGGTGTTAATTGCTTGCGATGAGGGCAAGTCGCTATTGCGCGTATTGGAATTACAAAAACCTGGTGGCAAGCGCCTAACTGCGCAAGATTTTCTGCAAGGATTCCCATTGCAAACCGGGCAAATCTTTCAAGGATAAGCCTGTCCCTAGTGCAATGCTGGAATAAGCTGGCTCGGCGTTACTGCTGTGCGATCCACACCCAGCAAATTTGTCACAATGCTATTATCAAGGCACATTACAATAGCCGCTATTAAAAATGCTCAAAAATAGGTGAAGCAATGGACAAAATAGCTGACAAAGAACAATTGTCTTATGGTGCCGACCAATCAGGATTGATTTGCGGTTACCTGTTTAATAATCAGCAAGCTGGGCAATTACTACACACCACTCAAGTACTCGATTGGCTACGCACGCAGCAAAACTCTGAGGGTCAAAGTTTTCTATGGCTACATTTCAATTTAACTCATGCCGCTGCTGAAAAATGGTTGCATGAGCACACCGCATCACCCGAAGAGTTTTACGAAACCTTGCACCAAGGTTCACGCTCGACCAGGATAGAACACGCAGATCAACACCTGATCGCCGTGGTCAATGATGTGTTGCATGATTTTAGTTTCGATCCATCTGACATCGCAACACTATGGCTCAACGTCAGCCGCAACGTCATGATCAGTGCCAGACGCAAACCCTTAAAATCAGTAGACCATTTGCGGAATGCGGTCAATTCGGGTGAAATTTTTCAGTCACCGATGGAGTTGCTGACTCACTTATTACGCGATCAGGCCGACGTGTTGACCGGCATTGTCCGTAACGCCATCACAAAAATCGATGAGGTTGAAGATCATTTATTAGCAGACCGACTCAATAAAAAACGCGGCAATCTGGGTGAACTGCGACGCTTGCTGGTACGTCTGCAACGTTTATTAGCACCAGAGCCTGCTGCTCTGTTTCGCCTCTTACAAAAACCGCCGGAATGGATGGCTGAAAATGACGTCCATGAATTGCGTCAATCCACAGAGGAATTTTCAGTGGTGCTAAGCGATATGGCATCATTGCAAGAACGCATTAAATTGCTGCAGGAAGAAATTGCTGCGCATGTCAATGAACAGAACAACCGCTCTCTCTTTGTCTTGACTATCGTTACCGTACTGGCTTTACCTATAAATATCATAACAGGATTGATGGGCATGAATGTCGGCGGTATCCCCTGGGCACAAAACGAGGCTGGCTTTTGGATTATCATCCTCATCATCGCTTGTATCACCATCGTCGCGGCATGGTTGGCATTCAAACCTAAGGACAGAGATCGATGAATAGCTATGTTGGGTTAAAACATTTACACATAACTTGTGTGGCATTCAGTGGCGGCCTATTTGTTTTGCGTTTTATCTGGCGCTTGCAAGCTTCTTCTTTATTGCAAAAAAAATGGGCAAAAATCGTACCCCATATCATTGACACTTGCCTACTACTCAGCGCCGTAGCGCTCGCCATTATTGCGGGCATCAATCCTATCGAACAGACTTGGCTGGGCGCGAAAATCATGGCACTTGTGATTTACATCGTCTTAGGAACGTTCGCTATAAAACGAGCAAAAAGCAAGACGGGACAAATAATCAGTTTTGCACTTGCTAGCTTGGTATTTGGCTACATCATACTGGTCGCTATCAGCAAACAGGCACTACCATTTGTACAAACTTAGATCCAGACTCAAATATCGATAAGAATCACACCAACAAAAATTCGAGCCAATTGGTATCAGGAGACAATATGAATAACTTCAGCAAACTCATCATCGCCGCCAGCCTTAGCAACATTCCTTATGCGCATGCGCAATCAAGCCAACAAAGCACTCAAGATTTGACCGCCATCGCCCAACAATATCAGCAAGGCAAAACCACGGCAGTAGAACTACTCAAAACCTACCAAGCACGAACTGCCCAACTCAATCCACAACTCGCGGCAGTCACTGCGATGCGCAATGAGGCGATGCAAGACGCAGAAGCTGCTGATAGGCAAGTACGTCCGGCGTCAAATGTTGGGTTAAGCCTGCAAGGCCTGCCTTTAATGGTCAAAGATAATATCGCGGTCAAAGGCATGGTAACGACGGCAGGCTCCTTAGCATTGACAGAAAATATGGCCAGTAACGATGCCACTATCGTACAAAAATTACGCACAGCAGGTGCCATCATTGCGGGCAAAACAAACTTGAGTGAGTGGGCTAATTTCCGCTCTACCAAATCAAGCAGTGGCTGGAGCAGCGTTGGAGGACAGACCCGAAATCCTTACAATACAAGTAAAAGCCCATGCGGCTCCAGCTCCGGTTCTGGAGCGGCTGTCGCAGCACGTATGATACCCGCTGCCATTGGCACTGAAACGGATGGTTCCGTGGTCTGCCCAGCCGCCGTCAATGGTTTAGTTGGATTAAAGCCGACGCTAGGTTTAGTGAGTCGTAGCGGCATCATCCCGCTCAGTCACAGCCAAGACACCGCCGGCCCTATGACTTTAAGTGTCAGAGATGCCGCCCTGATTATGAATGCCATCGCCGGCTCAGATGCTGCAGATCCGACCACCAAAGACGCCGATAAGCTGCGCGCCAAAGACTACACTGCAGGTTTAGATTCAAAAGCCTTAAAAGGCAAACGTCTCGGCGTTGTGACTAAAATGCTGGCAGGCTATGACAAGCAAAGTTTGGCCTTATTCAAACGTAGCTTGGATATTTTGAAAGCGCAAGGTGCCGTCATTATTGAGCAGGTTGAGCTGGGTAATTTGGAACAGGCGGAGAAAGATGAATTTACTGTCTTACTTTATGATTTTAAAGCCGACTTAAATCAGTTCTTAAGCACAACACCAGCGTCTGTCAAATATCGCTCACTGGCCGACATCATGCAGTTCAATAAGACGAATGCTAAACAAGTCATGCCACATTTCGCGCAGGAAATCATGGAGTTGGCGCAAGCCAAAGGGCCCTTGACCGACACCGATTACGTTCAGGCAAGTACCCGCGCAAAAAAACTCACTGGCGTTGAAGGTATTGATGCCACACTCAAAAAACATCAACTGAATGCATTGATCGCCCCTACCACAGGACCAGCCTGGGACATTGACTATAAAAAAGGCGATGTGATTGCTGGTAGCGCCAGTTCACCTGCTGCGATTGCTGGCTACCCACATTTAACCGTACCCATGGGATTGGTGAAGGGCTTGCCAGTGGGTCTCTCCTTCTTTGCGGGTGCATGGAGCGATGCCAGCTTACTGAATATGGGTTATGCCTTTGAAGTAGCACGTCCGGCTTTGCCAGCGCCACGTTTGAAAAAATAAGATCCAGCGTATTCAGTAAAAATTACCATTGAGTTACGCCACTTAATTATGTGGCGTAACTCGATTCTTCGTAGTTCAACTTGCTTCAATCTGATTAGTAGAAGCCTCAGACAAAACTTCCACCATCCACACCGTCGTATCCGCAAACTGCTCAAACGGCAGTGCTCGTCCTATCAGGCGTGCCTGAAAACGTGAACCATCAAGTCGCTTAAGTGGGCACACCACTTCAGTCGGCGCATCGGCACGCAAACGCATGCCAACTTGATTACGTAGTTTTCTATAAGCGTCTTCATCTTCGTGCATGCTCAGGACCGAGACTGTCAACATATCTTTCGCATCACGATATGAAAAAATTTGTGCCAGCATAGGATTGGCGCGCATGATCTTATCGTTGTGCACCAACATAATGCCGACAGGTGTATGAGAAAACAAGATTTCCAATTCGCTCGCAAGCTTCTTATAGCGATCTCGTCCTGAACGCAAAATATCCTCGAAGTGACGAACTTCCATCTCATGTTTTTTGCGTTCGGTGATATCAACGTGGGTGCCCAACATACGAACCGCACGGCCATTTGCATCCCACTCAACTACATTGCCGACCGAGAGTAGCCAGCGCCAGTCACCATTTTTTGCACGCAAGCGAAACTCTGCTTGAAACGGAATCTTTCCCTGGGATTTAAAATGCTGGAGATAGGCGGTTTTCAAGTTTACAGCATCATCTGGATGCAAGCTGTCCTGCCAAAAATACTGCCAGAATTTTTCAGTATGGTTACGGTAGTCTGCAGGCAAGCCTAAGACTTCAGCATATTCCCGACTAAATTGACCTTGACCGCTGGGAATATGGATATCGTAAGAGCCAAGCTTTATGCATTTCAAGGCCGCATGAATTTGCGCATCGGAGGCATTCGCGTGTTGTTCAAGAAATTTACGTTCGCTAACATCAACCAAAAATCCATGCCAAATCACACTGCCATCAGGCTGCTTGGTCGGAAAAGCCTCGCCTGACAAATGCCGTTCACCCTGCTTCAAAACAATACGATAATCTAGATGCCAAACCTGCAAAGTTTTCGCAGAATATTTCATTGCTTCGCGCAAGTGTTCAAGATCATCAGGATGTACTTGCGCGAACATAGGCGCAGCATTGTCTTGTACTTCGTTCGCGGCTACACCATGCACATTCGCGATCGCATCACTGGCGTAAGGAAGACAACAGCGCCCCCCTGAGAAACGCTGAAATTGGTAGAAGAAAATTTTTGGCAACTCGCGCGACAGATTCTCTAAGACTTGGTGTCCGCGTTGCTGATTCTCTCCCAGCTTATTTGAAACGGGTAGAATTACAGGTAGTGCCGCCAACGTACCCTGCATGCGCAAAGCTTTATTGGCTTCGTTCTTCGAAAGCACCACGCCACGAGCGCGCACCCATTTCCAACTACCGTCACTACACCGCATTCGGTACTCATCTTGAAATTGCGCACTACGTCCATCAACACAGGCACGCATCGCTTGCATCGCAGACTTCACATCGTCGGCATGTATCCTGCTGAACCATTCATCGATATGAGTGCCCCACTCGCCCGCCGGATAACCTAGCAAGTTTTGAATACTGGAAGAAAAGGACATTTGATTGTCCAAAATCGTCCAGGTCCAGATAGGCTCACCAAATAACTGTAGGAGCTGATTCGCATCCAACGCTTGCACTTCTTTATCAGCAGGGATTAAATGACCAAGTAAGGCTGACTTACCAGAATCAGTATTGGCAAATGGATTCGAGAAAGCAGACATAGATGAGCAAAAAAAGTGAATAAAAAGTAAATTGAAATGAAAATGCGTAAACTTGAATTCAGCAACATACTGAACTTGTTTTTACACTTTGTCACCATAGAGTTAACTCGATTTTTCAATTTATTTTTTCCATGCGAAATGACTATGTAGATATTCAAATCTCGACACAGATAATCTGAGTTTTAAGATTTAAAATCCGCTAAAATACTGAACAAATAATCAGCTCTCAGAATCTGCAACTTAGAATCACATGACGTCTGTACAACGAAAAATCATTCACTGCGACTGCGATTGCTTTTATGCATCAGTAGAAATGCGGGATGATCCACGCCTACGTGAACTGCCACTTGCTATAGGTGGCAAGGCCGACCAACGTGGAGTCGTCGCAACCTGTAACTATGTCGCACGTAAATTTGGGATACGTTCGGCCATGCCTACCTCACAAGCATTGCAACGCTGCCCCGATCTGATTGTCATGCCACCGACTATGGAAAAATACCGGATCGCATCTCGTCAGATTCTGGGAATATATAGGGACTACACTGAGCTGGTCGAGCCGCTCTCCTTAGACGAGGCATTTCTCGATGTCAGCGCCGCCACACAACATCAAGGCAGCGCCACTCGCATTGCACAAGAGATACGTGCTCGTATTGCAAGTGAAGTCGGCATTACCGCCTCGGCGGGTGTCGCACCGAATAAGTTTCTCGCCAAAGTAGCTAGCGACTGGAACAAACCTGACGGTATGTATGTGATCCTGCCTGAGCAGGTAACAGAGTTTGTCGCTACATTACCCGTAGCCAGGCTTTTTGGCGTTGGCAAAGTTACCGCAGCCAAACTACAACAACTTGGCATTGTGACGTGCCAGGACCTGCTCTTCTGGAGCCTGCCTGACTTAACGCATCAGTTCGGGAAATTAGGCGGTCGATTATATTCTTTGTGCCGCGGTATAGACGAGCGACAAGTACAAGCTAGTTCTGTCAGGAAATCGGTCAGCGTAGAGGAAACTTATACCCATGATTTGCCTGATTTAAGCGCCTGTTTAAACGAACTACCAATGCTTTATGAGGCCTTATCAAAACAAGTAGAACGCACTAAGACTCAGAGTCAAATCCACAAATTAAATATCAAAATTCGTTTCAAAGATTTCAAGCAAACCACTGTCGAGTGCCGGGCTGACAACTTGAACAAGGAAAAATTTGCTGAGCTGATCGCCAGCGGCTATCACAGACGGCAATTACCAGTAAGACTATTGGGCTTGGGAATCGGGATCGAGGAGAAGAAAGTCATAGTGCAACTTGACTTGTTTTCTTAGCAAGGGGCATTGAGGCGTAAGTCGACTATTGATTTTGGTGCGCCAGACACGATTCGAACGTGCGACCCCAGCCTTCGGAGGGCTGTACTCTATCCATCTGAGCTACTGGCGCATCAATACTCTTGAAACAAACTGCTAAAAGAGGCGCGTATTCTACCGCAAATTGGCGCTGAGCTCTTTAGCAATTGTTCGCTATTTTGTGGATTTCTTGGGCTTTTAAACCGTTTCTACTGTCTTAAAAGCCGATTTTTCATTCCAAAACACAAGCTTTAGCTCTATAATCTGATGTTTTATGCTTTGCCTGAAATATAGTGCGGCGAGCGAACCTGACATTATTTTTTGCATTGAGGAAACCATGAGCGACGCCCACGACGAACACGAATCAGCGATTAAAACGCCTAAGCAACTTATCGTTGCCGTTCTAGCAGGATTTATTGTCCCAATTATCATTATTGTGCTGTTGGTCAAATATGTTTCCAGCAACACGACGACTGGTGCTGGTTCCAATAGCCAATCACCGGAATCGATTGCCGCGCGTATCAGTCCTGTGGCCAACGAAGGTTTTACTTTAATTGATGCGAACGCACCTAAAGTTTTACAAACTGGCGAAGCCGTCTACAAAGCAGCTTGCGCTGCTTGCCATGGCACGGGTGCTGCTGGTGCACCAAAATTTGGAGATGCAGGTGCTTGGGGTCCAAGAATTGCACAAGGCTATGACACTGTTTTGAAACACGCAGTTGAAGGTTTGCGCGGCATGCCAGCAAAAGGCGGCAATGCGGATCTGGACAACGTAGAAGTTGCACGTGCCGTAGTTCATATGGCAAATGCCAGCGGTGGTAAATTTAAAGAACCAGAAGTCAAAGCTGCAGCCTCTGCTTCAGCGGAAGCGTCTGCGAAGTAAGCTACACGGATCTGTTCTGCTCTACAAAAAAGCCAGTCAATCGACTGGCTTTTTTATTGTCCGAAACCATTTTACTGTTGCAGCATAAACTGAGTTGGAAACAGATATGTTTTTAGTGTTGAAGTAATCTTTGTCTAGGCAAATATTCATTAAAACAAATGCCTAGAATAGAAATTACAGCGAGGCAGCAAGTTCTGCACCTTCTTTAATAGCACGTTTTGCATCGAGCTCGGATGCTAAAGCGGCACCGCCTATCTTATGAAAACGTGGGCCCAATTCGCTAACTTGTGCTGGCATTAATTCAGTTAAGGACTCTTGTCCCGCGCACAGGATCACGTTGTCGACATCTAATATCTGAGTTTTGCCACCTATGCTTACATGCAAACCCTGGTCATCGATTTTTTGATAGTCAACACCTGCTAGCATTTGTACTTTATTGCGTTGCAAAGTCGCTCTATGTACCCAGCCCGAGGTCTTGCCCAATCCAGCACCCACCTTGCTTGCCTTGCGTTGCAATAGATAAATCGCGCGCACAGGATGCGCTTCTTCTGGCTTCACCAGACCACCATTTTGCTTCGCTTGCAGATCAATGCCCCATTCGCCTAACCAGGTGGACAATGGAATTGGCAAAGGAATAGACATGTCGTGCAAAAGATATTCAGCGACATCAAAACCGATACCGCCGGCACCGATAATCGCGACTTTTTTCCCAACGGGCTTTTTGTGTAAGAGCACGTCCAGATAGGACATGACTTTAGGATGATTGACACCTTCAATTGCTGGTGTGCGTGGCTTGATGCCCGTGGCGACAATAATGTGATCAAATCCTTGCGCGACTAATTCTTCACGTGTAACCCGTGTACCCAAATGCACTTTGACGCCAGTGACTTCAAGACGCTTACTGAAATAGCGCAAGGTTTCCTTGAATTCTTCTTTGCCCGGAATCTGCATCGCAATTTTGAATTGGCCACCGACGCTGTCTGAACTATCGAACAAGCTGACATCATGACCACAGGCGGCAGCCACTGTCGCAGCAGACAATCCTGCAGGCCCTGCGCCAACCACAGCTACACGTTTGGAAACCGTTTTTTTCAAATACAATAATTCGGTTTCGTGCGCTGCGCGCGGATTGACTAAGCAACTGGCACGTTGATTAGAAAAGGTATGATCAAGACAGGCCTGATTACATGCAATGCAGGTATTAATCTCATCGACTCTGCCTTCGGCTGCTTTGTTAACAAACTCAGGATCCGCCAGAAAAGGGCGCGCCATTGAGACCATATCAGCAATGCCATTGGCAATAATTTCTTCCGCCTGTGCGGGCATATTGATACGATTCGACGCAATGACAGGGATGGACACTGCTTCTTTTAAGCGCCCTGAAACTGCCGCAAACGCGGCACGTGGCACCGAAGTTACGATAGTCGGTACGCGCGCTTCGTGCCAACCGATACCTGTATTGAACAAAGTCACGCCAGCTTTTTCCAATGCTTGTGCGACCGCGACCACTTCCTCCCAACTGTTGCCGCCTTCGACTAAGTCTAAAATCGAATGGCGATACATGATGATGAAATTTGCACCCACGGCGGCGCGTACACGTTTTACAATTTCAACCGGCAAACGCATGCGGTTTTCGATAGAACCGCCCCACATATCCGTGCGCTGATTGGTGCGTACGCACAGGAATTGATTCAGCAGATAACCCTCGCTGCCCATGATTTCGACGCCATCATAGCCCGATTTTTGCGCTAACTTTGCACAGCGTACATAGTCACGAATCGTGCTTTCAATGCCAGAATCGGTCAATGCTTTCGGCTTAAATTTGGAAATCGGTGCTTTTTTATCGGATGCCGATACGATGAAAGGTTGATAGCCATAACGCCCCGAATGCAGGATCTGCATGACGATCTTGCCGCCTTCTTCATGTACGGCACGCGTCACTTTACGGTGATTAAAAATGTCACCCAGACTATTCATCGTGCCGCCAAATGGCAACAACCAACCGCGACGATTGGGAGAAATGCCACCTGTGACAATCAAGCCCACTCCACCTCGGGCACGCTCTTTGAAATACGCCGCCAACTTACCATAGTTGTAAAAACGATCTTCTAAGCCAGTATGCATCGATCCCATCATCACGCGATTGCGCAATTGGGTGAATCCCAAATCTAAAGGTTCTAACAAATGAGGAAAATGTGCATTCTGCATGGGCAACCCTAGTCAAAAAACAAGATCAGCTAAGAATACACAAGCTGTCAAAAAATAGCGAAATTTCGCCTAGTTAGTTTTCTCTAAAATGCACAAAACCAAACAAAAAAACAAAGTTACAAAGCACAACAAAGAAAGTAACAGTTGTAAGCATTTATGTTTTTCACCGGATTAGAGCCAATCCTAAATTATAGTTTTTCAGGTCAACATGAAAAACAGCCTATGTACAACAAGCTCATTAATCACTTACCTTCAGGAACATTGTCCTTCGATGTCGATCAGCTATTCACTGATTTTGACTATCTTGGTTTGTTTAAAAAATACGGGTCTTGCTGTCTATTCATCAATAGTCTGTTATGCAGGGCTTTACGTAAAAAACAATACCAAGCAGAACTCATTGTCTGTTATGCGAAGTTAGAAGACGAACAGCGAACAATCTTACTAGGCCATCCAAACTATATTGCACCTGGCCAACTCGCAGGCCATGTATTTTGTCTCGTCGACAATCAATATCTAATTGATTTTGGACTTGGTAACTTACGAAAATTCGATCCCTATTTTGCCCAAGCAGTCGCGTGTACAACAAGCGAAGATGCAAGCTATATCGCCAGTACCACAACAAGCTCTCAGAAAAAATTGACTTGGCTAGGCAATCACACAATACCTGATCTAAAAATCGCAATTCATGCGCAGGAGTCTGGGGTGG
Organism: Undibacterium sp. Di24W; assembly: GCF_049340325.1. Taxonomy (NCBI): domain Bacteria; kingdom Pseudomonadati; phylum Pseudomonadota; class Betaproteobacteria; order Burkholderiales; family Oxalobacteraceae; genus Undibacterium; species Undibacterium sp. Di24W. The sequence goes on from NZ_JBMPOP010000002.1 coordinate 20,735, forward strand.
TGAAGGCAATGAGCTCCATAGAAAAATTCCAAAGCGACCGGCTCGGTCATTGTGTACGGAAAACTCTGAACCCTATGCATCGACAATCTGGGACAAGCATAATTTCAACGCAATCAAACAATTGGCCACTGAAAAATTTTGACGATACTTTGCAACCCTAACAATATACTGACACCCACGTCTTGCAAGAACAGGCGGCGTTAATATCCTCCTAAGATTTTTAAAATTTCCAAGGCTATCTGTGGCTGGGCTTTGAAATGGCTGAAGTCATCTTCAAAATAAGCTGCATAAGCTGGAAAGCTCGCCAGTTCTTCGTCTAGCAAGTGACGAAAGCCCATATTCCAATGTTGAAAGTAATGCGCTTCGATTTTTTGTTCCAGCAATAGCGTCACATGCTCGTGCCGGGAATCGACTTTAATCTGGGCAAATGTTGCATGCACTACTTTGCTATCTCCCTCCAAAACTTGCAGGAAGCGCTTATTCGTATAGAGCAACATACCAGTAATTGTATGCGCCGTATTATTTCTAACGGCATGGCTGTGGATAGACTTAAGTACCGACTCATCACCGCGGAGACGACTGACATACACCAATTGAATCAGACTCATGATGACCTCGCATTAAAGAACATTGTGTCGACTTCATTCTAAACCTAAAACAGACATGTGCAAACGCGCCTAGTGTTTTCGTCAGATTAAACGAAATATCTTTGAGAAATATCGACCTAGGTCACAATGTTTTATTGCCCTTTCGAGACGCGGATACGCATTCTGTATCCACGTCCTTTCAGAACTAGAATCATGCCACATTAAATTGGTGCGCCTGGCGGTATCGGTGGTAGCGGGCGCAATTTTACGCTCGTTGGATCACGCAAATATGACGAAATTAGCTCGGCCGCTTGTTTACGACTACTGGCACTACTACCCTTCGTCGGATTTTTCTGCAGCCAAGAGCCCAATTCAAAAACTACCTGACGCACCTCAGCCTGAACTTGCGGGTGTAAGCGGCCGCTATCTAATAAATTCAAAGTTGCATCGAGTATCACCCAATTTGCTGCCAATTGCACTGCCTCTCCTGCCACCAAATGACTTGGGATGGGCTCGCGTTTCCAAGTTTGATCAAACACTTGTTTGAATAATTCGGTGACACCTAGCTGCTGCGCATCGTTTGCCTGCTGCCACGCTAGACGATTGATTCTTGCCGCATCAAACAAGAACATACTGGTTTGCGCTGCGCCCGCTTCCACCGCTGACAAGGCATCAAACACCACATTCATACGACCAGAAAAATACTCAGGCGTACGACTAAAGCCTTCGGATTGCGGTGTCAAAATATCCAATACATTTTTTGGCAGTGCCAAATTTTCGGCACGCAAACTGCTCACCATCTTTTGTAGCGCCTGTCTTTGCACCGCTGCCGCTACAGTTTTAACGCCCGCCTGCACGCGCCCCGAATTCACATCTTGCGCTGTACCATACTCATATTCACCACCCGCAATCAGGCGTGCGACAGCTTCGGTCTGATAACGATGCAATAAATAGACCGGCACCAAGCGCGCTTCCAATTCGCCAATTTGACGTTGCGGTGGTAATACCGCCGTCGAGAAATTATTCAAAGCGCGTTGACGCACCGCCATTAAATGATCATATGATTTCACCGAATCAGCACCTAGATCCCACAGTAGACCATTTGGATGTGCCGCTCCTGGCGAGCGTGAGTCGGTATCCGACACATACTGCAGGCCAGCGGCTTTAGCAGCTACCCGCAATTTAGCTAAAGCCTCGTCTTCATTCTGGCCAGGAAAGTTCGCGTATAAATGTTGGATCACAAAATTATCCCAAGGACCGACACCCACGCCATAGGCATCTTTCAACTCCACTTCGCCCTTATTATTTAAACCCAACAAAGGATGCGGATAATCCATCACAGAGCCATTGCCCTGGCGACTAGGGGCGAAATTATGCGCAATCCCTAATGTGTGACCGACTTCATGCGCAGCCAATTGACGCAGGCGCGCTAAGGCCATCTGCTCTGCAGCGTTTTTCTTTTCATTACTCGTGCTTTTGCCATAAGGCGCCAGTAAGCTCTCGGCAATCAAGATGTCCTGACGCACACGCTGCGATCCTAAAGTTACAGCACCTTTAATGATTTCACCTGTGCGCGGATCACTGACAGCGTTACCGTAGGACCAGCCGCGTGTTGCTCTATGTACCCACATAATGGTGTTATAGCGGATATCCATAGGATCAACGCCTTCAGGTAATAGCTCAACCCTATATGCATCCTTGAAACCCGCTTTTTCAAACGCACTACTCCACCAGCGCGCACCTTCTAATAAAGCGGAACGTACAGGTTCTGGCGTACCCCGATCCAAATAATACAGAATAGGTTTTTTAACCGTACTCAGTGCAGCATTAGGATCGGTCTTTTCTAAACGATGCCTTAACTGCCAACGCACGTGTATGCTATCCGCTAAGGGGGTGGCGAAATCCATTTTTTCACTGTCTATGCCGCCAGAACCCGGGTGATAAGTACGCGGTACAAAACCTTCGGGCAAACGGATCAAGCTGATATGCTGATGTACACGCAAACTCTTGGCATCGGCCGCGACCTGACGCACATACTGACCTTCGCCACCGCCGGCCAAAGTTAACACCGCTTCCAGTTCCGTATTATCGGGAAAAGACTTCGCTTGTTGACTGAGCACCGCACTGCGTTTTTCGTCGAGCGTATAGTTACCTTGGCGAGTACGGCTCAAGCTATCCGCGACGCCATGCCGGTCTGCCACTAAGAAAGTAGAAAAATCAATCAGATAACGAGGTTTCCCAGCGACAGTTTCGTTTGCCAGAATATCGCCAGCCCACAACACTGCACCAGCGAAAGCCTCACGCACCGAAGCTCGTTCGTCCGCATTTGGCGAATCCGCCACGAAACGTGTATTCTCCTGAACCAAAAATAGACGTTTGCCGTGTCGTTCAAAACGTACTAACTTGCTACCACCTACTTGACCTCGATCCAAGCCGACATCGTTCGATCCCAAACCAAAGGGTAATGACGTCACCAATAAGAAAGGTTTATCCAGCTCAGTCACCGCCAATAAGATCTTAGCCTGTTCTGAACTACTCCAGATATCAAACAGGCCTGTCTGCTTTTTCATACCTATCGTTAGTGCGCCAAAATCGCCGAGGTCGACGCTAGCTGCAATCGGCGCTTGGCGTGCCTCAGCCTCCATGCCTCCCAGTGCCAGCACAATGCTAGATGCCAAGACGGTTAACAACATTTTTTTTGACTGCCGTACAGAAATAAACACGGACATAAGTTTTCCTATTGAGCGATATTGAAAATATGAGATATGTTGAAGGTACTCGTAGGAGCTTGGACTGGGGAATCTGTGATTTAGTTGCGTCGAGACACCAACTTTACTCAGAATAATTCGACATTTGAGACAAAACTATCTTTACTTTAACGCACTTCCTGGAAAGTCCATGGTTGTGTGTATTTCACGAAGATAATTGACGGCAAAGTGAATCATGCCAAAAGTACTTTGCAATTAAAAAATGATTTAAACGATACGCAATGCGGCACCATAGTTTAGTCAAATGATGCTTTCGATACCTCACATATTTGCTGCACTGTTATCAAAAAAAAAGTAACAGCCTCCAAGACTCTTGCTACAATCAATGACAACATCGAGCGAGTGACAGTATGAAACTACGTGGTATTTTTATTCTGGTTCTATCTTTGAGCGTGGGTTTAAGCGCCACACTGGCTTGTGCACAGGAACGCGTTAAATTACAAACCATAGAAGAGTTTGACCGCGACGGCAAACCTGTACCGTTGTCAAAAGCGACCACAGATCTCCTCAGTTATATAGAAAAGACCTTAACTATCCATTTTCAAATTCAGCGTGTCCCTTGGAAGCGAGCCATGAGCAATGCGCTGAAAGAGGATCTGGTATTAATGGGCATGTCAATCAACAAAGATCGCCTCGATAAGTATCTGTTCTCTGATGCGATCAACGCCAATGGTAATTGGTTAGTGACGCGCTGCGACTCTCGATTCCCGTTTGACAATTTACAAGACTTAAAAGGTAAATTAATCGGGATAGTAGCCGCCACCAGTGCGGGCGACGCGTTCGACGGACAAATAGGCAAGTTGTTTAATGTGGAAAACGATATCGGCGCAGGTATCTCGCGTCTGCAGAAACTAATGGCGAAACGTATGGCTGCTTTGGTTTGGCATGACAACGTCGATGCACCACTTAAGTTGGAAAACGGAATAAACCTTAGCTACACCCGACGTGGTTTATCCAACACCACAGGCGATCCGAAACCGTTTTGCGTACTACCAAAACCTATTTCCATAGTCAGTAATCATTTTGCCATGCGCATCTCGCCCGCCAATCGACAACTACTAGATCGCATCAATCAAGCGATGGCAAAAGGGCGAAAAGAGGGTGCAATTCCATCCACCGTTGCAACTATTTTGAATTAATCCGCTACACTGCCACCTTTGTTCGAAACTCCCACCTCAACAGGCAATAGCGTCATGGCAACTGCACCAGAATCCAACCAGATCAATCGTAAATTTCTAGAAGGTTCCACCATGCGCCATGTCATTAATATGACGGCGACAGGTTCGGTTGGATTGATCGCAGTCTTCCTGGTTGATGTCCTAAATCTGATTTATGTATCTCAACTAGGCAAACACGAAATCACCGCAGCAATAGGTTATGCCAGTACTTTACTGTTCTTTCACACCTCGATTGGCATCGGCTTATCAATCGCAACGACGGCAGTGGTATCACGCGCGGTTGGCGCGGGCGAAATGCAGATCGCGAAACAGCTGGCAGGAAGTGCGCTCTATCTGATCGCTGGCATCAGTAGCATTTTGGTCTTACTTACGTATCCCCTGCTATCGACCTTTCTGAATTTGCTGGGAGCGCAAGGTGAAACAGCGGTACTGGCAAAACGCTTCTGCGCAATCGTACTTCCATCGCTGCCTTTACTGTCTTTAGGTATGGGTTTAAGCGGTCTTTTGCGCGCAGTCGGTGATGGCAAACGTGCCATGTATGTGACGCTGGGTGCCGCAGCTGCAACAGCAATACTCGATCCCTTGTTTATTTTTAGTCTGCAATTGGGTTTGGATGGTGCTGCCTACGCCAATATTGTTGCCCGTTTGGTCTTAGCGGGTGTTGGCTTTTACGGCGTACTTAGAGTCCATCAACTGTTCGCACGACCAACGCCAACTATTTTCCACCGTAGCGCCAAGGCCTTTGCCAATATTGGCATCCCGGCGATTATGACGAATATCGCGACCCCGTTCGGCAATGCTGCGGTCACTACCGCTATAGCGAAGTATGGTGATTCCGCGGTAGCAGGCTGGGCAGTCGTTTCACGCTTAATTCCCATGGCATTTGCCGGCTTATTCGCGCTATCCGGCGCGATCGGTCCCATTTTGGGACAGAATCTCGGCGCCAAACGATTTGACCGCCTGCGCTCTACTATGCGCGATAGTTTAAAACTCACTTTGATTTATGTATTGGTCGTGTGGTTCTTCCTTGCCATAGGCAGTTCCCTGATTGCTAAAGCCTTTGACGCTCATGACTTGGGACGTGATGTCATCGTATTCTTTTGTATTTTTGTCGCCGGTAGTTTCCTATTTAACGGTAGCCTGTTCGTGGCCAATGCGGCGTTCAATAATCTGGGCTATCCGCTGTACTCGACAGCACTCAATTGGGGGCGTGCCACGATAGGCGTGATTCCCTTCGTCTATTTCGGCGGCTTGTGGTTCGGCGCACGTGGCGTCATGGCAGGCTACGGACTCGGTGTGGTTTTCTTTGGTGCACTTAGTGTCTGGTTGTGTTTTCGAGTTCTACACAAAATCGAACTAGATCAGGTCAAACACAATTAATTCACGCTCTTTAAACGTATTACGGTGGCTCATGAAAAAATGGATAATCGCTGCATCTATTGCATTGGCAAGCGCTTCGGTGCTCGCACAAAACTACAACAGTATTATTCAACAAGCACGCAGCGCCCTCAATAAAAAAGACTACAAGACGGCGAGCGCTCAGTTCCAATTGGCCTTTGCTCAGCAACAAGACAATTACGCAGACCTCTATGACGCCGCCTGTGTTGCAGCATTAACAGGGGACAGAAATCGCGCTTTTGAATGGCTAGATCTCAGTATCGAATCTGGTTGGTTAAATCTGGAACACTTAAAAGAAGACAGCGATTTAGTCAGCTTACATGCTGACCCACGCTGGAAAAAAACAGTAGCCCGTCTGCAGACCAAGTTGGCAGAACAAGAAAAGAAGTATGACCAAAAACTCAAAGCACAGCTAGAGCAAATCTTTTATCAAGACCAGAACCTACGCAATCAACTAGCGACGATCGCGCAAAAATCAGGTTATGAGTCAGAGCAGGCTAAAGTACTGTGGAAGCAGATAGACGAAAAAGATGCTCTCAATTTCAAAGCAGTTGAAGCAATCTTAGCGGAACACGGTTGGCTTGGCCCGAAACAAGTCGGGTCCAAAGCTAGTGAGGCGCTATTCGCGGTTATCCAACATGCAGATAAAGAAGCCAGGCGTAAATATGTACCGATGATGCGAGAAGCGGTAAAAGAGAAAAAGGCAAGAGCCGATTCCTTAGCACTAATGGAAGACCGCATTGCACTTGAGTCAGGAGAGAAACAAATTTACGGCAGCCAATTAAGCAGTGTCGACGGTAAGATGGCGTTGCGTCCTACTGAAGATCCAGATCATCTGGACGAGCGTCGTGCTGCGATAGGCATGAGTCGCATCGCTGACTACGTGGCGAACTGGAAACTTGAGTGGGATTTAAATGCCTTCAAAAAACGTATGGCGATCTATGACGCCGAACAAATTCTAAGGTCAGAAGACTTCAAAAAATTTACCGATGTACTGTGGCGTGGCGAACTTCGCTATCTCGATTACAGCAAAAATATTTGGGTCAGTATTCCTTCTAATTTACGCGTCAGTCAAACGCCACAAGATCCGGCAGTATGGTTGTGGAGTTACGGTTATGATGACGAACCCCATGCCAATGCAAAGGATGGCGTTCGCTTATCACAAGATGGGAAAAAGCTTGGTGAAGAGCAAATCGTTTCTCGTATGAACATGCCTGATGGCGGTCTTAGAATTGTGACCAAGATGTCCGGGCAAGATGATAATCGCCCTGCCCAATTTCGCTTCACTTATACCATCAAAGATGAAAGTTTCGAGCGTAAAAAAGAAGTCAAACTAGTCAATGCTGACGACTATTTTGTGCGCCATGTCTATTCTTGGAAACGATGAATTTAATTCATCTCGACTTATTCTTTAGGCCGGCTTAATAAAGCCTTCAAGTTTGCCAGGCGATTTTGCGGCGTGATCACTTCCTCTTCGGTAGGAAGTGCATCACCTTCATCGAGTTTCATTTCTTTAATGAAGCGCGATGGATCGCAGTGAACCGATTCACCCGCGCGTTTGCGTTTTTTGCACCAAGTAACGTGCAAGCTGCGTTGGGCGCGGGTAATGCCGACATACATCAAACGCCGCTCTTCTTCTATGCGTGCTGCTATGGTTTCCACTGGCGCGTCGGGATCGCCCTTGTGCGGCAAGATGCCTTCTTCAACACCAACTAAAAATACGTGGGGATACTCCAGTCCTTTTGACGCGTGCAGCGTTGACATGCGCACCGCATCCGGGTCTTCATCCTTGCCTTCCATCATGGTCATTAAAGCGACCATTTGGGTCAAATCTAGCAGGCTACGATGTTCGTCGGTACCTTCTTTGCCGCCATTGCCTTTTTGCTTTAGCCATTGTGTGAAATCGAGCACGTTTTGCCATTTACTTTGCGCAGCTCTGTCATCAAAACTGTCGTACAAATAAGCTTCGTAATTGATTTCTTTCATCAAATCGTCCAGCAATTGCTCGGCGTGACCTTCCCTGTGTGCATGCGCTTCCACATGATTGATGAAGTTACAGAACTCACGTAAAGGTCGCAACTGTCTGTCGGTCAGAATTGCCTCGATACCGCCTTTGAACACGGCTTCAAACAAGGAACATTGCCACTGCCCCGCATAAGAACCGAGCGCCTCGAGGGTCGCTTGTCCGACGCCACGTTTCGGCGTCGTGATAGCACGAATGAAGGCAGGATCGTCTTCTTCATTCGCGATCAAACGCAGATAAGAAATAATGTCTTTGATCTCGGCACGGTCAAAGAAACTCTGCCCGCCAGAAATCGTGTAAGGAATGCGTTCTTTACGCAGCGATTGTTCAATCACACGGGCTTGGTGATTACCTCGATACAAAATCGCATAGTCAGCCCATGCAGCCCGCCTTTCAAACCGGTGAGCGGAAATCATGATCGCAACTTGTTGTGCTTCTTGCTCATCGTCTTGCATACCCATGACTTTCACGGGATCACCCAAGCCATGTTCCGACCATAAGGCCTTGTCGAACAACTTAGGATTGTTACCGATCACGGAATTGGCTGCCTGCAAAATGCGGGTACTGGAACGATAGTTTTGCTCGAGCTTAATGATGCGCAAATTCGGAAAATCGACCTGCAAGGTTTTCAGATTTTCGATCGTCGCACCGCGCCAGGCATAGATCGCCTGATCATCATCACCTACTGCGGTGAACATAGGTTTTTTGCCAATGCCAGTCACTAGTAGTTTCACCAACTCATATTGGCAGGTATTGGTATCCTGATACTCATCCACCAATAAATAACGCAAACGCCGTTGCCATTTATCACGCACTTCTTCATTTTGACGAAACAGTTCTACCGGCAAGCGAATCAAATCGTCAAAATCAACTGCCTGATACGCCGATAAGGTCGCCACATAACTACGATACACGCGGGCCGCCTGCGCTTCGTCTTCATCCCGCGCCTGTTGCAGTGCTTGTTCAGGATCAACCAGACCATTCTTCCATAGGGACATGGCAGTTTGTATGCGGCGTATCAATTGCTTATCTGTGGTAATTGCGAGGTCTTGCACCAACGAGAAACAATCATCACTGTCCATAATCGAGAAGCGATCTTTCAGACCTAAGGCACGTGCCTCCTGCCGTAAGATTTTTACGCCCAGAGAATGGAAAGTAGAAACCGTTAGCTTATTTGCCTGTTTAGGCTCTTTCAGCAATTTCGCAATCCGCTCTTGCATCTCCAAGGCAGCTTTATTCGTAAAAGTCAGCGCCGCGATATGCTTGGGATCGTACCCATGCAACTCGATCAGATTACAAATTTTCTGTGTAATGACCCGCGTTTTACCCGAACCGGCTCCTGCCAGAACGAGGCATGGGCCATCCATATAATTGACTGCATCGCGTTGGGGTTGATTTAAACCGTGGGACATGAGAACGACCGGATTGCTATTAAGGCGCTATTGTAACCGCTGGCGACCCTAAGCCTACGACCGTCTAAACAAGGTCGGAATAAGTTCCATTTAGGCAACACTAAGTGCATCCTGATCCAGATACATGGCGGTATTAATCAATAGCTACCAATTTACCCTGACGGAAATCATCAATCGCTTTAAATATCTCTTCTTGCGAGTTCATCACAAAAGGGCCGTATTGCGCAATGGTTTCCCCTAGTGGTTTACCTGCGATCAGAATAAATCGAGCCGCTTCATTCGACTGTATCTTCACGCCATCGGCTAGTGGCCATTTTTTTAAAATCGCCATACGCTGCAAAGGGACTTGCTGCTCGCCGATTCTGACCTCACCGCGATACACATAAATAAAAGCATTGAAATCGGCAGGTATGATTTGCGAAAAACTGCTACCTGCTGGCATAGTCACATCCAGATAAATCGGCTCAGTCGTGGCTCTTTGCATCGCTCCCGCGACTCCATGACTTTGACCTGCGATGACGCGAACTTTGACGCCTTGCTCGGTAATCAATTCGGGAATATCCGCATTCTTAAAGTCACGATACCAAGCGGGCATCATTTTATCTTTCGCAGCCAGATTCAACCAAAGCTGAAAACCCTCCATACGGCCATTTTCCTGCTCGGGTAACTCTGAGTGAATCACACCGCGCCCAGCTGTCATCCATTGCACGCCGCCGTTTTCCAGCAAACCCTCATTGCCAGCACTATCACGGTGGCGCATGCGACCTTCCAACATATAGGTGATCGTCTCAAAACCACGATGCGGATGATCAGGAAAACCCGCGATGTATTCGTCAGGATTATCACTGCCAAACGCATCTAGCATCAAAAAAGGATCCAAACGGTATTGATAAGGCTGCGTTAATACCCGCGTCAGTTTCACGCCAGCGCCATCGGAGGTCGCTTGTCCAACCACTAATTGTTCAACGGCGCGCGAAAGATGAACGACTTCAGCGACAGTTTCTGGTGTGTTGACGGTGTTCATTTGGTTTTCCTTTTTTATGCAGTAAGGTACGGCTACGGCATCATTTAAACAATAAAGGTGTGCACAGCGCACCCTACGCTTACCGCTCGAATTTCAGACAAAATTATGCAATAGCAGCTTCAATTTGAGCTTGTGCATCACTAATCGCACGTTGTTCGCCTTCAGTGCCCATCGCCAAGCCTTCAGCATAAATGAATTCCACATCGGTCATGCCAAGGAAGGCAAAAAAGTTTTTCAAGTAAGGCATTTGCGTGTCGTTCGGCGTATTGCGGTACAAACCACCACGGGTCAACACGACGTATACTTTTTTGCCTTTCAACAGACCTTCTGGGCCGGTCGCTGTGTAACGGAAAGTCACTTGAGCACGGGAAATCGCGTCAATCCAGTTTTTTAGTTGCGAGGAAATACCAAAGTTATACATAGGGGCGCCGATCACCAAGACGTCCGAGGCCTGCACTTCAGCGATCAAGACATCATCCAAAGCCACGCGTGCTGCCTGCTCAGGACTGCGTTGATCGGCAGGTGTGAACAAAGCCTGCAAAGCGACTTCGTCCAAGCTTGGTTGTGGTGTCACGGCTAGGTCACGCATACTGAAGTTTGCATTGGAGTGCTGTTCACGTAAGCGTGCGCTCACTTGATTAGCTAAATTAGTAGAATGAGAACCGGCAACACGGGCGCTGGAATTGATTTGCAAAATGTTCATGGTAATGCTCCTTTGAGTTTGGACTGCATCGTTCGGTGCAGATGTAGGTACTTTATACGTTCCAAAATCGAAGCAGAAGAGCGTAAAATGGATATGATTGTTCCATTTGTGAACCAATATCAAATTCAAAACTCAATACGGAATTTCGCTATGAACCTCGACCCCAATGACCTCTTGCTGTTTGCCCGTGTCGTCGCAGAAGGTAGCTTTAGCCGTGCGGCGGAGCGTTTGAGCATGCCTAAGTCCACATTATCACGTCGTATCACTGCTTTAGAAGCACAGCTAGGCGAGCGCTTACTATTGCGAACAACTAGAAAATTAGTCGTCACAGATTTTGGGAATGTGGTTTTGACACACGCTCAGCAGGTCACTTCTGAGGTTGAAGCAACACTGGCTCTGACACAACAACGGCAGGTACAACCCAGCGGCCGTTTGCGCGTTTCTATGCCAGCAGACTTCGCCAACGAAACGATGACCGCGTTGATCACGCGATTTTTGCGCCAGTATCCGGCAATCACACTGGAGTTAGATTTGTCGCCACGTCGGGTCGATATCATTGGCGAAAATTTTGATTTGGCAATACGTATGGGCCGCTTGCCCGACGATGCCTCGCTGGCAGCACGCCAGCTCGCGATGTTTTCAGCGGCTATGTATGCGGCACCTAGCTATTTGGAGCAGCATGGTGAACCGCAAGAACCAGAAGCCCTAATGGAGCACCAGACTTTGCGCTTATTGGCTCGTAATGCAGAACCAGCAGTTTGGCGTTTAAAGAATGGAACTCAAAGTTGGGAAGGTGTGCCGCCCGGCATCGCCACCGCAAACTCACCGGAAATGTTACGCCGCCTCGCCTTAGCAGGACTTGGCATCACTTTAATCTCAGAACATTTTGCGCAATGCCATTTGCACGATGGTAGCTTGATTCGAGTACTTCCTGACTGGCATTCACCTGAATTCAATGCTTGGGCGGTATTTCCAGGACGACGCCTGATGCCTGCCCGTACGCGTGTCTTTATTGATGCGATGGTAGAGGAATTTGCTAACGATACGGATAATAGAACCTGCCGCTAAGCTCTTAACTGGGAACACAAATGCGCACGAAGAATCATTTTCCCCGTGCGCATTTTTTTAGGTGACAGCGCGCTACATCAGGCAATAATCTTCAAAGGACTGGTCGTTTTCCAGTCTCCACGCGTGAAATCGGGGAATACTTGAGAATTACCGTCTTCTACAACCGATTTTTCGCTCAAAGGTCCGACCGCTGACCACAGGCAGCCTTCATAGACATTCTGATCCAGTGGCTCCGCTTTGCGCAGGCATTCAATAATGCGGTACAACATTAAGAAATCCATGCCACCATGGCCGCCCATTTTTTTGGACAACTCGCCTAGGCGCACGTACAAAGGATGTTCGTATTTCGCAGCGATCGCTTCCCACTCTTTACCTTCTGCCCAGTTATGATAATTGCTGGTGATGCCTTCAACTGATATCCGGTTTGGGAAGCCGGCCAATACGCCGTTCACACCCATAATCATATTGTGACGAGAATAAGGGCGAGGTGTGGTTTCATCCCACTGCACCATGATGGTTCTACCCATCGCGGTTTTGATGATAGAGGTATTTTGATCACCGCCTTTAAAATCCAATTCTTTGAATTTTGGGCTGGTCAACTTGGTCGACTTTTGCGCGTAGGCGGCGCGACCTTTAGCCGGTGTGGAGAAAGAAGAAATCCGTCCAAACGTGTCTTCACCACGCGCCAAATTCATGTACTGCGCGACGGGACCTAAGCCATGTGTCGGGTACAAATTACCATTGCGTTTGGCATATTCAAAAGTACGCCATGATCCGGTCGAATCGCCATTCTCCATCTGGAAACGCAAAGCGTGAATATACGACGCTTCGCCGTGCAATAAGTCGCCAAGTACACCTTGACGCACCATGTTCAGGTACAACAACTCTTCCCGTCCATAATTAACATTTTCCAGCATCATGCAATGGCGTCCAGTCGCTTCAGACACGTCAACCATATCCCACATTTCTTGCAAAGTAGTTGCGATCGGGACTTCAACAAAAGCATGTGCTCCCGACTTCATCGAGGCGATCGCCATCGGCGCGTGCGTGCTCCAAGGTGTCGCGATAAACACCGCATCCGGTTTGGTTTCTGCCAGCATCGTACGCCAACCGTTTTCATCACCAAAGTAGACTTTGGGTGTATGTCCAAACTTCACCACTGCCGCTTCCGACTTTTTGGCACGTACCTCAACCAGATCAGCGATACCAACAAATTGAACACCCTCAATCGAAGCCAATTGCGCCGCATGCCCAGAGCCACGCGCGCCGACACCAATAATGGCGACCTTCACTTTATCGAGTTTGGGTGCTACAAAGTCACCCATATATTTTGCGCCAGCAGCACGCTTCGCTGAAGATGTTTTAACGGGTTTCGTTTGCACATTCGTTTGTGCATTCGCAGATAGACTTCCCAGACTGGCTAGGCCTGCAGTGAGGCCACTCAGAGTATGTAAAAAACCGCGACGCGCTGTTGTGGTCGTTGATGTCATGTTGGTATCACATTTCGTAAAGTTAGAGTAGATTGGACGACATGGCGTTTTTACCTAGTCTCTTTATTATTAGTAAAATCAGTCAATTTAAGAACCTGCAAACTTTAAATTAGCACCTACAAAAAATGATCTCGCCCCAAGGGTTCGCTACAGAAAAGATTTGAATGCAGCAAAACAATACAGCAAGCTCGGAAAGGTTTGACGTAGGTGCCAAATAAATTTTGTTATGATCGCTATAAATTCTACCGAATCACAGTGCGTCGAACAGCGATTAATATTCAAGGCTACCTTTAGAATAATTTGAGGAGTTAGCCCTTGTAAGTCCTAACATATATCTAATTTATGTCCATTCATCCTCAGTAATTTACAGGAAAATCTATGCCTATCCTTAATGCCGGACAAATCCAGGCATTCTTACTCCAAGAGTTCCCGCAAAGTAGTGTCACCGTTGAATCTTTAGCAGATAAAGGTGCGCGCGTACGCCAAGCGATAGACCAAACTCATTTGAGACCGGGCGGAACCGTGTCTGGACCGGTACTCATGGCAGTTGCTGACGTGGCGATGTATGTCGCTCTGCTGGCGGAAATTGGCATCGTCCCACTCGCCGTTACTACCAACCTGAACATCAATTTTTTACGTAAACCAGCTGCTGATGCTGATATTTTGGCTGATTGTCATTTGCTCAAAGTAGGCAAAACACTGGCAGTGGGTGAAGTCACTTTGTATTCCGAAGGTCAGGAAGAGGCGGTGGCACATGTAGTCACCACTTACGCTATTCCACCTAAAAAATAAACACCCGGGATTGTAATTTACAAACTAAGCAACTCATTAAACTAATTGTGCACACTGTTTTTTGACAAGCCAGTAGCGAATTCGTATGCTCTGTTAATGCTCTGCTTGTCGTCTACATTTTGTTTGCCTGTTCTCTGCTTCCTCTACAAAGTTTTAAGAAATAAATGAGCGACAAACAAGGATGCGCAAGCCTGTTTTTTCATTTATGTCAAACAAGTCACCCTATAATGAAACGTGTTTTTGCCGGACTCCTGCTACTTTCCACTCTGACCGGTATCTCCACTACGGCCTTAGCAAGCGATGTGCTTAAACTTCTGTATGAAATTCGTCAACCGCTATCGTATCGAGACAGCGAAGGTAACCTAACGGGGCTACTCATCATTCCAGTTACACAGGCCTTGACCAAGGCTGGTATTGAATTTGTTTGGGTGGAAACCCCTTTCAAGCGTCAAATCAATTTGGTCGAAAAAAATGAAGAGGCATTATGTGCGGCCGGAATGTTCAAAAATAAAGAACGTCAGAAATTCGCCAAATTTTCGACTGCCGTGTTACGCGACACGAGTCGCCCCTCAGTCATGCTGGCGCATCGCGACTTTAAACCGAACAAATCCATGAGTCTGCTCGATGCCTTAGGTATACCGGGAACCAAGATGCTAAAAAAAGACAGCGCATCTTATGGAACTGCGATTGATGAAGCCATAGAACACTCGGGCGTCACTATCGTTTCTACCACAGCAGAAGCACTGAATATGGCAAAAATGATTGCGGCGCACCGAGCCGATTTCATTTTCGTGCCGGAAGATGAAGCACTCAATATGATCAAAACCATTGCGGAAGGCGACAAATTGCATATTTTTAAACCACTCAATATGCCACAAGGTCCCGAACGTTTTTTGATGTGCAGCGGTGCCGTCCCTGACGATCTAATACAGAAATTTAATCGTACAATTGCCAAATAATCAGTACACTTAAAGCATCGCTCAGCTTTATTAGCATTAGCCCACTCGTCAAGTACCGAATCGGCTCATTTTTTAACTAAAGGCAACGCCACTATCATGACCAGATTACGCATCAGCTCAGGCTCAACATTTGAAGAACAGATCGGCTATTCGCGCGCTATCGTGCAAGACAATTGGGTCTTTGTTTCTGGCACCACAGGATTCGACTATAGTACGATGACTATTTCAAACGACGTTGTCACCCAAGCGGATCAATGCTTCAAAAATATCGCAGCCGCTTTGGCACAAGCTGGCGCTAGCTTAGCAGACGTGGTGCGTGTGACTTACGTTTTGCCAGATGCAGCTGAATTCGAAGCTTGCTGGCCTGTATTGCGGCAGTACTTGGGTGAAACACGCCCTGCCGCCATGATGATTTCTGCGGGCTTGGCTGATCCACGAATGAAGATTGAAATTGAAGTGACGGCGATAAAAAATAGTAAGTAAAGCTTTCGGCTAGAGCCACTGTTGGAAGAACGCAAGATCGCAAAAAAAATTCACGAACAATGATTAAAAAAAAGCAAAAATTTTTTGCCTTTCTCTGCGTTCTCTGCGCCTCTACGGCCCGCACATTTGACTTTCGTTTGATTCGCCCTCATACGATTGCCCTGCGCCAGAAAGCACAGTCCACGCGAGAAGCAGTGTAAACTGTAGCCATT
This sequence comes from Undibacterium sp. Di24W, assembly GCF_049340325.1. Lineage (NCBI taxonomy): Bacteria > Pseudomonadati > Pseudomonadota > Betaproteobacteria > Burkholderiales > Oxalobacteraceae > Undibacterium > Undibacterium sp. Di24W. The sequence goes on from NZ_JBMPOP010000002.1 coordinate 36,832, forward strand.
CAACAAGGATTTGCTATGAAATTTGAACATCTGGTGGAAATAAATGATTTTAATAATCCTCTGATCACCGAAATCACTCGCGAACAATTATGGTGTGGACTCATCATGCGCGCTGAAATGCCCAAGCTGTTTATGCCCTACATCGATGACTGCGAAATAAGTGAACGTACCGAAGTGAGCATGCAACGAAGCTTGCGTTATGGCGAACTGGTCGTTATAGATCAAGTCAGTTTAGTGCACTTGCAACACGTGCATTATCAAGTGCCTGCGCAAAACGATATCCATGAATCTTCACTACGCATGAGCATAGAAGAACCATCGCCCGGAAGCCTGTTTGTTCGCTTTGTGTATGACGATGGTCAAAGTGAGGAACAAGATGCAGCGAATGAAATGCTTAACGAATACCGTAGTTCCGCGTATCATCAGGCCGATATTGATACCATTAGTATGATTCGTGAATTAGCAGAAGCGGGCCGCTTGGATGCTCTACCTTCTTAAGCTATTTGCGACCACAACCAATTTCCTGTTTTCTCTTTTTTATTGAAGTTCTCACTGGAAGCAAACAATTATGTCTATTCCCGCACCCATTCCCTTCCTCGCAAAAAAACTCAAACGCAAACAATTTGCCAGCACAGGTGATGCGCATATCCAAGGCGACTTACAAATAACTAATCAAGTCATTATCGGTGGCGATCTCTTAGTCGATGGCAATCTGGAAGCAGAAGAAGTCTTTTGCTTGGGTAAGTTAACAGTCACCGGTGACATTCGTGTGCAATCACTATACGTCGGTCAGGCACTTGATTGCGCGGGCGATATCGAAGTTGAGTTCATGCTCAAAACCGGCTGCAATGCGGAATGGATGGCGCGGTTGTTAGAACTGGATCAGGCAAAACCCGCCAAAGATGGCAGCGCCTACATAGATAAACTGGTACACCCGGCAATCTTAAAACGCGATGCACATCATGAGACTTTTGGTGGTTATGGTGACATTCAAGTACTCGGCTATCTGTCGTGCGACGTACTTGACTGCCATGGCAATTTGCAATTAGACGATGTTTTAGATGTTGGTGAAGTACAGTATGTGGGTGGTCATCTAAGCGCGATCGCGATTGCGGCGGATGGCGATGTCAACGTCAAGGGTGAAGTCTTTAGTGAAACAGATATCGCCATCAATGGCGGCCTGTTTGCAGGTGATGTAATTTGCCAAGGTAATCTGAGTATAGGTTCCTTACACAGCCACGGCGACATCAGCGCCTGGGGCACCATACGAGCTACAGGTCAGATCACCAGCTTAAATGGCGAAATCCACAGTGGACGCTGGATCGCGACTAAAGGCACGATCTATGCCGCAAAATACATCAAAGCAGGCGAAGCCGTCGTCGCTGAAAAAGGTATTACTTGTGGTGCTGATTATGGAATTTTAGCAGCGACGACTCTCAGACGTTCCTTGTGGGAAGTGCGAGGCTATGTGTCGGCACCGACCAAGCCTAAGCTGTTATTATCAGGCAAATTTGTTGAAGATAAAAAACTCAAACATATTGACGCGCTAGAAAAGAAACGCGATTGGGAACTCGATTGGGAAGTACCGCGTCGCTTGCAACGCGATATGATTAACTGAGAGTCAACTGAGAACTAACGGTACCAAGCATCAAAGCGCAAAAAGCACTGCAAAAAAACGCAGTGCTTTTTTTCACCAGTCACTCATCAAGTTGCTCGTCTAGTTTGCATCCTACCTATGTCTAGACCAAGCCAACTCAAGTACTCAAGGCCGCATTCCCGACCTGCCCTAAATCACGCTCTGCTGTCTTCATCCTAGTGCTGTCGCGTTCTAAGCAAAACGAAGTGAGCTTTTGACCAAAACAATACGCTGGTGCCGAACTTACTTTTAGCACATCGAAGTTATACGATAGTACGGCGATGTTTAAGCGATTCACATAAAACCAATTGTGAGTCAATAGTGTGTGTTGGTGCTCGCGATAGATCGCGTTATACAAAGTCATGGATTCTGCAAAACAGCCAAACACACTATTCGGTGGCAAATTGAGCATGCCAGAAGAGATACGTCCCATCACAAATCGTAGCTCAGGGGACCAGGCATTTCCTGCATCCTGTCGCACCACTACATGTTCACAACGAGCATAAGTGACCGCATCCAGATTCGCAGGCTCGGCGACATCGATCACCAAGAGTTTTTTATCGACATGGCGTAAGAGCTCTATCGCATCGACCGTTAATTTTGCCTGCTGACTATGGGTGCAGGCTATCACCGCGTCTACCTTACCAACATGTTGGATCTCGCTATGCAGTTCAATCGGGAAATTCGAAGAAAATTCATTGAGCAAGGTCGGGTTAGTGCCAAATCCTACGACATCATAACCCTGTTGTAACAAAAATTTGGTGACCTCGGTACCCAAAATACCATAGGGTCCAACCACCAAAACACGACTGTTGCTGCTCAACTTCGCTTGATGTAAAGCCTGCGCAATATCCTGGCATAAAAGTAAAGCGGTACCGTTGTCACCTATCGTGAACAAAATATGGGGGAACATAGCCTTTAATTCGGTACCATCACGACCAAAGAGTCGCTTGGTCGATGCCGCCAGCAACACCACTTTAGCACCGCGTTGATCGGCCCATTTCACTGCATTAATAAACTGCTGCTTGGCCAATTGACGACCTGATTTACTGAGTAATTCTTCCGCTGTGACATAGATGCCACGGATACGCCCCGCCACGCCATTCAGATAAATGCGAGCACCATCGGAATGCCCATGCTTAGGGCGTAAGCTCCCCCAAAACAAATGCCGTTCTTGCTCATCGCGAATATTGGTAATGATCACCACATCGACCTTGGCACGACCGGTCAATACACGCCAGTGACAGCGCCAATCCAACACTGCCATAGTCCAACGCCATAACGTCACCAATATTGCTGCCCACATAGATCCTCCTGAATTTGCCATGTCTACGCAGCTCTGGCGCTACGTCATGCAACACAGTGTAAAGATTGAGACGGGGTAAAGACATACGGTAAACACCGTATTCGTGATGAAGTTAGCTTTAATATCGCGTCAATGCGGCAGCGCCTCTATAGCGGAATCCCCACACAAAACCCACTTCCTTTACCTAACTCAGAGTGGATACTCAACTGATAACCGCATTGCATACAAAGTGTCTGCACAATAAATAGACCGAGGCCATAGCCCTGTGTGCTTTGCTGTGCTTGTGCCCCCTGTTGAAATGCTTGCGTCAGACTGGCGACGGTATGCGCGGGAATACCTGGTCCGGTATCCCAAATTTGAATTTCTATCGAATCACGTCGGCGTCTAACACCCAGTACGATGCGTCCGTGTTCGGTGTAGCGAATCGCATTGGCTAATAAGTTACTCAATATTCGGTATAGCAAAACACTGGAACCCGACGTAGTTAGCTGACAACGATGTATCGCCAGATTCAACGCTTTTTGCTGAGCCAAAACTTCGAACTCTTGCGCCAATTGAGAGAATAGGTCACGTAGATCGATCTCTTCGGCGCTCCTAGTGCTATTAGCAGACTGCTCCTGACGCGTTTGCACGATCAATTCTTTTAACAAACTTTGTGCGTAGTTCAGGGTATTTTCTACATGCTCTGCAATCGCTTTATTTTCAGGTTTTTGTCCTAATGCGGCCAAGGCAAAACGTAGCGACGCCAGCGGCTGGGCGATGTCATGGCTGGCAGAGGCTAGTTGCAATTGCTGCTGTCTGGCCTTATCCAAGGCTTTTAATTTACTTTGCTCTGCGTGCAGTAACTGTTCTGTCTCTACCAAACGACGCTGACGCAATTCAGCTTGTCTTTCGCCAAACAACCGTATTTGCTGCACCACCGCTGCAGCGAAAAACAGAGCTTCCCCCAGATAACCTATCTTAGGATAGGTTAATACTGCGAATTGAGGAAAGGGGTTACCAAAAGTGATGCTGATAAAGAGCAAACCGACGATGAAAATGGCTTGCATTAGTGTTCCAATAAAATAGAAGCGCGCTGCTGGTATCTGCTGGCGCAGACCACGATAGGCGGTGTACATCGCCAGTGCGGCGTAACAAGCCGACAAGGCAAGTATGAGCTCTTCAACATCCCAAAACAATTCCAGAAAAAATACGGGAATGATGATCCACAATGAGGCGATATGGCACAAATATAAAGTCAACAATCTCTGGCGCATTTGCAAAAATTGAATTGCAAACAAGACGTGCCAGAACATGACATTACAGGCGATCAAATTGGGCATCCGCATATTCCAGTCAGGCGAGTCAGGCCATAAAAACTGAAAGCTATATCCTTCGATCTGCAGTAGGAAAGCCAAATTTGTGATCACCAGCGCGGCATAAAGTCGGTAATTACGGTTTTGCACCGATTGGAATCCGATCACCAATAGAGGAATCACTACCAATAAAAAACCGATCAGTATGCCATTAAGCAGATTGTCGACAGTATCGCGTTGAAGAAAAGTTTCTCGGAGAAAAAGGCGCATAAATAAGGGTGTCTTACCATGCGTTCTATAGTGTACCAATACTTCTTGCTCGTTCTTCTGAGATGATTCTTGAATACTTAGGGGCGCCAATAGGGTTCGATGCGCAAACTCACGTTCCTTGAACTTTGATTGCGGATTTAAGCTCATCAGCTTTAGCAATCCTACCTGCTGCAAATGAAAAACCTGCACGTAATAGGCATCAGGAAGGCCGAGATCAAGTAGATAGTCACCCGCCTTGGCATGAAATTTCACCACGACCCAAATGCCAGGTTCGGCCACACGCGGCGCTTGCGGAAACTGCTGTGCGACCTCAGCATCACTCAAGACCCTGGTGCAAGCCTGCAGTGCCAACACCGGCGATACATTTTCTAAACGACATGTAGATTGCACCTGAGCCTGCGCTGGAGCACAGTGCGCAAACTGTAAGCCTAAAAAAAATATCAGGAAACAAAAATATCTCATTTGAATACGCGCTAAATAAATAGAGGCAGGAGCAAGTTGGTTAAAAGGAAACCTTCAAGAAGAATCCAAACGCCGCCTATACCAAGCTCACAATGTCGGCTAACATTCTAGCATTCGGAGTTCGCTTAAACTTACCCATTAGAGACCACTGTGCCTGCAACTACCATCAAAATTTTGCTCGCTGACGATCATGCCATTTTCCGACAGGGACTAAAGCTTCTATTGCAGACGCAAAGCCATTATCAAATCGTGGCTGAATTAGGCAATTTAGGGCAAGTACTGCCTTACATACAAAGCGAAGCTGTCGACTTGTGTATCTTGGATTACCACATGCCTGGCGGAGAATCGAGCGCGGTGCTCGCGTATTGTAAACAACGCTATCCAGACATGAAATTCATTGCCTTGACGGGTGCGAATTCGGGTGTGATTTTTAAACAATTACGCGACGCAAAAGCCGACGCTATTTTGCAGAAAGAAGGATCAGCTAATCAGCTTTTAGATTGCATTGAACAGGTTTTAGCTGGCAAACAAGTCATTCCCGAAGAAGTTCAAGCACAAATCGATGTCTGCGAGACTGAGCTTACACCGCGTGAATTACAGATTTTGGCCTTGATTTATCAAGGTTTGGCGACCATCGAGATCGCCGAACAATTAAGTCTGTCGGCCAAAACTGTCGACAAGCACAGAGAAAATATCATGCGTAAATTACAGGTAAATAATGTGGTGCAGCTCATTCATAAGGTGCAATTGTTGGGGCTACAGTAAAAGCGACTCAAAGCGCTACAGATAAAATTTCATAGCCGCTGGCTGCAGCAAGCATAGCGCCTTCAATTTAGCTTTGGTCGGAACCACAATGTGGCGTCGTTGAGTGGGGTTGCTCTCGGTAATAAATGGTTTTTGATATAGATAATGTGCCGTTTCTTGAAATTCGCGGCCTCAATTGCTCTTCCATTATGCTTCCAGAATATGGCGTCGAACGAGCCATCCTTAATCATTTTACGCAATCCCATCTCGATCCGTTTGTGTAATTGGGGATTTGATTTAGAAACGAAAAAATAGTACGGCCAAGGGTAATATATCAGCAAATTTTCATCGACGACCAGGTTCGGATTTTGCACAGACTCTTTCTCAAGTTCTCTGAAAATCTCATTGATACCGCGCGGAAAAAAGTCAAAGCGTTTGTAACTCAGCATGCGAAACAAGTTGCTATATTTTGCCTCAATGACGGCAATACCATTTGCTTCATAAAGCTTCACATCTTCCCAACCAACCCCTTGTCCCACACTAAATTTCTTTAAGTCTTCCAAGCTTCTCACCTCTTTCAGCGAGTCTTGTTTGTCCTTATGCACGAGCAACAAGCGATAACCCATTAGTCCTTTACGTAGAGGTATACGAATCGGCAAATAATTACGCTCTTTCTCTTCGGTAGTCGAGCTCCAGACCACATTCAAATCACTATCGTTCGCCAAATTATTCAAGTAACGTAAGCCATTGGTATTTTGACTAGATGCCTGCAATTCAAAAGGGCCAAATTCCACAACGGTTTTTTCTAAGGCCAGACGCAATATCTCTTTCACATCAACAAAACGCGGATCGCCTTTCTCCTCATCTGCAGGATGTACCACCCGTGTCACTGAGGTCGGCTTTGGCCATGCGGAAACACACACGCAAAACGACAGCATGCAAATACCAGCAAAAATTTGTAGAGGACGAAGTAGGGGCATTCAATGAATCGAGAAAGTTCGGTCTTGCTGCATTTTGCAGGTTTAATTTTTTATTCGACAAGTGTAAGAATTCATTCCATCTGTGCAATATTAAATGTAGCACATCTACCCAACAATACCTGTGCTTTACCAAAGCACTGTAACGACCAAATTATTGCAATTTGGAATAGAGCAAAAAATATGGCCGCACTAAAACTATTCAAATTTTACGTAACGTCAATTAAATCTCAGCTTAATTCATGCAACGTTCAATCCAATGAGTGCTGCATCTAAGCGCTTGCAAATGATAGTTGACAAGGAATTTGCACATTCACTACGACAACCAAACAACACGCTTATGCTTTGCGAGCATAGTAAACCATTCGTATGACGACAATATGAAGCAAATCAAATTCCAAAACGATGTTTTGGCTTGAAACTGCGAACAGCGATATACTCGCCCACTCATGCACAATGAAGGAGAATAAATTGTTCAAAAGACTAGTTATACCAGCGGCAGCATTCGGACTAACCGTCGCATTCAGCGCTCACGTAAAGGCTGACGAAGGTCAGTGGCAACCTTATCAATTGCCGCAACTGAAAGCCGAACTTAAAAAAGTTGGCATTACCATCCCGGCTGAAAAGTTAGCCGATTTATCCAAGCATCCTATGAGTGCTATCGTCTCAACGGGTGGCTGCTCCGCTTCTTTTGTTTCGCCAGAAGGTTTGATCGTTACCAATCACCACTGCGCCTACGATGCGATACAACGCAATTCCAGCGCAAAGAAAAACTACATCAACGATGGCTTTTTAGCCAAAACACGCGCCGAGGAATTACCAGCCGGTGCAAGCACACGCGTGTATATCACTGATAAAGTGGAAAATGTCACCGCTGAAGTCACGGCTGGTTTGACCGACAAAATGTCAGGTCGCGAACGTCGCGAGCTGATACAAAGTCGAGTGAAAAAAATCATCGCTGACTGCGAACAAGATAAAGCCTATCGCTGTTCTGTGCCGAGTTTTCATCGCGGTTTGGAATACTATCGCATACGACAAATGATGATACGCGACGTGCGTTTGGTGTATGCGCCTGCTGACATGATCGGCAATTACGGTGGCGACATCGATAATTTTGAATGGCCGCGTCACACAGGTGACTTCTCGTTTTTACGCGCCTACGTCGGTAAAGATGGTCGCCCTGCCGATCCTTCACCGGACAATGTGCCGTATAAATCCAAAGACTTTTTGGTAGTTTCTGCTGAAGGCTTGAAGAACGGTGATCCGATTTTGCTGGCAGGTTATCCAGGTCGTACCAGCCGCTATAAATTACCGTCCGAGATCCGTTTCGCACGTGATACCGATTACCCTTTGCGCGCAGCAGAAATGCTAGCGGACATTGCGACCATAGAAGCGGCGACCAAAGGCAATGCCGACGATGAAGTGCGCTACGCCAGCGTGGTGAAAGGCATCAATAACCGTCTAAAGAAAACACAAGGTTTAATCGATGGTTTCGCACGTAAAGATATCGCGGCGATTAAAGATGCGCAGGATGCGGAATTCCGTAACTGGTTGATCAGTTCAAATAAAAATCCAGCAGAAGCGAAGTCCTTGTTGGCAAAACTCGATACGGTAATTGCCCAAGACATGGCTTTGTCGCAAGAAGAGCTCGCGTATGCGGTTGCAACGAACAGCGATTTGTTATCTAGCGCTCGCACTCTGTATCGTTTGGCCTTAGAAAAAGAGAAGCCAAACGCACAGCGTGAAGGCGGCTATCAAGAACGTGATTTAGCCTTTATCAAAGGCCGTCTTACACGTTTGGAGCAATCATTTGTCACCAAGGTTGATCGCGCACGTTTGACAGCAGGTCTTTCACGTTACGCTAAGTTGGCCGTACATCCAGCAGGATTAGATACCTTGTTACCTTCAGCCGAGTTAGCGGTTGCACTGTATGACAAAACGCAATTGACAGACACCGCAAAACGTTTAACGTGGTTGGATAAAGAAAAGGCTGCGTTCACCCAATCTGATGACGCATTTATTCAGCTCGCGGTGAAATTGCATGATGTCGGTATGTCTCTAGAAAATCGTCGGAAAGAAGTCGATGGCAACCTCGACTTCATCATTCCGCAATACATGCAAGCTGTGGTTAACTGGAAAAAATCACAAGGCAAACCAGTCTATCCTGACGCAAATTCAACCCTCCGCGTCACCTTTGGTAATGTCGGCGCCTATTCACCCCGTGATGGTGTGACTAAGGGACCATTTACCACGGTCGAAGGTATCGTCGAGAAACACACAGGCAAAGATCCTTTCAACGCACCAGCACCACTGCTGCAAGCGATTAAAGAAAAACGTTACGGTGTTTTCAAAGACAATGTGTTGGGAACCGTGCCAGTGGACTTCTTGTCTAGCGCCGACACCACAGGTGGTAATTCTGGCTCAGCGGTGATGAACAAGCGCGGTGAATTGGTTGGTTTGAATTTTGATTCCACCTACGAATCGATTACCAAAGATTGGTACTTCGATCCGGCGATTACCAAAGCAATTCACGTCGATATTCGTTACATGCTGTGGATTATGAAAGAAGTTGATCACGCGGATAATGTCTTGAAAGAGATGACGATTAAATATCCGAAGTAATCTAAGTCAGGACCGTGTATTGCAAACAAAAAGCATGCACGGTTTTTTTCCGCCTATTTGTTCCACAGATTTCTAGTCCGTGTCATATCTGTACACAGAATGCTATGGTTGCTGGTTAGGCGTCACCTTTCGTGTAATGCTAATTTAAAGATAAAGTAGGAAAGAACATGCAAATAGTTTTTATCGATGGCATTGGTGGTAAGCGCTATATGCGAGGTGGCTTAATCCGATTTTTTTCTGAATTGGGCTATTCGGTGGATTGTTTTGATTACTCTGCGTCAAAGCAATCATTAGCCGAAATAAAGAATCGCTTGCGGCAATTTTTAACAGATGTAGGCACCCGTGGCGATTATATGGCAATAGGCTATTCGTTTGGTGGCGTCTTGATACGGCAAATTTTGCAGGAATCAGGCGAAGGTATTCGACGGCCTGTGCGGCTCGTTTTACTAGCCTCACCGATACGCGAAGTTCGCTTATCACTACGCACCAGCTCATGGCGAATTTTTAAATTGCTCGCTGGTGAGTGCGGTCAGGTGACTGCAAATCCAGCCGTCATGGATCGCATTTCTATGCCAGAGATACCAACCGCTTGTATCTATGGCGTATGGCCATGGCTGGGGCCACTAGGATTTTTTGAAGGATTCCAATTGCCACATGATGGAATGCTAGCAGTTCAGGAAGTTTTGGCACCCGATGCTGAAATAAGTATTCCGATTCACGCCAGCCATGCTTTCATCCCAAACAATCGGGAGGCCTTGATAGCAATTCACAATTGGTTCAATTCGCCAAGCATCAAGTAACACTGATAGGTCTATTTGCTTCCTCTTCATTGGACTTTGCTTCATGTGCGCTTGCTTTTGCGTCCTTGCGGCTGATCGCTCTTTTTTGAACTGATAGTGCTGAGTGGTCTTGCCTGGCTAATCGCCAACACAGCCGGATGAGTAATTTTACGTTGCACGGATATGGCATAAAATTGTTCTTGGATATCCTCGGTGCTACCGACTAGTTCCAAATCATATTGACGCATGACCATATCGGCTATCGCACTTGGTTTAGCAAAGAACCCAACGCCCGCTGCGCCAAAAGTCCCCATCAAAGCACTGTCATCAAACTCGCCGGCTATCCTTGGTCGCACTCCTTGCAATTCAAACCAATGCATTAAGCGTGAACGTAGTGCCGAATCTTCGCCTGGCAAGAGGATTGGTGCGCCGTCAAGGCAAGCGGGAAAGGGCTTAGGATGCGCCGCACGCAGCGCTTGCGTGGCGAAAAAGCTCAGTCCACATTCGCCCAAAGGATGATTAAAGCCGCGCACCTTAGAACTTGGTGGCATTGGTGTATCGGTGATAACGATGTCAAGTTTATGGCGAGCCAATTCCGTCAGCAGGTCGTCAAGTTTACCCTCGCGACAGTGGATTTTCAGGGTTTGTGGCAAGCTTAATGCGGGCTCTAATAATTTGTAAGCAACCGCTTTCGCTACCGCGTCTGAGACGCCTACGCGCAACTGGACGGTGCGTTCGGTAGGATGATGTTGCAACAATTGCTCTAGCTCTTGCCCTAATGAAAAGATCTCTTCCGCATAGGCCAATACGATGCGCCCCGCCTCTGTTAGCTCTAAATTCCGCCCTGATTTCTCAAACAAAGCTTCGCCTTGTATCTCTTCGAACAGGCTCAATTGGCCACTGATAGTCTGCGGCGTGATGTGTAATTGCTCACTGGCCCGGGCAATACTGCCCGTTTTTGCGACAACCCAAAAATAATGTAAATGCTTGTAATTTAGAACTGCCATTTCGTCCTGCCAGTGTTGTTCGGTTCGACCTAGAGATACATCGATTTTTTCGATCTATTCTTCAATTATATTCGACTTTTATTTAATTTTTACCTGGCTTAGACTCGCTCTACCCAAATTGGGAACGTTTTACATCCGAATTTTTAGGAGAGAACCATGAGTATCTTAGACCGTAGCACTGTGCGCGATGCGCAAACAGTCGATTATGTAGATAGTAGTTCTATCAGTGGGCATAAAGTATTGCGCAACACTTATATGTTGTTGTCTATGACTTTATTGTTCTCTGCTATTACCGCTGGTGTCAGCATTGCCTTTGCTTTACCGAGTATGGGCATTATCGTCACGCTGATTGGCTATATCGGTTTGTTGTTCTTAACTGCAAAATTACGCAATAGCGCTTGGGGTATCGCCTCAGTATTCGCTTTAACTGGCTTCATGGGCTTGACTCTAGGTCCTATCATCAGCCGTTACCTTGGCATGCCTGGCGGCAGTGGCATCGTCATGAACGCGATGGGTTTGACAGCTGTAATTTTCATGGGGTTGTCTGCTTACGTGCTGGTGAGTAAACGTGATTTCAGTTTCATGGGTGGTTTCCTCGCAGTAGGTGTTTTGGTTGCTTTCGTCGCAGGCTTGGGCGCAATGTTCTTTGAAGTGCCAGCTTTGTCGATAGCAGTATCCGCAGCGTTTGTCTTGTTAATGTCGGGCATGATCTTGTTCGAAACTAGTAACATCATTCGCGGTGGTGAAACCAATTACATCATGGCGACAGTGAGCTTGTACATCACTATCTTCAACCTGTTCACCAGCTTGTTGCAAATCTTGGGATTTATGGAAAAAGAATAAGTGCTAGTCACCGGATTGACGTTTGCTTAAAATAGCCTTGCCGGTGGGATGCGATTCATCCCACCATCTTCCCTTGACTGAAAGAAATTTATGTTAGAAACAGTTGCACAGCCCTGGATGTGGGCAGCCTTTATCGCTTTCGTCCTCAGTATGTTGGCACTCGACATTTTCGCACTCGGTGGTTCAAAGTCGCATAAAGTCAGTGTGAAAGAAGCCGCTTCTTGGTCCATTGTTTGGGTTGCCTTAGCGCTGTTGTTTAACCTTGGGATGTATTTTTATCTCAAGGACATCGTAGGCGAAGCTGTCGCTATGACCAAGTCTATGCAGTTCTTGACTGGTTATGTCATTGAAAAGTCTTTGTCGGTCGATAACGTATTTGTTTTCCTGATGATTTTCGGACACTTCGCAGTACCTGAACAATACCAGCGCAAAGTGTTGCTGTATGGTGTACTCGGCGCAATTGTGATGCGCGTGATCATGATTTTGGCAGGTAGCTGGGTCGTTTCTCAATTCGCTTGGGTACTGTACATCTTCGGCATTTTCTTAGTGATAACAGGTTTGCGCATGATGGTCGCGGCGGAGAAAGAGCCTGATCTGGAAGCCAATCCAGTGTTGAAACTTGCAAAGAAAATGTTGCCATTCACAAAGGACTATCACGAAGAAAAGTTCAGCATTATCCAGAATGGCAAGCGTGTCTTTACGCCCTTATTTTTAGTACTGATTTTGATTGAAATCTCTGATGTGGTATTTGCAGTCGATTCTATCCCAGCGATTTTCGCGGTGACGACCGATCCATTCATTGTCTTCACATCGAACATTTTCGCAATCATGGGTTTACGTGCTTTGTACTTCTTGCTTGCTGATATGGCTGATCGTTTCCACTTACTCAAATTCGGTCTTGCATTCGTGTTGATGTTCGTTGGTGTCAAGATGCTGATCGTGAAATGGGTGCATGTACCGACAGCGATTTCTTTGACGGTAATCGGTACTATCTTAGTCAGCTCCATTGTCGCAAGCTTAATCGCGACTCGTAAAAAGGCGAGTTAAGTAGCTTGGTTCACAAGTCATTAATAAGTTATTAGCAAGTAATTTTTTAGAACTAGTTAGCTTGATAAATAGATCTGATATCGGCTAGTTCAAATCGGTTCCCTCCTTAAGGCGTATGGCTAATTTGGCATACGCCTATTTTTTTGGGCATTTCGCCAGAATTCTTATATCTTTTTTCTATTTGCTAATAAGAGTGCGTAGGAAGTTCGTCGAGATAGCGCTCGGGCAGGCGGTCTTTCATAGCGAACAGCTTAGGTGTATCGAAGTAACATGGCATTTATGCAATGCGAGCCTGTTTAGGAAGTTCATTCGAAATCACGTATAATTTCAGCTTGTTTTCCTGCGCCGATTTGAGACTCAGATTGCGGGCGCGTAATAAGTGCAGCTAAAGGTAGTAATTTCTTACCAAATCGCACACTCATTACCCGATCCGCTATCTCAGCCTGATCGGGTTTTTGTTTTTAGCGTTCAATCAATCCACCACTATGTCCACCGTTCTGAAATCTTCCGCCACCGAAGCGCGCCTGCGCGACTTACTCAAACAACGCATCCTGATCCTCGATGGCGCGATGGGAACGATGATACAGCGCTATAAACTGACTGAAGCGGATTACCGCGGTGAGCGCTTTAAGGAATTCACCGGTCCGGCCGGCGTGCGCGAGCTCTTCGTCAAAGGTAATAATGAATTACTGTCCTTGACTCAGCCACACGTGATTCAAGAGATTCATGAGCAATACTTGGCAGCTGGCGCGGATCTAATCGAAACCAATACTTTCGGCGCAACCACGGTCGCGCAAGACGATTACCACATGGCGCATCTGGCGTATGAGATGAATGTGGCGTCTGCAAAGATCGCCCGAGCAGCTTGTGATAAATATTCGACACCAGATAAGCCCCGCTATGTAGCAGGGGCACTTGGCCCTACGCCAAAGACGGCATCCATCTCACCCGATGTAAATGATCCAGCCGCACGTAACGTCACTTTTGATCAATTGGTTGCCGCCTATTTGGAACAAACCCGTGGCTTAGTCGAGGGTGGTGCCGACGTCTTATTGGTCGAAACCATTTTCGACACCCTCAATTGCAAAGCGGCCTTGTTCGCGATCGATCAATATTTTGAAGAAACCGGTAGCACTTTGCCCATTATGATTTCTGGCACCGTGACGGATGCTTCTGGTCGCATTTTGTCAGGCCAAACCGTACCCGCATTCTGGAATTCTGTGCGTCATGCGAAACCTTTGACCATAGGTCTGAACTGCGCACTTGGTGCAGCATTGATGCGTCCTTACGCCGAAGAACTGTCCAAGATTGCCGATACTTTTGTCTGTATCTACCCGAATGCGGGTTTGCCTAATCCTATGAGTGATACGGGCTTTGATGAATTACCCGCCGATACTTCTGCACTGTTAAAAGAATTCGCCGAAGCAGGTTTCATCAACATCGCCGGTGGTTGCTGCGGCACCACGCCAGCACACATCAAGGCGATTGCCGAGATTCTCAAAACGCAAACACCACGTACTATTCCGACGATAGAACCTGCAATGCGCTTGTCTGGTTTGGAGCCTTTCACAATTGACGCGCAATCGCTGTTCGTCAATGTCGGTGAACGTACCAACGTCACCGGTTCCAAAGCATTTGCCCGTTTGATTTTGAACGAACAATACGACGAAGCATTAGCCGTCGCCCGTCAGCAAGTAGAAAACGGCGCGCAAATCATCGATATCAATATGGATGAAGCGATGCTCGATTCGCAGGCAGCGATGACGCGCTTCTTAAACTTGATCGCCTCAGAACCAGATATCGCACGCGTGCCTATCATGATCGACTCCTCCAAATGGGAAGTGATCGAAGCGGGTTTGAAGTGCGTGCAGGGCAAAGCCATCGTCAATTCGATCTCTATGAAAGAAGGCGAAGAACAATTCCTGCATCACGCCAAATTATGTAAGCGTTATGGCGCTGCCGTGATCGTCATGGCATTCGATGAAAAAGGTCAGGCTGATACTTACGAACGCAAGATTGAAATTTGCAAACGCGCTTATGATTTATTGATCAGCGCTTGCGATTTTGATCCCTACGACATTATTTTTGATCCGAATATTTTCGCAGTCGCGACTGGTATCGAAGAACACAATAACTACGCCGTTGATTTCATCGAAGCGACGCGCTGGATACACAAAAATTTGCCCGGCGCGAAAATCAGCGGCGGCGTATCGAACGTCAGTTTCTCTTTCCGTGGCAATGACCCAGCACGCGAAGCGATCCACACCGTGTTCCTATACCACGCAATTCAAGCGGGTATGACCATGGGTATTGTCAACGCTGGTATGGTCGGTGTGTATAGCGAACTCGATGCTGAATTGCGTGAGCACGTCGAAGACGTAGTTCTCAATCGTAGAGCAGACGCCACCGAGCGCATGATAGCATTCGCCTCGACGCTAAAAAACGGCGGCAAACGCGAAGAAGCGACGCTAGAATGGCGTAATGAACCAGTAGAAAAACGCTTATCACACGCGATGGTGCATGGCATTACCAATTGGATCGTGGAAGATACAGAAGAAGCTCGCGTTAATATTTTGAACGCAGGCGGCCGTCCTATCCAAGTGATCGAAGGCCCCTTGATGGCAGGCATGAATATCGTTGGTGATTTGTTCGGCCAAGGCAAAATGTTCTTGCCACAAGTCGTCAAATCCGCACGCGTGATGAAACAAGCGGTCGCGCATTTAGTGCCCTTCATCGAAGAAGAAAAGAAACGCAGCGGCGACAGTAAACCGAAAGGCAAAATCGTTATCGCGACGGTGAAAGGTGACGTGCATGACATCGGCAAAAACATCGTCACGGTGGTCTTGCAATGTAATAATTTTGAAGTCGTGAACATGGGCGTGATGGTGCCATGTTCCGAAATTTTGGCGCGTGCAAAGTTAGAAAATGCTGACATTATTGGCCTCTCAGGTTTGATCACGCCCTCATTAGAAGAGATGGCCTACGTTGCGAAAGAAATGCAACGCGATCCGCATTTCCGTATGATGAAGATTCCGTTGTTAATCGGTGGTGCGACCACTAGCCGTGCACATACTGCAGTCAAGATTGCACCGAATTACGAAGGACCAGTGGTCTATGTTGCTGATGCTTCGCGTTCTGTCTCTGTAGCTCAATCTTTATTGACGCCAGAAACACGTGATCAATACATTGCCGACCTCGGCACTGATTACGAACGTGTACGTACTTTGCATGCGAGTAAAAAAGCTACGCCCATGGTGAGCTTGAAGCAAGCACGTGCGAACAAAATTAAGGTTGATTTCACCGGCGACAAAGCACCAGTACGACCTAAGTTTATCGGACGTCGAATTTTCAAAAACGTCGATCTAGCAACGATTGCCAATTACATAGACTGGGGACCTTTCTTCCAAACTTGGGATTTGGCCGGTCCATTCCCAGCGATTTTGAAAGACGAAATTGTCGGTGAAGCGGCCAGCAAAGTCTTTGCCGAAGGTCAGGCGATGTTAAAGAAAATCATAGAAGGCCGCTGGCTGACCGCGAACGGCGTGATCTCTTTATTGCCAGCCAATACGGTGAATGACGACGACATTGAAATCTACACCGACGAAACGCGCAAAGAAGTCGCCTTCACTTATTACGGCACGCGTCAGCAAACCGAAAAAGCCATCATCGACGGCGAAGGTGGTACGAAAATTCAGCGCCCAAATCAATGTTTAAGTGATTTCATCGCTCCGAAAGACAGCGGCATCACCGATTACATCGGTATGTTCGCGGTCACCGCAGGCCTAGGTATAGAAAAGCACGAAAAGCGCTTCGAAGACGCGCACGATGATTACAGCAGCATTATGTTGAAATCGCTCGCTGATCGTTTGGCAGAAGCGTTCGCAGAATACTTGCATGAACGTGTGCGTAAAGATTTGTGGGGTTATGCGTCTGATGAGATTTTGAGTAATGAAGAGCTGATCAAAGAAAGCTATTCAGGTATTCGTCCTGCACCTGGTTATCCGGCTTGCCCTGAACATACGGTGAAGACTGCGATGTTTAAGCAGATGCAGTGTGAAGAGATTGAGATGTTCATTACTGAATCATGGGCGATGATACCGGGGGCTGCTGTGTCAGGTTTCTACTTTGCACATCCTGAGTCTAAGTATTTTAGTGTTGGGAAGATTGCTGAGGATCAGGTTGAGGATATGGCTGAGCGGCGTGGTGTTGATAAGAGTGAAGTTGAGCGGTGGTTGGCGCCGAATTTGTGATGATGTGATCGTCAGAAAATGCCAAGGAACTTGCCTCGAGAATGGACGAAGTTCAATTATAAAGATCCTGAGAAAATCTTGATTGGACTTCGAAAAATTCAAGAACAACTTAGCGTCTCAGACGTCGAGTATGCTGTCGCTGCGCTACGTACCAATCAATTAAAAGAATATCGAGAAGGTCGCCAAGCCGCATTGTTTTGTTATGGTATGAGCCAACTCTACGAGACCAAAGTTTATTTTGCCTTAGTGGAGCTCGAGGATTTTGATTTCATCGCAAGATTCGTTAAAGATGATATCGATCACTTTGTCCCGGTTCAACTCAAGGAGCTTACACCGGACTTCTTGCCTAAGCCCCGAACCTTGCAAGACGAGCTAGATAAGTTAAGAAAATATTCAAGAGATTTAATGATCGCATTTCACTTAAATCGAGATTTCAATTTCAACCTCAGTGATTTATCAATACCAGATAACGTCAGTAGTTTATGGTTTTTCGGCGCAATAGATAAACAGCAAACAAAATGGGGAATGACAGGGAATTTGGCTTCTAATAATTATATCTCGTTTGAATTTGAATATCCTTCTACCATTAGGTAATGTCATTTTTTCTGGGTTGATCAATATTAGGGTATTCCCCCTATTACAAATAAATTGACGTAATTCACTTGATCCATTTCTAGCTAAAAATCACTGAATTTTCTTCCTCAGTCTTCTCCTTCATTCGAAATCATCTTTTACAGGTCGGGGGTGGCCCGACAGCCACTATCTTTCTTTGCTTCGCCAAAGAAAGGTAGCAAAGAAAGGCGACCACGCTGCCACTGGCCTTCGGCTTCCCAATTATGCAGGACAAAAAATGGGAAAGCTTCGAAACTCGCTTCGCTCAAACAACGAAGCTTTCTTTATCCATTTTCTGTCCCGCACAATTGGCAGTGTCAGAAGTGGAACGGCGTTAAAGTCAAAAGCAAAAGCAAAAGCAACACAAAAACAATCGGTAACGACGGTCTTTCAATTTTCCATTAGCAGTTGTAGGTCGTTGTTTTTGATTTTTGCTTTTTGCTTTTGACTTACCCCCGTTTGAGACGATGTAATTTGTGCGTCACAGAAAATGGATAAGAAAGTGTTGCTGTCTGAGCCGAAGGCGAGTTTCAACACTTTCCCATTTTTTGTGAAGCACAAATTATGCTGAAGCGTAGCGTAAGCACCCCGAAGGGGCGAGGCTACGGTCGCCTTTCTTTTGCTTACTTTTTCTTTGGCGAAGCAAAGAAAAGTAAGTAGCTGTCGGGCTACCCCCGACCTGTGAACGCCAAGACCTCGTGGACATAGTTTGACGAACAGCAAAAAAAGCACCAACGCAAATTTCTAACTTTCACCAACTTACAAACACCCTCATCCCCAACCCTTCTCCCGCTTGCGGGAGAAGGGAGCATGCATAAGTTACTGTTGAACTTAGCCTTTTCAAGAAAGCGAAAAAGCTAATTTGCTTCCAAGCTACATCACACAAACACATCCACCTGCGTCCCCAAAATCGCACTAATCAAACCCCAACTCTTCTCCAAGGCTTTTTGCTCCAGAATTTGCTCTTCAGTACTTAAGATTTTTACCTCAACAACATCGGCAACATCTTGCCTCGCGTCGAGATGTGCTTGTGACTCGGCGCCTACCACTGCTGGCTCGCCGCGTTGTTTGACTTGTTGATATGCCCGCATGGCGTCGTTGCCGATGGGGGACGAACCAATGCTAATTGACATCATGTCTCCACACACTATTGAGTCTGTTAGCTTAAAGTAACGCGCAACTCAGGTATGTCTGGAATAGAAGGAGGAAGCTAGTTGATCTTAGGATTTGTCGGGCGCTTTTTTATGTTTTGCTTTTGGCCTTCCAGCTCAGCGATGCGTTTATCTAAGTAGTCGTGTAGTGCAATACTATTCGGCTCATCTTCTTTTCGACTTGGAAAACTCCACCAACGTCCCTTTTTCGCATCTAATAAAGTCGGCAAGTCCGGTTCGCCGACTACCTCTAGTAACTTATCAATATCGTCCGTTTTCGTATCGTCACGCCGGTAGCCAAAACGACGCTTTAACAACTCGATGCTGAGTGGTGACGTATCTGACTCGATAAAACTCGTACTCACACCACGCTCAATCAAATGCAACAAAGCGCTGTCATCGGTATAGTCACAAAAACCATTCCAATTACTACTAAAAAATTGATTCCCATGACTATCCGTCTCCAAAAGCGATATGCCTATTTTTTCCAAGCGGTTTAATTTGTCATAAGTGATTATTGTCGTGGGCGAACTATAAATGACGTTCCACCACACGGGATGGTAGCTGCCATCATTGAATCTGATCGGGCAATTAACCGGCAAATCCATTTGTTGAAACGCGCTCAGTCCCCTTTCATCGATATTGTTTCTGTAGATTTCCTTTAGTAACAAGCTACGGTACGGACTGCATCCGTTTTGAACTGATACCCCATTGGCTTTTTCGTAGGAGAGAATGGCTTTCAAGCTTACGCCGACCCGATCGCCGTAAAACGGTGGTGGCTCATTCGTGCGTGGATCTCCAATACGTTTCTTGAGACAGCTTCCGATCAAATGGTCAATGTCTCCAGCGCCCAAACCCTTACCTTTTTCTGTAATTAATTTATCCGCCTGCGCTACTTGTCCCGCACATACCGCAGTCACTATAGGGTTGCTGTTATCAGATTCGATCACATGCTCACTATCGATTCTTATTTGGTCTAGATACTGCTTGATCGGCTCTCGCGTAGAAAGCAAAGTGAATACCGCGAGCGCCCAAAACGCCAGGATCGCACACCACATCAACAGGGTTTGCCCTATGGTGCTCGCATCAACTGGCGCATCGGGATTAATTGCTTTGCGCGTCCAGACCAATACGGCTAAAACAATGGCCAGTGCCGGATAGAGCAAATGGGCTTGTAAAGCTAATACATCGAGATACAAGAAAAGGTAATTGGCATCCTGTTGCGCCGTAATTTTAGCGAGAAATTGGCTTAAATAAATACAAATGGGAATGAAGCCGAGTGGCGCTATGCCGATTAAACGCGCAAGCTTTCGCTCCCAACGCAGCGAAATCCATAACGACACTATGCCCACGCTGCAACAGACCAGCAAGGCGAAGAATACGGGTAGAAAAGCGATACCTATGATGAGCGATAGAGGAAACATACCTATACTGATCAAGCCCAGCATGACCAACCATTTCGCTGGAATGACAAATGCCGTAAAAGCGACCAAGGGAAACAGTGCGTAAAACGCGAACCGATTGCGCATCATAATGAGGGTCTTAAAAAGAAGTGAAGGGAATATCTCGAGAATGCATTCATCATCACAAATTCTCATAGGGATGTTGCTTGAGAAAACTCGCGCGTCATAAGCACAAAAAAAAAGTGAAACTTACGCTTCACTTTTTTTACTGACCGTCTACTATCGCTTACGCATCCAACTCAGTTTGCTGCACGATAATGCGAGAAACCAGACCATACTCTTTAGCTTCCACGGCGCTCATCCAATAATCACGTTCGATATCTGCAGTGACTTTTTCTAAAGTCTGACCTGATTCTTTGGCGATTAAAGCTGCAATACGTTCGCGGATTTTGACGATTTCACGAGCCTGAATCGCGATATCTGTCGCTTGTCCGCCAGCGCCACCGCTAGGTTGATGAATCAAGAAACGCGTATTTGGTAAACAAACACGGAGTGCTTTAGGCACTGCCAAAAACACGTTCACTGCAGCACTACCAACCCAGCCAGTACCGACCACGCGCACAGGGGCGTCGATAAAGCGAATGATGTCATGAATGACATCGCCGGATTCAACATGACCACCTGGCGACGACACCAACAAAGTAATTGGGTCTTTAGATTCAGCCGACAAGGCAATCAAACGCTTACTGACATCTGCGGCCAATTTGTCGTTAATCGTTCCAAACACCAAAACGGTACGAGATTTAAATGCTTTTTCTTCCAAAAAGGGACTACGTGCTTCGTTATTGCTTTCTTTTTCTTCAGACATAATAAACTTCCTGTTAAGTGGTATTGGTTTGCGCCAGATATTCAAAATTGCCTAAATCAGCCTAGGCGGATAAGTTAGCAAGCTTAGGTTCTATCTTACTAAGATAAGCTGGCAGCGCAAAGACCACATGCTACCCGATTTTACGGCTTCTGACTTGTGCTTGCACGCAGTTGCTAGACGAATCACCACTTGAATCGAGCCTAGATCATCTTCGTCTTGCTATTCGACAAACGTGGATGTCACACTCTGATCCAAAACCAAACTGAACTTTCAAGCTACAATCGATTCAAAAGTATCAAACCACTTTATGGTAATCGGCAAATGAAAAACCCTCGCTCATTCATAGCAAAACTCTTATTCGCTGGGTTCTGTGGCATAGCATTTAATCCAGTGGGCATGGCGCAACAAACTGATACCGCTTCAAGTGTAGTGTCTCCCTACCGAGCAGAAGATAAACTATCCATCGATGAAAGCTTGTATGAAACACGTATGTTCGAGTGGTCTGATCCGGGTCGCAATCGTGCTGTTCCCGCCAAGCTTTACTTACCGCGCATGTCGGCACCTGAACAAAAGCTGCCTTTAGTGATTTTCTCGCACGGTTTAGGCGGATCACGCGAAGGGTATAGCTATCTCGGCAAATATCTGGCCAGCCACGGTTATGCCAGCCTACATCTGCAACATACTGGTAGTGACAGGAGTTTATGGACAGGCAGTCGATTCACGCTGCTATTCCGACTAGCCGATGCCGCCAGCGATACCGAAGCAATTGCTAGGGCGCGTGATACTAGCTTTGCCCTTGATCAGCTTTTGAGTAGTGAGCTTGTGAATCAAATTGATTCTGAACAAATCTTTATGGCGGGTCATTCTTTTGGTGCCAATACCACAATGCTGATCGCGGGTGCTAGCGTGACAGATAGCACGCTAAAAAATGGGACAGGTAAGGAGCAGGCATTGCAACTCACCGACAAACGCATCAAAGCCGCTATCCTGATCTCTGCGCCACCGTTTTACGGCAAAGGCAATGTGAAAAACATACTGTCCGATATCACTATTCCTAGCTTACACATCACCTCAACCAAAGATGACATCAATATTCCCGGCTATGGCTCGGGAGTTGAAGACAGAATCAAGGTGTTTAATGCGATGGCATTGCAAACTCAAGCAAAGAAAAGTCTGTTGGTCTTTAAGGATGGCTCCCACAGTATTTTTACCGATAGAATGAATACGGGTGGAGAAGAACTCAATCCCAATGTAAAACTAGCGACACGCAGCGCAATCAGAGTGTTCCTGGATCACCTGCGTGCCAAAAGTGAATTTAGCCTGAAAAACTGGCAGCTAGAGTATTCCGCCTTGTTAGCACAGTTTGAAATCAATACTCAATAAATTACTAAAACATGAGCCTACATATACGCCGCGCCACCGCTGAAGATGCCGATGCCATCAGTGCCTTAGTACATAGTGTGGCGCACTACTTCACCATTCATGCCGATGGACGTGGCGCAGAAGAATTTTTCAAATCGATTACCAGCGCGGCGATACGCGGCTATTTGACATCGGATCAGTATGTCTATTGGCTAGGATGCAATGAACAAAATCAAGTGATCGCAGCCATTGCCTTGCGCGACAATAGCCATCTTTATCACCTGTTCGTCGCCAGCGAACAGCAATCGCAAGGCTATGCCAGACAACTATGGCAACAGCTGCAAACCCACGCAGCGCAACAAGGTAACCCTGGCAATTTCACCGTCAATGCCTCGCTTTTCGCGGAAAAAATGTACGAAAAATTTGGCTTTATACCAACAGCGGAAAAACAAGAAATGCACGGTTTACAGTTTATCCCTATGCAAAAAAAAGCGGATGCTGAAATACGCTGATTCCAACTGAACAGCTCAGGCATCGGGCGGGCAAAACTTGTCAATTGCGTTTATGATGTCTGTCTCCACTTATTTCGCTTATCACCATGCTAGGTCCCACGTCTTATTTGCGCGCAATACTAAGCGCCCTTGCTGGCTCACTCTTAGGATTAGCATTACTGGTGCCTTTTGCACAGGCACAGGTTTTAACTCAAGTGAATAAAGATTTGGGTAATGGCTTTCACTCGCAAGAATCCAAACAAATTAATGTGCCCGGACGTTGGCATAGTAATCAAAGTTTCAAATTTTTGTACTTCGAAAAACGTCATCTCTGTCAATGCAGCGAGTTTAGTATTTCGCCTACTGGTCAGATCGCGCTATTTCAAGATACAGGGACAAAAGTGATCAGCAGTTTTAAGGTAGCAAAGAACAGCATCACGCCCTACCCCAAACTACCAGCAGGAAAATTGAAAAGCGTAACTTGGTTAGCGAAAGAAAAACAAGTTACGCTGGAATTATTGACGCAAAAAGATGGCACAGAAACGACCATCAAAAAACGTCTGACTTTGAAGTAGCCGCGCTTTAACTTTTTATAGCAACGACATTCGATTTGGAACTCACATGAAAACGCTTGGCTTAATTGGTGGTATGAGTTGGGAATCCACCATCCCTTATTACCGTGAAATCAATCAAACCGTAAAGCAAACATTGGGCGGATTGCATTCTGCCAAAGTCATCATTTTCAGCGTCGATTTTCACGAAATTGAAGTGCTACAACGCAGCGGTGATTGGGATAGTGCGGGAAAAATTTTGGCCAATGCGGCACAAGCATTGGAACGCGCCGGTGCCGACATGCTGGTGCTATGTACCAACACGATGCACAAAGTAGCACCAGCGATTGAAGCTGCGGTAGCGATTCCACTTTGTCATATCGCCGATCCTACTGCAGAAGAAATCAAAACACACGGTTATCAACGTATCGCATTGCTAGGCACACGCTTCACAATGGAACAGGCTTTCTACAAAGACCGGCTGCAACATGCGCACGGCCTCGATGTAATCACGCCCGATGAGGCGGATCGTCAAGTCATACATCGCATTATTTACGAAGAACTTTGCCTCGGCAATATCCAAGAAAGCTCTCGCCAAGAGTACATACGTATCATCGATAACTTAATCAAGAATGGGGCACAAGCCATCATATTGGGCTGCACGGAAATTTCTTTGCTAATCAATCAGAGCCACGCGAGTGTGCCATTGTTTGATACTACAGCGCTGCATGCTCGTAAGGCGGCATTGTGGGCACTAGACTAATTTTCCCATGACACGATTGATACTCCTACCTGGAATGGACGGAACAGGTGACTGCTTCGAGCCCTTCCTTGAGCAATTAGATTCGAGTATTCCCAGAACGGTAATCTCCTATGATATACAACATCCTTTCAATTATGCTGAGTTGGAAATACAGGTAAGAAATCAACTACCGACAGACGAGACATTCGTGATTCTTGGAGAGTCGTTTTCTGGCCCGATTGCCATCTCAATTGCTGCCAATCCACCAGCAAATCTGATCGGTGCGATTTTTGTCTGTACTTTCGCTCGTAACCCGTTCCCCATATTTAATGGTGTGCAAGAAATAATCGCTAAGCTACCGTTGAAACTGGCACCGTTTTTTATAATTCAGCATTTCATATTAGGGAGATATTCAACGTCTTCGCTTAAGAAGATGTTGGCTCAAGCCATTGCGAAAGTAAGCAATGATGTTTTCCAAATTCGTGCAAAAGCAGCGCTCACTGTAGATTACTCCAATCTTGCGAGACAAATTAAAATAAAGTGTTTGTCGATAGTCGCTAGCGAAGATCTGCTGATTTCAAGCGCTACCTCAGAACATTTAGCACATGGCATTAGGAATATTGAAATAGAGAAAATAAAGGCGCCACATTTTGTTTTACAAGTAGCACCTCAATTAGCGGCGCAGACCGTACAGAGATTTCTAGAAAAATGTGGTACAGATTCGAAACGCTAATCGCCAAACTACACCGTCGTAAGGACATCTCATGATCGAACCCAGACAACCCGCCCTTTTCCTCGGTCATGGTAGTCCTATGAACGCTTTGGAAGAGAATCAGTTCACCCAAAGCTGGTCGCAGCTGGGTCGTGAGTTTAGCCAAGGTGGAAACAAACCTAAAGCTATCCTCATGATTTCAGCGCACTGGATGACTGATGTTGTCGCCGTCACAGCGATGTCGCAACCTAAGACTATTCATGATTTTGGCGGGTTTCCGCCGGCGCTATTCGCGATGCAATATCCAGCACCTGGCAGCCCAGAACTAGCCCAGCGCATTGCGCAAGCATTGGCGCCTATGCCTTTGATGCAGGATCAGAAATGGGGATTGGATCACGGCGCCTGGTCAGTCTTAGTGAAGATGTTTCCTGACGCAGATATTCCGGTTGTTCAGCTCAGCCTAAATCTCAATGAGAATGCAGCGTTCCATTTCAATTTAGGTCAACGCCTCGCTGGTTTACGTGAAGAAGGTGTGATGATCATTGCGAGTGGTAATGTGGTGCACAACTTGCGCCGTTTGGATCCTCGTGTTGCCAGCTTTGATTGGGCGCAACGTTTTAATGGCGTCATTCGAGAAACAATACTCAAAGAAAATTTCGCGGATGCGGTCAACTATGATCAATTCGGCACTGACGCGCAACTTTCCGTGCCAACCAGTGAACACTATCTACCTTTGCTATACATACTCGGTGCAAAACATCCTGACGATCAGATCAGAATTGAAAACGACGAAATGGTGATGGGATCTATTAGTATGATGTCGGTAATATTGAGTTAAGGATAGTTATTTAAGTTTTTTGATTTTTTAGGCTAATCCATTGCGACATATACTGCGTGCTTTTATGCAAATGATGTCGCAACATCGCCCCGGTAAAATTCTGCAATCGTCGTTGGGTTTGCTGCTGACGAGCTAGCAACAAGGTTTGCAAAAAAAGTGAGGTGTTAGCCTCACGATCAAACAATTGTCGCATAATCGTCTGCCCCTGCTGCTGCGATAATTGCCATAAGTTCTGATCTAGATATAGCCGCACCGCAGCTTCGGCGTAAGCCTCGCTCTCATCAGCAAGCAAACCGCCCCAAGGCAAATCTCCACACATGCCCTCAATACCGATCTGTGTCGTCACATTAGGCGTCCCAGCCGCCATCGCATCGGCCAATTTACCTTTAATGCCCGCGCCAAAACGCAAAGGGGCTAAGCAGACTCTGGCTTGTGCCATGACCGTCTGTGCATTCTCAGCCCAACCGCGCAAATGAAAGCCTTGTTGCGGTTGATGTAAGGCCATCGCCTTGGGTGGCGGGTATGCGCCATACACATGCAACTCGGCTTTTGGTAGGTGTTGCCGAATACGCGGCCAGATCGCGTGTTTCAACCACAGCACGGCATCCCAGTTCGGCGCATGACGGAAATTACCTATGCTAATGAAATGCTGGCGCTGTTCGTAAGTACGCGTGGAAGTCAGTTGTGACGTCTCGGTCGGCACCAACATCAGATTGGTCTCGCACAACAAATAGTCAGGCACGGAAAAATACTGGCGCAATAAATTCACTTCAAAAGATGAAATCATCAAACTCAAATCACAACGATAAATCGCAGCAATCTCACGCTGTGCCAAATCACTGTCCGCCATGCATTTATACAGAGTGGCTGCGTCTGCCGTGACTGCCGCAACTTGATGTCGCTCAGCCTCTTTGGCATTCGCTGGCATCGACTGCTTTAGGAGTTGCTGGCGCGCCTCACGTAAGCTATGCAAGTCACAGGTATCGAGCACGCGCAAGGCCTGAGGACAATATTGCGCCACTCGCCAACCAAATTGTTCTTCCGTGAAAAAACGGTCAAACACCACCAAGTCAGGCTGGTAAGTTTGTAGCAATTGATCAAAGCTGTCGCAATTAATTGCGATTACTTTTTCTGCGATATCTAATGCTGCGAGGTAGGCTCTGTGCTCTGACAAACTGGCGGCACTGGCGTACAGCACTTGCCAATTTTGTTGGCGAAACAGACGCAAAAATTCCATGGTCCGGCTACCAGCTGCGGACGAATTCGGCTCCGGCCAGACATAGCCTAGATATAGGACTTTTTGCATAAATCTGGGATGTTTTTTTGAGGTATAAAAAGGATGCAAGACGAGTTCAATTACGTTACCAACCGCATCCTCTATTTTGTTTTGTCTATTCAGGCCAGATAGATAAAACCAGTTGTTCCACATCGTTTGGATCGGCGAGTTTCTTCTTCGCTTCTTTCCATGCTTCTGGTTCTGGCACTGCTTTTTCCGTATGTTTCGGCGTTTCTATTGCCATCTTAATTGCAAACACCACGATGCCGTTATCAACCGCAAAAGGACGTAGTTTCTTAATCGCCTCGACAATTTCGTAATCGTAGTATTCATGTAAGGCTGGATCCATATCTAACCAGACTGCCGTTTCCTGATCGGAACGAACTGCCACGACGATATAGCCATTACCTGGTTTCACTTGCGACTTTTTAAGCACTTTGGCGACTGCGGTTTGCAAACTACGTGTGTAGACTGACATCTCCTCGAAATTAACTTTCTTCGCCTTTAAAGTATCTTCTTCTTGAAAGAAATAGACAGAGTCAAAGCGCGGCACGATGGGTGCCTCGCAGGCAAGCAGGCTCAGCAGCAGCGCCGTTAGCACCGCAAATAAAGGGAAGCGTGATAGTCGATTCATGTGATACCTGCGTCCAAAAACTGTGATTTAGGAATTGGTGACGAACACACCTGCACTGCGATCTTTTTGCACGTTATCCCATGAAAACACCTGACCATTCATCGCAACATAAACGCCGGGTGCCAATAATTGCGCTACACCGCAAGCAAATCCCAAGTTAAACAAGGCATCTGAATTGGCGATTTCGTAAGGAATCATTGCGCCCGTAAAAACGATCGTCTTATCTAAACTAGCGCCCCCCAAAACCTGCGCCGTTTCACGCATGGTGTCGGTGCCATGAATAATCACGATCGCTTTTTCTGGTGAATTTTGACAGGACTGCAAAATCTCTTGTCTGTCTTTATCCACCATATCAAGTGAATCAATCAAGCTACTACGCACTTCTAACTCGACTGGCACTGTTAAGCGTGCACGCTTTAAAACGTCGGGCAGTTGGCTTTCAGAAAAAGTCAGCTTGCCTGCCAATTCGTCGTAATGTTTATCAAAAGTGCCACCAGTGGCAATGATTCTTAATGTCATACAATTTCTTTCTTGGTTTTACAAATTTTTATTCTTTAATTTCAGTGCGCGTTTCTATACTCAGGTACAACTGCTCAACTTTAGTTCTGGCCCACGGCGTCTTGCGCAAAAATTTGAGGCTAGACTTTATGCTAGGCTCGTTTAAAAAACATTGAACTGGTACTAACTCGCCCAAGCGCTGCCAGCCATATACGGCCACCAATTCTGTCAACAGCGCTTCCAAAGTCACGCCCTCTAAACTACGTGCCATTATCACTTCTTCACTGAGACTAATTCAACGTCAAATACCAGATGTGAATTGGGTGGAATATTGCCGGAACCCTGCGTGCTGTAACCGAGATATGCAGGAATCAATAAGGTACGTTTACCGCCGACTTTCATGCCCAGCAAACCCATATCCCAACCACGTATCACCTGACGCATGCCTAGCTGTATGCTTAATGGTGTGCCCGCATCGCGTGAGCTATCAAACTTTGCGCCATGCAAATTCAGTGCTTTATGGTTGTACAGCCAACCGGTGTAATGTACTTCAACCATGCTACCGTTAGTCGCTTCCTCACCCGTACCGATCACGGTATCGATAATGCCAAGCTTAGTAATATGCAAAGGCGCTGGTGCCACCGCTTGTGGCGCACTGGCAGTGCTTGCATCCGCCTGTGCCTGATTTGCTGAATTAGGAAGTGCCGACTGGGTCTGAGCGCAAGCCAGAGTGGAAAAAAACATGCCTAGGAAAAAACTGTATTTCATAAAACGTTCCAAATCAATTAAATAGAAAAATTCAATATATGCCGATAGCTGCATGATAATCGAAAAATTTATGAATTTATGGGGAATTTACGGCCAACTTGCTGCGAATTTTGCTATTTTAAAACTAGGCTCTGGCGAATTCAGGCGGCATCCGAGCAAGGTGCCGCAAACCCAAAGTAATTTACCTCTACAATGTTAAGCGTCTGGCACCCGCCAGCAGACGACTAACAAAATTTACAAAGCGATAAACCTGCCCATGCAAACTGAAAATTTTTATCATGTTGACGTGTTTGCGCATGCGCCCTTAAGCGGCAATGGCTTATGTGTATTCCTCGACACAGAAAACTGGAGTGATGAACGTATGCAGAGCCTGACGCAAGAAATGCGTCAATTCGAATCTATCTTTTTGTCCGGAATCAGCAGCTCAGGGGCACGCGCTCGTATCTTCACTGTAGAAGAAGAATTACCGTTTGCTGGGCATCCAGTATTGGGTGCTGCTGCAATTTTGCATCGTACTCAGGCGGCGGCAAGTGACTATGCGCAATGGACGCTGCAGCTCTCGCAGAAAGCCATACAGGTGGAAAGCTGGAAACACAAAGATTATTTCGTCTGCCAAATGAATCAAGGCCGCCCCCGCATTGATGCTCCCATATCGTTAGAACGACTCCTGCCTATCCTTCATAGAATGAATTTAAGACCCGAAGATGTTAGGCAAGACTTAGCCGCACAAGTTGTTTCAACGGGTTTGGATTATTTGATACTTCCTGTGCATAGTCATGCTTTAGAAAAAACGACTATCTGCGGACTGGATCTGGAAACGGAATTGTTGGAACTCGGTGCCAAGTTTGTGTTTGTGCTTGATGTCGAACACCGAGAAATACGCACCTGGGATAATTTGGGCAAGGTCGAAGACATTGCCACTGGTAGTGCCGCCGGTCCGGCTGCAGCTTATTACCACATGCATGGCTTATCAGGCGTTAACGATGTCGTACAGTTCCATCAGGGGCGCTTTCTCGGTCGTCCGAGTCGCTTGGATACCTTGATCAATCCACTGGGCGAAGTCTTGGTGAGTGGCCAGGTTTGGCCCGTTAGTAAAGGAATATTAGAAATGTAAATGGCATACTCACGACGACTGAATGCTCAATGTGCAATCTAGGTGGTGCAAAGTGAAGACCAGCACAACAAGGTACAATCCCAGCATCCTTGGCTTGTCCGCATTTGTCCCACTTCCCTTATGAAAACCCCATTACTAATCACCGCCGCCTGTTTATTGGCGATACTCTCAACGATAGGCGCATCGCTGCCTTATCCGATTTTGCCGCCCTTATTCGCCGCCGATGCGAGCAATGATCTCAATCATTTTTTAGGTTTGCCGCCGAAATTATTATTTGGTATCGCCTTGAGTATTAATCCACTTGGATTACTTATTGGCTCTGGTTTGCTTGGCCCATTATCGGATCGCTACGGGCGTCGCCCTATCTTATTGGGAAGTGCGGTTGGCGCGGCGATTGGTCATGCGATTACAGCCTGGGCCCTGATCGCACAATCTTATCCCTTGTTTATTTTTGCGCGCTTTGTTACCGGTTTATTGGAAGGTAATTCTTCCGTTGCCCGTGCCATGCTGGCCGATAGGCTGACAGGCGACTTACGGGTACAAGCCTTGGCGTGGCTGAATGGTGCGTTTTATGCGGGCTGGTTAGCTGGGCCTTTGTTGGCGGGCATCACGTTAATCTGGGGCATCACCGTACCGTTTTGGACTGCCGTAGTGGCCTTGCTATTGACCGCGACATTGATCGCAATCGCCTTGCCCAAAGAAGCAGAATCGCATTTAACCACCTCCTGGTGGCAAGTCGCGCGAGACAAACACTCACTGAATCTGGTGCGTGACCCCGTTATGCGCACCCTGTTTATTATTCAACTTAGTTATACCTGTGGTGTTACCGCGTTTTATGAATTCTTCCCGCTGTGGTTAGTTGAAAATGGTGCTTACGATGCGCAAGGCATCGCTTGGGTGACCGCAGGTTTGTGCGGTTTGATGATGTTCAGTTCTATCTTTGCCGGACGTCCGAGCAAAATCGAGCCATTAAAACGGGTGCGCATCCATGCCTATCTTGCAGCGCTGGCAATTGCCTGTGTTGGGATAGGAAATATTTGGTTAGGGTTAATCGCGATTATTCTATTTGGCTTACCAAATGCTTTTTACAACGCCGTGCTGCCAAGTTGGTGCTCAGAAAAATTTGGGCATCACGGACAGGGCGCAGTGATGGGTTTAATTTCCACCACTTTTTGCCTGGCCAATATCATTATGGCTTTAGCCGGTGCTGTGCTGACTTTAATCGACACCCGCGTCATTTTGTTACTAGGTGCGGCGCTCAGCACCTGGGCTGCCTGGCGTATCGGTGTTTGGAAAAAACATTTGGAGTCGAATTTAGAGTCTGACAAACAAACTATCCTCACTCCAAACTAAAGCGCTTTTCCTTGCTGCGCCAGCAGTGTTTCTAAGGCTGGCAACAGTGGCCCCAAAGTTTCTTGCAACATACTACGCACGGTATCGACCACGACTTGGGTCTGTCTTTCGATTTCTATGTTCACCGCATCACCGACTTGCTTTTGTCCAAAAACTGTCATGCGCAAAGTCTCTGGAATTAACCAGACTTCAAACCAATGTTCGTCGCGATTGGCTTCTGCAATCGTCAAACTCGCACCATTAATCGCGATATAACCTTTAGCAAAAATGTAGCGCATCCATTGCGCGGGCACCGCAAAACGCAAGACGTAATTGTTTTCAATTTGGCGAATCTGCGCGATCTTTGCCACAAAATCAACGTGCCCGGATAGTGGATGACCGCCGATTTCTGCGCCATCTTTAGCAGCACGTTCTACGTTCACCTGCACTTGTTCGCCATATGCGCCTAAGGTGGTAATGCTCAAAGTCTGTTGCATGATGTCGAACTCTGCGGCATTCGGCAATAACCTGGTCACTGTCAGACAAACGCCATCGGTTGCGACACTGGCACCAATGGCGAGATCATGATCAAAACCCTCGGGGAAGGCCAATTGCACGGTACGCAATCCAGTTTGATCGACGATTTTTTGTATTGTCGCTACACCTTGCACGATACCTGTAAACATAATTTCTTTCTCTTACTATCTTTTGACCAAAAACCACTTAGCTAACATTTAGCTTTCATTAAGGTGTTTGAAACATTTCGTGCGTCATATTGACAAAATGGTCGCGCAACCATTTGTGTGCTGGATTGCGCGCATCTCTCTCATGCCACAGCATATCTACGTGTACTTCAGGCGTTTCAAAGGGCAATTCTTTCCACACCAAGGAATCACTCATGCCAGTCGATGCAATGAAGTGCAAAGGTAGTACTGTCAGCAAATCAGAATTCGCCACGACTTTACCGCCAGTAAAGAATTGATTCACCGTCAATAAGATGCGTCGCTCACGTCCCATTTTCAGCAATTCATCATCAATCAAGCCATGGGCGCGTCCGGAAAAACTCACTAGGCAATGGTTCGCTTCGCAGTACTTATCCAGTGTCAATTCCTGCGTGGCAAGAGGATGATTCTTACTCATCACGCACACATAATGGCCAGAGTACAAGCGCTCATGGCGAATCGGACTGCGTGCCGCACCTTGACCGCCGGACAATTGGGCAACCACACCTGGGAAAAATCCTACCGCGATGTCAATATCACCTTGGATCAACAACGGCCGTGGCTCGCGTGTTGTCAACGGCACCATACGTGCATTCATGTGCGGCGCTTCGCGTTCAAAGGCGGTGATTAACGTGGGCATCCACAAGGCAGCGGTCGAGTCCGCCATCGCCATCCTGAAAGTCGCCACCGCTTTTGATGGATCAAAACTGGTTGGCGCGATGGCCGCTTCTAACGTCGATAATGCTTCGCGTATCGAAGGCCACAAAGTCTCCGCGCGCGGCGTCGGCTTCACGCCGTAGGCAGTGCGGATCAGTAATTCATCATTCAAGGAGTAACGCAAACGCTTAATGGCATTCGATACCGCAGGCTGCGTCATCGCCAGTTTGTCCGCCGCTCGGGTCAAGTTTTGCTCGACCATGACTGTGTCAAATACGCGCAATAAATTAAGATCCAGGGTCAGGAAATTCATGGGCACGCTCCTTATTAAGTCTTGATTATCCCAGATTTAGACAAAAAAGTTGCGATGCACAAAAAAGCGCGCCCCCCCCGTTTTACTGGTGAGCGCGCTTTAAGCTACCTTACCAAAGCCTTAGCTGCTTTTTTTGACTATGTGTTAATGGCAAATAATTATCAGCAATTTACATTACTTACCGCCAGTAAAAGCAAAAACGGCCAGCCAAAACAGCCTAAGACAAACGGCTCGCCAAGCTTGCTTTGGTCGCTTCCAAAGCTGCTGGCAGGCGGTATTTCAACTTATCGAATAGTTCTGTATGCAATGCTAACTCAGCATTCCATGCGTCTTTGTCGATAGAAGTAATCGTCTCAAATTGCTCCGCTGTGAAATTCAAACCATCCCACGTGATGTCTTCAAAGCTTGGACTGATACCAAAAATGTTTTCCTGACCGGTCGTCGCGCCGTCAATGCGTTCCAACATCCACTTCAAGACACGCATATTTTCGCCAAAACCTGGCCAGACGAACTTACCATTCGCATCGGTACGGAACCAATTTACGCAATAAATATTTGGCTGTTTAGCACCAAGTGAAGTGATTTTCTCACCCATGTTGAGCCAATGTTGGAAGTACTCACTCATGTTGTAACCCATGAATGGCAGCATCGCGAATGGATCACGGCGGACAATACCTTGTTGTCCAACTGCCGCAGCGGTGGTTTCTGATCCCATGGTCGCAGCCATGTAAACACCTTCAATCCAATTGCGCGCTTCAGTCACCAAAGGCACCGTAGTTGAACGACGGCCACCGAAAATGAATGCGGAGATGGGCACGCCTGCTGGATCGTCCCAAGCTGGATCGAGCACTGGATTTTGTGTTGCAGCGACGGTGAAACGTGCGTTTGGATGCGCGGCTTTGCGGCCGGTTTCCTTCGCGATTTCTGGAGTCCAGTC
Source organism: Undibacterium sp. Di24W (assembly GCF_049340325.1). NCBI lineage: Bacteria > Pseudomonadati > Pseudomonadota > Betaproteobacteria > Burkholderiales > Oxalobacteraceae > Undibacterium > Undibacterium sp. Di24W. Next base: position 71,051 of record NZ_JBMPOP010000002.1, read on the forward strand.
TTTACCTTGCCAGTCGATCACATGCGCTGGCGCTTCTTTACTCATACCTTCCCACCAAACATCGCCGTCATCCGTCAATGCAACATTGGTGAAAATCGTGTTCGCGGTCAGTGAAGACATGCAATTGGAATTAGTCGCCGTATTGGTACCCGGTGCCACGCCGAAATAACCCGCTTCCGGATTAATTGCATACAATCGGCCATCAGCACCCGGTTTGATCCAAGCAATATCGTCACCAATGGTAGTCACTTTCCAGCCTTTGATCGCTGGGATCAACATCGCAAAGTTGGTCTTACCACATGCAGATGGGAAGGCCGCTGCGACATAATGTTTTTTGCCTTCTGGAGACTCAACGCCCAAAATCAGCATATGTTCAGCCAACCAACCTTGGTCACGTCCCATCGTCGAAGCGATACGCAGTGCAAAACACTTTTTGCCCAACAAGGCATTACCACCGTACCCGGAACCAAAAGACCATATTTCACGCGTCTCTGGATAGTGCACGATGTATTTTGTAGAGTTACATGGCCATGCCACGTCTTGCTGGCCAGCCGCCAGAGGTGCACCAACTGTGTGCATACAAGGTACGAAATCACCGTCGGTACCAAGCACGTCATAAACGGCTTTACCCATACGCGTCATAATGCGCATATTCACGGCAACATAAGGCGAATCCGATAATTCCACGCCAATGTGCGCGATTGGTGAGCCTAGCGGTCCCATAGAGAATGGCACGACATACATCGTGCGACCACGCATACAACCGTCAAACAAGGGATTTAAAGTTGCGCGCATTTCGTCCGGCGCCATCCAGTTATTGGTTGGACCAGCATCTTCTTGCTTCGCGGAACAGATGTAAGTGCGATCTTCAACGCGTGCTACGTCTGACGGATCGGAACATGCCAGATAACTATTTGGACGTTTTGTTTCGCTTAGTTTCTTCATGGTGCCAGCGGCAACCATGAGTGCGCACAAGCGGTCGTACTCTTCTTGCGTGCCATCACACCAATAGACACGGTCTGGCTTAGTCAAAGCCGCCATTTCTGCCACCCAATTGATGAGTTTTTGATGTTTTACGTGCGCGGGCACATCTTGCAAATAAGATGCGGCAGCTACGCCTTGTGTGTAAGGTTGATTCATAATACTAACTCCAATGCCATTTCAATAAAAAATCGGTGTAGCGGCACGGCAAGAATGGCTAGGGAAGCGGGTGAAGCGAGCAAGTGGTATTTATGTGAACTAAATTCGTTTCCGAACTCAATGTCCACTTAGGGTAAATCCAAGCTCAAGCATAACCAGCACGATAGCGGCAATTTTTGTCGGAATCAGGAACACAGACAAGGTGAAATTTGGAGTCTGAGATCCAAGCTTACGTTCTATGTCTGTTAGGAGAAGAGGCACGAAACGGAAGATTCAAAAAGCTACGTGCAGCGTATTCTACACCGACCTGCCAAGATCTGGCGAAAATTGCGTCACAATCCATGTCAAAATGGAACTGTTTTTGAAAATATACTTACCGCTCTAAGCAAAAGGCAAAATATGAAGATTGCGATCTTAGATGATTATCAAGATGTAGTGCGACATTTAGACTGTTTTTCATTGCTCAAAGAACATGAGGTTAAGGTCTTTAATAACCGCGCAGTAGGCTTGGGGCAACTGGCAATTCGTTTAGCCTCTTTTGACGCACTGGTATTAATCCGCGAACGCACCCTGTTGAATCGAGCTCTAATGAGTAAATTGCCAAATCTTAAGTTGATTTCACAAACCGGCAAAGTCGCTGGCAATGTTGACATCTCAGCAGCGGCCGAATTCGGAATCACAGTTTTAGAAGGCAACGGAGACCCGACAGCGCCGGCCGAGCTTACTTGGGCGCTGATCATGGCGTCCTCCCGCAAGATCACCAACTACACCCAACATCTGCAGGACGGACTATGGCAAACCGCCTCAATTCATCCGCAGTACAATCAGTTAGGCAGGGTATTGAAGGGGCGCCAGTTAGGTATCTGGGGCTATGGACGCATTGGTAAACTAGTCGCAGGATATGCACGTGCGTTTGGCATGCGCGTCGTCATTTGGGGTAGCGAAGCGAGTCGCGAACAAGCGGAACAAGACGGCTATCGAAGTTCGGCTTCACGACAAGAATTCTTCGAAACCTCCGACGTAATTTCACTGCATTTGCGGCTACATCCAACGACCCGAGGCATAGTTCAACTTAGTGACCTACAGCGCATGAAATCTGATGCACTAATCGTCAACACCAGTCGCGCAGAGTTAATTGAAACGGATGCGCTGACGCAAGCTTTGTCACAAGGACGCCCTGGCTTCGCCGCGCTGGATGTATTTGAAAACGAGCCGCTGCCAAAAGACTACGCGCTAAGAAGCAGAGAAAACGTCTTACTCACACCACACTTGGGCTACGTAGAAAGGGACAGTTACGAGCTCTATTTTGGTACAGCATTTCAAAACATCATTGATTTTTTCGAGTGCAAAAATTAGTTTCTATGTGTTTCGTCAGCATAAATAGGACTGAGCCAAATAAGCAAAACGAATTAAGAAACAAAAAATCAGCATAATATATTTGGAAAGATATCAGCTAGAATGCCCACTCCCATAAAATTACGAAAAGCAAATAATGAGCTCTTCTACTCCCCTATTAATTCTAAACCTCAGCGGGGCAATCGCAATTTGTAGCTTGCTATACTGGCTGCAAAAAAAACACATCACTTTTACCAAACGAGTTTTTACAGCCCTTAGCCTCGGTGTTCTATTGGGCGCAGTTTTCCAGATTTTCTATGGCGTCGAGTCGCCAGTCATTAGCAGCACAAATGCTTATTTGGATATTATTGGAACAGGCTATGTAAAATTACTGCAGATGATAGTCATCCCGCTGATATTAGTATCGATCATCAGTGCAATTTTAAAACTGAAGGATGTCAGCTCACTTGGCAAAATCAGTGGTCTAACTATAGGCACTTTACTCGGGACCACGGTCATTGCAGCCTTAGTTGGTTTGCTCATGGCGAAACTCTACGGTCTCACTACCATAGGCTTGAATTACACCTCTGCCGAATTCGCTCGCGGACAATACATGGAAGGCACATTAGCCAGTGCGAAAGCGATCACCCTGCCTAGCATGTTATTAAGTTTTATCCCAGAAAATCCATTTCTAGATATGACGGGAGCACGCAAGACTTCGACCATCGCAGTGGTGATATTTGCTATCTTTATTGGTGTCGCCGCGACCGGGATCGCAGAGAAGAAAGCTGAAATATTTAAATCATTCGCACACTTTATTGAAGTGGCGCAAACCATTGTGATGCGTTTGGTTACACTTATTCTTCGACTCACGCCATTTGGTGTTTTCGCCTTAATGACTCAAATTGTCGCTAAATCAAATAAAAACGATATCCTTAATTTAATCAATTTCGTACTAGCATCTTATAGCGCGATTTTCATTATGTTTGGAGTACATTTGGCAATTGTTGCTGCTTGCGGCTTAAATCCTAAACGCTATGTGCAGAAAATTTTCCCAGTATTAGCATTTGCGTTTACGTCGCGCACCAGCGCAGGCGCAATTCCTATGAGTGTACAAATTCAACATCGACGTTTAGGTACACCGGAGGGAATCGCTAATTTCGCAGCCTCTTTTGGTTCGACCATGGGGCAAAATGGATGTGCAGGGATCTATCCCGCAATGTTAGCCTTTATGATCGCCCCAACCGTGGGTATAGACCCATTGTCTTTTTCATTCATTGCGTCACTGATTGGCATCATTGCCATAAGCTCCATTGGTGTCGCTGGCGTCGGAGGCGGTGCTACTTTCGCAGCTTTAATTGTATTGTCATCATTAGACTTGCCCGTCGCTTTAGCTGGCTTGTTAATTTCCATCGAACCTCTAATCGATATGGGGCGCACGGCATTAAACGTCAGCGGCTCGATCGCCGCAGGCACGCTCACCAGCAGGATAATGGGCGATACTAATTTTGAGACATTTAATCAAGATCAAGATGATCTAATTAGTGCTGACCAACCTCAATAAATCGAGATTTCAATTTTGTATTCTTGACGCCTGCTTTTTCAAGAAATTCTGCACGGTCAGGTGTGGATCAATAAATATATTAATTGGCATTTCTTGTTGCTCCGGCGCCCATAAAACGTTGTATTTTTCACTCATCCTCATGGCAAATGTTGACACTATGAGCGAAGAAATGTTTCTATGCAGATCGGGTACTTTTAATGTTAATTTACTAAACTGATTTTTCAGCTTTAAGGGAATCAGTTTACTAAAGCCGCATTTTAAATAATGCGTTGGCAAGAGGATTACCGCGTTCGTATCCGTAGTAGGAGGGGAAATCCCTACTGGTTACCCGCTAGAAGGGTTCGTCTAAAGATAGTTATTCAAGAAATTAACCATCTTTTTGTTTTATTTATTAACCTAGGAAATTACATGTCCAAGAAAAATTCGGTTTTCAAGAAAACCTTAGTTGCACATGCATTAACTGTTGCGTTTGGTTTCGGCGTAGTCGCTGTTAGCTTACCAACTGTAGTGTTGGCGCAATCTAATGCAGCTGGTTCGATTTTCGGTAAAGCAGCTCCAGGCGCTACTATTCAAATTTTGAACTCAGACAATGGTGTTCGCCGTTCTGCGACTGCAGACACAACAGGCCGTTTCCAGATCACTGCATTGCCTATCGGCACATACAAAGTCGACTTGATGAGCGGCGGCAGTGTCTCTCAAAGCACAACGGTTGACGTCGTGCTGGGCCAAGGTACTGAAGCTGTTTTCGCTGCAGCTGGCGGCACAGTACAAGTTGTTCAAATCTCAGGTGCACGTAAGGCGATTGATATTTCCTCTACGAACAACGGCGCGTCTTTCACCGCTCGTCAATTAGAAAATCTGCCTGTCGCAAAAAGTGTTGAAGCGATTGTTCAGTTAGCACCAAATACAACGCGCGGCGATACACGCTTTGCGGGTAACGGTGCGTCCTTTGGCGGTGGTGCTGTTACAGAAAACTCTTACTACATCAACGGCTTCCCAGTTACTAATCCATTGACTGGTTTCGGTTCCTCTCAGTTGCCATACGGCGCAATTGCTGAAGCACAGGTTTTGACGGGTGGTTTTGGTTCTGAATTCGGACGTTCTATCGGTGGCGTTGTCAACGTCATTACTAAATCTGGTAAAAATCGTTGGGAAGCAGGCGCAGCGGTAACTTGGTCTCCAGATTCCTTACGCTCTGACCCTAAGGATATCTACTATTCAAAAACAGGTCGTACCTACAATGCTGCAACTGATGGCACTTTGTACCTGCGTCGCAATCAAAATACAGCAGACTCTAAGCAGTTGAGCGGTTATGTAAGTGGCCCAATCATTCAAGACAAATTATTCATGATGGTTGCGGCTGAGCAAACCAAGACGGACCAAGGCTTCGTAAATGGTACCCGTACAGCAACATCAAATGCAGTCAACGGCTGGAACGACCAAAAAACAACGGTTAATCGCTACTTGGCAAAATTCGACTGGAATATCGCTGACGAACACCGCTTAGAGTTTATGGCTATTGGTGATGCACCAGTGGTGAATATCAAACGTTCTGGTTACGATTATGCCACTGGCGCACGTGTCGGTACAGTGACCTCTGAACAAACTAACCGCAACATCAATGACAATGGTAACCAATTAAATGCATTGAAGTATGTGGGTGAACTTACACAAGATTTGACATTGACAGCAATGTACGGTCAGGCTAAGTCCAAACATGAAACCACTTTGGTTGGTTACAACGCAACGGCAATGGGTGTTGTTGCAGATGTAGCGAACCGTGTTCCAGGCTTGAGCTACACCAACCCACAATCATTTACCGCAAACGTGCCTGGCGTTGGCAGCAACGATTTGGTCAAGTCTGCACGTATCGATTTGGAATACAAGTTAAACCAACACACAATCCGTACTGGTTTCGACAAGTCTAAAACTGACTCACTTGGTGGCGCAACAACACCAGGCGGCGGCACATGGACGTATCTGAAAACGGATAATCCAAACATCGCAATTCCTGTAACAGGTGGTTCAGTTCCTGCTACAGCTAGCGGTGGCGGATACGGCGCGCAAGGTTACTATGTTTCCAAAGGCTACTACTCTGACGTAACAGAGTCACATGGTGAACAATCTGCGTTCTACCTTGAAGACAAATATCAAGTAACTAAGAACTTGATGGTTGTTGGTGGTATTCGTTACGAAGCTTTCTTGAACAAGAACAAGTTAGGTCAGAAGTTCTTGGATCAACCAGGTGAAATCAATCCACGTTTAGCGGTATCTTGGGACGTGAATGGCGATGCATCTTTGAAAGTATTCGGTACCGCCGGTCGTTATTCTGTACCTATCCCAACTAACATTGGTCTACGTGCAGCGGGTGCGACTTACAATGCAGTTCAATACTACACATACACGGGTACTGACGCGAATGGTCAACCACAAGGTCTGAAGCAATTGACGGCACCTATCTCTGCAAATAATGAATATGGACAACCGAAAGACGCCAAATCATTTGCTGCAAAAGATATGAAACCAACGTATCAAGACGAAATCACTTTCGGCTTTGAAAAGCAATTGGCACCAGAATGGAATTCCGGCGCACGTATGACTTACCGTACGTTGAAGTCTACAATCGATGATATATGCGACCATCGTCCATTCGATGCTTGGGCAGCACGTACGAAAACAACCATCACCAACGAAAACTTTGGTGCAGATTGTTACTTGTTTAACCCAGGTAAAGCAAATACTTTCATACAAGATATTTCTGGCAAGGGCGATTACAGATCCGTTGCTTTGAGCGAAGCAGATTTAGGCTTCACCAAAGCTATCCGGACTTACACGGCTTTAGATTTGTTCTTAGAGCATCCATTCCGTAATGGTTGGTATGGTAAAGTCAACTACACTTGGTCACGTAGCTACGGCAATACAGAAGGTCAAGTTCGTTCAGACAATGGTCAAGCTGACGTCTCTGTAACAGCAGCTTGGGATTACCCAGAAGTTCAACGTGGTGCTGAAGGTTTGTTGCCAAATGATCGTACGCATCAGATCAAAGCGTTTGGTTTCTACCAATTGAACAACGAATGGTCTGTTGGTGGTAACTTGTTGCTGGCATCTGGTCGTCCACGCTCATGCTTAGGTAACGATCCTAATCCAGGCAACTCTCCAAACTATTCTAACCAAGCTTTCTTCTGTTTCGGTGAAACAAGTGCACAGAATCAATTGGTACCACGTGGCAAGATCGGTAATTTGCCATTTGACAAACGTTTGGACTTGAATGTGACTTACAAACCAACATTCTTGGGTGGTATTGCATTCAAAGCAGATATTTTCAACATCTTCAATGCGCAAACTTTGCAAAACGTAGTCGAGGCTTACAACAGCAGTACTCGTATGAGCGCAAATTATGAGCGCCCACTCAGCTACACAGCTGGTCGTTCAGTGCGCTTCACAGCTGAATACAACCACAAGTTCTAATTTGAATTTGTAAAGTAGTTCGGTTTGTTATGATAAAAAGCCCCAATTCGTTGGGGCTTTTTTATTTTGACGAAAAATCTTGAAACTCTAGTGACTAAAATTTGGAAACAAAGGCATTTGTATAACAAATATTCGCTGATCACAGCGCAAAATTCGATGGTCTAATTCGTGTAAATTGAAGAGCATGAAGCTTATTAAATAGATTCAATCATCGGTCATATACCTAGAATTCCAAGCTCCAAAAAAAATACTTTTTGTCTCATTTTTATAAGACATTTAGCCACAAAATTTCCACAGTGCATGTAACAGTCTTAAAACAATAACTTATTAGCATGCAATGAAAATTACTGTGCAAATCATGTCGCAAGATAGCCACAAATGACACAGCGCCAAGTTAATCGTTGAGATAATCCTTCGCGATTAATAGGTTTTAAAAGTGTTTCACTTACTTGCAAGTTCCATCCGCAACTAAGAACATTTTCAAAAATTGCTCTTTTTCTTATCAAAATCGTTCGATGAGAAAAAAGAGACTGGAAAACCATAGTCGACCTGGCGAGTGTGATTGATAGTTGCATCTCAACGGGGGGGATACCCAAACTCAATAAAACACAACAAGGAGTAGATCTTGGATAGTCAATTCACATTAAAACGCAGCGTTATCGCGGTCGCGCTTACCTTAGCGTCGTCGCACGTCGTGTTTGCTCAACAAACTTCAAATGAGCCTGTAGTTCAAAAAATTACGGTTACTGGTTCTAATATTAAACGTACTGAAAAAGAAGGTACTTCACCAATTCATACAATTACGGCAAAAGAAATCGCTGAAAGCGGCGCTGCCAATATCGCTGAGTTGATGAAGCAAGTACCGTCTATGGGTTCAGACATCAACCAAGATTTAACTGGCGGTACTTTTGCAGCAGGTGTATCCACTGCATCTTTGCGCGGTTTAGGTTCCACCTCGACCTTAATTTTGTTGAATGGTCGTCGCATGACGCCATCAGCTTATGCTGACCCAAACAATGGTAACTCTACACTGTACGATCTGAACTCCATTCCTTTGAGTGCAATTGAACGTGTAGAAATCTTCAAAGACGGCGCATCAGCTGTCTACGGTTCTGACGCTATCGGTGGCGTTATTAACTTTATCACCAAACGTAATTTCCGCGGTGCTGAAGGTGGTATCAACCTCAGCGCAAACGATGATAGTAAATTCGGTCGTCAACGTGCTAATGCAACGTTTGGTATTGGCGACTTCGAGAGCAACGGCTATAACGCTTTCTTCTCAGTTGATTATTCGAAACGCGATCGCGTAGCTCGTGCTGATGTAAAAGATATCGAATATGACAAATACCTGACCATGAATGGTCGCTATGCGTCCCCATACTCCAGCTCAGTTTCCAAATATGCTTGGATTCAAAAAGAAACAGCTCCAGGCAGCAAAAACTTTGGATTGACACGCGCAAACATGGCAACCAATCTGGTAGCAGACATGAGCTGCCCAGACTCAGAAAAATTGACTTTAGGTGCTCGTGAAGCTATTTTGCCAACCAGTATTTTGTTCGGTCGCACTATCTGTAATTACAATGCCGACAGATATAGTGAAGCTCAAGGCGAAGCTAAAGATTTAAGCATGATGGGCGTTGGTAGCCTGAAGATCAATGACAACGTCAGTGCATTCGCTGAAGTTGCCTACACGAAGTCTGAGCGCCCATATACAGGTGCTGGTGCGACTTTGGGAACAGGTCAAACAACGAACTTCAAATCGACTGGTATTGCCGATCCCTTCCAAATCATTTTGCCGATCGGACATCCAAACAATCCATTCCCAACCGCACGTGCGTCTGTGTCCGTTCGCGTTGAAGACAAATTACGCAATCAAACAACCACCAATGAAAACGCTCGTGCCTTGGCTGGTTTAAAAGGCTCCAACTACGGTTTTGATTGGGAAACTGCAGTTTTGTGGAATCGTTCTGAGCGCTTACAAGAGTATGATAATTTCTTCTACATTCCAACTTTGAAGAAAATCAATACTGGCACATCGATGGCTGAATTGTTCAAAGATCCTACCTTGTTCAAGAACGTAAAGAACAACGGCAAAGCTGAAATTATGCAGTGGGATGCAAAAGCAACCACTGAATTCGGTAAGCTGGGTGGGGGTGCAATCGGCTTAGCAACCGGTGTAGAGTTCCGCGATGAGAAAATTGTATTGACGCCAGATTCTGATTTGGCGTCAGGTAATATTTTGGGGCTGAGTAACTCAGTGATTGACGGTAGCCGCAAAGTGTCATCAGCTTTCATAGAATTGCGTACACCTTTCTTAAAAAATTTCGAAATGGATTTCGCAGGTCGCTTCGATAAATACCCAGGCCTGAAAGCTAACTTTGTACCAAAAGTCGGTGCAAAATGGGATGTTAACAGCAGCTTGTCTTTCCGTAGCACTTATGCAGAAGGCTTCCGTGCACCTGCTCTGGTGCAAGTATTACCAGGCGGTTCACAATTCTTCTTAAGTGGCTTATGGGATCCGAAGCGCTGTGAAGCCGATGAGCAAACACCAAAACCAAATGCAACTGCAGCCGATTGCTCAAAATCAGCTTCTGGTACAGGTGGTGCTAACCCAGATCTGAAGCCAGAGACAGCGAAAAGCTACTCCTTTGGTATGATCTTGTCACCAACTAGCAATTTCGACATGCTGTTGGATTGGTACAAGATTCGTAAGCAAGGTGAAGTTATGCTCGGTAGTGCATTCCAAGCTTTGAAGGACGAAGATCGCTTCCCACAAAACATCGTGCGTGATCCTAATCCGGTCAACTGGGTTACTTTGAATGGTGTACCGGTACCAGGCACAGGTCCATTGTTGTCTATCAAAGAACCTTGGATCAACCAAGGTGCAACGGAAGTAACAGGTCTCGATCTTGAATTGCGTTTGCGCAACAATTTGGGTACTTGGGGTAACTTGTCATCCACATTGCGTGGCTCCTACCAAATCTCTTACAAGATTGCACAAGTCTTGGGAGACATCGAGCATAACGTCGCCGGTAAGCGTCCAGGGATATACGACTGGAACCTGAGCAGCGGTCCAGATACACCACGCTTCAAGGGTGGTATATCAACAAACTGGACTCAAGGGCCGCATAGCGTAAATGCTTCCGTTAGCTATGTTGGCAGTGTTTCTTTAATGCGTAACCGTGATGGTGAGACGATCTACCCAGCGGAATTCTGCTACTACGGTACGAAGAAAGCGACTGATGCCGCTCCAAACCGTAATACGGCAAACCCACGTTTCGAAGAGTTTGAGGAAAGCTGCAAAGTACCTGATTGGACAACGGTTGGTTTGGGATACACATACACAGGCTTCAAAAATCTGAGCTTGTCTTTGAATATCTCCAATATCTTTGATTCCAAAGCACCATACGATCCAGCTTATACAACTGCCGGCTACAACACTGGCTTGCATAACAACTACGGTCGTTATTTCACACTTAGCGCGAAGTATAAATTCAACTAATAGTGAAACTAGCTTGTTAATTAAATCTTCATTGATTTAAATTGTTAAGTCTAGCAAACGCCCCGACTCCGGGGCGTTTGTGTTTTGACTATGTGAATATAAATGCTTGAGTTTCCTAAAAGAAAAACTCATATAACTTCATTTACAACATAATTTGGAATCCACTATGAACAAAATTTCTTGGAAAGGCTTACTGCTAGCAGTTTTCCTGTGTGTCTCACCTATCGTCGTAGCACAAAATTCCGCTCTACCACCAATAGAAAATTTCTTTAAGCTTGATAAATTTGGCGCCTCTTCACTTTCGCCAGATGGTAAGAACATCGCCCTACTTATGGCAGGTCCGGATCAACGATTAGCACTCGCCATCATGGATACCGCAAGCAACAAACTACAAGTGATCGCCAAATATTCGAATTTAGATATCACCAGCGCCACCTGGGTAAATAACCAACGTCTTGTCTACAGCATGGGCGACCGCCAGATTGCCGCGGGTCAACAAAGAACCGGGCCTGGATTGATTGCCATCGATAAAGATGGAAAAAATGACCGTGAAATTATTGAGCGGACGAGTTCCGGCAGTGCGAAATTCCGTGTGCTCACCTCGGCTTATGGATTTGTGAGCGCAGTAGGAACGCCTGGCTCAAATGATATCTTTGTTATACAGCGCAGTGGTACACGCAAAGTGCCTTCAGCTACATTAATGCGTGTCAACACCATTGATGGCGTGGCAACAGGCATTACGACACCGATCAATACCAGCAACTTTATGATGGACAATCAGGGTGAAGTCAGAATTGCTATACGTACTATAGAAAAAATGACCACTGTCTTGTACAAAGATCCTAAAAATGAAACCTGGCGCACATTGATTGAGTATGACAATATCAAAGAAGATGGCTTTGCCCCAGAGGCTATAGGGCCAGATGGCAGCGTTTACGTAACCACATTCAATGGCAAAGACACTAAATCTGTCTACAAATACGATTTAGAGAACAACCGCATCATTCCAACGCCTTTAGTTGAATTAGAGGGTTTCGATTTTAACGGCACTCTGATCTTTGACAAAAAATCAAATAAGCTGATCGGTATCAGTTACCTCACTGATGCCAATGGCGTACTGTGGTTAGACGACAAAATTAAGAAAGTGCAAGAAAAAATCGATGGCATGATACCGAATATGACCAATCTCATATCGTTCCCGAGAGAGGGTGGCGACATCTTGAAGATCACATCCTTTTCCGACACCAATCCAGGCATGTCTTTTCTCTATAACATCGAAAGTGAAAAATTATCTGCGTTAAGCATGAGTCGCACGGAAATAGACCGTCGTCAAATGTCGAACAAGAGTTTCGTCCGCATCAAGGCTCGCGATGGATTGGAAATTCCTACTTACATCACATTGCCCAAAAACTCTACAGGTAAAAACTTGCCACTGATCGTCATGGTACACGGCGGACCTTATGTGCGTGGAGGTTCTTGGGGTTGGAATCCTCAAACACAGCTGCTGGCATCACGTGGCTACGCTGTGATTGAACCCGATTTCCGAGGCAGTGAGGGCTATGGTAAAAAATTGTTTCAAGCAGGTTGGAAACAATGGGGCTTGAAGATGCAAGATGACCTCGACGACGCACGTCAATGGGCGATCGATCAAGGCTATGCCGATCCTAAGCGCGTTTGTATTGCTGGTGCCAGCTATGGTGGCTACGCCACTCTGATGGGCTTAATCCGCAATCCAGATCTATATCGCTGCGGCATTAGCTGGGTAGGCGTTTCCGATATTAACCTTTTGTATGATGTTTCCTGGAGCGACAATTCTGAGCAGTGGCAAAAATATGGCATGCCGTTCTTGATTGGAGATCAGGAAAAAGATGCTGCTCAATTAAAGGCGACATCGCCATTGGAGCAGGCAGCACGTCTCAAGAATCCCTTAATTTTGGCTTATGGTGCCGCCGACGTTCGCGTACCTTTGGTTCACGGTACCAAATTTTATGATGCCATTAAGGACCATAACAAAGATGTCGAATGGATAGTTTATAAAGATGAAGCACATGGCTGGCGTCGTCTCGACAACAATATTGATTTCTGGGGAAAAGTAGAAAAATTCCTCGATAAACATATAGGCAAGCCGTAATTTCGAAGGGTCACAATGAAAATTGTGGCCCTTTTTTTTAGCTGCTGACAATGCACTAAAACTCATGTCCTAAATCGGAGAAGCATTGCCTCATACGAAGCCCTTTTTAGGTGCCCGCTGGAACCAATATATTCCCAAACCATCTAAAGTTGTACTACGCTATGGCGGGTAACAACTCTCAATTCACAACCAGTTGCCTTGATACCGATCTATTTCGAAGCAAATCCAAAAAATAATAGTCACTTGCTATTCCCAACATAGCACTTGGAGAAAATAATATGAAACTTTCCCAGAATGTTCGTTCGGCACTGCTAGCTTCTGCGATTACCCTGAACCTACTTAGCGCAAACGCACAGGAACAACACTTCAAAGTCAGCCCCGCGCCTGATCGTCATGAAGGCCAAGGCCCTTACTCCCAACTGATCCTACGCGAAGTCACCGTCATTAACGGTACCGGCGCACCAGCATTTGGTCCAGCCGATATCGTCATAGAAGGCAATAAAATCACCCAGGTGGTGATCGTTGGCACACCTACTTCCAATATCCGAAGTAATCGCCCTCAGCTCAAAGCAGGAGGCAAAGAAATGCAATTGGCAGGGCATTATGTGATGCCAGGCATCATTGATATGCATGGCCATATTGGTGGTGCAGAGCAAGGCACGCCAGCCGAATACGTGTACAAACTGTGGATGGGGCACGGTATTACAACGATACGTGATCCGTCATGCGGCAATGGTTTGGAGTTTTGTTTAAGCGAGAAAAAACGTAGCGCAGAAAATAAAATTACGGCGCCGCGCATTCTGGCCTACCCTTACTTCGGACAAGGTCAGAGCGCACCATTTACCAATCCCGAACAAGCACGCGTTTGGGTACGCGATATGAAAGCCAAAGGTGCGGATGGCTTGAAGTGTTTCGGCTACCGCCCGGATATTTTGCAGGCAGCTTTAGAAGAAACCAAAAAACAAGGCATGCGCTCGGCTTGCCACCATGCTCAGATCGATGTCGCACGTGTCAACGTTCTCAATACCGCACGTTGGGGTTTAACTTCGATGGAACACTGGTATGGATTGCCGGAAGCTCTATTTGATGGTCAGACAGTTCAAAACTATCCCGCCGACTATAACTACCAGAACGAACAACAGCGCTTTGCCCAAGCTGGTCGCTTGTGGGCGCAAGCCGCTAAGCCGGGCACTGTAAAGTGGAATGCGGTGATGGAGGAATTATTGAAACTTGATTTCACCATCGATCCGACCTTCACTATTTATCAGGCGGCACGTGACTTAATGCGCGCTCAGCGTGCAGTTTGGCACGATGAATATACCTTACCTTCGTTGTGGAAATTTTATTCACCTAACCCAGATTCGCACGGCTCATTTTTCTTCGACTGGGGCACCGAAGATGAAGTTTCGTGGAAAGAAAATTATCGTATGTGGATGCAGTTTGTGAATGAATACAAAAATCGTGGCGGTCGCGTCACGGTTGGCTCTGATTCGGGGTTTATTTACAAGTTATATGGTTTCGGTACGATAGAGGAATTAGAGTTATTGCGTGAAGCGGGCTTCCATCCTTTAGAAGTCATGAAAGCGGCAACCCTATCAGGTGCAGAAGCGCTGGGCATCAATCAAATCACCGGCAGTATCGAAGCAGGCAAATTAGCAGACCTGGCAATCCTAGACGAAAACCCATTGGCGAACTTTAAGGTCTTGTATGGCACGGGACATACAAGATTAAAACCAAATGGTGAGGTACAACAAGTTGGCGGTGTCAAATACACAGTAAAAGATGGAATCATCTATGATGCCAAACAACTTTTAGCAGACGTGAAAGCCATGGTGAAACAATCTAAAGGAAAATGAATCTAGTTTCATACGAAACGCCCTTTTGGGCGTTTCAACTTTCGCGGTAACAGTTAACGCCTAACTGACGGCAAGTACGCTAACAACAGAAACTTAAATCTTGGAAATTTTAACCATTATTCACAATTGGATATTTTTTTGTTCGTCGCGTAGTGCTTCAAAGATTACACTATAGGATCAAGAAAAGCCGAAAGGAAATGGATCAGTTTTTTTGCAATTGAAACATGCCTGTGCTATCGTCAATTGATTCCCCTACTTAGCAGCCAAAGATGTCAGACGACTCTCAACTCATCGCCATCGAACAAGTCAAGATTGGCATGTTTATCAAACTCGATCTGAGTTGGTTTGAGCATTCGTTCTCCATGAATTCGTTCAAAATCACCAATCAAGAGCAGCTCAATGAACTCTTAGCGCTTGAACTCAAACACATACGCTATATACCATCCAAGTCGGATTTAACGCTGGTCAATGCGAACAAAACAGTAACAACAGCTAAGTCCGATAGCACCGCTAAAGTCGTCGTTTTTGACAGCATAGTAGAAGCAAAAAAAGCGCGCTTTGAAAAATTAATGCGTCAACGCGACGAATTAGCACGTTGCGAAGAACAATTCGTCCAGGCGGCAACGATTGTTCGATCAATCGGCAAAACCATATTTTCGCAACCAGAAAAAACCATTAAGGAAGCCAGCAAACTAATCGACAGCATTGCCGATATTTTTTTAGATTCGAACGATACGGTAATGCATCTGATACAGCAGACTGGCGCGAATGAAGATCTGTATTTCCACACTTTGAATGTCTCCGTATTGGCAATGATGCTTGCGAGCGAAATGAAATGCAGCGAGGCGCAAATCAAGTCAGTAGGTATGGCAGCGCTGTTTCACGACATAGGAAAAGTCAATATCCCGGATAAAATTTTAAACAAAACCGAAGCACTGACAAAACCTGAGCAAAATTTCTTTGAGCTACACACCCAGTATGGCGTGGACGTGGGCAGCAAAGCCGGCTTACCACCAGTAGTGATAGAAGTGATAGCTCAGCACCACGAACATATGGATGGCAGCGGGTACCCACAAAAATTAAAAGCAGATGCTATACGTATGCCGACTCGCATCGTGACCATCGCCAATGTTTATGACAATTTATGTAATCACCTTGACCCCAGTCAATCACTGACGCCACATGAGGCCCTGTCGATGATGTACGCGCATCGACGCGCCCAGTTTGATCCAGCAGTAATGGCAACGATGATAAAGAGTCTCGGTGTTTATCCACCGGGAACCATCGTTCGCCTGTCCAACGAGGCTGTTGGACTGGTCATGAATGTGAATGTTGGTAAGCCGCTGCGACCACGCGTCTTGGTATATGACGCCGAAATTCTCAAAGAAGATGCCATTATTTTGGATTTATCAGAAGAAGGTGCTGATCTGTCGATTACCGCCAGCATACGTCCAGGCTTACTGCCAAAAGCAATCTTCGATTATCTGAACCCACGCAAACGTGTTAATTATTACTTTGATTCTAAATCAAAACGCTCGTCTAGTGGCAGCACCAATGTCGGCACCGGCACCGGCACCAACAGATAAGTCAGATACGAGATGAACTACTCAGATTCTGCGATACAGCTCAATTTACTGCAGCATATCGTGCAGCACGGAACGGTGCCCTTAATGGTGGTATCCGCCCCCGATCTCTTACTGATAGAAGTCAATCATCGCACTTGCGAGATCTTAGGTCGAACCCGTGAAAGCTTGTTGGGGCAAGAATTATCCAGTGTTGAGTGCGCACTGCAAGACGTTTTTTTCTGGGAGGAGATCAAAGCAAATCCCGTGTTTTCTGGTGTACGTGTCATAGAAAGCGAATGGCTAGACAACAACGGTCATGCGATTCCGATTGAAAAACGCGTTTCGAGTTTTAGCAATAGTGGACAGTATTTTTGGATCATTCAAGCCGAGGATCTTACTGAAAGGCGGCGTATCGCGCGCGAGCAAACTCATCTGGCATCACAACTACAAAGCTCACTAGAGGCAACGGCCGAAGGCATTTTATCGATTGATCTACAAGGTCGCATCGTTAATTTGAATCGTCGCTTTGCTTCTATTTGGGATTTGTCGGACGACCTCATCGTGGCGCGTGATGAAACTTTGATGATGCAGCACCTGCTATCCTGCCTGCGTGATCCAGAATCATTTAGAGAAATTTTATTAAATCTCAAAGTTAATAACGAAGCAGAAACCGAAAACACTTTGGGTTTAATCGATGGCCGGCACCTGATCTGTGTTTCTAAGCCCGAGTATCTGCGTGATCGCTTAATCGGTCGTGTGTTCAGCGTACGCGACATTAGTGCGATGAAAAAAATCGAAAATGATCTGGTCGATGCGCTTAATTTAGCTGAACTAGCGGTACAAGATAAATCACACATGGTCGACGCGCTAAAAATCAGTGAGTCACGCTTGCGCCGTTTGGTGAATTCTAGCCTGATCGGTATTTTTCAAGGCGATATGAGTGGTCACTTGACCTTAGCCAATGATGTCTTACTCAAATTATTAGGGGTCGATCGAGAAAACATTATCAGCAATCAAATCGAGTGGTTAAAACTTACTTCGCCCGAATATCATCAAGCGCATCAAGCTGCACTCGCTGAAATACGTGAATTCGGTCAGGCGGCCCCCTTCGAAGCAGAGCTGACGCGCAAAGACGGTGTCAAGGTGCCAGTCATGGTCGGACTTGCGCAGCTAGAAGGTTCTCGCTTTGAATGGGTTGGTTTTGTTTTGGATCTAACCGAACAGAAGAAAGCGGATCGCGCTAAATCTGAATTTATTTCAGTAGTCAGTCACGAGTTGCGTACGCCCCTCACCTCCATTCGGGGCGCTCTTGGTTTATTGGAAAACGGTGCGGCAGGCGAACTAACACCCAAACTCATGCATTTGATTCGAATAGCCCACAGAAATAGCCAACGATTAGGAAGTCTGGTCAATGATTTGCTCGATATGGAAAAGCTGGCATCCGGAAAGATGGAGTTTAAATCAGAGAGTTTCAATGTGACACAACTCGCCGCACAAGCAATCGAAGCCAATACCGCTTACGCGGCCGCTCTCGGTGTGCAGTATGTCTTAGTAGAACCAAGCGCAACTCTGTACGCCGTCGGTGATAGCGACCGTGTCATGCAAGTATTTGCCAACTTACTGTCCAACGCCGCCAAGTTCTCGCCTGAGGGCGAAACCGTAATTATGCGCCTACAAGCGGATCAGCAGTTTATTCGAATTGAGATCGAAGATCGTGGGCGAGGTATTCCGATTGAATTTAGAGATAAGATTTTTTCTAAATTTGCCCAAGCAGACGGCTCTAACACGCGACAACAAGGCGGCACTGGCCTCGGTCTCAATATCGCAAAATCATTTGTGGAAAAAATGGGGGGGGAAATTGACTTTCACAGCGAAGTCAACAAAGGCAGCTTGTTCTGGTTTACTTTGCCAGTAATGAGCAGCGCAGACCTACTGATCGACAATGCATACCCTAAACTTTAAGGTTGTACATTACGATTAGAATAAAATTTCTCTATAACAGAAGGCTCTTTCGGAGGCTTCTTTTTCGGCACCGATTCGCCAGGGAAAGGCCTAACCAGATTCATCGTCCAATAAGTTTTATAAAACGAATTTTTCTTTGCCACGCAAACTACGACTACTTCAGTGTAGTCTGGGTCCATCATTTTGTTGCAATGACTTGGGCTGTCCAGCCAACCTTGCATCACCACATCTAAAGTACGCTGACCTGCCGCAATGTTTTCGCCAGCTTTCATGTAAGGATAACCCGTTGCCAGGATTCTTTGTTTTAATTCGCGTGAATCAAAACTGGTATGCGACACAATATTCGCCTGAGCCATTTGTACCGCATGTAGATAGGCCGCACTTCGTATGCTATTTTGCCAAGCCAATGGCGCGGCTGCTTGGAAGTACTCGTTGCCGCAATACCGCGCCTGAGCACGGATTTCGTTAATCTTTTGGATAAGAGGCTCAGTGAAATCAGGCAGGCCACAAGTATCATTGCTCAAGCCGTCTGTTGGAAAAATTTCAGCGAGCACGGCATTATCAATTTTCAATACAGCGTTGGAGAGTTGTATTGGGACAGGGTCTTTAACCACGGTTCGGTCGGATGAGCACCCCGACATTATGCCTACTAAAAAAACGATGCCCACGACTTGTTGGCGATATCTTTGCATTTCCAAATCCGCTAATCCAAATACCGGCTATGTCGACTAAGTAGTCGCTGTAAATTTTCTTAAGCTAGCCGCGGCCTGCCCTCTAATCTTATTTTGCACCATGGGAAATGCCCCGAACAACCAGCCTGTTAGACCCAAGGCTTGGCGGCACCACTTCCATAAATCGAAATGGTCTTGATGGCGACTGATCTTACCGTCTCGAAATTCAAATGTCGCTTCGATCCGATTCACCACCATGCGACCGGTTTGGCTAAAGCGATAAGTCGCGACCCAAGACGCACGTCCTTTCGTTGCATCAGCCTCTATGCCGCCAAAGCTCAAAGAAAAATCTTCAGCGCGGCTGGTTAGCATTTTCCACATAGCACCGACTTGCTCGCCACACAGACGAGGGAAAACTGGATCAGAAAATTCGATTTCGTCGGCATAGCATTCAGCCATAGCGGCCGCATCACGACGCTGAAAGGCTTGATAAAATGTTTGTATTAGTTGGGCGTTAGCGTGCATAGAAGCTTTAATGTGAACTGGCGGAAGCGGATGCCGAAGCAGAACTTGAAGCAGAGGCAGAGGCAGAAGCAGATTCAGACGCTGCTGCAGAGGCTGAGGCTGTCGGTTTAATTTCAACGATATTATTTTCGCGCATGTAGTCGTTCATTTCTTTCCAACCAGCATACACGGCAGCTCTTGATGCCTCAGGATTCATCACGTAACAATCTTCTATGCCACGCCCTGCATGGCGACAAGCACTTCCAGTCGCACGTGCATCGGCTTCTTTAATCGCCGC
The DNA here is from genome assembly GCF_049340325.1 of Undibacterium sp. Di24W. Lineage (NCBI taxonomy): Bacteria > Pseudomonadati > Pseudomonadota > Betaproteobacteria > Burkholderiales > Oxalobacteraceae > Undibacterium > Undibacterium sp. Di24W. The sequence goes on from NZ_JBMPOP010000002.1 coordinate 91,047, forward strand.
ATCTCTTGCTGGATCAGGAACACCGAGCCGCTCGCATGCACTAACTAAACACAAGCTGAACAACACTGAAGAAATCAAGGCAGTACGCATCGCATCACCAATTTGAACAAAATAAGGGTTAGTGTAGATCAGAAAAGACTTAGTATTCGCGTCTTCCTGCATTTTAATGCGATTTTTTGCAACAAACCCAATGGTGCTGTTGGCGCAATCCCAGTCAACCTCGTCGTGCAAGCAACGTTATATAAGGCTTATCAAGTTCCACGGATTCTCCCTATAAACCTGTAACTGGAATCAAAGATATAATTTAGACGCGCTCGGTGTCAATGCAAACTCCGATGCGTACAGATACAAATCAACAAGGAAATTTCATGTTTTACCCTCGTTTTTTTTCACTAAGCTGCAAATCTCTCGCGCTATTGGGTTTCGCAATCACACAAGTCAATAACGTTCAAGCACAAACCTTGCAAGACAATACATGGCATGGCGGCATCGCCATTGGCGGTTCGCTGGCATCTAGCAACACCTCTTCACAAACCTTTAACGTCGTGGCCAACGCGACCAAAGCGAGCAAAGAAGATAAACTTGGTTTATATAGTTTGATCAATTACGGCAGTAACAAAGTCAATAACATCAAAACCAATACCGCTCAACTACTGCGTCTGGGTGGCCGCTATGACTACAATTTATCCGAGAATAGTTTCTTTTTTGGTGGCGGTGAACTAGAAACTAATAAGATTCAGAACATTGATTCACGTTACGCCATCAATGCAGGTGCCGGTTTTAAACTGATCAAAACCGATGAAACCAACTTTGATTTGTTTACAGGTATAGGTTTTTCAGAAACGCAATTTGGCGCCACCATACCGCCATCACCTACTAGCAAACGCGGTTTCGAATTTTTGCTCGGTGAAGAATCCACTCACAAAATCAGCGCAACTTCCAGTATCAAACAACGTTGGACAGTTTATCCTGGTACCGGTGACATAGGTACTCGAAGCACCCTCGATATCAACCTGGCGACCGTGGTCGCAAACGGTTGGACCTTAAATGCGGGCGCGGCCTTGAGCTACACGAGCAAACCGAGCAATAATTTTAAGAGCACCAATAGCTTGATCACGTTTGGTTTTGGCTACAAGTACTAAAATCACTAGGTTCAAAAATTATAGTTACAAAAAAACCGTATGCGGCCAACAACTCGGTCTCATACGGTTTTTTGTTGCCAGTCAATTCGTAAAAAAGTTACGAATTCATCGGCTTAGTTTTGCAAAGTCATCAAACTTGCGTTACCACCCGCCGCGGTCGTGTTCACGCACAATGCGCGTTCGGCAACCAGACGCCACAAAGGCAATTCTGTATTGACATCTGCTTCTACAATACACACGATCGCACCATCTTGTTGTGCAAATACAGGGCGATAGCTTGCTGCGAGCTCACGCGCTATCAAGGCAAATTGCGCATGAGACTGGTCAGGGCTAGCGACGACGATCGCATCAGCCACCAATTTTGGCAAATCGGCTGGTAGCAACTGTTTAGTGTGCGCTTCCACCACAACCGTATTACCCGTTGCCACCACCGCAGCAATCTGGTTGAGCAATGTCGCGAGATCCTTAGCCGCACAAAACACCCGTCCACGAGAAGAGAATGCCAAAGTATTGGTTTCACCTGTAGGTCCCGGCAACAGCATCGTCATCTTGTAGGGATTTTGACGTGCGTACTTCTCCGCTAAATCAGCGACATCAAGGTGGCCATGGGTTTTCGCCCATACCGTTAAGGCATCTAAGGCAACCGGTGCTTGTTTTTCATAAACGGTGTTACCGCTGAAATTCATGCCAGGATTTTTTTGCAAACGCTTCAAATACAAGGGGCCGCCCGCTTTTGGACCGGTGCCTGATTTACCCTCTCCTCCAAATGGTTGTACACCCACCACCGCACCAACGATATTGCGATTGACGTAAATATTGCCAACATGCGCGCGTTGTGTGATGAATTCTATCGTTTCATCGATACGAGAATGCACACCCAAGGTCAAACCAAACCCTGTAGCATTGATAGCGTCGATCAGCGCAGGCAAATCATCGCGGCGGTAACGCAAGACGTGCAAGACCGGACCGAATACTTCCTTAGTCAATTCAGACAGAGAGTTAATTTCCAGTACGGTCGGTGCAACGAAAGTGCCGTTCTTGCAGCTCGCAGGCAAATCTAAAGTATAGAAAGACTTCGCTTTCGAACGCATCGCATCAATATGCGTTTGCAGATTTTTTTGTGCTTCAGCATCAATCACTGGACCGATGTCAGTCGCCAGACGATCTGGAATGCCAACACGCAACTCTTGCATTGCACCGTGCAACATTTCCAAAGTTTTGTCGGCGATATCATCTTGCAGACACAAAACACGCAAAGCCGAACAACGTTGTCCTGCACTGTCAAATGCCGAAGAAACGACATCATTCACCACTTGTTCTGGCAATGCGCTACTGTCAACGATCATCGCATTTTGACCACCCGTTTCGGCGATCAATGGAATATCAATGTTCTCAGCAATCGAACGTTTAGCCAAAGTACGATTGATGATTTGTGCCACTTCAGTAGAGCCAGTAAAGATCACGCCCTTAACACGGCTATCGGCCACCAATTGCGCGCCGACCACCTCACCCGTACCTGGTAAGAATTGCAAAGCCCCAACGGGGACGCCAGCTTCGTGCATTAATTGAATAGCACGGTGTGCAATCAGAGGAGTTTGTTCAGCTGGTTTTGCCAACACCACATTACCTGCGGCTAAAGCGGCGCTGACTTCACCAATGAAAATGGCGAGAGGGAAATTCCATGGACTAATACAAACCACTGGGCCCAATGCTTCTGTCTGTGGCTGAGCTTCAACTTGCGCTGCGTAGTAACGCAAGAAATCAACCGCTTCACGCACCTCAGCCAAAGCATTCGGCAAAGACTTGCCTGCTTCGCGTATCGCTAATGACATGAAATCCAAAGTCTGCGCTTCGAGCAAATCACCCGCTTTGCTCAAACAGGCAGCTCGCGCTGCTGGTGTTTGATTTTGCCATTCTGTTGCATAAGCTTGCGCAGCAACCAAAGCAGTTTGCACGTCGCTGGCGTCGGCTTCTACCACTTGTCCAACTACATCACTATGATCAGCGGGATTCAATACGGGACGTGCTGCGTTCGCGGATACGTTACCTGCTAACAGCGGTGCCGCTGTCAAAATTTGCTGGCTGAATGCACTAAAATGAGCACTGATTTTTTGCAATTGCAATTCATTGCTGAAGTCCACACCCGCTGAATTTTTGCGTTCCTTACCAAACAAATTACTTGGTAAATGAATGCCGCTATGCATTTGACCAGCGAGATTTTTTGCGATCTGAATTGGGTCTTCGATCAATGAGTCGATAGAAATTTTCTCATCAACGATTTGATTCACAAAAGAAGAGTTGGCACCATTCTCTAACAAGCGACGAACCAGATACGCCAACAAGGTTTGATGTGAACCTACTGGTGCATAGATACGGCAAGGCTTGTTCAGCTTATCTGCGCCAACCACTTGGTCATACAAAGTTTCGCCCATGCCATGCAGACATTGGAATTCATAATCGGTCACTTTCGCTTCTTGCGCCCAACTGTATATCGTCGACAAAGTTAAGGCATTATGCGTCGCAAACTGTGGGTAGATCACATCGGTGACTGCCAACAATTTTTGCGCACACATCAGATAAGAGACATCGGTGTAAACCTTGCGTGTGTAGACTGGGAATCCTGTCATACCATCCACTTGAGCACGCTTGATTTCAGAATCCCAATACGCACCTTTGACCAAACGCACCATAAATTTACGGCTGCTACGACGCGCAAGGTCAATCAAATAATCAATCACAAACGGGCAACGCTTTTGGTACGCTTGCACCACAAAACCTATACCTTCAAAGCCTTCTAGATCTTTATCGAAAGCTAGTGCCTCCATTAAATCTAAGGATAATTCCAGACGATCGGTTTCTTCCGCATCGATGTTCAAACCGATGTTGTATTGCTTCGCCAAAATCAAAAGCTTTTTCAGGAGTGGCAGTAATTCTTCCATCGTACGGGCACGTTGTGCGCGCGAGTAGCGTGGGTGCAAAGCTGAGAGTTTGACTGAGATACCTGGACCATCTTTAATACCACGACCGTTCGATGCTTTGCCAATCGCGTGGATCGCGGTTTCGTAAGCTTTGTAGTAAAACGCTGCATCATGCATAGTCAATGCCGCTTCACCCAACATATCGTAAGAGTAGCGATAGCCGCGCTTCTCATTATCTTGGCTGTTTTTCAAAGCTTCATCGATAGTTTGTCCGGTCACAAACTGATTGCCCAACATCCGCATCGCCAGATCCACGCCTTTGCGAATCAGTGGCTCCCCCCCTTTTGCAATAAGGCGCGTTACAGCGGAGCCTAAGCCTTGATCGCTATTAGTGCTGACTAACTTACCCGTTACTAACAAACCCCAAGTCGCTGCGTTCACGAATAGAGAAGGTGACTCGCCCAAATGTTTGCGCCAGTCGCCTTTGCTGATTTTGTCGGCGATCAATCTATCTTTCGTCGACGCATCAGGAATCCGCAACAAAGCTTCTGCCAAGCACATCAAAGCCACACCCTCTTCAGAGGATAAGGAGAACTCATGCATCAAAGCATCGACACCAGAGGCGCGAGTACGTTGTTGGCGCACCGAGCTAACCAATTTTTTCGCTAACTCATGAGTGTTGTTTTTTGCACCGGTTATTTCTTGTATATTCGCAAGTAACCAAGCCACAGATTCAGTCTCGTCACGGCGATATGCTTCGGTGATTTTGACTCTCAGTTCGGAGGGATTCGCTAACAATTCTTGCTGTAGCGTTTGAAATGGTATGTAAGTAGATTGGGGATTCATGGGTGGATTCATCATTTATTTATAAAAGCAAATATGATTTAATTGTATAGATCATTGACGAGGATTAATTCTGGAAATTCGGATGTATATCGAAATATTGTATTTTGTGAGACAATTCCACCGAATATTATTAACAACTACTCAAACTGCCTTCTTATGCTAGACAAAATCAGTAAAAGAATTCTGGCCGAATTACAAAATGACGGCCGCATCAGTAATGTAGAACTTGCCACAAGAGTCAACCTTTCTCCAGCTGCTTGTTTGGAGCGGGTACGTAAGTTGCAAGAATCGGACTACATTCTAGGCTATACCGCCCAACTTAATCCACATTTACTCGATGTCGCCTTGCTTGTTTTTATCGAAGTGGTATTGGACAGGACGACACCCGATGTGTTTGACGCCTTCAAGCGTGGCGTGCAAGCGATTCCTGAGGTATTGGAATGTCATATGGTAGCGGGTGGCTTCGATTATCTGGTCAAAGCACGGGTTAAGGACATGAATGCCTACCGCGACTTTCTTGGAAAGTCCTTGCTGCAACTAAGTGGTGTGCGAGAAACACATACCTATGCGGTGATGGAAGAAGTAAAAAACACCACGGCATTGCCAATCAAATAGCATTACAAGCGCTGTGTCGAAAAAAAAGCAGTAAGGTCGCCCTTACTGCTTTTTTGCGTTTTGAAACAATTTCATCGAAAAGAGCGACGACGAATCGTCACTCTTTAACTTCAAATTTACTTCATCAACATCCAATAATTCGCCAATTCGACTGCACCATCATTGCCTTGTACAGTTTTGAGCACTTCATGTGCCTTCGCTTTATTGCCGGCTTGCAGATAAGCCATACCTAAATGCAATTTAGCTTCTTCTGGTGACTTTAAACCACCTTTCGCAATACCTTGTTCAATCAAACTGATGCCGCGTTCGTGTTGACCATTGACTACCAAGTTGTAACCCATGTTAGTCATACCCAAGCCCGTTTTAGCAGCTTTAGCAGATGCCTCACCCGCATCTAGTGTCTTTGCGTCGTCAGCAGCTTGTTTGGTGGCTTTTTCCAACAAAGGCTTATGTTTAGCCATGTTTTTGCCAGTACCTAACAAGTTCGCTTTATAACCTGCTTCCATAATATGTTTCGCTTCTAATGGCAGACCTGCCAACAAAGCAGTCTCAGCCATTTCCATAAACTGAGAGCCGTCTTCCATCGTATCTGTTGCGAGCAACAAACGATACCAATCTAAACGCAGGCGGTCATTAAATCCTTGCTTGCTTGGCAAACGATACAGTAAATCTGCCCAATATTCTTTATTTGGATGATATTTAACTAACAACTCTAAAGCCTTAGTGGAACCCTCAATATCTTTCATCTTCATACTGGAGCCGTGCAATAACCGCAAACGCGTTTCACCAGGAACACGCTTCGCGGCTTCATCCGCTGCGATCTGTGCTTTAACAGCTTTTGCTGCATTCACATAGTCATCGCCGAGATAATAATTTTGCACTTCCAGGTCTTGCATCACAGCGTTATTTGGCTCCATTGCCAAATAACGCTTAGTCCATACCTGCGCTTCTTTATACTTTTTTGCATTGTAATAAGTACCGGCCATCGCTTCGGTATACTTTAACTTTTCCGCTGCACTCAAAAATTCACTATTAATCATTTCTTCGAAACAGATCGCCAATAACTCAGTGTTATTCGTACTGGAAGCAATGACCGCTTTAGTTCTGCTCAAGAAAAAATTTTCGTAAGGCGTTTTATTTTCTGACTTACCTAAAGTATTCAGTTTTTCCAAAGCTTCTGGATATTTTTTGTCAGTGATTAATGTTTGGAGTTCTTGCCATGGTTTGGTCCATTCTGCGCGAATGACTTCTTTCGGAGCTTCTTTCTTTTCCGCAGTTTGTGCTTGCGCTGTAACTGGTAACAAAGTAACTGCGCTGGTTCCAAGGGCTAACAGGAGTGCCGCCAAGGCGATAGGAGATTTTTTTGTCATGGCAATATAATTAAAATGAGCGATGTAAGTAAATAAAACGCAACCCGGTGTTCTACGCAAGATCTAATCAAATTAGAGCCGCTTCGTGCGCGCATTATAGCGCGTTTGTGGCGTCTCCCTATAGCTAACGCGGACGAATGAATTTGGTTACACTTTTTTTGTTTTTTGCCACTTTTGAGTTTATTTGACAAAAGTTGCAACAAAATAAAGCCACGCATGATTTTGAAACTGCGAGTAAACTAGCGACGATTTTAACCTGACCTTTCACCCGTGTCTTCTTCCTTTCAAGCTACTGACATTACTCTTGATACTCATCATTGCTTCGCCTTGCTCGATGACGCGCGCAGTAATGACGCCTGTTCACGTTTATATTCAGAGTTTGTGCAATCCATATCATGTAGTCGGGTTGACGATTGGGAGTCCGCTTGGTCGCAAGTGCAACAGGCCTTAGATGCGAGCAACTTTGTCGTGGCATTATTGAGTTATGAAACTGGCGCGCAACTACAGGCAATCGCGTCACGCAAGCAGTTTGACCAACAGAGCAGCATTTCACAATTCCTTGTTTTTAAACGCTGCCAGCAACTGGGCAAAGAAAGTATATTGTCGTGGCTGGAACATCACAGCCAGCATCAAATTGCAGGAATACGGCAATTACAGGCCAATGTCACGGTCGAGAATTTCACATCAGCGATAGAACAAATCCGCGCTTATATCGCGGCAGGTGATACCTATCAAGTTAACTATACCTATCGTTTGCATTTTCAAACTTATGGTTCGGCGCTCAGCCTATATTTGGCATTACGCCGACGTCAGCCCGTGCCTTACGGCGCTTTTATTCATTTGCCAGATGGCTCTGCGATCTTATCTCTATCGCCTGAACTCTTCATTCGCCACACGGCCGGTCATTTATTTGCGCGGCCGATGAAGGGTACAGCGGCAGCCTGCGGCGATGATTTGCAAGATCAACAGGCGGCGGACAACTTACGCCGCGATCCCAAAAATCGCGCAGAAAATTTGATGATCGTTGATTTGCTCCGCAACGATTTAGGTCGCATCGCCAGCACCGGCAGTGTGAAAGTGCCGGCCTTGTTTGAAGTCAATCGCTTCTCCAGCGTATTGCAAATGACCTCCAGCATAGAAGCGCAATTACGTCCTGAATTGAATTTGGCAGAAGTCATGCGCGCGCTCTTCCCTTGCGGCTCAATTACCGGTGCACCTAAACACAGGACGATGGAAATCATACGCGAACTAGAGACAGAGGACCGTGGCATCTACACAGGTGCTATTGGCTGGTTCGATCCGCCAACATCGCAAGCGCGTTTAGGTGATTTTTGTTTATCGGTACCAATTCGTACACTACAATTAAGCCCAGCCGATGCTCAAGGTTCACTCACAGGCTGCATGGGCGTCGGCGCAGGCATCGTCTACGATAGTCGTGCAGAAGAAGAGTTTGCCGAATGCCAATTGAAGGCAAAATTCCTGACAGGTTTGCAACCCGAGTTTGAGCTATTTGAAACCATGTTTGCGACTCACGCTGATGGCTGCCGCCACCTTGAACGTCACTTACAACGACTGGAACGCTCCGCTGATTTTTTTGGTTTTGCATTTGATCGTACGAAGATCGTCTACGAATTACAAACCTGTTGCGCGAGCTTTACCAGCGATTCCGCCTATCGTTTACGTCTTGGCTTGCAACCGAACGGCCAGATACAGATCCAACACGCGCAACTACAAAATTTAAATACCCCGGTAAAACTATTCTTTAAGAATGAAGTGTGCGAAACCGAAACCCTATTTTTGAAGCACAAAAGCAGCCACAGACAAGCTTACGATGCTGCTTGGAAAGCGGCAGAACAAGCAGGTGGCTTTGACAGTTTATTCGTCAACCGTGCAGGTTACGTAACTGAAGGCGGACGTAGTAATGTATTTGTGCGGATTGGTCAGACTTGGTACACACCACCACTCAACGATGGTGTATTACCTGGCATCATGCGTGCCGTTCTGTTGGACGATCCGCATCTGCAAGCACAGGAAAAATCCTTAACGATAGAAGAGCTTTTGCAGGCCGATGAAATTATGCTGTGCAATGCCTTGCGTGGGGCTTTGCCGGCGATTGTGGTGGTTCAATCTTAGTGTTGTAACTTACTATGTAAAGACCCGCAAACCGGACAATCACTATTTTTGCTAATGCCTATCGTATTCCATTCCATAGCCAAAGCATCAAGTAATAGCAGACGCCCCGCTGCAGACTGGCCTAGACCCATCACTAGCTTTAGAGCTTCTGCTGCTTGCATCGTCCCGATAATACCCACGAGTGGTGCAAACACGCCCATAGTCGAACATTGTGCTTCTTCAAATTCTTGATCTGGCGAGAACAAACACGCGTAGCACGGTGCGTCTTTGGTTCGAGTATCAAAGACGCTGAGCTGTCCATCAAAGGAAATCGCCGCCCCCGATACCAGCGGCACACCCGCTGTCACACATGCGCTATTCACAGCATGCCTGGTTTTGAAATTATCGCTGCAATCCAATACTACCGTTGCACTATGCACTAAGGCTTGCAGGCGCTCACCTTGCAAACGTTCTTTCAATGCGACGATTTCAATTTCAGGATTAATCGCGTGCAAGCTGATCTTTGCGGAATCGACTTTATTCTGACCAACGCGCTCCGTCGTATGCAAAATCTGTCTCTGTAAATTAGTCAGGTCAACTTCGTCATCGTCGACTATCGTCAACTTACCGATACCAGCACCTGCCAGATACAAAGCAGCAGGCGAGCCCAAGCCACCGGCACCGATCACCAAAGCATGTGCCGCAAGAATTTTTTGTTGGCCTTCAATCCCGATTTGATCAAGCAGGATATGACGTGAATAACGTAATAGTTGGTTGTCGTTCATTTTTGTCTTTGCCACTAACGGAGCAAACCGTGCGAATCACAAACGCGTGAGTCGACATATTAGATATCTATTTTTTCTTAGGCTCTGATTTTTTATCCACTTTGCTCTTTACGGGACTTAATGCTGACTGCGTTACAGCAGAATTAGCAGCGGCGTTAACGGCGGTGTCTGGGGTTTTCATCGCGAATAATTTCACTGGCAAACCCTTCAAATGATTCAAAGCTTGCGTTAACTGAAAATCATCTTTACTGCCGTATTCGAGCGCCTTGCTTTTCTTCGCCAAGGCAACCAGACGCTTTTCCTCTTCCAGCTCGTCCACCATGACTTTTTCTGCTTCTGCTTCTTTATCGTTGCTCAAATGCTTTACCAAATCTGCTTCACGCGAACGTAAGGCATTGAAACCATCACCATCAGCCGTTTCTTCTACATGCAAATCCGGTGTAATGCCTTTGGCTTGAATCGCGCGACCTAATGGTGTGTAATAGCGCGCGGTTGTAATCTTGATCCCTGTTTCAGCAGAAATCTGATGCACCGTTTGCACCGAACCCTTACCAAAACTCTGGGTCCCCAGCACAATCGCACGACGATAATCTTGCAAAGCGCCGGCCACAATTTCAGAAGCAGAAGCGGTACCGGTATTAATCAAGACCACAATCGGTACGGTTTTAATCGCAGCTGGCAACTTCGCCAAGGGATCGCCGCCACCCGTGCCATTGGTATAGAATTCACGTTTTGCAAAATAGGTCCGTTTGGAATCTTCAACCTGACCGTTAGTCGAAACCACAGCAACATCTTTCGGCAAAAAGGCCGCAGACACACCGACCGCACCTGGCAATACGCCACCCGGATCATTGCGCAAATCCAAAACCAAACCCTTCAAAGCCGGTTCTTGCGCATACAAGGCATTGATCTTTTTCACCATGTCTTCCACGGTGGGTTCTTGAAACTGAGAAATACGCAGCCAAGCATAACCAGGTTCTATTACTTTAGCTTTGACACTATGCTGCTTGATCAATTCACGCGTCAATGTCACAACGATAGGTTTATCTTCCGTCTTACGCGCAATGGTTAGTGTGATCTTAGAATTCGGTTCACCACGCATTTTTTTTACCGCGTCGTCGATACTCAAACCCTTAATCGGAGTGCCATCAATACGCGTAATCAGATCGCCCGGTTGTATACCTGCGCGGTAAGCGGGTGAGTCTTCGATAGGCGAGACTACTTTGACATAGCCATCTTCCATACCGACTTCGACACCTAGACCCACGAACTTGCCTTCGGTGCCTTCACGTAATTCTTTAAACGCTCTTTTGTCCAGATAAGCGGAATGCGGGTCCAAAGAACTCACCATGCCATTCATTGCTTCGGTCAGCAGTTTTTCATCGTCTACGGGTTCTACATAATCGGATTTGATCATGCCAAACACTTCTGAAAATTCACTGAGCTTTTCCAGGGGCAAAGGACTGCCTCCCATTTTTTGGGCAAGGGCAGAATACTGCAAGGAAGCGGCAACACCAGCAACGACACCGAAACCAATCAAACCAAAATTTTTTAATTTACTGCCCATAATTCCAAAACGGTATTGACCGCAAAAAATTGTTGAAAATCCTACCCTGAGTTTATCTATGCATACCTAATACGCTTGCGCTGACTAAAGCTAATCAACACTTATTTACGCACCCAACCCAGTGGATCAAACACCTGACCTTTGTAACGCATTTCAAAGTATAGTCCGGTTTCTTCATTGCCGCCGCTATTGCCAGCATTGGCTATCGTGTCACCTGCCTTCACCATATCGCCTGCATGTTTTAGTACGGCTTGCGTATTGCTATAAAGGCTTAAATATTGGCCACCATGATCGAGAATAATCATATTGCCAAAGCCGCGCAGCCATTCCGCGAAAACCACTTTGCCTGCTGCAATGGCTTTGATTTCAGCGCCTTCGCTCGCTTTAATAAAAAGACCTTTCCAGCTTGGGCCTTCGCCACGCTTATTACCAAACTTAGCGATCAACTCGCCCTTCACGGGCAAACGTAATTGCCCTTTCAAGCGACCGAATTCCTGTCCGTCCAACATGCCTGGTGTGGGAGTCTGTTCAACTCTAAGGTTTTTATTGTCTTCGATATCATTAACGACTTTGCCAGATTGCTTATTTTGACCCGCAATTTGGTTCTTCTCACGTTGCGCTTTTTCTTGGGCTAATCGTTCTTTGCGCTGTTTTTCTTGCAAGGCAAGACGGGCTTGTTCCGCTTTCGCCTGTTCTTCCATCAGCTTATTCAACCGCGTCACCAGATTACTCAGACGCTGCTCGTCTTTTTGTAAATTTTCTGCTTCTTTCTTTTGTGCGTGTAATTTACTTGCTAACTCAGTCAGCAGCGCAGTATGACGTTTTTTCTCTTTTTCCAGACCTTTTTTATGATCGCGCTCTTCTTGCGCGATTTCATCTAGTTCATCTTTAGTCTGTTGCGCTGCTAGTTTATTCTTTTCGATTTCTTCCAAACTAGTTCGCAAAGCGGCAATCAATTTGGCTTGGGTCTGCGAGACATAACTCATGTAATGCAGCTCACGGTTGATACGATTTGGATTATCACCAGACAACAACAATTTCATTCTATCGCTATCACCGTGCATATATTGGCGACGTAGGAAATCAGATAATTGTTTTTTCTGTTGTTCAACTTGTGCAGTCAAGCGCTCATGTTCGGCGATCAGTTGATTCAAGCGTTCATTCGCTTGCTGCTGTTCTGTCTGTAGTTCCCGGATAGAACGATTCGTTTCAGAAATGGCTTGCTCAGACTCTTCCAGCGCATCACTGGCTTTTTCCTTGGCTGACTCTGTCTTGCTTATATCTTTTTTTAAAGCTTTGAGTTTTTGTTGCAACTCAATACGCGTGGCTTCTGCCTGCTTTTTCTCTTTGGCGCGATTGCTTTGAGCATGTGCCATATCTGGCCAGATACCCAACACACACACGAAACTGCAAGCAAAACAAACCGCCCTTACGACTTGGCGTAAATTAAGTCTGTCAGCTTGTCGCACCTGGTACTTTGAAGAAAACTGCATCCGGTTTACTTCGACTTTCCTTGGCTCGCCACTGCCGCTAATGCAGCCGCAATCGCGTCCTGATCACCGAGGTAATAACTCTTAATTGGTTTCAAGTCCGCATCCAATTCATACACCAAAGGCTGACCGTTAGGAATATTCAAATTCACGATGGCATCATCGCTTATGCCATCAAGCATTTTGATTAAAGCGCGTAAACTGTTGCCATGCGCGGAAACAATGACGCGTTTACCAGCGCGGATGGCTGGTGCAATAGAATCATCCCATGCTGGCACAACGCGTGCCACTGTGTCTTTTAAACATTCTGTTAGAGGAATTTGCGCACGTTGCAAACCGGCATAGCGTGGATCATTAAACGAAGTACGTTCATCATTTTCATCCAAAGGATTGGGTGGTGTGTCGTAGCTACGGCGCCATACTAAAACTTGTTCATCGCCATATTTAGCTGCTGTTTCTGCTTTGTTCAAGCCTTGCAGGGCACCATAATGACGCTCATTCAAACGCCAGTCATGTTGTACAGGCAACCACATCAAATCCATCTCGTCCAAAGTGCCCCACAAAGTACGAATCGCACGTTTTAAGACCGAGGTATAGGCTAAATCAAAGGTGAAACCCGCTTCTTTCAGCAACTTACCGGCCTGGCGTGCTTCAGCCACGCCTTTTTCGGTCAGATCCACATCCGTCCAGCCAGTAAAACGATTATCGAGGTTCCAAGTGGATTCGCCATGACGCATCAATACAATTTTATACATGATATTTGCTTAATATTTGCTTAAATTAGCTGGGTTTAAGATGGGTTTACAATGATTACGTAGGAAATTCAATCAGTTCAAAACTAAATTCCCCATCTATTTTATAATGAGGCGCTTGTCTTTAACCACTTATAACCATTCTTAACACGGGAAAACTGTGAATTTCATTAGCGACAATCTATTTCTGCTTGCCATCGCCCTCATTTCCGGCGGTGCTTTATTACTCCCCAGCCTGCAAAGACGCGGCGCCAGAGTCTCGCAATTGCAAGCGACGCAAAAAATCAATCAAGGCAAAACCCTGATCTTGGACGTGCGTAGCGCTGAAGAATTTGCCAGCGGTCATTTGGCGAACGCAAAAAATATCCCTTTAGGTGAACTCGAGTCCCGAATTAAGGAAATTGAAAAATCAAAAGCACATACCGTCATCACCGTATGCGCCAAAGGTATGCGTTCCAGTAGCGCAGTCAACATCCTGAATAAGGCAGGATTTGAGCAAGCGTTTAGTTTAGACGGCGGCGTTGCGGCTTGGCAGTCGCAAGGTCTACCGACAGTTAAATAAGGGAGTTGTCATGGTTGCCCATGTTGTTATGTATTCCACTGCAGTTTGTCCGTATTGTGTGATGGCTGAACGCCTGTTAAAAGCCAAAGGCGTTGCCGACATTGAAAAAGTGCGGGTAGATCTCGATCCAGCGGTTCGGGAAGCGATGATGCAAAAAACTGGACGCCGCACCGTGCCTCAAATTTACATAGGGGAAACACATGTCGGTGGTTTTGATGATTTATCGGCCTTAGATCGCGCTGGCAAGCTCGATTCGCTGTTAAATCCAACATAAAACGCAGTGCACAAGCGGCTTTGATTGCGGTTTTTTGGTCGCACTTGCTACAATAGAAGGCTAATTCTGTTTCGCCGTATTAAAGTCATTAAAGTGATTCAAAATCGAAGCAAAACAGAATGGGGCTTGAATATTGGTTTTTTGTCCCTATGTAAGTAGCTCGCTGTTCACAATCAATTTATAGAATTTAAAGAAAGTCTCACATGTCCGACCAAAATTTGCAGCCAATTTTCCAAATTCAACGCGTCTATCTGAAAGATTTATCGCTCGAACAACCAAATTCTCCAGCGATTTTCTTGGAACAGGAAGCGCCAAGCGTTGAAGTAACTTTAGACGTAGCGGCTGAGCCATTGGCTGAAGGCATCGTAGAGTCCACAGTAACAGTAACAGTAACAGCGAAAATCAAGGACAAAGTTGCTTTCTTGGTAGAAGCAAAACAAGCGGGTATTTTCGAAGCGCGCAATATTCCTCAAGATCAAATGGATCCATTGTTAGGCATTGGTTGCCCAAACATCATTTATCCTTACCTGCGCTCCAATGTCGCTGATGCGATTTCTCGCGCTGGTTTCCCTCCGATTCATTTGACAGAAATCAACTTCGAAGCCTTCTACCAACAACGTTTGGCCAATATGGCAGAGCAAGCTGCCTTGGCAGCAGACGCTGGTACAACCGAAGCAGCTGCAACAACGCACTAATTGATTTACTGACCCATTGTTCTTACTTTTTAGAGCAATGGGTTTTTCTTTATAGACTTTATCCTAAGGTTACGCAATGCGTCTCATCTCCAGCCTTTCAACACTGGTATTGCTAGGATTAAGTTCAGCCTCGGGACTATCCCACGCCTTAGAATTCCGCGCTGTTGGTGCCACACCTATCATCATGTACGATGCGCCCTCTGCACGTGGCATGAAAGTCTATGTCGCGCCTGCTGGCATGCCAGTTGAAGTGATTTTGACCTCAGGCG
The DNA here is from genome assembly GCF_049340325.1 of Undibacterium sp. Di24W. Classification (NCBI taxonomy): domain Bacteria; kingdom Pseudomonadati; phylum Pseudomonadota; class Betaproteobacteria; order Burkholderiales; family Oxalobacteraceae; genus Undibacterium; species Undibacterium sp. Di24W. The sequence continues at coordinate 106,444 of NZ_JBMPOP010000002.1, forward strand.
CTTGGTGCCGGGTACGTGATGCCCAAGGTGACTTAAGTTGGGTCGAAGCCAAAGATCTGGTGGCGCGGCGCAATCTGGTCGTCAGAGTGGCAACGGCTCGCGTTCGTGTGTCAGCGGAAGAATCCGCAAGTATGGTATTCAGTGCCGACAAGAACGTGTTGCTTGAGATGGTGGAACCAGCCAGTGGTTTATGGGTAAAAGTAAAACACCGCGATGGTCAGACAGGGTACGTCAGAACAACCGATGTCTGGGGTTTATAAGCGTCGCACATTTATCAGAATGAACAATAAAGGACATAAGCGTGTCCTTTTTTTATGTCAGCTATTTGGATCAGATGAGTGATATACATCGATGCGGTAGACAAAAACCGACGAAACCAAGAAATTAAACAGGTCAACTATGAATATTACCGTTCTAGGCGCCGGGGCATGGGGCACGGCTTTAGCGATTTCACTAGCAGCAAAAAACCAAGTTTTGCTTTGGGGGCGCAATCAAATTGCGATGGAAAGCGCGCAAATAGAGCGCGAAAATCAACATTATCTTCCAGGCTTTCGCCTACCCGATTCGCTGAAGGCAACAGCTGACTTTCACGCGGCATTGCGCCATGCATTAGACAGCAACGACGGCGAGGGCTTATTAATCATTGCCAGCTCGGTGTCTGGTCTACGCCCTATTTTGAAGCAATGTGCCGCCTATCCTTTACGCAATGTAGTTTGGTTGTGCAAAGGCTTTGAAGAAAACACGCGATTATTGCCACATCAAGTAGTCAGGCAAGAGCTTGGCGAGCAAGTACTCGCTGGCGCGCTATCTGGCCCTTCTTTTGCACAAGAGGTCGCACAAGGCCTCCCATGCGCTCTGACCATCGCTTCACACTCACCAGAATTGTGCCGATTAGTCGTCACTGCTGCGCATAACCCCAGCTTACGTGTCTATTCTAGCGACGACGTGATCGGTGTGGAGGTCGGTGGCGCGGTCAAAAATATTCTGGCAATTGCCACAGGTGTCGCGGATGGATTAGGTCTAGGCTTGAATGCGCGCGCTGCCTTAATGACACGTGGTTTAGCAGAGATCAGCCGCCTTTGTACCGCACTTGGTGGACGACTGGAAACTTTGATGGGTTTGACCGGGGTTGGCGATTTGATACTCACTTGCACTGGTAACTTATCACGTAATCGCAAGGTCGGCCTGGCGCTCGCCGAGGGCAAATCGCTAGAGACCATCATACAAGAGCTCGGTCACGTCGCCGAAGGTGTGCGTTGTGCACAAGCAGTGAAAGCCCTGGCATTTGAGTTGAATATAGACATGCCAATTACCGAAGCAGTGGCAGGTGTCCTGTTTGAAAATGTAGCCAGCCGCGACATGATAGAAAGGCTGCTCTCGCGCAACGCAAAAATTGAATCCAACTAGACTCAACCACTTATAGGAGTCGGTCGAAATCAGTAGAGTGAATAATCATTGCGAATCACCCGGGCAATCACAGGCTCGGGTACATTTTTTTCACGTAAAAAAGATATTGCCCTAATCGCTCCAAAGGATTCGGCGTAAAACATGCCTAAATCGACTAGCATGCGCGTTACTAAGTCACGCCGCCGAAGTGGGCAACGGTACTTATTTAGATATTTACGCTTCCTGCAGCCTGGCATTAAAGACTCCCGTCTTTAGAGTTTGATTGCGCTTAAGCAATGCACCTTCCAAGTTTAATCCGCTTCATCGTCCATTGGCAATTTTTTTAGTGCTTGCTTATTCGCTTGTCGCAATACCGCACTGGTTTTCTGATGGCTACCGGCGCCACCACGTTTGGCTAAAGCGGCCACTGGGTTGCGCGGTTTTGACTGGAGGGACTCAAGTCGAAACACCAATTTTTGACGTGTTCCCATACTTTTGTTTGCCATCCCATCCCTCCAATTTCAATACGACATCAAGTTTTACTTCTACAGCACATAACGCGACAAATCTTCATCGACAGATAATGCCTGTAGTCGTTGTTCAACATAAGCGGCGTCTATTAACACTGTCTTTCCACTATTCTGATGGGCATCGAAGGAGATTTCTTCAAGTAATTTTTCCATCACGGTATACAAACGACGAGCACCGATGTTTTCAGTGGTTTCGTTAACCGAATAAGCGATACCCGCCAAACGCTGCACGCCTTCTGAAGAAAACTCTATCTTCACACCTTCCGTTGCCAATAGGGCCTCATATTGACGTGTAAGACATGCGTCAGTACTAGTCAAAATACACTCAAAATCGGCGATTGAAAGTGATTCAAGTTCTACACGTATCGGAAAACGCCCCTGCAATTCTGGTATCAAATCAGACGGCTTCGCAAAGTGGAATGCCCCGGAAGCGATGAATAGAATATGATCAGTCTTAATCATACCGAACTTCGTATTCACGGTCGTACCCTCAACCAAGGGCAATAAATCACGCTGCACACCGGCACGCGAAACTTCTGCCCCACCTGCTTCAGAACGCGAGGCAATTTTATCGATTTCATCTAAAAAAACGATACCATTTTGTTCTACATTTCGAATCGCTTCTTGCTTTAACTCATCTTCATTAATGAGTTTTGCAGCCTCTTCCTCTATCATTAACTTCATTGCTTCTTTGATTTTCAGTCGACGTGCTTTCTTACGCCCGCTTGCTGCGCCAGAAAACATCGATTTAATCTGCTCGGTCATTTCTTCCATGCCTGGCGGTGCCATGATTTCCATCTGTGGAGAGGCTTCCGCCACATCCATTTCTATTTCTTTGTCATCCAGGCTACCTTCGCGTAAACGCTTTCTGAAAGTTTGGCGGGTTGCGTTGGCAGTACTATTCTCACTGGCATTGCGCTCAGTCTGCGTATCCTGACCGATACCAAAATCGCGTACAGGTGGCAGTAATACATCCAGGATGCGATCTTCTGCGGCATCTTCTGCGCGCGCTCTCACTTTCCGCATCGCGGATTCACGGGTTTGTTTGATGCCGATATCAATCAAATCCCGAATGATGGTATCGACATCACGCCCGACATAGCCGACTTCGGTAAATTTGGTGGCTTCAATTTTAATAAATGGCGCATCTGCCAATTTGGCCAAGCGTCGCGCTATTTCAGTTTTACCGACACCAGTCGGACCTATCATTAAAATATTCTTGGGTGTGATCTCGTAGCGAAGAGGTTCCGCGACTTGCTGACGACGCCAACGATTACGCAAAGCAATCGCCACTGCGCGCTTGGCCTTATCTTGACCAACGACATGTTTATCTAATTCGGAAACAATTTCCTGCGGCGTCATATTCATCATAGCTATCTCAATTCTTTGCTTAGTTTCTTCAACTTATTTCTTCGATTCTTTCAACCTATTTGCTTGGCTGTTCATTCACACTTTTTCACCACCCCTGCTACTGCACCATTACTCCAAGGTTTCTATGGTGTGCGAAAGATTGGTGTAGATGCAGAGCTCGCCCGCGATAGTCAAAGATTTTTTGACGATCTCAACTGGAGATAAATCGGTATTTTCATAGAGTGCAATTGCAGCCGATTGCGCAAACGTACCACCAGAACCAATTGCGCCTATGCCATTGTTCGGCTCTAAGACATCACCATTGCCGGTAATGACCAAGGTACTGTCTTTGTCCGCCACCAAGAGCATGGCTTCCAAACGGCGTAACATACGATCAGTGCGCCAGTCTTTGGCTAATTCGACCGAAGCTCGCATTAAATGACCTTGATGTTTTTCTAGTTTGGATTCAAAGCGCTCAATCAAAGTAAAGGCATCAGCGGTACCGCCTGCAAAACCAGCCAGCACTTTATTGTGATACAACTTACGTACTTTGCGGGCAGTACCCTTCATAACGATATTACCTAAAGTCACTTGACCGTCGCCGCCCAAAGCCACCACATTACCGCGACGCACTGTCAAAATAGTGGTACCGTGAAATTGTTCCATATTGTCCTCATGTATTCTTGCTTGCCTCAAAACTGCTGGCCTTAATTGTCTGAATAGAATGACGAAATCAAAGACAGCAGGGCATCTTGCCATCATAGATGGCTGCGTTCAGAAGTACAGAAATGGGGTGGTTTTCGCTAATTGCAAGTCTGCAAGGCGACATGATTTAAGACTGTTTACGAGGTACGATGGCAGCGATGTTTTTCAGACCCATCGCATTAAAAAGGTGCATTACCAAATAATTGACTTCGTGGAACTGAATCGATTTACCCTTGGCACCAGAAATCGGCACTAAGCCATTTAATAATTGTGCAGAGGCACCAAACTCAACACGTTCTAATTGTGAACAATCAAGAACCACCAAATCATGTGATTTAGCGTGTTCCTGAATTTCTTTCACTAATGATTCCGTACTTCCCTCGATCACTTTAGGCATAAGGAAGCGATCAGACGGCTCTTGAGGTGGCTCTTCACTCACTTCAGGTGCAGCTGTTGTAACTTTACTTGTAGGTGCTTCAAATGCGGGTGGAGAGACCTCAAATGTAACGCAATAATCGATACTGGCTTCCTCAAAGGCTTCTTTTAGCTGAAGCAATTGCAAAACCTCCATCAGAAGCAACCATGGTGCCTCCGTCTCATCGCGGCGACCAACCTCCAAAATAGACCGAATCTGTTCAGTTAAATTTTGCGCACCGACAACGACTAGATCATGCTTAGACTTTTTCAAGTTACGCATGGCCCGCAGCAACAGACCGCATCCTACGGGGTCTACTGTTTTGACACGACCAAAGTCCAGCTTGAGAACTTTACTCTTTTCACTAAAAGTATTTAGCTTCTGCAACAATTTAATGATTTCACCATCTAGTTGCGCAGGGAAACTAACCGTTGGAATTGCGCCTTCTAGCTTAGTCTCTTCCGCATCCATCAATACTTCTGAGCTGTGCCAGACAGGTGGTGAAGTTTCATACTTGCCAGCGTAATCGAGCGACAAACTTTCGAAGGCGTACTGATTTTGTTCAATTTGGTATAGATCAAACAACATAAACCAAGCCAAAGGTGTGGCGTTTCCTAAATTATCTGAGTCGATTGCACTTCTCAGCATGTGCTCAGCCACTTTCACCTGGCCAGTTGCAAATAAAATTGCGGCTTCTTCTAACAAGGGAACCGACTCAATTTGCCCCATAGCAGCGGTATGCAATTCAGTCGCCCCCAATAGCAGCTCGGTCGTTTGCATATTTAGTGCCACCGTGCTTTGGAAATCTGTGGCAATAAAATCTGTATGGAATTGATTAGGCTCAGTGCGCTTCAGACCTTCTGGACCTGACGCTTTAGGTGTCGTAGATTTGGGACGTCCCATATCGCGCGACATCTCGAATTCGATAGCGTCAATTTTACGTTCAGTTGCGCGGGCAATATGCTTCTTCTCGGTTAAAGAATGCGTCAAAGCATCGTCATCTTGGATTTTTCCAATGACGGTGTTTTGCGACTTTGAACGAGTTTTCTTGGAAGCAGGCTTCTCGGAGCTAGTTGTCTCCGTTCGCACTTGCTTCTTACCGAAAAGCTTAAAAATCCCCACAGCGACCTATCTTATTATCAAAAAGATTATTTTAACATCATAATTCATTGCAAAGAAATACATGATTTTACTAACAAAAACTATCACAAAACGATCTGCCGATATGTGCTTATTACAACAATGCGAACATTAAATTCGGGGCATAAGCGGAAACAACCTTTTTTTGACATTTTGCACAAGTAACATCTTTATCACGTGCAACTTACTACGTGCTCAAGTATAGACGGAATTGAACATTTTTTGCTCATTTACATCGTGTCTAAAACACATTAAAACGATAAAATTTGTCACACCTTGTAACAACTCGAATGTAATCGGCAAAATCCCGCATGAAAAGTTCATTTCAACCCGCATTCAATGATGAAATAAAATAGTCTTATTTATCATCAAATGCGCTTTGTAATGCTTACGCGTTGCCGTGCTCTATATCAAAAACTAGCTCGTACACCAACAATCACACCTCGCATTGCTTGTGGAACACTTTCTTTTAAAACTGAAGTCGCGAGTCGTATATCTTGATTCAACAAATTTTTCACTTGAGCAAACCAAGTCAGTTGTGCACTCATATACGGATGAGTATAAGTCACATTCAAATCAACTTTGGTAAAAGACGGCGTCACAAAATGTTCAGATGCAGCCAGTCGATCTTGGCGTTGTGCGTGCAAAATACTCATCGTATTGCGCCATCCGTCGTGACGATAGCCAAAATCCAAACCGACACGATTAGCAGGTTGCAAAGGCAAAATCCCACGTTGATCAAGACTTCCGCGCGAAGTATCCGCAAAAGTGCGGAACGAGAAACCATCACCTAACTGATTATAAGCAAGCTCGGCTTCTCCGCCTCGAATCGTGGCGGCAGCCTGTTTCCAGAAGCGCTGTGTAAACTCTCCTCCAGCGTCATGTTCGCCTTCTTCATTCACTTGCAAACCATCAATCTCGCCATACACATAATTCCCGACCTTATTGATAAACAGATTCACTTTGCTATGCCAGAGTCCACTGGTTTTTTGCAATGCCAGTTCCAAATTTCTTGAGTTCTCGGTCTTTAAATTTTGATAGCCGATATCAAAAGTTTTGGTCGATTCATGCGGTCCATTTGAATATAACTCTTCCGTGGTTGGCGCACGTTGTGCAGTGGATAAACTACTTACCAAAGCAAAACCATCTCCTAAAGTTAGCATTGCACCCAACGAAAATGACTGCAAATTAAATTTGCGTTGTGGCAGCTGGAATTGCGCTTCGGGCTGACGCTCTATGCTTTCAAAACGGGCACCACCGCTTGCGATGACTGGGCCAAAATTTTTCTGTTCAACAATAAATATCGCATTCGAGGTAGAACGCGTGGTGGGGACGGTATCAGCGCGTCCGGTACTCGCTGCTAACGCAGAAAAATTGGTGTTTTCAGTTTGAATACCGACACTACCTTCCCAACCATGCCAATTGGCATGGGATAAGGTAGCTCGAGTTTCTAATGCGCGATTTTTAAAATTAGTCACCGGAGTGCCATTTGGCATTTTTTCGGTATGTGCATAATCGGTCGCACCTAGCTTAAATTTGAACGCGTCAAAAATAAGGAACGGTCGATACACTGCAGCATCAATATCATAACGAGTTTGTTGTAAATCTATAAATGAACGTTCATCAGTAGGAATACCATAACGATCTGCCATATCTTGTATGGAAGCGCCGACGTGCCCCCACGATTGAATCAAAGAGGCACCAAAACCAAGACTGCGTTCCTGAGTAAAACTGGAAGGCAATCGGTCTTTAATCGCATTGCGTGCATACACATCGGCGTATCCTGGAATCTTATAATCATCTGTATTGCGATGATTGCCATCGAAATGCAAAGCAATATCATCAATCGAGCCATCTAGAAAAAAAGAAGCACTTTTCTCGGCATTGACGCTGGCGTATTTAATTTCAGCTTCGCCGTTTAGTTGTTTGCTAATGCTAGTTGGAATACGTCCATCGACCACATTCACCAAGCCCCCAATCGCACCGCTGCCATACAACAACGCGGCAGGCCCGCGCAAAATTTCGATTTGCTGGGAACTAGCGGTTTCACTCGCTACGGCATGATCATTCGACAAACCGGAAACATCCGCGACTGTCATACCGTTTTGTAAAATCTTAACGCGTGGACCTTCCAAGCCGCGAATAATCGGACGCGATGCCCCTGCGCCAAAACCAGAAGCACTGACCCCAAGTTCACTACCTAAAGTTTCTCCCAAAGAGCTACCAATTTTTGAGCGTAATTCAGAGCCGGAGAGCACTTTAGTCGGGCTTAAAATTTGCATTGTTTCATCTTTACCAAGAGGATTAGCCGAAACGGTAACAACGGTCGACTGTGCTTGAGCAAAAGAGCTAATTGGAGCGAAGGCCGCGCATATAGCGCACGCCAAAATACTACGTGTTAAAGACATGATGTTTCCTGAAATTGAATAGTTTGTAGGCTTGCTGATGCAAGCGGCATCGATTGCATAAAGTATTTTTTATTCGCGTAGTTCGCTGCAAAACAAATTTAGAACATGAGCTTGATAAGTCATCTTCAATCAGAGCGAGCATTAGGAATGAATTAGATCAATTTCAGGGTAGGGGGAGCACGTGACAAGAATGGCAGACGCAATGAGGCGAGCCAGGTTATTTGAAGTGAGCGATAAGCAGATTCGTTGGCTAGAACCTGCGGTACAGTTAAGCTAAAACTATGCTGTAGGCAATCGGTGATACTGGCTGCGTCGACCAATAGACATGAATGTAAACTGTTTTCGGCCGTATTCGATAATTTTTGTATGCCGACGTAATGGTTGCCGTCCGATGCCAGCGACAGTACGTCGCCTGTGACGGTACTGATATGCGACATACGATGGGCAAACCCTAGCCACTGTGCAGACAATAGCACCAACAACATAGCCCATAACAAGACCATGCCTTTCAAGCGTCTATTATTCAAAGACTCCACTCGCATAAGGTTTCGAATCACAAATCACTAATTTCAGATAACTTTATTGAGACCAAGATTTTGCAACAAAGTTGCATCACTCAGCAATAAAAAATGCGCAGTGAGCTCCCTGCGCATTGATCTACTTTAGCCAAATCGAAGGAGAATTAATCTCCGTACAATTTTTGCTTCAATTCACGACGTTGCTGCGCTTCAAGAGAGAGCGTCGCTGTTGGTCGTGCCATCAAACGTGGAACGCCAATTGGTTCGCCGGTTTCTTCGCACCAGCCATATTCGCCAGCATCAATCGAAGCGATAGATTGCTGTACTTTGCGCAACAATTTACGTTCACGATCCCGCGTACGCAATTCCAAAGAATGCTCTTCTTCTATCGTAGCGCGGTCTGCCGGGTCTGGTACTAATACCGTTTCGCGCAAATGCTCGGTCGTTTCGTCGGCGTTCTTCAACAAATCTTTTTCAAGTTGTTGCAGACGGGCTTTGAAAAACGCCAATTGCGCGTCATTCATGTAGTCCTTCTCACCCATCTTCACAATTTCTTCTTCGGTGAGGAGAGCTGCAGGTGCACTAGCTGGTGCAGTTGATTTAGATGATTTAGTTGCCACTTCGATTACTTTCGATACAACAGGTTGATATACGCAAGTATGTTTGAACACTCTTCTTATTGGAATGTCATCCCCACACTTCCCCTCAAGGACAAGTATATAGCGTGCTTGTTCCGCATTCAAATCTAGTGCACTTCTAATAATCCAAACTTCGTCGCGGTACGTCGTTACGGAAAGAATTTCGAATTACTAGAGGCGCCCATTATTCAATTGCCACAAAAATATCATGTGATGCAATTCAATAGGGCGCTAGTTTATACCATACATTGCTCTAAACCTTGAATAAAAATCTCTTTTGGTAAATTTTTACCAATAAATACCATCTTGCTTTCTTTAATTTCATTTTCTGCCCATTTTCCTCCTATGTCGGTGCCCATAATCTGGTGCACTCCTTGGAAAATGACTTTACGATCGGAGTGTTCCATATACAACACTCCCTTATAACGCAGCATGCGCGGGCCATAAACTTGAACCAATCCGCCCAAGAAATAATCCAATTTTTCGGTGTTAAAAGGACGAATTGACTTATATACAAAAGCCGCAATGTCGTCACTATGATGGGCATGATGGTGATCTACGTGTTCGTGGTGATGGTATTCATGCTGACAATGTTCGTCGCAATCTTCATGCTGATGGATAGGTTGGTGTTCTTCAGTCACCAAAAAATCTGGATCGATCTCTAACTTGGCATTCAAATTAAAACCCTTCAGATCCAATACTTCTCCGATAGCGACCTTACCAAAATCGACAGGGCAAATAGGTGCTCGTGGATTAATACTTACCAGGCGCCGTTTCAATGCCGCTAGCTCTTCAGAACTGACTAAGTCGGCTTTTGAAATCAAAATCTTGTCAGCAAATCCCACCTGACGCTGTGCCTCTTCGTGCTCATCAAGCTGCGCCATGCCATGTTTGGCATCGACCACCGTCACGACAGCATCCAGCATGTAGTGCAAACCAACTTCCTCATCGACAAAAAAGGTCTGCGCCACGGGCCCCGGATTAGCTAAGCCTGTCGTTTCAATAATGACTCGATCGAACTGCAATTCCCCAGTATTCTTTCTTTGCATCAGCGTATTTAGTGCCACGATCAAGTCACCGCGCACGGTACAGCAAATACAACCATTGTTCATCTCAATGATTTGCTCATTACTGTCTTGCACCAAGATCTCGTTATCTATATTTTCCTGACCGAATTCATTTTCGATCACCGCAATTTTATAACCGTGCTGTTCCTGCAAAACACGATTCAGGAGTGTGGTTTTGCCAGCGCCGAGAAAGCCTGTCAATATCGTAGTAGGGATTAAAGCCATGATGTTCTGTCGTAAAATCGATCGTTATAAATGAAACTAAGCGTCATTGCAGCGATCACACCAGCCTTTGATGGTGACCTCAATGTCGTGACTTTGAAAACCTTTAAGCGCTGTCGAATCTAAAGTTGCCTGCAATTGATCACTGAGGGTATGGCTGGCGGCTGGCTGTTCCAAGCAAAAAACCTTGCTACAGCGAGTACATTTAAAATGCCCATGTTGATGTTGTATCGGATTGATATGTTGGCTGGTTTCAGCTGACACGTTCAACTCACTCCCTGTACTAAATCGGAATACCCTGTCATCACCCGTAATTTTATGGGCCAGACCAGCATCTGCAAGACAATCAAGTGCACGATACAAGGTCACTCTATCCATGGCTGGTAAGGCGTCCTGCATCTCGGTATGCGACATCGCGCGATGCTGCTTCAGCAATACACTTAGAACATCCAGACGAGCCTGCGTAACACGCACTTGCGCAGCACGTAGCTTATGCTCTGCTATGGCAAAAGAGGAACGATTCTGTTGGGCTTCAGATTTGATTTGCTCGTGCTGTTCGTGCTGCTTGTGCTGCATAGATTGGATTGACGGTAAATTGTCCGACTGATTTTTCATCACACTGTTCAAGCAAAGAAAGCGACATTATGCCGCAAAATGCAATTGAGTTGCAAAAACAGGCTATGTTGGAAGTAACTATTTTTTTGCGCGCGGATGCGTGGCGTCATATACCTTGGCCAAATGCTGAAAATCCAGCGCGGTATACACTTGAGTTGCGGCAATCGAGCTATGCCCCAACATTTCTTGTACTGCACGCAGATCACCTGAAGATTGCAAAACATGCGTCGCGAACGAGTGGCGCAATACATGCGGATGCACATCGCTGGGAATGCCCATAGTCTGCGCGTGCGCCTTGAGACGTAATTGTACAGAGCGCACTGACATACGAGCACCGCGTTCGTTGAGAAACAAAGCACGTAATTCTAATTTGACCAAACTACCGCGTACCGCCAACCAGTCTTGCAAAGCGGCTAAGGCAGGTTTTCCAACTGGCACGATTCTTTGCTTATTCCCCTTACCAGTCACATGCACTTCGGCCTGACTGCTATCAACCCAAGCCAAACTGGTGTAATTGCCGTCACTGAAATCACGCACATCAAGCGCAACCAGTTCAGAAACCCGCAAGCCACTGGAATACAGAAGTTCAAACATCGCACGGTTAGCCAAAGCTGTCGGTTGGTCACTACCATGATGTGCCACCAGATGCACGGCATCATCGGCGCCCAAGGCTTTCGGCAAAGTTTTAGCTTTTTTAGGTGCTTTCACGCCTTCTACCGGATTAGCGGGCATCTCAATTTGTTCCGCCAGCCAACTATAAAAGCCACGCCAGCTCGATAACTTGCGGGCGATACTACGCGGATTTAATTGTTTGGAATGGAGTTGCGAGGTGAGCCGACGGATATCGAAATAACTCAGGCTAGACAGAGTGCGCGCTTGAGCAAAATCAGCTAATTCGGCCAAATCTAAGGCATAACTGCTCAGGGTGTGGGGAGACAATTGACGCTGTACACGCAGCACGTCCAGATAACTACGAATCTGGTTGGCATTGTCCTGCGTGCTCATAGACTCAACAATCGATCATACAACTTAGAGCAGCGCTCGCGGTATCAGCAATTTTTGTCAAAAAGTCTGTCGCCATCTCTTTGGTGAAACGACTGGCATCAGGCGAGCCTAAGATCAAAAGGCCAAAAGTTACGTCATCCTCAGCCAAACGCAGCGGCAGCATCGCCACTGAGGTTATGGCATCATCCGATTCTAACCAGGCGGCGGCTTCAAAATCATGGTTCTGACCACAATACGGCTTGCTCAAACCTTTGGCGAATAATTGCACATCTTCACTGGCAGGCACAGCGAACCAAGTGTGCTGTACGTCTTCCGTCACGCCCCATAAACGCAAAGTCGCATGCGGCAAGTTGAATACATCTTGTAGACTTTTCGTCAAAATGTAAGGCAAATCAACGTCATTGCGTGCCAACAGCAAACCACGGGTCCATGCTTGAAACTTATCGCTGATGGCATCGTTTTCCTGTGCTACGCGCATCAAATCGGATAAACGCAACTCCAATACCTTGAGCTTTTCACGAACGATTTCCATTTGACGTTCTTGCAGCGAAATGGAACGTCCCATGACTGGGCTAGTGAGCTTAATCTTCGCCAGCAATTCGGCGTGTTCTTCGAAAAAATGCGGGTGCTGAACTAAATAATCTGCGATATCGTTGGTATTCATTTTTTTACTATTTTCAAATTCGGTATAGGTTGTTAAGCAAAGTGCGTAGCAAATGTCCACGCTCAAAGTAAATTCTTAAAGCAGCATCCTAAATATCAATTTCGCCTTCAAACACGCTCACAGCGGGGCCACTAAGAAACACCGGCTGAGCTTCGCCAGCCCAGGCTATTTGCAAATCGCCACCCTGCATTTTGACCTCTACCGGGGATTGCAATACCCCGCGACGTATGCCGGCGACTGCTGCCGCACAAGCGCCAGTACCGCAAGCCAATGTCTCGCCTGCACCACGCTCATAGACGCGCAATTGCACATGATGAGCGTCATTAACTTGCATAAAGCCAGCATTGACTCGCTTTTCAAAACGCGGATGCAATTCAATTTGCGGGCCTTCTATTGATACTGGATATTCTTCTACATCGCTTACGATTTGCACGGCATGTGGATTACCCATAGATACACAAGTAATTTGCGCGGAAGAGGCGACCAAAGGTAAAGCCCAAATGGTCGCAGCAGCTTCTTGATGCGAACTTAAATCTTGCGTCTGAAACGCCGAAGCTGAAGGGGCAAAATCTGGCACACCCATGTTCACCGTAATCCGCCCATCTACACCTACTTCAGGCTCAATCACGCCAGACATGGTCTGCACGCGAATTTTCGTCTTATTTGTCAGTCCCTTATCGATCACAAAACGGACAAAAGCACGCGAACCATTGCCACATTGCTCGACTTCACCACCATCGGCATTAAAGATACGATAACGGAAGTCTATATCCGCAGCAGGTGCCGCTTCGACCACTAAGATTTGATCAGCGCCAATGCCAAAGCGACGATCCGCTAAGGTGCGCCATTGCTCTGGACTGAAGGCTATGTGTTGGTTGATAGCGTCTATGACAATAAAATCATTGCCTGCGCCATGCATCTTGGTAAATTTCAGTTTCATGCTCAGATTATAGCGCGATCATGCTCCGGAGGCAGTGCTAAAAAACCATTGCAGCATATTGAGATCGTTGGAAAACAATAGGTATTCTTCGATAGCAGCAGTCTGAAGGAGTCAAACCGATTTATTCAAGCGGCAAGCTAATACGGTGCGCTCACTAATTCTTTCCAAATACGAGGCTTTTTATAAAAATAGAATTAGCTTGCATATCGACATCCAACCATATTCGGTTCGCTCCTATATTGACATTCAAACCAGTACACTTCAGATAATTGTCAGCCATACTGTACCGGTCTTTTTGAAGATGACTGTGCATGGGGAGGCATTATGCCCCGTGTTACTGTGCTGCCCTTGCAAAGTGTAGGTCTCGTTGAGAGATCCTATGCTCGTTTTTTAAGCATTCGGCGTATGATGCAATCACAAGTTGATATCAATCGACGAATGTCTCAGGCAAACCTAAGCCAATTAAAATAAATACGGAGGCAGCATGAACTCACCAAGCAATAAGGCAGAGCAAAATTCATTAGTTGAAGCAAGTGGTAGCGCATCAATTAATACCAATATTTCCCTAGACGATAAATACACACTAGAACGTGGCCGCGCCTTTATGACCGGCACTCAGGCCCTGATACGTCTGACCATGTTGCAACGTCAAGCGGATGAAAAAGCGGGTTTAAATACCGCTGGTTTCCTGACTGGCTATCGCGGTTCACCACTGGGCGCAGTCGATACCACAGCGGCCAAAGCGAAGAAACATCTGGCTAAGTACCATGTCACTTTTCACCCCGGCGTGAACGAAGACTTAGCAGCAACATCGGTTTGGGGCACGCAACAAGTCAATTTATTCCCCGGCGCAAAATACGATGGGGTATTCGGCGTCTGGTACGGCAAAGGTCCTGGAGTGGATCGTTGCGGCGACGTATTCAAACATGCGAATCTGGCAGGCACTTCGCCTCACGGTGGTGTCTTGGTCATCGCGGGTGACGATCATGCAGCCAAATCCTCCACAGCCGCGCATCAAAGTGAGCATATTTTAAAAGCCTGCGGTATTCCTGTTTTATATCCAGCAACGGTACAAGAATATTTAGACTACGGCCTACACGGTATCGCCATGTCGCGTTACACGGGCCTGTGGGTTTCTATGAAATGCGTTACCGATATCGTAGAATCGGGCTGCGTGGTGGACATCGATCCTGATCGCGTAAAGCCTGTTATACCTTCAGACTTCACATTACCTGCTGACGGCGTGCATATCCGCACACCCGATCCAGTACTAGCGCAAGAAACGCGCATGAATAACTACAAATGGTACGCCGCTTTAGCCTATGCGCGTGCCAATAAACTCAATCAAATCATCTGGGATAGCCCGGCAGCCAAAATCGGCATTATCACCGCCGGCAAATCCTATCTGGATACACGCCAGGCCTTAGCAGATCTTGGCATTGATGAGCAAGTTGCGAAAGACATCGGCATCCGCCTGTACAAAATAGGCATGACTTGGCCTTTGGAATCAGATGGCGTACGTGAATTTGCGACCGGTCTGGAAGAGATATTGGTCGTAGAAGAAAAACGTCAGATCCTCGAATACGCCTTAAAAGAAGAGCTATATCACTGGGAAGAAAAAGTCCGCCCACGCGTAGTAGGTAAATTCGACGACACCGGTGAATGGACCAACATCAAAGGCAGCGGTCATGGTGAATGGCTATTACCCGCGACTTACGAACTGAGCCCAGCCCAAATCGCCCGTGCGATTGCGTCCCGTATCAGCCGCTATTTCGCCGGACATCCGGTTGAGCAACAAGTTAAAGAACGTGTCGCTTATTTAGAAGCGAAAGAAGCCGCACTCAATTCAGTCTCAAAACCCGATGCGAACAAAGATCGTATTCCGCATTTCTGTTCAGGCTGTCCGCACAATACCTCTACCAAAGTACCCGAAGGCAGCCGCGCCCTAGCGGGTATCGGTTGTCACTACATGGTGACCTGGATGGATAGAGAATCAACCACCTTCACCCACATGGGCGGTGAGGGCGTGACCTGGGTCGGTGCCGCACCGTTCACCACTGAACAACATGTGTTCTCCAATCTGGGTGATGGTACTTACTATCACTCTGGTTTGTTAGCGATTCGCGCTGCCGTCTCTGGTCACGTGAATATGACTTACAAGATTCTGTTTAACGACGCCGTCGCCATGACGGGCGGCCAGGAATTTGATGGCCCACTTGATCCGGGCATGATTTCACGCCAAATCGCAGCCGAAGGTGTGACACCGATTATCGTAGTCACCGACGAACCTGAAAAATATCCAGCTGGCTATCCATGGGCCGGGGGCGTGACCGTACGCCATCGCAGTGAACTCGATGCGGTGCAACGTGAATTGCGCGAATGCAAAGGCGTTTCAGCCATGATCTACGATCAAACCTGTGCCTCAGAAAAACGTCGCCGCCGGAAAAAAATCGGCAAAGACGGCAAACCAGGTTTCCCTGACCCTGCCAAACGTGCGGTTATCAACGAAGCGGTCTGCGAAGGCTGCGGTGATTGCAGTGTGCAATCTAACTGTTTATCAGTAGAACCTTTAGAAACCGAATTTGGTCGCAAACGTCAGATCAACCAGTCTTCATGCAATAAGGATTATTCCTGCGTGAATGGTTTCTGCCCGAGCTTTGTCACGGTTGAAGGCGGTAAATTGAAGAAGCCTGCCAAGGCGAAAATCGAAGCAGGCGGTGCTTTTGACGTGACGAGCTTACCCGCGCCAAAATTGCCAGGTACGACAACACCATACGGCGTCATCGTCACCGGCGTCGGCGGTACTGGCGTCATCACCATTGGTCAAATCATGGCCATGGCTGCGCATTTGCAAGGTAAATCCTGCTCGGTGCTCGACATGACAGGCTTAGCGCAAAAAGGCGGCGCGGTGATGTCGCACGTGCGTTTAGCAGACAAGGCTGAAGACATACAATCAACACGTGTTGGTACCGGTATGGCGGATTTGGTTATCGGTTGCGATTTGATCGTCACCGCAGGCAAAGATGCCGTGTCTCGTATGGGCGAAGGCCGTACCCAAGGCGCGATCAATGCCAGCAGCAGTCCGACTGCGACCTTCATCAAAAATCCAAACTGGCAATTCCCGGCGGGTTCCGCTGAAGCAGAAATCCGTAAAGCCTGCGGCAACGACAGAGTCGATATGGTGGACGCAACCACTATCGCCACGGCATTGATGGGTGACAGTATCGCCGCCAATATGTTCATGCTCGGTTATTCATGGCAAAAAGGCTGGGTGCCTTTGTCTGAAGCGGCACTGATGCGCGCGATAGAATTAAATGGCGTGCAAATTGACTTCAACAAACAAGCCTTTAACTGGGGTCGCGTCGCAGCCAATGATTTAGCCGCCGTCCAACGCTTGACCACACCGGCCACCGTCATCGAGTTGAAACGGGCACCGAGTTTGGAAGACACGATCGCCAAGCGTGTGGCATTTTTGACGGACTACCAAAACGCTGCCTATGCACAAACTTATAGCGATTTTGTCGCTCAGGTTAAAGCAGCCGAAAACAAAGTGGTAGATGGTAAAGCATTGCGTCTGACCGAAGCTGTGGCTAAGTATTTGTTTAAATTGATGGCCTACAAAGACGAGTATGAAGTCGCCCGCCTGTACACCGATGGCAAATTCCAAAAGAAAATTGCTGACATGTTTGAAGGCGACTACGCAATCAACTTCCACTTGGCGCCACCACTATTTGCCAAGCGTGATGACAAGGGTCATTTGATCAAGCAGCAATTTGGTCCCTGGATGATGAAGGCATTTGGTTTGTTAGCCAGCTTCAAATCTTTGCGCGGCGGTACTTTCGACATCTTCGGCTACACCGAAGAACGTCGCATGGAACGCGCACTGCCAGTCGACTACAAACAAACCATCAGCCAGTTGTTAACGCAATTGAACGAAGATAACTTAGCCACGTTGGTCGCTATCGCCAGCATCCCTGAAGATATCCGTGGTTATGGTCATGTCAAAGAACACCACTTCAAAGCAGCGAAAGAGAAAGAAGCGAAGTTGTTAGCAGAGTTCAAAATGGCGAAAGCAAAACAAGCAGCATAATGTAGCATCAGCGTCAGCTTCCAACTATCACTATCCGCAGTAAATCCAAGGGCGCAAAAGTTTTCTCTTTGCGCCCTTGGTGTTTTTAGCTAGCCGAGTGACTATACTTTTCTCAATAGTGGGGGATTTAGTTTAATTCAGTTTAAGATACGCGCACTTACAACACCTTCATCTCATTTCACTATGCAAGAACGCCACATTGCCGCCTGCGGCGCACTCAATATGCTCATCGCTATCGCCTGCGGCGCCTTTGGTGCGCATGCGCTCAAGAATCTACTCAGCCCCGACATGCTGGCTATCTGGCACACAGCGGTGCA
This sequence comes from Undibacterium sp. Di24W, assembly GCF_049340325.1. Taxonomy (NCBI): domain Bacteria; kingdom Pseudomonadati; phylum Pseudomonadota; class Betaproteobacteria; order Burkholderiales; family Oxalobacteraceae; genus Undibacterium; species Undibacterium sp. Di24W. The sequence continues at coordinate 124,454 of NZ_JBMPOP010000002.1, forward strand.
ATATCAAATGGCACATGCGCTGGGAATGCTACTCATCGTTGCACTGACGCCGCGCTTGCTACCTACAACGGCACTTAGCAAAATCGGTACCGCTTTTTTGTTCGGTATTGTCGTGTTTAGCGGTAGTTTGTATGTACTAGCACTGACCGGTGTGCGTTGGTTTGGCGCGATCACACCGATTGGGGGGGTGTCGTTTTTAGTCGGTTGGGGATTGTTGGGGTGGGGGATATTGAAGCAAAAAAACCCTAACAAATATTGAATGCTATGACAAAACGAAGTCCATGACATTTAAGCAGAAATATCAAATTATCATGTCAGTATTGTTTGCCGCAATAATGGCTTATGGGATTTTCAAATTTGGTGATGGACCTATCAAACCTTGTGAAAAGTATGTCTATTGCGGCAAAGGCGGACATGCGCATACTCTCGAAGAATACGAAGCGTTTCGGCAATGGGAAGCTTTGCTATTTGTGGTTGGTCTAATGCTAGCACCCAGTTTTTGGAACATAAAAACCTTTATGCGGGATACACCAAGACCATGATTTTAGCTCCGATCGACTTCACTACAATTCAACACTTACTAAAACTTTGTACTCCGAATAACTAGGTAACATGCGTGCGAATACGCTACGCTATTCGCACCTACTTATGTTTGTCCAGATGTCGCGACAAGCCTCAGCCCAACACCTTCTCCATTTCCACCATCTGCAAATCTTTCACTAAACGAAACTCATCAGGGACCTCCGCCGGAAAAGGTTTGACCTTGCCGTTCTGTTGATAGCCACGCCTTTCGTAATAGGCGATCAGCTCTTTGCGTACGCTGATCACGGTCATCCACATTTTCTTTACACCCCATTCGGCTTGCACCAAATCCTCGGCGGCTTGCATGAATTGTTTGCCTATGCCGCCGCCCTGTAAGCCGGGTTTCACGACAAACATGCCTAGATAAGCCGCGTCTAGTGTTTTTTCTAAATGCACGCAGCCTATGATTTGTTCATTTTGCAGGCACAACAAGATCACCGAGTGATCAGCTTCTAATAAGTTACAGACTTCTTCGGCATCGATGCGTGTGCCGGTGAGCAAATCGGCTTCGGTCGTCCAGCCGCTGCGACTGGAGTCGCCACGATAGGCGCTGTTGACCATTTGGGCGATGTAGGCGGCATCTTGTTTCACGGCGCGTCGATAGCTGATCGTGGCTTGCTCTGTTTGAGTTTGAATAGGGGTAGATTGGTCTGTCATGATGATAAAACTAAGGATAAATATGAGGAGTAAATTAGCCTCATGATAGCACGCAGCATAGGCTTAAGATCCTTCAAGCACATTGTCAATTCACTACTGCCCCAAAAAACAGCAAGTCAAGCGCGCTCCAAGAGCGTCACACTGCAATTTCATTTCACACCGGATTTTTTGCATTTCATCCCTGCAAAACCGCGCTTGACTACTTTGCATCTTGAACTACAGACCCTGCTGCGGAATACTCACCATCGCGAATCCACCCTTTACCTCAGTAGGTACCCATCATGTTACGTAAAACCATTCTTGTTCTTGCCATCGCTTCGGCGCTCAGCGCTTGTAGCAACTCAGCCCCTGATGCTAAATCCAACGCCTCTGCCAACGCCTCTGCCAGCGCCAGCGCTTCTGCCACCGCAGCTAAGAATGGCGCCAATGCAGGTCCTGAGAAACTCATTATTGCTAATGAAGACATTCTCAACTTACAGAGTAATGCCTTGGCATCTGGTCCTGTAGTGATCGGCTCAATTCAGCCAGAACGTAAAGCTGATTTGCGTGCGGAAGTCTCTACTGTCGTACTGCAAGTATTGAAAGAGAATGGCGAAGCCGTCAAACGCGGTGACGTGATCGTGCGTCTGGATGAGACTTCAATTCGTGACAACTTAAATTCGGCTAACGACTCAGCACGTAATGCTGCGTTGGCCTTAGATCAGGCTGATCGCAATCTCCAACGTCTGAAAACCTTGCGTGCGTCGGGCATGACTTCTATGCAAGCCTTGGACGACGCTGAAGTACGTCGCAATACGGCACAAAGTGAAGTGTCTGCAGCAAAAGCGCGCGCGGCATCAGCCCAGCAGCAATTACAACGCACCGTCGTACGCGCTCCATTTGATGGCATCATCAGCGAACGCAAAGTGTCTCCAGGCGACACAGCGCTGGCAGGTAAAGAACTAGTCAAAGTCATCGATCCAAATAGCATGCGCTTTGCAGGACGCGTCTCTGCGGACAAAATCGGCATGGTCAAACCTGGCCAAAACGTGAGTTTCCGCATCAATGGTTATGCAGGTCAAGAATTCCGCGGCAAAGTCACCCGCGTTGATCCAGCCGCAAATGATGTCACACGTCAGGTTGAAGTATTAGTCGCTTTTGCTGATAGCAAACAGCCACGTGTCTCCGGTCTGTACGCAGAAGGCAATATCGAAGCAGAAACCGTCTCTGCTTTAATGTTGCCCGAAGGTGCACTGGTCAAATCAGGTGACAAGACTTATGCATGGCGCGTCAAGGGCAAGAGTTTAAATAAAGTTGAATTAGCGCTCGGTAGCCGTGATGTCCGCACTGGCAACTATGAAGTACGTGGCGGTGTAGTGGCTGGTGATGTAATCATGCGCAATCCTAGTTCTAGCTTTAAAGAAGGTCAGTTAGTCGAAATGGCCACTACCTTAAACACCAAAACTGCTTTAAATAAAGATTTGAGCGGCACTAACATCGCGATGGGGAACTAATCATGTTTCTCTCCGACTTTAGTATTAAACGACCAATTGCCACCATCGTCCTGATTATTGCGATGATGGCGATGGGTTTACTCGCTATGAGTAAGCTGCGCGTCAATCAAAATCCCGATGTCGAAATTCCGGGCTTGTTCGTTAGTATTCCTTATCCTGGCGCTTCACCAGACACCGTTGAGCGCGAAATCGTCAATCGCTTGGAGAAGTCACTACAAAGTGTCTCCGGTGTTGATGAAGTGTATTCATATTCCAACGAAGGTAATGCTGGCTTCGAAATGCGCTTCTCTTTTAAGAAGAATATGATCGAAGCGGCAGAAGAAGTCCGCAATGTGATTTCTTCGGTGCGCTACAAGTTACCAACCGAAATGCGCGAGCCTATCGTGCAACGCTTTGATCCGTCGACACAACCGATTCTCAATCTGGCCTTATCTTCCAGCAGCCAAACGCACGCTGAGATCTCGCGTCTGGCAGAGGATACACTGGCAACCCGTTTGCGCGGTGTCGCTGGTGTTGCGACGGTCACTGTCAACGGCGCCTTGCGTCGCGAATTGTCAGTCTTATTACGCGCTGAAAAGTTACGTGAATTCAATGTATCGGCAGGTGAAGTCGTCTCTGCATTGCGTAGCCAAAACACCAATGCACCGGTCGGAAAAGTGCGCGGCAATTTGGAAGAAGAAAGCATACGCTTAGTCGGTCGCATCGAAAGCCCTGCTGAATTTCAAAACATCGTCGTCAAACGTCGTGGTGATCAAATCGTACGCCTGGGTCAAGTAGCAACAATTGAAGACGGTTTTGCCGATATCAATGGCTTAAGCATACGCAGTGGCAAACCGAATGTGGGCATACAAGTCACACGTTCTCGCGAATCAAGTACTGTCAGCGTTGCAAAGAACGTCGTTAAAGCGGTCGAAGAAATCAATAAAGACCTCGCGAAAGATCATCCAGGCACCAAATTGGAAGTCACGCGCGATGGCGGTAAAGATGCACAAAACAGCCTGAATAACGTGATTGAATCGCTTATCTTCGGCGCGGTGTTGACGATTTTCGTGGTGTACGCTTTCTTGAATTCATGGCGTTCAACTTTAATTACCGCGTTGAGTTTGCCAACATCCGTGATCGCGGCGTTTATCGCGGTCTGGTTATGTGGCTTTACTTTGAACTTCATGACCTTGCTCGGTTTGTCATTGGCGATCGGTGTCTTGATTGATGATGCGATTGTGGTGCGTGAAAACATCGTGCGTCATATGCAAAATGGTTCTGATCGTCGCACGGCGGCCTTGGAAGGTACCGCAGAAATCGGTTTAGCAGTTGCCGCGACGACGTTTTCCATTATCGCCGTGTTTATTCCTGTCGCTTTCATGCCAGGTATTTCAGGCGAATGGTTCCGTCCGTTTGCTTTAACGGTGACTTGTTCCGTCTTGGTCAGTCTGGGTATTTCATTCACCCTCGATCCTATGTTGTCGGCGTATTGGGGCGATCCAGCCGATCATCACACGGCGCCTAAAAAAGGTTTGAGCAAAGTCTTAGCACGTTTTAATGATTGGTTTGATAGTCAGGCAGATCGCTATGGTCGCGTCATTGCGTGGGCTTTGCATCACCGTCGCTGGATGGGCGCAATTGCGCTGGTGTCCTTGGTGGGTGCCTTGGCATTGCAAGTTAAATTTGGTGGCACTAGTTTCTTGCCAGCGGCAGATTCTGGCAACCTGATGATAGAAGTGCGCACGCCAGCGTCCTCGTCAGTTGAGTACGCTAGGCTGAAAATGGAAAGAGCCGCAGCTCTGGCACGTACCATTGCTGAAGTGAAGGAAACCAATAGCAATATCAACGCTGCTGGTGGTCGTATCTACGTCGATATCGGTAAGAAAAATACCCGTAAGCGTAGTGCCAAAGAAATCGCTGTCGAATTACGTGAAAAGATCAAACAATTAGTCGGAGCGGAATATGTTGTATTGGACGATTTGAATAATGGTGCACGCAAACCAATTCAAATCGAATTCACTGGCCCTGATTCACGCAAACTGATGGAAATCACCAACGCCTACATGGAACAACTACGTAAGGTTCCTGGCGCTGTGGATATTGGCTTGTCTGAGCAAGATCCTAAGAAAGAGCTGAAGATAGAAATGAACCGTGGTCTGGCGAACTCTATGGGCATCTCGGTCAATGACGCAGCACAGGCTTTACGTGTCGCATTTGCAGGTATCGAGGTTGGCGATTGGGTTGATCCAACTGGAGAAACTCGCGACGTGGCCGTACGCTTGCACCCAGCCGATCGCGTTAGTAAGGAAAACATTGAACGCTTACCGATTGCAGTATCTGGTACCAATGAAATGATTCCTTTGGATCAGATCGCTACCGTCAGCATGGGTAAAGGTCCATCCAGCATTGAACACAGCAATGGCAAACGCACGATTACCGTCTCCGCTAACGTTCAGGGTCGTTCCAACGGTGAAGTCACCAAAGAAGCGATGGATTTAGCCAAGTCATTTAATTACCCACCTGGCTATGGCTTGTCCTTAGCAGGTGCTGGTCAAGATCAAGATGAATTGTTCACAGAAATGTTGATCGCTTTGATTTCAGGTATCGGTTTGATGTACTTGATTTTGGTAATGCAGTTTGGCTCTTTCACTGCGCCATTGGCGGTGATGTTGTCATTGCCATTGTCTTTGATTGGTGTCGTGATCGCCTTGATGGTGACTGGCAGCACGATCAACCTGATGAGTTTTATCGGCATCATTATGTTGATGGGATTAGTCGCAAAAAATGCCATTCTCTTGCTGGACGCCGCTCGTAAGGAAGAGAAAAGCGGCATGAACCGGGAAGACGCGTTGATGCATGCTGGCCGCGTTCGTCTGCGTCCTATCTTGATGACAACCTTTGCTTTGATCGCCGGCATGATCCCGGTCGCTCTGGGTTTAGGTGAAGGCGGTGAATTCTATCGTCCTCTGGCTATCGCGATTATCGGCGGTACGATTACTTCTACCATCTTGACTTTGTTAGTCGTACCAAGTTTCTACGATAGCATAGAGATTGCACGTGACCGTATGATGGCCAAATTAGGCCGCCGCGCTGATCGTTACAACCAAGCTTTAGCGCTGATTGTGACTTTGATCGAAGCAGTATTGACCTTAACTTTCATACGCTTGATCTACCGCCTGATCATGAAAGCCTTCTATGCCATCAGTGGCAAGAAAGCGAAGGTGGCGGCATAGTGATTTAATGTTTTGTTGGTAAAGGGCACCTCTAAAAATTCAAAATTCTAAGTCAGGCTAGGCGCGAGAAAAATTTTAGCCCGCTGCATAGATTGGATATGTAAGGGATAAAACTTTTCTCGCAACGACGCATCACGACGAAGTTTGGATTTTTAGGGGCGCCCTAAAGTCGACCTGAGTAAGCACCACTTACTTAGCAAGACTAAGTGAGTAGTACCGGTTTGAGCCTGCTTGGTTTTCCATGCAGGCTCTTTTTTTATCAAATTTTTATGACATAGTGATGTCAATAAGTCGCTTTGGAGGTAGTACTCAGTTTCATGATTTTGTCATATTTGTTTTCTATACTCCGCGGGCTGAGTGCTTCGAGCGTTGTCGCGTGCCTTGCCGCAACTGATTCGCCTCAATCCGTAAGCTTTCCCACAATGACCGTATTTTTTGGAATAGAAACTATGTCAAATCAAGTTCATGCTGGCCGCCGCCAGGCACTTAAATTTCTCGTTGGCGCACCTATGCTGCCTTTGGGCGCAGCCTCCATTGCTTCCATGCTGACAGGCTGTGGCGGTAGCAGTAATAATACTGAGACGCCACAAACGCCAGCACCTACTTTTGTTTCTGCTGTATTCGGCGCGATGGCAGCACCCACATTGAGCAACCCGGCTGCGATGGCGACGACGACAGTAGGTTCTACTTTAAAAGTTAGTATGAGTGACAAGAGCGAAAAAGAATACAAACTCGCTTATCAATCTTTCTTCATCACCGGTGATATGGTGGACGATGGTAAAGGTGGCAAGGTTCTGGCCGGCGGTTACTACGACATCAATAATAAGCCTATCATGGACAATTCTGTCGCAGGCAAAGAACGTCAATTCTTCTCAGACTCTCCAGACGGTACTTCATTATTGTCTTTGCCAAGTACCACAGTCACTGGTATCAAAGGTAAAGCGGTATTTGCCGTTGTACAATTTGAATACACAACACGTAACCAAGCGCTCGCCGATACCTATGGCCAATTGCCATCACCTATCGCTGTCCTCACTTTGGATCAAGACCAAACTACAGGTAAATTGAGTCTGGTGAAATACCACAACGTGGACACATCCAAAGCGAATGGCTTGTGGATCACCTGCGGTGCTAGCTTATCACCATGGGGTACGCATTTATCTTCTGAAGAATACGAACCAGATGCACAATTCGTGGCAACTGATGCACAGTTCAAAGCATTTAGTAGAAATACCTTCGGCGACGAAACCAAAGCTAATCCATATCACTACGGCCATTTGCCGGAAGTGACAGTGAACCCAGACGGCACTGGCACTATCAAAAAACACTATTGCTTAGGCCGTATTTCGCATGAATTAGTGCAAGTAATGCCGGATAACCGCACGGTGTTAATGGGCGATGATGCAACCAACAGTGGCTTATTCCTGTTCGTGGCAGACAAAGAAAAAGACCTGTCTTCCGGTACTCTGTACGTTGCCAAAGTCGGCGCAGGTTTCTCGATAGATACAGCGGCTGCAGGCGCAAAACTGACTTGGATCAAGCTCGGTTCTGCCACGAGCGCAGAAATCGAAACGATGGCTAATACCATCAAGCCTGCTGACATCATGACCATTTTGAAAACCGAGCCAGTACCAGCAGATCCAAGCTTCACTAAAATCTGGATTAGTGGCAAAGCCAACTGGGTTAAAGTCAACCCAGGCATGGAAAAAGCTGCGGCCTTCCTCGAAACGCATCGTTATGCTTACCTGAAAGGTGGCAGTATGGGTTTCACCAAAATGGAAGGTACAACGGTCAACATTAAAGACAAAGTAGCTTACTCAGCTTTACAAAACATGGTCGATTCCATGGTTAAAGACAATGCTAAAGGCTGGAACGCAGAAAGCGGCATTTCTATCGACAAAGCCTTGGTAGCTGGCGGTGTCATGGCACACAACCTAGGTGGTGGTCAAACAGATACCAGTGGTACAGCGATCAACAGTGAATGGGTGCCAACACTGACGAAAGCCTTATTGTTGGGTGAAGACATTGCAGCCGATGCATTAGGTAATCTGGCAAACCCAGACAAAATCGGCAATCCAGATAATTTGAAATTCTCTGAGAAACTGCGTACTTTATTTATTGGTGAAGACAGCGGCTACCATGTGAACAATTTCTTGTGGGCATATAACGTCGATACTAAAGTCTTGTCTCGTTTAATGTCCATGCCTGTAGGCGCGGAAGCGACTGGTTTGCATGTGGTAGATGACTTAAATGGTTGGACCTATATCATGAGCAATTTCCAACACCCTGGCGATTGGATTTCTTCATTGCACGGTAAAGTACAGGCCACGTTGGATCCATTAGTTCGTGCCAATTACAAAGATCGTTTTGGTGCAGCAGTGGGTTATTTAACTGCAGATGTTACTGGCATTAAGCTGAACGGCACTAAATAATTTAGATCCGCTATAAAGTTGTAAAAAAGGCAGACTCGGAAAATTCCTAGTCTGCCTTTTTCTTATTGATCGTTTGACCTAATGGGCCAATAGACGAATCACCAATCCCGCTAAGGCCGACAATCCTATTACCCACATCATATTCCACTTCAACCGGATCAAAGCAATCGCCGCGAATAAGGCAATGCTCGCCGCCCAAAGATCAACGCTTCCTGCAAATCCCTGCGGCCACAACACATGGTAGGCAAAAAATAGCGTGAGATTGACAATCACGCCGACCACCGCAGCAGTGATAGCGCTCAAAGGTGCGGTAAAACTGATTTGATTATGCGTGCTCTCTATCAAAGGGCCGCCCGCCAAAATAAATATAAACGAAGGCAGGAAGGTGAACCAGGTCACCAAAACTGCCGCCACACTACCAGCCCAAAATAGCTGATCGGGTCCAAACAATGCCTGCACGTAGGCCGTCACAAAACCCACAAACGCCAGCACCATAATCAGCGGCCCCGGCGTGGTTTCGCCCAAAGCCAAACCATCCATCATCTGTCCAGCACTGAGCCAAGCATACTGATGCACAGCCGCTTGCATCACATAAGGCAAGACCGCATACGCGCCGCCAAAAGTCATGAATGCCGCTTTGGTAAAAAACCACGCCATCTGCGTCAAGGTATGCTGCCAGCCAAATAGCCAGAGCAGGCTCAGCATAGGCACACTCCACAACACCACACCCACCAACAAAACCCGACTCAAACCGCCCCAACTAAAGCGTGCATGCACTGGCGTTGGCGTATGGTCATCTATCACGGCTGCGCCAAAGCTCACTTGCTTGGCATGATTGGCATGCCCGCCAGTCACCCGGAAATGTTGCGGCAAAAAACGTCCACCCAAATAGCCCAATACCGCGGCAAAAAAAATAATCAGTGGAAACGGCAAGTTCAACACAAAGATGGCGATGAAAGCTGCCAGGGCGATGCTCCATAGGCTCGCATTCTTTAAAGTACGTCCACCAATTCGATGCGCTGCTTGTAAAACGATGGCCGTTACTGCCGGCTTAATTCCGTAAAATAGTCCCGCCACTAGACTAGTTTGACCGTAAGCGATATACAGCCAAGACAAAGCAATCAACATAACCAGAGAAGGCAGTACAAATAAAACACCTGCCACCACACCGCCTCGAACACCGTGTAAGAGCCAACCTATATATGTCGCCAATTGCTGCGCCTCTGGCCCGGGTAACACCATGCAGTAATTGAGTGCATGCAAAAAACGTTGTTCTGAAATCCAACGACGTTTTTCCACTAATTCCTGATGCATAATCGCAATTTGTCCGGCAGGACCGCCAAAACTGATAAAGCCTAGCTTCAACCAGAAGCGCAAAGCTATCCAGAAATCAGGGAAGGAAGGTGCAACTGGTTCGGAATGCTCAATAGTGGATGGGGTCATGGCCTTAACTTCAAATTGAACAGCATTAGTAAATGAATCAAATATTGTAATCACTAAACTGGTCTAACAAAGATCAAATCATCATAAGTAAATTCAGCGTATTGAGGAAAAGAAGGGAAAGAATATGGGAAAAGGACGTTTAGAAGCCTTCAGTGACGGTGTCATCGCCATCATTATCACCATCATGGTATTAGAATTAAAAGTACCTCATGGGGAAAGCGTAGAAGCTCTGCTGCCATTGATACCGGTGTTTTTCAGCTATGTGCTGAGCTTTGTCTACATCGGGATTTACTGGAACAATCACCACCACATGCTGCATGCCACGCACCATATCAGTGCTGGCAACTTATGGGCGAATCTGCATCTGCTGTTCTGGTTATCCTTAGTGCCTTTCGCTACGGGTTGGATGGGGGAGAATCATTTTTCAGCGGGACCAACGGCTTTATATGGCGTCATATTATTCATGTCCGCACTAGCCTATTGGATGCTGCAATACTCCATTATCTGTGCTGCCAGCGACAATGCCATCATCAAGAATGCCATAGGCCGCGATCTCAAGGGGAAACTTTCTATCGTCTTATATGCGATCAGCATCGCGATCGCGTTTTACGTGCCTGTTCTTGCACAAGTTATTTATGTATTGGTTGCTTTAATGTGGCTGGTCCCTGACCGCAGGATAGAGCATGCTCTAAACCAGCATAACAATTCACACTAATTTCAAGTCGCCATTGGAAACATTTTTTACGAGACTAAACATGAGAAAAATAGCCAGTACACTGACCTTAGTCAGCGCTGTAGTTTTTACGCTAAGTGCATGTCAAAAAAACGAAGCAAGCTCGACACCACACGCAAACAATAAAGCCGCTAACTATTTCGATCAAACAGGAAGCGATGATGTACTCTCAGGCGGCGTCAAACAAATCAAGATCAGCACGCCAAAAGGGGAATTCAAAGTCTGGACCAAACGCACTGGTAACAATCCCAGCATCAAAGTCTTATTGCTGCACGGCGGCCCCGGCATGACACATGAGTATTTTGAAATCTTTGACAGCTATTTTCCTGGCGCAGGCATAGAGTATTATTACTACGATCAGCTGGGCTCTCACTTCAGCGATCAACCCCAAGATCCATCCCTGATTGACTTGCCACGCTATGTAGAAGAAGTCGAACAGGTACGACAGGCCTTGAAGCTCGATCAGAAAAATTTTTACCTCTTAGGTCATTCTTGGGGTGGCATTCTGGCCATGGAATACGCTTTGAAATACCAGCAAAGTCTGAAAGGATTGATCATCTCAAATATGGTCGATAGCATTCCTGCCTATAATGATTATGCGCAAAAAGTCTTGATGCCTGCCATGGATCAAAGCGTTTTAAAAGAGACGCAAGCTCTGGAAGCTGCCGGCAAATACGAAGACCCACGCTATATGGAATTATTGATTCCTCACCATTACGAAAAGCACGTATTGCGCATGCCGCAGGCACAATGGCCAGACCCAGTGAATCGCTCTTTCAAACACGTCAATCCAAGCATTTATGTATCGATGCAAGGCCCAAGCGAACTCGGTGCCAGTGGCAAATTACTAAACTGGGATCGTAGCAAAGATCTGGCACAAATAAAGGTGCCGACCTTAACCATAGGCGGCCAACACGACACCATGGATCCAGCATATATGGCTGCGATGGCAAAGAAAGTACAACGCGGTCGCGCGCTCACCTGCCCCAATGGTAGCCATATGTCTATGTATGATGACAGCGAAAATTACTTTAAAGGCTTAATCAGCTTTATTCAGGACGTGGACGCCGGGCGTTTCTAATAAATGCCATTGCAGTGACCCGCCTATAGAGATACTTTATGACAAAACTACTATTACACCGTTTCTTGTATCGCTTTTCATACCGATTATTGCTGTCCTTATCCACAGGCTTGGTTTGCACCGCTGCCTTCGCTTCGCCATTAGATAGCGCAATACAAGCAGCAGCGCCAACAAATGTGGCTAAACAAGCTAAAACGCAAAAAATATGTTTGGTGCTTTCGGGTGGCGGTGCGCGTGGTTTCGCTCATATTGGCGTTATCAAACAACTAGAAGCTTTGCGCATCCCCATTGATTGTATCGCTGGCACCAGTATGGGCGCGGTAGTCGGAGGCTTGTATGCCTCAGGCCTATCGGCGAAAGAAATTGAAGAGCGTTTGATCAAACTAAAACTCAACGATATTGCTTTGGACAGGGTAGAACGCCGCTATTTACCTCACGCATTGCGCGAGGAAGACAAACAATATCCCTTGGGCGCAACCATGGGTTTGAGCACTGAAGGGGTGCGCTTGCCTACCGGCGCCGTGCAAGCAACACAGTTTTTGGAGTTGTTCCATAACTGGACCGCGCATTTAAAAAACGATGTCGCCTTTGACGATTTACCAATCCCATTTCGCGCAGTGGCTACCAATTTAGAGAGCGGAAAAATGGTGGTCTTCGACAAAGGCCCTTTGCATTTAGCGATACGCGCCAGCATGGCGGCACCGGGTGTTTTTTCTCCGGTCGAATTGGATGGAAAACTCTTAGTTGACGGCGGCTTGGTACGCAATTTACCCGTCGATATCGCCCGCAAAATGGGTGCGGACATCATCATCGCGGTGAATATCGGCACACCACTATTGCCTCGCTCGAATTTGTCTTCGCTGATCAATGTCAGCCAACAAATGGTTAATATTTTGACCGAACAGAATGTCGAACAGCAAAAAGCACTTTTGAGTGGCAAGGATATTTTGATAGAACCCAATTTGGGCGATGTCAGCTTCATGGATTTTGCCCGTTCGACCGAAGCCATCGGTATTGGTAACGATGCCGCTCTAGCGATCATGCCGCAGTTAAGTCAGCTGAGCGTCTCGCCAGCCCAATACGCCGCTCATCTGAAACGCGCGGCCGACTTCGAACTGCCTGCCATTAAAATAGGCTTTGTCGATATTGCATCCAACGGGATTATTCCCACCGAAGAAATCCGCCGCCAAGTCGATATCACAGAAGGCATCAATTACAGCGCAGAAGAAATCAACCTCAAACTCGCCAAGCTCAATATCACTCGCGAATACGATGGTATCAGTCACGAACTCATACAACGCGACGGCAAGTATGGTGTACGAGTCAACGCCAATGAAAGAAAATGGGGTCCGCATTTTCTACGATTTGGCCTAGCGCTGTCTAGTGGTTTTGAAGGAACTGGCGGATTCCAACTGCAAGTCGGACATAGGCGTCCTTGGTTAAGCGACAGCGGTTTAGAGTGGCGCAACGATATTCAGTTTGGTAACTCATTGGGCCTGCGCACAGAATTACGGCAACCGCTTTCACGTATAAATGGCGTTTTATTGAGCCCATATTTTGATATCAAAAACAATGTGCGCAACTTATATCAAGGCGATACACGTATCGCTGAGTACAATTTTAAACACGAAAAAACCGGCGCCGATCTGGTGGGCGAAATCGGCGAACGTGGCAATCTTGGGGAATATCGTTTCGGCTTGGTCGCCAATCAATATCGCATACGACCTAAGCTAGGCGCCTTACAAGTCATCACTGGTGATGGCAGTGCGACGGTGGTGACTTTACCGCGCCTCGATCTGCAACAAGCCGGCATCAAATCCTCGTTCGTTATCGATCAACTCAGCGATGCCGCGTTTCCCCGTTATGGTTATGAAATTGGTAGCGAATTTTTTTTGGGGATGAATCGCGGTGGCGACAAATATCGTGAATTTAGTTTCAATACGACTTGGGCGCAAAGCGTTAATAGCCACAGCATCAATCTGAAATTTAACGGGGCAGGCTTGTTCTTGCCAAACAAAGAGGTACAAGGCATAGGTACTACCTTAGGTGGATTTCAACAGCTCTCGGCCTATCAACCAGACCAGTTTGCGGGTGACTTTATGCTATATGCCAGCGCCACCTATTTATACCGCGCCCTCAAATTCGACCTCGCGGGTCAGAGTTTGTTTATGGGCAGCAGTCTGGAGTTGGGCAACGTCTGGAATCATGGCAAGGATATTTCGTTTACTAACACACGCAAAAGTCTCAGTTTATTTGCTGGATTTAATAGTTTCATGGGACCTATGTATTTCGGCGTTGCGGTCGCACCTTCGGGCGTGAAGAATATCTTTTTTCAAGTTGGTCGCCAGTAAAATTTAGTAAGTATTTTCATCTATTCAACTATGAACAGTATCCGTCATGAACTATAGAAATTTTCGTGCTTCTTTCTGCGCTCTGGGACTCGTTTTCGCTATGCCATTTGCCGTGGCAGCGGATACGACAGCTATCCCGACACCAACGCCCTCGCCCACAACACCGACCGCTAGTAGAGAAGTCAGCTTGACCGTACTAAATCGCGACATCATTCATTTTCGCAGCACAGTTCTAGGCATAGAACCTGAAGAGCGGGCGCGTCGAGCGCAACGTCGCATTAGCCAGCAACTGGCCAACCCCGGTGACCATAAAATCACTGTCGCCGATATGCCACCGGGAAAATTAATCCAGATTGATGGTGCCGGCAGCTTCTATATCGCCCCTGATGATGTTGACCCATTTCAACAAGAGACAATAGCTAGCGTCGCGAATCAAGCCGTTGCACGCATCAATCTGGTGCTCAAAGAAACTCAGGAAGGCCGCAGCCTAGATCGTATGTTACGTGCCAGTGCTTATACGCTGTTGGCGTCTTGTATTTTTATTGGCCTGCTTTGGATGTTGTTTAAATTGCGCCGCGCCGCTGTTGCCAAGATATTGTCTGTGGCGCGTGACAAGCTCGATGGTCATCAACTAGTCCAAGCAAATTTGATCAAACGCGATCACATACAAAGCGGTTTGCGCCGTTTATTGCAATGGTTGTCCTGGGTAGTGATTTTTTTATTGAGCTACGAATGGCTGAGTTTTGTCCTGTCACAATTTCCGTTTACCCGCCCCCTAGGTGAACAGCTCAATACTTATCTGCTCGGTGTTGCTGGCACGATTGCCAGTGCGGCGCTTAAGGCGATTCCTGATCTGTTTACTGCGTGTATCATTTTCTTTCTGGCGAAATTGGTAGTACAGGGTTTTAACGCTTTTTTTGAACGTGTAGAAAATGGCGTCTTGACAATATCCTGGCTAGGTGCAGACGTCGTTGCACCGACACGCCGTATTACCAAAGTCGCGGTCTGGCTGTTTGCGCTAGCAATGGCCTATCCTTATTTGCCCGGCGCTGGTACTGAAGCTTTTAAAGGCGTCTCAGTTCTGGTGGGCTTGATGATTTCACTCGGTGCCTCTAGTTTAATTGCGCAGGCAGCCAGTGGTTTAATTCTGACTTATTCCCGCATCTATCGGACCGGCGAGTTTATTCATGTGAATGGACACGAAGGTACCATCACTGATCTAGGCATGTTCACGACACGGCTACGTAACGGTATGGGATTAGAAGTCACGCTACCAAATGCACTGGTATTGGGCAATGTGACGAAGAATTATTCACGCGCAGTGGAAGGCCCTGGCTTTGTGATTGATACCAAAGTCACCATCGGCTACGATACGCCTTGGCGTCAGGTCGAAGCGATGTTGATTGAAGCCGCACGCAGGACACCCAGCGTCTTAAGCGAACCAAGACCGAAAGTATTTCAAACTGCACTCTCGGATTTTTATCCTGAGTATCTGTTGATCTGTCAGGCCGTACCTGGTGATCCTGTACCTCGCGCCGAAGTCATGAGCGCCTTGCATGCGAATATTCAAGATGTCTTTAATGAGTACAACGTACAGATTATGTCGCCGCATTATAGGGCTGATCCTGAGAAGGAAAAGATAGTGCCTAAAGAAGGGTGGTTCCGGGCGCCAGCTAGTGAATAGTCTCGACCTCTCCGCACGCTCAAGAAGCTAGTCCACCTTTATAATAGGCGGTTTCTGCTCACGAATTTGTTTTAGATAATTTTTGACAGTGATCCGCCTAAAGTCGCACACATACACTCACAGGAATACAGAATTGGCAAAGTTATATTTTCGATATTCGGCAATGAATGCCGGTAAATCCACCGCCTTACTACAAGTAGCACACAATTACGAAGAACAAGGACAGAGTGTTTGCTTATACACCGCCGCCATCGACAACCGCTATGGCGAGGGGAAAATCACTTCGCGTCTAGGCCCACAACGCGACGCCGCCACTTTCGATGCCGACTTTGATTTTTTCGCCAGCGCACCAGCGGTCAATTGCATCCTGGTCGATGAGGCGCAGTTTCTATCATCTGAGCAGGTCAAGCAGCTACATAAACTCGCGCATGTACGCGGCATTCCGGTGATCTGTTACGGACTACGCAGCGACTTTTTGGGCGAACCATTTCTCGGCTCGGGCTATTTAATGACCTTGGCAGACACGATAGAAGAGCTAAAGAACATCTGCGCTTGCGGCAAAAAAGCGACTATGAACATCCGCGTTGATGAACAAGGCAAACGTATCACTGCTGGAGAGCAAATTGATATTGGTGGTAATGAACGCTATCAACATGTTTGTGGGCGATGCTTTTATCGGTGATGACGCCAACAAGAATTCGTAATCACAGCTAGGAAGCAAAAGCCCAAAGCAGAATTCCCCACCAAATGATCACCTCTTATGTTCATTTAGCGAAGGCCTTTGCTTGAGCGCTCTTTAGCACTTCACTCACGAATTCGGTAAGAACTGATGTTGACTTAGCTTGCATGCTTGTTCCGACTTCGGCTTGCTTTGATTGAAACTTGCTGAAGTACTTTGAAGATTTTCCCTCGGTGGCTACCGATGTAAGTTCCTCTGGAGTCAAAAATTCAGAGTATGAAAGTGCGAGATTCCTATTCCAACGCTTTTGGTAGACTGGTAGTAGTCGATCTATTTCAATCTTGATCAATTCGCGGGCTTTGACCTCGCCTAGCTCTTTCGCAATCGTCGCGTATGTCACGGTGCGGAATGCGGTAGCTGTACCTATGCTTGAAAGATTATTTCCCAAGCCCTGTCTCGTGACGAACAATATTGCAACGTCGTCTTGGGCTGCTATGCAATTAGATATTGGCAGATTAAGACTTAAGAGCGTCACTAAACTTGCTGCGATTACATGGGACTTCATGATACTGGTGATTCCTTAAGGTTCTGACGACGTACTGAACAACATTTAGTTGGCTCGCTTGCACAACATAACGCAAGGCAGCGAATGTTGCAACTAGAGCCAGCACTCCAGTGATATACGCTGTACGTGCCTATTCGTATGGCAACTATCACCCAGACAACATGCGTATCGCTGGAATTTACGGCTTTAGAGTCGATGACTATGGGCGCAACATGGGCGCGATAG
Organism: Undibacterium sp. Di24W; assembly: GCF_049340325.1. NCBI lineage: Bacteria > Pseudomonadati > Pseudomonadota > Betaproteobacteria > Burkholderiales > Oxalobacteraceae > Undibacterium > Undibacterium sp. Di24W. The sequence goes on from NZ_JBMPOP010000002.1 coordinate 141,594, forward strand.
AATTAGCTCACACACCGGGACACGCATGGCTAAATCCAGCACTGCCAGCGGATCAAAAGATCGCGGTGGTCGGGATCTTTGCCGCTTTATTGATCAAATACGGGTCTTAACGAAACCCAACTCTCCCCTAGCACTGCACTGTGTGCACCGGTCGGAACGAAATCAACATCAGCCGACAAGCCTAGAGAAATATTCCACAATTAAATCAAAAAATCTCATAATGGATGCGCGTCGTTGCGTTTGTTCAACTGTTCCAATCAAAATCATTAAGTTTATGAAAAATTTCCAAAGCGTCTGTCGAACTGCCATTTTTTTTGCCATGATGACTTCGGCAATTGGAATGAGCTGGGCTCAAACCTCTCCCATTTCCAATGACCCAAAATTTGCGGAATATGCAAAGTCTCTAGGTGCTATCAACTTTATCGGGGATGTCAAAGCAGCCCTGAACTATTGTGGTTCGACTTTCCAAGAGACGGCAGATATGGCGGCTAAAAGCGCTATAGATCTGGAAGCTCGCAATCAAGATTTTACCGTGCCAGTTGAAGCGGGCAGAACTGCATTTTACGTGTTTGTTGCTGGAAATGATCGCACCTCGCCACAGCAAGTTGCGTCCGCTTGGGAGGAAAAAACCTTGAAATCAAGAGAGAAACAATTGAGCCAGTTAAAGCTAAGTCTTATAAAAGATCAGACTGCATGCCTGACCTTTATTAAAGGCGTGCAGTCTGGTCAGTATGATGTTAAGAGGATCTATCCCGAAATCTATCAGTCAATAATAGGTCGCACTGCATCTGCTAACAAGCGCTAAGCACTATTTAGCGCTTATAGTTAATGTGACTGCGACCTATCAAGCCAATTCAACACTCTTTCTTTTCGCTACCAACGCAATGAACAGAATGACAGTGATTAGACCTGGCGCACTGGCCTCCAACCCAAACTGTCCACCAGTCAGCCAAACAGGGTGAGCGCCAAGTAGAGCCTGCATCAAACCCGCTTCATTATGGCCGCTCACACCAAAACCCAAGATGCTGCCTTGTACGAAGTTTGCCATCATGTGCAAGGCTAGAGGCATAGCTAAGCTATTCGTCTTCAAATAAGTCATACCAAACAAAATCGACGCCAGAAAAATATTCACACTGGCCAACAAGCGAACATGCTCGTCCATACCTGGATTGGCCGAATGGGTCAATAAAAAATAAGCGGCCACGAAAATTTGTGCTGGCCAGATACCGACGCCCGCCTTAAGACGTTGTAGGAATACGCCACGGAAAACAACTTCTTCAGCAATAGCAACCGCTGCGCACATCATCAGGGCAGACAGTAGTTCTGTACTCGTGATCGTGCCTGCACGCCAAGTGACCCAGCCTCCAACGAATAAAAACAAAGCTGGCAGTAACATCAGGACGCTCCCCATCAGACTGCCAATACCAAAATCTTTAAGCCAATTCAAATCAAATCGCCCGAACATTTCTGATATCGGTTGACGTCGTAGTAGCTGCAAGACGAACGCCGCGATCAAGCTGATTAGGGCTTGCTGCCACATGGCGATCGCTCCACCATTTTCACGTGACCAGATGCTCAGCGGTACTAACATGCTTGCTAACAGCAAGAAGTAGATCGCAATCCACCAGCCATTACGTAGCTTTTTTTGCGGATTCACGAATACATTGGTCGAGCGGATTGTCTTTGGTAAATCGTGCATTCGTTGCATTAAACTTGGTGTTGAAGCTTTATTCATAATTGCTGATTTTCAACTAAAAATAGAAAGAAGCACGCACTGTAATGTGTAATGAAATGGTCTAGAAGCATTTTATGACCAAAGGAAGATTCTTAGGTTTAAGTAGTAATGCGGGGCGATAAGCGGTTAACATAACGCAGCTCGGCTACATGCTAACTCCAACTCGCCTCAATAAAATCAGTTCGCCCAGGTTCATCTCGATCGCCATTTCTGCAAACCAGAATGACACGTAGTTCGACCTCGACCTAGCAATTGGGGTACTTCTCCCAGTTCCGAATTGGCACCGATGACTAGTGCCGTTTTCGCAGAACTGGGAATAGACTGAATTATTAAAATTCGAATTCTATTTTTTCTTTTTTTCTGCGTCCAATAAAGTGACTGTTTGCATTAACTCTTGCATTGTGCTGACACGACCATGAACGCTAACGATACGATCTGGCACTAATGCCGATGCAGTTAAGTGCCGCATTAATTCACGATTGACGGTAAAGCCTACTGGCGCGGGGCCAAGATCTGGCATCATAAAGAAATCACCTTGAAATAGAGTTTTTGATTGTCGATCATAGGCAATCAACATCTCGGACGCATGCGAGCTGGGCACGGGGATAACTTGAATTTGTCTTCCACCGAGATCAATAGTGGTCGGACTGATAGCTTCAATGGTATTGGCATTGAGCTTATCGCCAAGTTGGCGAAGTATCGCGAGCTTACCTTCTTTACCTGTAATGATCTGAGTCCCCTCTTGTGCGAGCTGTGCAGCACCGCCAATGTGGTCCCGATGGGTATGAGAAAACACAATATGTGAAATTGATTTGCCTGGCGCAGTGTCTTGAATCAAGCTTTTGACCCGAGTGATTTCGTTCGGAAAAATCGGCGTGTCGAATACGGCGATACTTTTCTCACCGACTACGAAATGCGTGTGATAGCCAGAAACTGAGCCATCAATGCGATAAGTATTATCTGCAATTTTTTCGACTCGCAAGGTACCAAGCGCTTGGCGTTTTTGGTAGCCTTTTGGGTGAACGAATTCTTGTTCATTGATCTCAACTAGTTCAGTAATCTGTACAGCTTGCCAGTCAGCAACAAGATTGCCGCCCGCTTTGACTTTAATCGATTGTGCCGTCCGTGTGGATTTATCACCGAGATAATTTTGGTATTCATAGAGGAGATTGGCGCTACGAGCACTCACGACTTCCCCGGTTCTCTTATCGATAACGACGGTCGCAGGGCGTCCAGCTTGATCGAGGAAACTTTCGAACTGATAGTTTGCTTGCCATTCAGGTGGCGTCGTCATTGCTTGCCGATTCGTTCCCGCTTTTAACAGCAAGTTAGGCGCTAAAAAATATGCTTCTGCACGTGTTTCCAATGCCCCTTTAGCATCGAGCACATCATATTCAACACCAGTGCGCCACCCGAGCAAATCAAAACTAGCGGCACCATTGTGATCCCCCACCGTCAGAAAACGAAATTCAATATCGCCAGGAAAAAATGTACTCGTATATTGTTTGAATGCGCCGCTCTGACCCAATGTAATCTTTACGTTGGCAGGAATCGTGACGTTACTTTCTAGCGGTGTCGCAGCTTGGTGCGCGCTAAAACGTTGCCCCTGTAGAGACAACTGGACGTTTTGCGCGGCAGCGATTTGGGTCGTAGAGACAACTAATGCCGTGGCAAAGGCGCTCAAAGAGTAGACATATTTTATGGAATGCATGTTCGTTTCGTTGTTAAAGTGGGGGACAATGGGATAAGCTAATCCGGAGCAGAATATAATTCATAACTCGTTAGCTTAGCGTTAATTTTTTATGTAGTAGCTACTTCTTTGTCCTATTTAGCGCGTATTAAGTTCCTGAGATCAGGCTAGGTTCGAGATTTGGCTATCCCGATGATAGTGGCACTTTTAAATTGCATCTTATGACCAGCGGAAAAATTCCTCGCCATAAGTAGAGCTTAGTGACATTGCAAATGCCAAGCCAATAGCACTAAAAAATGCGGATTCAAACATAGATGGCGGATCTAGTTCGCCATGATGATAGTCCTTTGCTTAGGGCTTTTGGGCTTGCATCGGTCCTTACGCAATCAGGCTTTACAACCGGCGCTATTCTTTGTTGTAAGCCGAAAACTAAATTCGAAAATAGCACCTAAGTGTCTAGCACGTATGTAGGGGAGATAATATAGTACTTTTGATAATGCAATCAATTATAGATAAACATAAGTCGGATACTTGTTGCCCCCCACGTTTCATTTTCCTTTTTTCTCCTGCCACGTTATGCTTCTTTTCTCAAGCCTTGGCTTAAACAAAATAAACTCTGAGCCATCACCGGCGCATAAAGAAAGTCTCGTAAAGCTTCCATTCCTATGTGGAGGGAATTGGCATGGTGAAGGAAATCGATTAAAAGTGGTAAAAAGTTAAAGTCGGAATTTACCTTTATGCCAGAATTTGACGGTCAAGCCACAGTTATTCGTCGCCGGGAATTGCCTCCCAATCCTTATGATTTTTTAACGATTTTAAATAAAACCTGGGAAAACTAATGAACTCCTCAGACTCAATCAAATTTAAATCAATGTTCATCGCGCTGACGTTGACATTTTCCAGCACCCTGTGCGCGCAAAGTCTGGAGCAAGCAAGAGAAGCAGCGGCCAAAGGCGATCATAAGAGCGCACTGGCTAGCTTTAAAAAACTCGCGGAACAAGGCAACACCCGAGCACAACTCGCGCTCGGAGGCATGTATGCAATGGGTGTTGGCACACCTGCGGACACCAAACTCGCCTTAACGTGGTTCCAAAAAGCGGCCGAACTTGGTGATCGCGATGCGCCTACTTTCCTGGGCGTGTCGTATTACCTCGGCGAATGGCTAAACAAGGACGATCAGCAAGCGGCGCTCTGGTTTGCCAAAGGGGTAAAAATTGGCGACCCGCAAGCTAAATTGTTTCTGGATATCATGCCAAGAAATGCGAGCAATACTAACTTTGAAGACACGAGAGCTGCCGCGCCCAACGATGAATATAGCATGCGTGATATTGGCACTTTAGGCGGCAAAACTTGCCATGCCAGTGCTATTAACGAGCAAGGCCAGGTAGTCGGCTACGCGGACACAAAAGACGGAAATAGCCGCGCGTTTATGACGGGGCCCAATGGCATCGGTATCACTGCACTTGCAACTCCAGAAAGCAAAAGTAGCTATGCGCTAGGGATAAACGCCGGTGGACAGGTAGTAGGTCATGTTTCTTTAGAAGATTACAGCCACCGCGCGTTCATCACCGCCCCTCTCGGACGGGACGCCCGTGAAGTAGGCGCTGGTCGCGGGATTAGCAATGAAATCCGACGTATCAATAACAAAGGGCAAGTCATATTGAAAGCTGACCAACTAGGCGGGGATACTCATCTATTTATCGTCGATGGTAGCGGCAACGATATGAAGAAGCTGCCTGAGGCCTTCAAGCCGAGTAATTTCAATGACAACGGCACAATCATCGGCACGGTCTCCGTAGACCAAAAAAGTAATCCTAGATTTAATGCAGCACTGCTGAACTTGAGCACAATGCAGATCAGAATCCTTGGCAGCTTGCTAGGCAATGGCACTGACGGCAATTTCAACGGCACTAGTTTTGCCTATGGCATCAATGCAAGCGGACAAATTGTTGGAAAATCTAGTGCCAAGGGTGAAGTAGATCGCGCATTTATCACCAATACCGACGGAAAAAATATGCGTGATTTGGGTAGCTTGAGACGCGACGGCAATAGTCAAGCCAACAATATCAACAGCAGTGGCCAAGTGGTCGGCTGGAGCGCCACAGAAAATTTTGATCTGCACGCTTTTGTGACTGGCGCCAACGGCAACAATATGCGCGATCTAAATTCGCTCGTCAAAAAACCAATCGGCATCGTGTTAGAAGATGCCGAAAGCATTAACGACAAAGGGCAAATTATCGCCAAGGCCTCCAACGGTTTTTGCTTCTTGCTAACGCCGCGACCCACAGCAGTACGCTAATCGAATCACGGCTTTTCTCAACTATTAGAAATAAGGAAAAATAATGAACATGTTTCAACTTCAAGAAAAATTTGCCTATGAGCTTGGCTCGACAATGGAGGTAGAGTGGGACGTAGTCAAAGTTCACTATGAAAACATGACTGTGGAAGGTGAGAATCACCAGATGTTTGTCGCGATCTATTTCTCACGTGGCGTTAGGGAACAATTTGATCTCACGCTTGAAGCGCTAGACATTCTTGAGCAACTTCACAACACGCAACCCACGGGACAAGATGAAAAATGGACTTGGTTTGATTTCGAAATGAGTAGCGCGGGTAAGTACGATTTTTTCTATAAATATGGCATGCCACCGCAGATCGCTGCGGTTTATGGTAAGCGGAATAGCTAGGGTAGAGCATCATCTACCAAACATTTTTAAAATTTGGAAGTGATCAATCATGCCCACAGCATCGCTAGCACTTAATGAATCAATTGACGCTGAAATTAAACATCTCTGTGCGATCGGTGATGCACTCGCTGCGCAAGGAGAGCACGCGGCAGCGGTCGCTGAGTATGATAGGGCATGGCAACTAGTGCCTGAGCCGAAAAATCAGTGGGAGGCGTCGACATGGATACTGGCGGCGATTGGTGACGCATGCTTTCTGATCGATAAATTTAAATCAGCTCGTCAGGCGCTCGAATATGCGATGGTTTGTCCAGGCGCAATAGGTAACCCCTTTATTCACTTAAGATTAGGCCAAGTATTGTTCGAAGCAGGTGAACTTGATTTATCAGCTGATGAATTGATCAGGGCTTACATGGGCGGCGGGGAAGACATTTTTCTCAACGATGATACTAAGTACCTAAGGTTTCTAAAAACAAGAGCGCAAATTTAGTACTGTGAACGAACCAAAAATTTCGATACTCAGGGTGAATTTCGATGATCAAACACTTGATATTTAGTACGGAGCGATCTCAATGACAAATCAACTTCCAGACACTATCCATGAAAAGATTAAGCTTCTCTGCCAAGAAGGTGATGATCTTATGACGCAAGGAAATTACGAAGCTGCGAGTAAAAAGTTCATGTCTGCTTTACATTGCATTCCAGAGGATCGCAAATAATATACACCTGCGATATGGATCTACGTGGCGATTGGTGATGCGCACTTTCGACTAGGTAGTTTCGAAGAGGCATTTATGTGTTTTTACAACGCGATCCAATGCCCCCAAGGTTTGGGTAAGCCGTACATACATCTTCGGTTGGGGCAACTATATTTTGAAAAGGGTGATTTGACCAAAGCAGCAGATGAGCTCACTCGAACGTACATGGGTGGAGGATTGGATATACTCCTAGAAGATGATCCTAAGTACTTGGAATTTTTAGAGACAAAGATAGAAATTTAGATGCGAAGTCATCATTGGTCACCATTGATCACCAATACGCAGGCTGAGAAAAATTGCAAAAGGCCGAGAGTGATGCGGAATTGGCTCAACATCTATTGAACTACAAAGCAGTGAACTTGCGCATGTCTAAATCAAACTAATAGGAGATATCGATGGCTTATTCAATTTATGCCTTGCTGAGTAAAGACAGTCCAGAAATCACCCTATCCTCACTCCTAGGCAACCTACGCTTGTTCTTTTCTAAAACAGATGAAAGTGTCTTTATTTTCGAGCTAGAAGAAGATCCGTTTGATGAAAGTGAAAAAAACATTTTAGTGACATGGGATGACAAGTGGTGGATCCGATTCTTTTACGACGAGGGACCAGATGTTGCTCAGGACTCGATAGAAATTTCTAAAATGCTCAAGAGTAATCCGTCGCCAGGCATTGACAATATTGATCGTCGGATAAGCGTACTGTTTGGCGATGATGAATCTAAAACCTATACGAATCACGTCATTTTTACTATCGATTTTTTGCAAGAGATTCCGGGCGTATTGCTGATTGATCTTAGAAAAAAGTGCATTTTGTGACGAAGTAGAAAGTGGTACCGTCAGACTGTCACGCAGTCAATAAAGATCTTTACTTGTTTATCAAACCTCGCATGAAAACGCTAGCGCTGATTGAGTAATAAGAACGGGCAGACTCAGGTAAGGGGAAGAGAGAAATGAAGATAATAGCAGAGCAAGCTTGGTCACATGTCTTGATGGACAACGGCACTGACTGGATCTTGACCTACTTAATTGGTGGGGTGGTCGAGATTGACGTCAGCATTCGACTTAGCAAGGAAGAGATTGCGAAGATTCGAGACAATCCAAACTACCTAGAAATCTTATTGGATGCAGTAAAGACAAATCAGGTAGCGTACGCCAGTCGTGAACTTCATCCTCCTGTATGGCCTCAGCCTGAGTAAGCTAGTCATCGCGGTGTGAATACCCTCAATGATCTGTACTCCTAAATTTTGACGCAGCTTGATCGGCTCCTGCGTGCTAGAGAATACGAGATGAGTCATCAGCAGTGCTATGATCAACATAAATCCTGGGTTGATCACACGAAGTCTAAACGCCTTATTTTTCTTTAACGGTCTTGTATTTTTTCCTTAAACTTGCTTCTGCAATCAGGCGTTAGCATCTCCAACAAGGCGCTGATATTCTTGACGGTTGTAATCAACCATCGCTAGAAACCAATCATCGAACCCGGTAAAGCTATCAATCAGACCGCCCGCAAACCAAAATATCTTACCTGGCGATGCGGTGTGTGGACGTGTCATCAGCATCACGTCGATATCGAGTGACGACACGGCAATAGGCATTAAATCTTTCATACAAAAGCCACAAATTGGCTCGATAGGCTCTAGCGAGGCAATCAGCTGGTTGGCTCGTTTTGCGCGTGGGCCGCCTTCAAAATCACCAACGCCGAATACATCAATGTACTGCATGAAAGCGCGCCAACCATTTGCGTGCAACAAGAACGCACGATACTGTGGATCCAAAGAATGATCCAATCGCTGTTCGAGGACATGGAGTTGTGCTTCCACGGCAGCTACCTCAGGTAAGGTGCTTTCCCAAAGTTGATCGACATCGACGTCAGCAATTTTCTGTTTAACAAGTTGAGCAATCACCAGTTCGCGTTTCCAATCCATTGGATATCCTTGATATAAATAATTTTTCGTCTTCGTCGCTTTTACTTTGCCCGCTCACGTGCATAACGCTCAGCTTCTTCCCATGCGTGGTCGTAGCCATAAAAAACTAATTTATCGTTCGCGCGAGTGTAGGCCACATAGACTTGCCGCTTCTTTCCGTTGCCCATGTCGTATTCGTAGACATCCATTTGATTAGTCGATTCTGCGGTCGGTGACACAAACGAATGCGATTCCCAAAAATGGTCCTCATACAACTCACGTGATTCCTGCTTCGCAGGTAAGGCGGTTCTAGTCGGTTGGCCTAGTAATTCAAGCACTTGCGTTCTGGTCATTTGACCACGCGACTCATGCGTTACTTTTAATTTGGAGGTCAGTCGTTCGTGTAAGAACTTATCACGAAAGTAATCATTCATATTGACCCATCCACGCAATTGCTTGGTTTCATCATCAAAATAGAGTTCCAAGATGCCGATATTTTTGCCTGTATAGTGTGTCCAATACTGCAGGCTTTTGAAGTGCTTTCCTATCGCGATATTCGTTAGCAGGTCTCTAGGAAAATAGTCTTGGCGATAGCGGTAAAACACATCATTTTCAGATCGAATATGCATGGCATACTCACCGATAATCAATGGTTTCAGTTCGATAAGTACTCTATCAACTTCCTTTTCAGACATACCGATTTGTAATTTAGAAATAATATAATCGCCTAGATGACGATGAAGCTTCATTTCGCTTTGCACCCTAGCACTTGGCATAGCAAGCTGGCACGAGGATAAAATCCCCATCAGTATCATTGCGAATATAAGTCTTGGATACATTTTTGCCCTTACTAATACATGATGAAACCTATAAGACACTGACTTGGACGATTCAATGCCAAGCATAAAAACCACCGATTAGTTCTTTTCCGACAGCTGCAATTGTTTCAAAAAATTAGTAAATGAACTCGCCACCAAATAGAGGTTTTGATACAAGGCCTCAGGTGGACGTGGCTCCTCATAGTCCTCCAAATAGTCCTCTTCACTGAGTGCTTCGTCTGCTTGATCCCAATAAAAAATTTGTCCATAGTCATTTCCGCCAATTCCTAGGCAGATCAGACCCGCACCACCATCATCACCAATAGGAATCAGCGTCGCTGGCATACGTTCCTTATAAAAATTAATACGCGTCAATAGACTATACCCCTGCTTCGCACCATTATTCGTCCCAAAAAATGCATCGAATATGGCCAATCCACCATCTGCAATATAGTCTGGCAATGGCGTAATAGAACGAAAATAGACAAAAGGGTCGTCGTCAGAAGTACCATTAAAACTTGAGGCACCATACTTCAATAAGAACTGCCGATACGCGTCTGGAAAACGGCAATCAAGACTTGTTTCCAAGTTTTCAATCTCCGTTTCACTCAAGGGCTGGAATCCCTCACCATAGATCGCGTAAATACCGCCCAAGCGATCAAAAATAGCTTCTATATTCATAAATTTATCCTAGCATTTCTCAATGCAAACCCAGACTCCAAGTTCAAGGATTGCTATGTCATTTCTTTGGGTAATTAGAAGTTCAGGCGACTGAGCTTCGCACCCTTACCCTTGCTCTTGTTCTTGAACAGTAGCATTGACAGCCTTTAGTCTGCGCCACCAATCCAACCAGATTCTTCCAACTTTTCCAGATAGACGCCGTGCGCTATAAACATGTCATACAGTTCGAGTGCCTCAATGGCTTCAATATATTCCTGCGGCGGCCTATAGTTGTGCACTTCGATATAGTGCAAAATCGATATGGGCGATGCGTAAATCATTTCACCCGCAGGTATCCACAGTTCGGAATTCGCTAAGTACCTTCCCTTGGCATCGCGTAGATCCAGCTCGCCACATATTGGGCAACAAGGCGACTCTCGTATTGGCTCGACTATCGCGTTAAAGATTCCGTTACCTGTGACGATTTCTTTCAATTTCCTGAGTGTTTCGACCGCAACACCACCAAGCGGAATGGATGACTCAAGCCTAAGCCATCCTACATTTTTTACTCCCTGCAAGCTAAAGGGCGCAATCCTGTAACTATAGTTAGTCAAATCATCAAATTGATTTCGTTCCGACATCAGAAGCCCCCTTCTTTACGAACGCTAAAATATGCTGACATGAAAACTATCACCTATAGCTGCAAAGTTTCAAAAACTAATAGATGACCCATGGCTTAGGTTTTCACACAAGATCGCAGCCTGCGCTCTCAGATTTGGTTTGGTAGTCCAGTTCGATAAAAACTACAATTTTGAACGACTTTTTCATGCCACATTCTTGAATTGAGCTGCGCTGACACCGCCTCCATCACATCGATCCCGCTTGCAGATGGGCCACCGAACTGGAGCCCCAGTAATAGATCACTAACAAAATTACTGCCGACAAAACAGTTATTGCGCTTCATCTCTCGCAAGACGTTCACTAATGCTTCTGTAAAAATATCATTTGTAAATTTGGTTAACTCTGCTGTTGTCACGTTTTCTGGGAAATCGTGATCTTCAAATTCACCATCAAAAAGACAGTCGTAATAGTCATCAATGGATTGGTTCACCGAGTCAAACAATTCGTGATGGCAATTCACATACTTCCACTCAGAGGCGTCCATCATATGGACAAACTTTTCTACCTCATTTGCCGGCGTTAGCAAATTCCGTTTATGCAAGGATTCTTGCGTCGACACAGCAACACCAAGCGTAACAAACCCTGAACTAGCGTAAATGGAAAACGCATAGATGGTCTCATCTGCCAGCTCGGTTTTGAGTAAGCTCAGACATTGCTTGCACGCGTCCGCCAAGGACGTGTTTAAAGATTTCTTAAATGACTCTAAATTCATAGGATTACCTTGTTTCTAAAAAAATTCGACCAACCAACACTAAGAGTAATAGTCCGATCTTTACGGTCATCGACTTACTTTATCCAAAACCACGACACTAAGATCACATAAAGTATCTAGCCGAGTTTCAATATTTCTACACCCAACTCTTTCAAACGGGCCATCACAGTGAAAGCCAATTCAGTATCATGAATCGGCAGATCGAATTCGCGACCCTCACTATTTCGGTAACACAGCATTTCAGAAATGGGCGTTTGCTCGATGAAATAATTCTCCAGTTGTTGCCCACATCCAAATAAAAATTCTTCTGCGGAAATTCCTTGCTTTGTCATATCAATGCTCATTTTCAAGGAAGCGGCTTCTTACCGCATTCAATTAAGATGCCCACTCGGTCTCTTCGGGAAAGCGGCCTTCTTTCCATTCTTTCCATTCTTTCCGAAGTTTCGCCCCAGCCCGAATAAACTGTGCGCTTCCATCGTCGCCATGCAGAGCCTCAAGGAGTGTAAGGTTTCCGTTCAGTTTATCGATTGCCAAGCTTCCAAAATTTTTACCGTCACTTTCGAAGCTATACTTGGCTAGCTTTTCATCCTCGTATGTTTTGCGCAATTTTATGTAAAAGGCCATATTGTTCCTCCGTCGTCCATGTACGATCGGAATGAATCACCGCAGTTTTTGGGCTATTTTTTACTTTAGAAAGTGTAGGAATTGTTCCTTGTTGAAGTTCAAGTCCTGCGACATTTTTTAAGTTTTACTCGAAACCCGCACTGTCCTCAATCGTACTACAACGTCGATTTGGTCAAGATGCCACATTTCCCACCAAGTTCATCATAAATATCAAGGATGCCATTCTCTGGACGCGACCAAGTACCACCGTGATGAAAAAATGAAAGCAAAGGCTCATAGGGATTTGCATGTTCTCGCGTCGAGGCATGACGGTTCCAGGCTAAATAGGCGATCGCAACTTGCTGCCTTCGTTCGGGTGGACACGCATCTAGAATTAAAGCAGCTTCTGCGGGGACTTCAAATTCGGCAGCGATTTTTATCCCACCCAAAACAGGTGCCCAAGTCGAGGGTCTATGCCCTTGAAATTGTTCCCACCTCGACAGTGCGTCCTCAAATAGGGTATGCAAATCTTCAACTCCAAGCAAAGTTCCCGTAGAGATCATCATGTGCAAACAATCTTTTTCGATAGCGCTGAGTGACATATGGCTCCTATTTAAAAATGAAAAGGCGCGCACGCTTTTTATAAACCACGCAAAGGTCGGCAGCGGAATTCACCCACATAGTCCAGCCGTGAGGTAGAGCTCAAGCGAACGGGGAATCCCCCGAGTGCCTGGTCGAAGATCAAGAGCACTGTATTCGCTTCCAACGTAGCACTCGTCCATATTGCGTCGACTTCGGTTGCATCTACAAGAAGTTCCGAGAGATACGAAAACAAATGCGCTCCATGGATAGTTTCAACGAAATCTGCATCCAAGTACACGTCCAACTCGCGTTTTAGCTGCCACATCGGATTGCGAGCCTCCCATGTGTCGAACTCCAGTTCGCTCGCGTCCGCACTCGGCTCAGGCTCCCACTGCGCTTCCGAGTATAGGAGCACATCGTCTCTCGATTCAAATATTCCCAAAAACAAATGTACATTCAAAGTCATAGCATCCTATGCAGTCCAACAAACCTAGCGCCGAAGGACTAGTTAGCCGATCGGTCCATTTTATAGGCGCACTCATTTTTTCTCTAAATCCCGCGCGCCGTCACCTTAAATTCGCATTTGGTACAATGAATGCTGTAAGCGGAGACTGCATTGACAAAGTTTGATTTCCCGTCACACCAAGGACACTTCTTCTCAGTTGATCCTATTGCTTCAAACTCAGAAAATGCTTCCTCGACGAATAAGACTTCTTCTTCGGTGATTTTACGTTGAGCATCATTAGTCATGAAGTGTTACCTCATTAAATTACGCAGTGATATCCTCGACAATTCGCCCGACGATTTCAGGAGGGTAAAGCGTGATAGACGCCCAACTATCTGTGCCACGCCATGCAATCGTTGCGGAAGAAAGATCGTTTTCCAGAACCAGTTCAGAGGCGAGCGCGCCACAGATTTTTTGTAACCCATGTTCCTTATCTTCAGCCGCAAAGAAAATGTTCATCTCGTCCTCGATCGAATAATCCCAACCCAAGGTTTGCACTTCGCCTTGAGAATGGTTCTCTATCCACCGCGGTCGTTGCACGCATAATTCCGTATCAGAATTTTCCAAATTTTCTCCTGCCAAAACGAGCCCAATTGTAGCCATCATGTTGCCTCACTTCGCGCAGGAATCAAAATGTCATCATGGCCGCTGATTAAGATTGGTCTTGCTTGATTGCAGCAGAACAAAAAAGAGAAACTAGGTGTCAGAGTAGGGAAAATGTCCAATAAACACAGGATCTTCCAAGACAGACCTGAGCACCTTAGTTGGATCATATTGAAAATCATACTGAACCACGACCCAGCGCGCCTCAGCAATTCCTTTATGCTCTGCCGCAGCCAGCACTTCTTCTATGAAAGTATTTGCATAAGACAGATCTTTCAACAACTCTCTCAAACCTATCAGCTGAAAATCAAAGCAATTATTCTCTTGATCCGAAAGTCGATAATAGCCGACACCACACATGTCTTGTAGTACGTCGAGTTCGGTATCGCCCTCATCGCCGAGGAGCCCCGCCCAAACTGACACCACACCATCTTGTTCGAAATTCTGTTCGTAAAAATCCTCGTCTTCCGAGTAATCTCGCTGCGCCATATAGTCTCCGAATACAAATTGCTGCTTTATAGGATGCACTTCCAAATAGTCAACTTTATTCATGCCAGTTTCGTACGTTTTCTACAAAATCAGTACGCTAGGCTTAAGTCTAATTGTTCCCTTTTTTTCGAGGGAATAACCAAGACATTTAAATCTTAGTCAAATGTCAGTTCAATCTTCGGTCTCCTGTCAAAGTGCATACACAAACTTACGATTTATCTTTCATATAAACGGTTATCAGCACCAATTATCTTTTATTCGGCGCTCACACTATTGATAATTTGTGCTTTGTGGCGTTTTTTTCTTGCAACTACTTTTCGCACATATACGTTCTTTGCAATCATTCGAAATCCATATTTCGAACAATCTTGAAGCAGGATGGTGACATTCGGCTAAAGGGCTACCTCGGCGACCTCAATCCACATTCGCAATGTTACTTAACGCACCGTTTTCGTTCGCAGACGCGTGCAATGTATCTCATGTTGGTGTCGCATTAGCAAACCAACGCACCAAAGAACTAGTCAATTAATAAACCGATCGTCTTTCAGGAGAAATTTATGAAACAAGAAACACCCAACAAAAACCCCAAGCAGATGAGTGGCCAGCCGTCAAAGACTGACGCGCTGAATTCGCAAAAGCAGAAGGCAGAAGTCAAAGAAGTCGCTGGCCGACATAAAAATGATGGCCAAAAAGATCACAAGGGCGCGCGTTAAACAACGCGGGCAATATTGATCAAAGACTGATGGGTGCATGAATTTATGCACCCATGGTGACATCGGTCTAAATCACAACAGCTTGAGTCTTGCTTAGCGCTTTTGCTGGCACGGCAGCGTTTTTCAGACTCCCAAAATACAAAGCATAGTGCCGTGTAAATTCAGCACCAAGAAAGAATATTTGCGCTGAATAATAGACCCACAACAGCAGCGCCACGATTGATCCGGCGGCGCCAAAACTATTGGCGACGCTGCCGTTACCGATATACAGACCTATAGACATCTTTCCAAGCGTGAATAGCCCCGCGGTTCCCAGAGAACCAATGAGTACATCGTGCCAAGATAATCGTACTCTTGGCAGCATTTTATAGATCACGGCAAACAGGGTCGCGATGACGCTAAAACCAATGCATCCCGCTAGAGCGGAGAGAAGCGGTGCCGCATCTTTCCAGATACCTCCCCAGTAGCGTTCTAGTACGGCAAGTGCGGCACTGAGCACCAGCGACACCATCATCAAAAACGCCAGCACCAGTACCAAGCCAAACGATAACAAACGCGTACGCAATAAGTCCCATAGTGAAATCTCATCTCAACTGCGGTCGGGAGCTCCCAAATCTCATCGAGACTGGCTTTCAATTCCGCAAACACACTGGTCGCGCCGAATAACAATAAGACCGTGGCAATCACCGTAGCACGCAAGCCTTGCACCTGATCACTGGCACCGCTCAATATGAGTTGTATGGCTTCGGCCCCCTGCGAACCTAACAACTGACGAAGTTGAATCAGAATTTCACTCTGCGCTTCCTGCTTGCCAAAAAATGTACCTGCCACTGCAATTACCAACACCAATATGGGCGTCATTGAAAACAAAGTATAAAACGCCAACGCTGCACCTTTGCTGGCATCACGATGTTTGAACCAATCATTCACCGCGCAGTTGACTACGTAGCGCATTCCTTGCTGGAAGCTGGGCGATTTCATATTCATTATTTATTGTTCAAGCGGTTTTTAGGCGACAAGCTTTTTTTGCTGGATTTCACGACAAGCCTAGTCATTTCTACAAAAGTCCCGTTTTAAAGCAGGTATAAAGATAGTTCACATCGCTGCGGTTTGACAAAGCGCCGGCATGAGTGTTTTTACAAAGTCTATGCGAAGCGCTATTCGTAGTCTGTACGGCGACACACCCACACACCATCTGATACGAGTCTTAGCGATAAGTTACTTCGTATCGGACAATCATAGGCATCCAAAGACGAAATTGAGCGGCTCGCTAAGGAATCAAGGATAATGGCGGTCAATTCAATTATTAGCCTTTTGGAACACGCTCATGGAAATTAAAGTCAACTTTCTCGACAAGCTTCGCCTCGAAGCCAAGTTCGATGATTTCACGGTGATCGCAGATCAGCCGATCCGCTATAAAGGCGATGGTTCGGCGCCCGGGCCTTTCGATTACTTTTTGGCGTCTTCCGCTTTGTGTGCCGCTTACTTTGTTAAGTTGTATTGCAACACGCGCAATATTCCAACTGAGAATATTCGCCTTTCACAAAATAATATTGTTGATCCAGAGAATCGCTACGCACAGATTTTCAAGATTCAAGTGGAGTTGCCGGCGGATATCTCGGCCAAAGACCGCGAAGGTATTTTGCGCTCGATTGAGCGTTGTACAGTAAAAAAGGTGGTACAAGAAGGACCACAATTTGTGATTGAAGAAGTCGAAAATCTCGATGCCGATGCACAAGCCTTGTTGACTTTAAATCCGGACGCGGATGCTGCCACTTATATCCTAGGTAAAGATCTTCCCTTAGAGCAAACCATCGCGAATATGTCGAGCTTATTAGCGGGCTTGGGTATCAAGATCGAAATCGCATCGTGGCGCAATATCATCCCGAATGTATGGTCTTTGCATATCCGCGATGCGCATTCACCGATGTGCTTCACCAACGGCAAAGGTGCGACCAAGGAAAGCGCTCTAGCTTCAGCGCTCGGCGAATACATCGAACGCCTCAGCAATAACCATTTTTATGCAGGTTCGTTTTGGGGTGAAGATATCGCGAACGCTGAGTTCGTTCATTACCCGAATGAAAAATGGTTCAAACCAGGTAAAAAGGATGCGTTGCCGAAAGAGATTTTGGATGCTTACAGCTTAGCGATTTACAACCCCGACAAAGAGCTGCGTGGCTCGCATCTGATCGATACGAATTCTGGCAATGTAGAGCGCGGTATTTGCAGCTTACCGTTTGTGCGTCTATCAGATGGCGAAACCGTTTACTTCCCGTCCAACCTCGTAGAAAACCTATTCGCCAGTAATGGCATGAGTGCCGGCAATACCTTGCCCGAAGCACAGGTGCAATGTTTGTCTGAGATTTTTGAGCGCGCTGTCAAACGCGAAATTCTCGAAGGCGAAATCGCCTTGCCTGATGTCCCGCAAGAAGTCTTGGCGAAATATCCTGGCATCTTGGCAGGTATTCAAGGCTTAGAAGAACAAGGCTTTCCGGTGTTAGTGAAAGACGCCTCGCTCGGCGGACAATATCCAGTCATGTGCGTGACGTTGATGAACCCACGTACCGGTGGTGTATTTGCTTCTTTCGGCGCGCATCCAAGTTTAGAAGTAGCGCTAGAACGTAGCTTAACGGAGTTATTGCAAGGTCGTAGTTTTGAAGGCCTCAATGACTTGCCGCAACCGACCTTTGTCAGTAACGCCGTCACCGAACCAAACAACTTCGTCGAGCATTTCATCGATTCCAGCGGCGTGGTTTCGTGGCGTTTTTTCAGTTCCAAATCCGACTACGAATTTGTGGAATGGGATTTCTCAGGCCAGGGCGAAAACTCCAACGCAGACGAAGCCGCCACCTTATTCGGCATCCTCGCCGAGATGGGCAAAGAAGTTTATCAAGCCGTGTACGACCAACTAGGCGCAACCGCTTGCCGCATCTTGGTGCCGGGTTATTCCGAAGTATATCCGGTTGAAGACTTGATCTGGGATAACACCAACAAATCGCTCTTGTTCCGCCAAGACATTTTGAATTTGCATAGTCTCGACGACGATGGCTTATCAGCTTTGCTCGATCGATTAGAAAATAACGAGCTAGATGTCTACAGCGATATCGCCACATTGATTGGTATCGAATTTGATGAGAATACCGTGTGGGGACAACTCACCGTACTTGAATTGAAACTACTGATCAATCTCGCCTTACAAGAATTTGAAGAAGCACACGATCAAGTGCAAGCCTTCTTGCAATACAACGACAATACCGTCGAACGTGGTTTGTTTTATCAAGCTTTGAATGTGGTGTTAGAAGTCGAGTTAGATGACGAACTCGATCACGATGATTACGAACATAACTTCCGCCGCATGTTCGGCAATGAACGTATGGATGCCGTATATGGCTCACTAGAAGGCAGTGTGCGTTTCTATGGTTTGACACCAACTAGCATGAAACTCGAAGGCTTGGATAGACATCAGCGTTTGATTGATAGCTATAAAAAATTGCATGTGGTGCGATCGAAGATGCACAGCAAATGAACTGAAAAAATATAGGGCTGGCAGAACGATCGTGCTCGCCCTATTTAGCTAACCAGCGTCCTACGCCACAAATTCAGCATTCGGCCACTATTGCAGCGATGTGGGCTTCATTAAATGAAAGACTCAATGTGCGTAAAATCATTCTCGTCCTCCTGATTTTTTGTATCGTCGGTGTAGTCATTCTTCTGCAGCAAAACCGTACTAGAGCAAAAACCACAGTCGCTGTGAGTGTAAGTGCAGCACCCGAAGTATCAGCTTTTGTCGCTAAACACAGGCCAGGGTTACTCAGCGTTGGAAACGACCATATCGTGTTCTTGAGCGATGACGATAAAGTCTATGGTTGGGGAAATAATAGTGAACGACAACTTGGAGCTGACTACCTCGGTGATCTCCCCGGCGCGATTGACATAGGCAATCCAGATCATGTGCTCGCTGTCCATACCGGCAGCACCGCTTCCTATCTCATTACCGAAGATGCGCAATTATGGCGACGCGGTTTCGCCGATGTTGAAAATAATCTCACGACCAAGTTTGGCGAATACCTGCCGGTCTTTAATGGCAAACGTTGGCGCAAGGTAGAAGAACACTGGGGGCTAGTCGCTGGTATCGATAACAACGGACTGCTTTGGGCGTGGCGAGATGCCGATTTCTTCAATGGCAGTTTAGATGAGCAAGGTAAGCGCGGCGCTTTTACGGTTGAGATAAAACCGATGAATGTGGCAAACGAGTGGCGCGACTTTTGCGTGAGCGAAGGCAATCTTAATGCGATTGATGCTCAAGGCGGCTGGTGGCGCAGTGAGCCTAGTGCAAAATTGGATTTTGGGGGGAATGTGGTACGACCAAATGAGCAAAGTCCACGACCCGCGTCTATCACACTGGTCAACGTACCGACACAAGCAAAGATGCGACGCGTAGTCTGTCGTGACAATGCAAATCATGTCATCGCCTTAGATGAAAATCATAAAATGTGGGGCTACGGAAGAAATCGCTACGGAGAGCTCGGCAATGGCGACGACGATCAGTTCAAAGAAACAAGTGCAATTGATCCATCTCACGCAACCCAACTCAATCAAGGAACGTGGATCGATGTCGCGATAGGAACTGGATTTACCGTTGCCATAGCGCGCGACGGTAGTCTGTGGTCATGGGGATTAAACTCAACCAAAGCACTGGGATTAGCAGATGGCTTATCGCACTCTAAACCTCAATTAGTCGACAAAACACAAATCTGGAGTGCGGTCGGCGCTGGCTACGATTTTGCCATTGCGATGAATATAAACGGCGAACTCTATGGCTGGGGCAGCGATGGACATGGACAATTATCCGATGGCAAGATTGCCGAGGGCAGACTACTTCCCACCATGATTAACGGGCCGAAAAATAGCAAGATCAGATATTAATACTCAATAACACCAATTTACCATTGTGTATTCTTTAGCATAACATCAAACGAAAACCTTAAAGCAAACCGACGACCACATGGGTTAACACGCCTCGTGTATTTTACATGTTGAACACGAGTTCAACTGACATGTAAGTTACGTTGGCAATACCACACTCTGGTGAATCAAACACCAAAAGCTATCTTCATTATCGTCATCGCCGCCCATGCATACCTTCACCTTTTCTCTTGGCACGAAGCTTGCTAAAAGTAAATCTTAGTTTCACCACAGATTTATCCTTGCTTTATTTCAGAGACAAAACCTGATGTGGGATCCCATTGGTGAGACCAGGCATATTTCTCGACAATCTAACGCAACGCTTTTACAGGAGACCTGCATCATGGCAATTCCGCAAAACCCGACCCCGCCGTATCCAGAATATTCCGATGCAGTTTTAAATGAACCTGCAGATTACGGTATCTTGGAACAACTGTTCGGCACCTGGGTGAACGTCAACCCCAACAACAATAAGACAGGCTGGGGATTGCATACCACATGCATGCCGTCGCCAGGCACCAATACCGAAACCATTTTCGGCATCTTTCATTTTTTGTGCGAAGACTATACCGAAGAGCTGACCTTCTCCCCAGTCGCAGGCGGGGTACGCAACCGTGGCGGCACCAATGAGCAATTTGCGGGTGCTGTTGAATATAGACAAAGCGTACAGCGAGTCAGTGATGGTGTAGGCATACACGAAGAAGTCGGGATGTACTTGTGGGTTGACCAAATGTATAACCATGCGGCAACCGAGGAATCCGTCATTGAAGATAATGGCTATCCACTGATCGCCATTGGCGCGGGTGCAAATGGACCGAACGACGTGCCACCTTACGCGATTGCACGCAGTGGCACTATTCCACACGGTAGTTCCATTATGCTGACCGGCAGCTTTGCACAAGACGTCGTCGGCAAACCACCATTTCCAACCGGAACCGATAGCTGGAGCCAACCCTTCGTTACTTCTTGGCCTGCGCTGCAAGTTGCTAATGCGCCCAATCTCGCCTCATCACCGCTGGCGATCTCGCCCAGCATGGGTGCATCTGCTTTGCTGACACCGCCCGATGGTTCGACTGCGGTGCCACTCAATCTGGATGAGCCAGCACCCGCCTGGGCGTTTGATAAATCATTGCCAGCCATGCAACCAGACAGCAACTTGACCTACTTCCAACGCATCGTTGCCGACCCGCATTATCCGTATTCAGTACGCCCGGACTTGCGTTTACGCGATGCGATCAAAAATCAAAATATCAGCAAATACACTTTGATCCAGTTGACCAGCAAACACGATGGCGGACCTCAAGGCGGTATTTTAAATACGCCATTTGTGAAAAAATTTGCCGAAGTCACGGAGATGAGTTTAAACATGTGGTTGGAAACGGTGATCGAAGACGGTCAAGAAATTCTGCAACTGCAGTACGAACAAATCATCTTCTTTGAATTTATGGTGGGTTCGAATGGGCAAACCACGCGTTGGCCGCATATACAGATTAATACCTTACGCAAAAAAGCTGACTAAGAAGCGATCCCTCTGCGACCTCCATAACGACAGGCTGTAGGCAACTACTGAAGTCTAGGGAGCTCAAAAATTCGAGGTTGACGCTCCCTTCTCCCACAAACGGGAGAAGGGTTGGGAATGAGGGTGATAGAGAAGCTGCTACATCAATTTCGATCCGTTCGCCGATCACCTGCTAAGAGTATCTTTTCCGATTAATAAGCCATCTTCTCTAAATACCCGACTGGCAAACCCTTCTCAGCCTGCATACGTTTCCAGCGCAACTCCAAGGCAGCAATACTCACCACATACATAGTGACTACTATCACTGGCTGCAATACAAAGCTATGTTCGGGATACATGATCCAAGCCAAGGTGCATAAAACGGTACGAACCACCGCGTGAAAAATACCAACCCAATGCTTAATCAACAGACTCAAGGGCAACCACATCAAACCCGTTAAGACCGCCACAGTAAAAGGCAGGCTACGATAATTTTCAAGGAAAAAAGGGATGGCCAACGCGTAGCATAAAAAACTCATCGCCACCGTGGACAAAAACAGCGTATCAAAGAAGTTGCGTTTCTTATTCGATTCAAATTTCAATTTCTCACCCGTCAATTTAGACAGGAACATCGCTACATAAACGATACTGCCAGTGCCTATGAACACCGCCAGCACTTGCGCCTTTGGACTTAGTAACATGCCTGTCAAGATAAGTACAGACCACACCAAGATGCCAGCCAAAGGTGTCGTTAAAAAACGGCGTTGACGAAATTCGGCCAGTTGTTGATCCAATGAAATCGCTGCATTTGAAGAAACAGAAGATGAAGACATGATGAACTCCCTTTCAAAATGGCTGCATCACAAGTCGTGCAGCAATGGAGTCATCATGAAGGAAGCTAAACAAGTCGCGTAGTAGCATTTGTCATGACTTCACATGACATTTGTCACTTCATTGTGGACTCAAACAAGCGGGGAGAACTGCAGGTTGAAAGCCCTGGGACGTAGAAATACTAGCGATGCACGCCATGCAAAATGAATTCTGATGCTACGCGAAGTATCAAAACCTGAGACTTTGAACAAAGGCAGCGCAAAACATTTGGGTTAAAGATAGGCTGCACCCTCTATCTCACTACACCAAAGACATCATGAAAACCTTCAAATTTCTAAGCGGATTGGCCGTTGTGCTGTTTACCGTATCTTCCCTAAGTGGATGTGCAAGTATGGCCGGCCCACGCGAATCCAAACAATCTGCCAGCATCGTCGATTACCTTTATCCCAAAGCGACACAAGTACCGCAACTTGCACCAGGCATGACTTATCTGAGGCCGCCAGTACGCGTTGGCATCGCCTTTGCCCCGAATGACCCCAAAGCACGTACACTTCCTGAAACGGAAAAAATAAAGCTGATGGAGCGTATCAAAGCAGCTTTCGCTGGACAAGCTTTCATCGGTTCACTTGAGATCATTCCCTCGCAATATTTACAGCCAGCTGGTGGCTTTGTGAACATGGAACAAGTCGCACGCATGTTTAATGTTGATGTGATGGCGATGGTGTCCTACGACCAAATTCAATTCACTGATAGTAATTCGCTTTCCTTTTTGTATTGGACAGTAATTGGTGCCTACGTCGTGCATGGCAACGAATACGATACCCAAACTATGCTCGACATATCGGTGTTTGATGTCGCCAGCCGTAAGTTACTCATGCGTGCGCCTGGCACGAGTCAAGTGAAAGGCGGCGCCAATTTGTCTAACTTCAGCGAACGCTCACGTGCCGCACGCACGGAAGGCTACAACAAGGCTGCAGATCAACTAATTCCCGCCTTACATGCCGAGATAGAAAGCTTTCGCGAGCGCCTCAAAACAAATGACAACATGCGGGTTGAACCTCGCCCCGGATATCGAGTTGGTGGTAGCACAGAGTAAAGCTGGATGCAAGAATCAGTCAGCTATGTGTGTTCGATCACATTCTGAGGTACGAGTTACCGAGATAACTTGATATGGTCAGTGTGATTGCGTGGATACAAAAAGGGTTTTGTCGCATGATTAGTGTTAAGATTATTATGTTGCCATTAAGAAATAATTTTAACTGTTGATCTATGATTTCCCATCTTATTTCCCCAACCCGATTATTTGCTTTCATCTGCATTTTCATGGTCGGATGTCTTGTGTCAAATCGAGCACTTTCGTCCGAAACCATATCGCTCTTTTTGGGAGAAGTCATTGATAGCAAGGGTCAGCAAATGCCCGTTGCGGCAGATGTTGAGAAAATAGTGCGCTATGTCGAAGCCGAGACTGGATTAAAATTCCAAATCAGAGTATTGCCTTGGCGGCGCGCACAATTGCTTGTAAAAAATGGTGAAGGAATTATCTATGGCTTTTCGAAATCACCAGAACGAGTCGAATTTTATGATTTTTCATTGCCAGTTTTGGTCCAAAAAGTTTGGGCTATCGCAGCAGATTATGGTGATGGAAAGATAATGACAGTCAATACACTAACTGGGAAAACCATCAGTATAGAACGAGGTGTTAGTCACGGATTCGAGTTCGAAAAAGCAAGAAACCTCGTCTTCAAAGTAGATGAAGACACCGCTTCCGTTGAATTACGTTTTAAGAAGTTATTCGCAGGTAGAAGCGATGCCCTATTTTGGCAGGCACGACAATTTAAACGTGCTAAAGAATTGGAGGATTATCTTATTCATGAGGTCTTCATAAACTTTGTTGATCGAGAATTGGCACAGAAAAAAATAACAATATCTCCAGAACCTTTATACTTTGACGCGGTTCATTTTGCTTGCGCCAAGGGCAAGTATCGAAAGGAAATTGCTAAAATAAATACCGCCATCACACAGGGTAAAATCAACGGCAAGTTGACCTCGATAATAGAGGCAAAGTAAAAACCTCGATTTTTTTACCGCCTGCGGTGAAATACAAGGTTTGAAATCCTGCACCTCCGAAGAGTAGGTGGCCCCCCCAACCGCAACGTGACCGCCCCTTTGACCACTCAGTTGACTATGCAGAAAGCAAGTAGTCGTCGTACCAAACATGCTCCAAACTATCCGCTTCCGCTAGCCATTCCTGTACGCTAGGACGTGTCAACAACATCTCACCCCATTGAGCGACTAAAGGGAAAGCTGCGAAATCCGGCTTATGGCGGAACAAACGCAACACGGCGGGTACAAAATTCAGGTCCACCAAAGAAAGCGCACCAAACAAATACGGCCCACCGCTCGTTGCCAATTGCTTTTCCCAGATCGCAAATAAAAAAGCGATCTGCTCTTGTTCGCTTAGACTCAAGGCTCGTTTATCGGGATAAAACGCGCTTTCGAATGAGAGTCGATGGCAAATACTTGACAAGCCACTATGCTGCCACGCCAGCATGGATCTAGCTCGCGCCCGTTGGAGTACGTTTTCAGGTAACAAAGGAGTCACACCAAGCTCACTCACCAATTCCATAATCGCCAATGAATCAAAGATTACCTGGTCATCGACCAACAACACCGGCACAGCACCTGGCGGCGAAAATTTGGCGATCTCGGCTAGATTCTTGTAGCGTTGCGGACGACGTATATCGACAACACGTTCTTCAAAACTTAAGCCTTGTTCTTTCAAAGCCAGCCACGCCCTCATTGCCCAACTCGACGCATTCTTCGTTCCTGAATAGAGTACTAATTTCATGTTCTTTCCTTAGTTTTACATTGCGTAAGCGGTAGAATGATAGCTTCAATGAGAAAGCGGCACACGGCGTTTATGGCGGCAAAACGCCCGATTCCTGCGAATTTTTCAAAAAAATGCGGACATACTGCACACATGAATAAGCTAGATAATTTCGATCTCCTCATCCTCCGTGAGTTGCAAAAAGACTGTCGTCGATCCTCTGAACAATTAGCAGAAATCGTCGCCTTATCGCCGACCGCTGTTCAACGCCGCATCAAGCGCTTACGCGATGAACAAGTGATTGTTGCAGAACGCGCCACGATCAATCCTAAAGCACTGGGGCGATCATTAAGTTTGCTTGTCATGGTGAGTTTCAAAATAGGACGTAGTGATATCAATGCCCAATTTAAGCAAACCATGTGCGAGACGCCGCAAGTGCTGCAGTGTTATGCCGTCACCGGTGATTATGATTTCGCTTTGACCATGTCAGTCAAGGACATGGAAGAATACGAAGCGCTCACACACAGCCTTTTCCATAGCAATGAAGCCATACAAAAATTCCAAACCATGGTGGTCATGGAAACCATCAAAGAAGGCTTGCAGATACCGATTGAGGCATAATTCATGACAAATCAAGTCGATCAATTTAGACTAGTGCGGAACATCTAGGCAGCGTATCAGCCTCGATTGTTTTGATTGCAAAAAAAGCCCAACAAACTTGTGGTTTGTTCGGCTTTTAGATAATGCGACTATACGTCAGGCGTTAATCAATTTCGACCAGCCATCACGCCGCCATCCACGTCCCATACCGCTCCAGTGATCCAAGCAGCCTCGTCACTGAGTAAGAAGGCAATGGCACTTGCAACATCTTGTGGCTGACCGACACGTCCTATTGGATGAAAGCTATTCAAATCAGCCATCGCACCATCAATCTGATCGGCAGGGATAAAGCCTTGATAGATCGGTGTTTGAACGACCGCAGGTGACACTGCATTCACTCGAATATGGTGTTCTGCCAACTCCATCGCCAGATGCTGTGTCAATGAATGCAAACCCGCCTTTGCCATAGAATACGCGGAAGACGGTGTAATCTTAATCGCCTGTTTCGCCCACATCGAGCCGATGTTGACCATCGCACCACCGCCGTGTTTGATCATGTTACGCGCGACGGCTTGGGTGATGAAAAAACTGGCTTCGTTCAAATCCATATAAGCCCGGTAGTCGCATCGTTGATGCGATAAAAAAGCCAAAGGTTTAAACGTACCTGCCGCATTGATCAAATAATCAATTGCGGTAGTTTTGTCGTCGATGTGAGCAATGAGGCTGTCAACATCATCCTGACGATACAAATCCGCTTGCAGTGTTGTGACTGTAACGGTCGGCGCCAATTCCAATAGGCTACGTTTCGCGTCAGCAAGCTTGCCTGCCTGCTTGCCAACAAGGGTGACGTTGATGCCCTTCTTTACCAACTGCTCGGCACTTGCCAAGCCCATACCGCTCGATCCGCCGATGATCAGCGCGTTTTTGATTTGATGGTTTCTAGTACTGTTGTTCATATGTATTCTCCAAACGAGTTAAACTGCGAGGATTGCAGTATGGAGATGTGAAAACGTCTTGAAAAGTAAGCACAATTTGGTGCCATAGGTACTTTTAGGTACATCTTTATGAATACAAACGAGAAAATATTTTCCAGAAAATCGGCACCAGAACGCAGTGCGCGTATGGTCGAGGCGATTTACGGTTGCAAATGGTCACTCACGGTTTACCAGCTACTACAACATGGCAAGCAACGCCCCGGTGAAATGGTCAAAAGTGTGGAAGGTTTAACCACCAAAGTACTCAACGAATGCTTGCGTAAAAATGTCGAATTTGGGATCTTGCAAAAAAATGTTTATCCGGAAGTGCCGCCACGCGTGGAATATTCGGTGACGGATTTCGGCAAAAAATTTATGCGGATTTTGGATGAACTTGAGAAGCTGCAAGATGAAATACAAGCTGACACTTGAAACTATATCTGAATATTTTTTCGCTGGTTTTGCTACTCATTCGATACAGTCGGGTAGGGTAGACAGGTTCTTTAACCTCTCGCGCTGCCCAGCTTCGATCATGGGCTAAACATGGCTATCACTAATTTTTGCCTGAATAAGCTCACGCGTAAATACAAGCTTTAAAAAAGCAGAAACAGCATTACAAGCTTGTTCCGTTGTTACCTGCCCGGCTCCGACTGATGCATCCAACGCGAACAATTCACGGATATCCTCCTTCGCACACGACGATATCGAGGTCAATTCTAGGCTTTCCTCTAAATCGCACACGTCGGGATGGATCGCTCCCAATAAATCTTTACTGTACTCTGCACATAGCCTGACGGTAGACATATTCTCCGTCTCTCCGCAACAGAATGTCAGCTCAACATCCATCAAACGTTGAGCAAGAAAATCTGTCACCCAGAAATTGTCGGGTTTCATTCGTTTCTCAAGTGTCGCGAGAAACTCGGATCGTTCGTGATCTGTCATTTGCGTTTATAGGGGCTTATGCCCATTTTTTGATTGGAGATAAAGTGTAAATGGGCTAAGCAATTCACCAACAGATATCAGTAAGGGTTCAAACAGAAACAACGCGCAAGAACCAGGGCCCTATTGCAGCGCGAATCGCAACCACGCTAACTTCCTCAAGCAGTCTTCGCGAGCGAGTATACAAATGCTTGAACCATTGATCCGTCGCGACGTAGCGCCGACACTTGCACACGAAGGTAACCATCCCCTTCAAACTTATCAAGCCTTTGCCAATGTGCAGACAAGACTTCAGACGTAAAGATGAAGCCTTCAACCTCGTCACCATTTTCACAGAGAACAATTCCAGGGTAGCCAGCATCGGCTCCCCAACCTTCTTGTCGCAACAATCCCTTCACTACCGCGGGTTCCCAAGTACCTGGAACATCGGCAAGAATATGTGCATTTGGCCGCCCTGGTGCCAACGTGCCGTAAACGAATAGATGCTCGGTCATGTATTCTCTGATTGAATTAGTCTTAAATTGGTTACCACTACGTCATTTATAACGCCATGAACTTCCACTCGCAATGGCGTTCTCACAGCTTACCCAAATTCTCTAACTCCAACAGCACA
The DNA here is from genome assembly GCF_049340325.1 of Undibacterium sp. Di24W. Classification (NCBI taxonomy): domain Bacteria; kingdom Pseudomonadati; phylum Pseudomonadota; class Betaproteobacteria; order Burkholderiales; family Oxalobacteraceae; genus Undibacterium; species Undibacterium sp. Di24W. The sequence goes on from NZ_JBMPOP010000002.1 coordinate 169,977, forward strand.
CTAGCCCAAGCCCGACTGGCAGGATCAATCAACGCAAAATGACCGGCATTGGCTAGTTGTACTAAACGTGTATCGGGGAATGCCAAGCAATACGATGTGGCGAGAGCGGGTGGGACGATTTCGTCTGCGCTTCCTTGTAATATCGTGATCGCTGTGGTCGGCGCGGGCAGCAGCATAGGGTTGATGTCGGGGCGATGGCTTGGGGCATGACCGAGAAAACGTTGAACTGCGCCATCGCCCAAATTCAAGGTGTGCGCCATTTCTAAATCCGCCGCGGGTGCTAACGCGAGTACACCTTGTATTGGTGCCGCACTATTTTGCGCAGCAGCCCACAAGACCAAATGACCACCCGCCGAATGGCCTACCAACAGTAGCTGGCCGTTATGGCGGTCAACGCGTGACGGCAAAGTGTCTAAGGCCGTGGCGATATCATCCAAAGTCACATCCGGATCACCAGAAACACGGCGGTATTCCAAGGTCAGAATCGTCCACCCCGCCAGCGCTAAAGCAGACGACATTGCTTCGGCATGGGCGCGGTCGTATTCGGGTTTCCAAAAACCACCGTGGATTAACACCAGCAATGGTAGTTCGCTGCCTTTGTTTCCATAACGGATATCGGCGATTTGATCGGCGTGGTCGCCGTAGCTGAGCGTTATGTCTGGAGGATTGGCGGTGCGGCTTAGGATAGATAAGTCTTCGGACATTTTATTTGATTCTAAAATTTGAACATTTTGTTATTTAAGGAGCCTTATCTATTTTAATGAGGGCAAAGAATCAGATCAATCACTAATGTGAATCCGCTTAGCGCTATTTCATTTTTCGTCATTCCCGCGAAGGCGGGAATCCAGTGTATCTATGCTTCTAAGTCAATGGATACCTGGCTTCGCAGAGATAACGACTCGATGTTTGGCGTACCGCATAAGAGCACGCCTGACCAAGTGCCTTACTTGCGCGCTATAAAGTACCTACAATCATCAATCCAATCTTGCAATTTATTACTTGCATGCATTTTCTGTTCTTGTGTGGATGTGCGAATAAGAGTGAAAATCAATTGTTGCATGGCGACGCGCGAGGCATCCGATTGTGCACGTCGTTCGGCCTGTTCTAAAGGTTCAAAAGTGGCGATGATCACACGCTGCACCATCCCTTGCGCCACTTCTCGGCTTGGCTTTTCCATCTGAATTTGCGTCAACAATTGCAAGGCGCTTCGTTGACGCGCCATACTATCTTCTAGCCATTGCGCATAGTTGGGCGGATGCTTTTCAAGGTAACGAGCGATGATCGCCTCTTGCTCACGGCTGACGCTACCAAGCCAATCATCGGTTTGCTTTACGATTTTCTTAAAACGCGCCTTAGCTTGCTTCTCCGGCGATAGATCCAAGTATTTGTCGCGAAACTCTTCATTGTTTTTTTCAAATTTACGCGCCAGATAAGCTTTTTGCGACTCATCCATGGTGAGCACAAAATCAGTCAACTCCGGCAAAGCCTTAAGTAAAACAACTTGCGAGAATTGTTCAACTTGTCGAAACGTAACCTCAATTTCAGCGAAGCCCGGATTGGCAGCAAGTGTCGCTTGCATTTGCGTCAACGCTTGCACATATTGCGGCAACTGGGTACTTCGGTGCCAGCTCGATAATTGCGCAATATCACGCTTGACCTTAGTTTTCTGCGGGGAGCGAAAATCCACGTAAGCATCTAGCCACCAATAAGCCAAGGTGTCCGCATTGGAGTAGCCAAGCCGAACCGTGCTACAACTGCCCAATAATGTTAACAGCACCAGCACAAGCAGGTTGCGCATCCAGCGAAAGGGATGCGCGAGCCTATCCACAGAACGAAATGAATTTTGCAGTAATGATGTGGTCAAAAGTATTCTCCTTGCTTCAGCAAAGATACACGAAATCGCGTTTGAATGTGCGCTTCGTGTTCGTGCATACAAAAACCACTGCTGTACAACACCGTAAAGTCTGATGCCTTTGGCTTCTCCGCGAATATCGTCAACTTGATAGACCTGCGGGAAAAAAGAGAGCGCAATAAGCTAGCCTTCTTTTTTGACTTTATTTCTCTTTGAGACAAGAGATATTTGCAACGCTGATGTTAAAGAATGTTGGGCTAAAGGAATGCTAGCCCAACCATATTTCTTTCACTGCGGCTGTCAAAACCGCTGAAGGCCAAGGATTATTAGTATTACATCGGGTCAAAAAAGGCTTCCATGCGGACAATCTTGCCATTCGCCAGCGTGAAGTGATCTCGGCCTTGAGCGAGTAGCGTGCCTTTTTGATCGTAGACTTTCCAAGTGGTTTCGGGACGACCATCAGGCAAGAAACGATAACCGCCGATTTTTACCGTGATGCCTTTATATGCGTTGACATAACTGGCAATCGCTTTTCCAGTCAAACCTTTGGGTACTTGCGGATCAACGTAGATGCCATCTTGGGCAAAAGTTGCCAGCACTTTCTCACCATCGAGCGCTACCCACGCTTCGGAATAGGCGCTAACAATAGCGGGCAAGGGTGCCAAGGTCGGTGCAAGGCTTGGCGTGTTGACTGCATTGGCAGAAGTACCAGAAGTGCTGCACGCCGTGATTGAAACAATAACGCTTAAGACAGCAAAGGTAGTGCGGAAGAAATGGCCTTGAATGTGCATGAATGCCTCATGAAGAGAGTGGTGGTAAGTGAACTTAAAATGTTTCATCGATTAAGATTGCAGCCAGCATTGATTCTTGCCTGGCATGCGATCGGTGCAGCCGTACTTATGCGAAATAAATCAGGCAAAAAAAGTATTGCTTAATTTCGTGTAAGAGGCGACTTTATTGTGATGAATTGCGGGAAATCAGGTTCGAAATTTTATTTCCGATGTACCTCGCACGGGAGGTGTTACAGCGAATAAAGACGCCAGACAAATTTCTCAACCGAGATTGATCAAAGCGGCAATCAGTTGGGCTAGAAATTGCTCAGTCACGCTTTATTTTCTGCTGGCGTTTCATAAAGAGCGATGGGCAGATCTTGACATGCGAACGCATAATACTGAGATCGCATGACAAGTCGTGAGCACATCCCCGACGCTTTGCCGGGGATATGGATGCTAGCTTAAAACTTATATTCGTACGTCATATTGAAGTTACGCGCTGTCGGTACTGCTCGAGCGGATTGGCTTCTGGAGTTGCCAACGCTGGCATAAGTGAATGAATCATAGGCTTTTCCACCAAAAATATTATTCACAGCAAATCGAAATTGACTTTGTTTGTCGAACTTCCACAGTGCGTAGATGTCGACGTTTTTAGGCGTCTTCAAATATTGGCGCTCGGTGAGGCTAATTTGCTGCCAATGAGAATCTTGAATCTTGGCGTTCACCATGTTCGCCGGTGGAAGTGTATTTTTTCCAAAAATAAGATGCCAGTTCATGTGGGGACGTTTAAAATAGCACTTTTTGTCACATCAGATTCAGCGTCATCATGTTAAGTAAGAATGTTATTTTCCGTGCACTCCCTATTGTGTTTGCTTGCGGCATGTTATTCGCCTCTAACAGCGGCATAGCCAAATCAGACGACCTCGTTCCATCGCTATGCCTCGATGACGAGAGCAACTTAGTAAGCGCATGGATGGGAAATACTGTCAGCACCGAGAGTGGTACTAAAAACAAAAGGGATGGAAAGATCGTCTCCGTTTGCACCGATTCCGACAAAGCACCTTTTCAAAAAGTAGTCTATCGCTACGGTCTACCAGAACGAGTTGAACTAGAGATGCGCGCAAGCGAATCGACACCGCTGTATTTTTTTAACCGTTCCACCTCAGCGCACACAGGCGAAGATTTTATTTTCTTCAAAAACGGTATCTATACTTACTACGTTGTTATAGCTGGTGGACAAGCGAATGGTGTGACATTACGCATCTACAACGAGAAAAAGTTGATTTTTAATCGCTTTTCCGGCATCCACGATGGTGAGGACTTCGTTGTTGGTCCAGCAGAAGTCGATCTCAAGACAAGAAAGTCGAAGCACTATCAAATTAAAAAACCAGCGCACAATTTTTAATCAAATATAACGCGACTAAAATCTCTACATGTACCAAGAAAATACCCGCAATCACATTATTTACCTTGCTTGCTGCATGCTTTTGTTGTTGATCAGCTTGCTCGCAAGCTCTGCGCAGGTAGATGCTAGGGATGAGAGTGACTGTTTTCAAATCAACGAGAGCAATGCCAAAAATGCCTGTCTTGCAAATGCAAAAAAAGACAGTAGCTATTGCTACCAAATCAGTAATTCGGATAGCAAAAACGCTTGTCTTGCCAAGCTCAAAGCAGATAACAGTTATTGTTATCAGATAAGCGATTACGATGCAAAAAATGCCTGCTTGGCGGCATCCAAAAAAGAAAGTTCATACTGTCATCAAATGAATCAAGCGAATGCCAAAAATGCGTGCTTAGCAGAGGCAAAAGGCGAGGTGTCCTACTGCTTTCAAATTAACCACAGCGATGAGAAAAATTTTTGCTTGGCAAAAATCAAGAAAGAAAATAGCTACTGTCATCACATCAGCCAAGCTGATCTAAAGCGACGCTGTCTCGCGCGTTAAATTAGTACACCATTCTGGGCATTTTTAAGAACACGCCAAAGTGAAAACATCATGAATGAGTTTATACAAACATGGAGACATCGTCTCAATCAAATCGCCATCGGTTTGGGATGGTGCGCGCTCGCATTGACGCCCGTACTTAACGCGGATGCACAAATCGTCAAACCCAAACCAGTCACCGCTGCCGAAAACAAGAATATCTATCTCGCACAAGGTATGCGATTTCATGCAATTTTCCCAGAGAACATTACGTTCTTTTCAGAGCGCGAATTTACTGATCAAAAAATCACCTACAAAAAAACCAATTTTGTCGTCAACTCACCCTATGCCCGTAACAAAAACGAACTTGGAATTTATAACATCACCATTGATATCGATACGCCGATTCAACCTGTGCTCACTTTAACTGGCAAGGAAGATGAGATTGCTCACGGCTGGTTTGAACGATGGAAGAATCTGTACGGAAAAAATTATGAAGTCACGCAGATCAATAAACTAGCTGGTCCTGAAGATAATGCGTGGTTCGTGAAGGAGATGCGCGGCACCAACAAAGTTGCAGATTTCTCGACGATATTGAGAGTCTATGTAAGCAAACACAGCACCGTTGTTCTGCATGTTTATTACACGCCAACTGAAAGAATCACAGGCATCATTGATCACTTTATGTCCAACTTTGAATGGTTGGCGGTAGGTCAAGCTGACAACTAAGCGAAATCACTTCTCCCGTACACAAGTCTCAAAACCCATATTTCCATTTTGAAATTCGGGCGAATAAAAGTAGTTGGTGAATGTCCATCGGCCTTGTTTGTTCCTTTTCATCTTTGCAATGCCTGTACCATATTCTGTCGTATCTTTTTCGGTCTTGGTAAAGTGCAGCGCCATCCTATCAGCCTCACTAGTGGCATGCCCAATGAAAGATCCTTGACCAGGGATATCCAAAGACAGACGATAAGCAGCATAACTTCCTTGGCTATAGCGAAACTGAATTTCTAACTGCATCTTCGCAGTGTATTCACGCTCTTTCGCATCAAGACCGCGACACGAGTACACACCAGAATAATCCGTCCCAGAGAATTTCTTCACGCTGGCATCGGATGCACGACCATAGCTCATCAATGCAATCAATATAAAGCCGAAAACACATTTTTTATTCAATGCAATCAAGGTCATATTTCACCATTAAAGTTGATGGGTTTTATGCGGAATTGAAACCACCACGCAACATAAATGAGTCGCAATCTAAGAGTTAAAGTGACTTCAGATACTGACAGACGAAAGCTGTAGCAGGAAATCCTAGTAGCATATGCATCTCCAAAGATACACTAGGTCGCATTGCTTTCATAATCAAATGCACTGCAACTGAGAGTGCTATCTTGGTAGATCTTCCCTTTAGCATATATGACCGAGCAACCCAGACGTGATCAATCTGGTTTTGCTTCAAGTACGACTAATTATTGAGTATTTTAGCGCCGTAGGTAGAAACCGCCTAGCGTTTCGCACTATATATGGTCGAAATGCAAGGCTTCAACTTTACGGTTTCTCCAGATGTTCTGTAAAAGCCAATTAGCCCAAAAGTAAGTTAAAGCGCGACGAAAATGGGCATGTCTTTTTTCTTTGAAAAACACGTCCCCGACACTAGGTCGGGGACGTGGATGCTAGCTTAAAACTTATACTCGTACGTCATATTGAAGTTACGCGCTGTCGGTACAGCTCGAGCGGATTGGCTTCTGGAGTTGCCAACGCTGGCATAAGTGAATGAATCATAGGCTTTTCCACCAAGAATATTATTCACAGCAAATCGCAATTGACTTTGTTTGTCGAACTTCCACAGTGCGTAGATGTCGACGTTTTTAGGCGTCTTCAAATATTGGCGCTCGGTGAGGCTAATTTGCTGCCAATGAGAATCTTGAATCTTGGCGCTAAGACCGGCTGTCAGTGGAATATCTTTGGCGCGGTAGTTTGCGCCGAAGGTATATACGTATTGATAAGGGGTCAATGAGTTATAAGGCGTCGCTAAGTCTTTGACGTTCGACCAAAAATGAGAGTAACTGGCAGAAAAGTCCATGTCAGGCGCGTTGTCCATCCAACGTTTTAATGGAAACTGGGTAGAAAGCTCAATACTTTGCCCCTGTGCAGTACCGGCATTGATGAATTTTTTCCAGTAAGCTTTATCAGCTTCATACACCACTTCGCGATGAATATCGTTGATCGCTTGCGCTTTTGCACGAATCGCATAGTTGAGTCCATCTTTTCCATTGTGTTCGAACGCTGCGTCTAAGCTCCAGGAGAGTTCTGGACGCAAGTTCGGATTGCCCACAATATTTGGGCTTTCGATAGAGTTATTGATGACATAAATTTTCGGCATCAAGAGTTGGGTTCCCTCCGGTGCTTTGAAAGTGCGTGACACGCCGAGACGAATCCGTTCGGTATTTTGTGGGTCGAGCTGCCACATTGTTTGGATCACAGGGCTCAAGACACTGGCGCGATTATTAACCTTTTCCCCAGCGTTATTTTCGGTGCGAATGCCTTGCGATTCCCAACGTAGGCCAAGCGATACTGAGGAATTTTTCTTAAATTTCCAATCGTCTTGTGCGAAGAAAGCGGCATTGTCCATGATGGAGTTAGCACTATGTGGGCGATAGATACTATTCTGATTTGAAACGAATTGGTCGTTTTGATTATTTTCGACATCCACTTTGGCACGCCATCCTGACCAACCCACTATCAGATCATGCTCAGCATTGGTTGGGATATTCAACTTACCATTGGTGGTGCCTACTGTGACATGGACATCGGTATTCAGGTCACGATTAAACTGGAGTGTGCCATTCGGCAGATAGTTTTGTGAACGAGACCGCGCAACGAAATTTTGTGATTGAAAACCAGCGGTGACATCAACACCAATTTGATTGTCCAAACTTGTGACAGCCTTTAGTGAGCTGCCGAAGTTGGTACCCTGGTTACGATCGTGTGATGTGGTTTTACCGATTTCAAACACACGTCCTGACAGGTTGTTGTACTGGCTCGTTGTGTCTGCGCTAAAGCGATTATGCGCAACGATGGAGGTCGAAGTCAAGTTGATATTGGAATCAGTTTTATACTGAATTCTCGGAGAAATACGCAGGGATTCATCGCTACGCTTACTTTGCGATACATTCTCAAATTGACTCTTGCTGCCTAACAGGGTGTTTTCATTGACGAATGTGGTTGTCGAATCGTCTGCTTGTCCAGCACTAATGCGATCTTTGGATAAGCTGACGCTGACGGTATGAGAGAGATTGCCGTTTTTATCGGAGTTAAACCAATCTATGCTGCCCGTGTTTTGAAACATATGACCAATACTGGCCTTGATGCTATGTTGTTTATTGGATGCCGATTTTTTGAGAATAATATTGATCGTACCCGCCATCGCTTGCGTACTAAATTGCGCATTCGCACCACGATAAATCTCAACGCGCTCTATCATATTGAGCGGAATATCTTCAACGGTAATGCCGCGTGGTGCCTCGCCATCGATCAGAATTTGCGTATAGCCCGCTGCCATCCCTAAAAGGTGCAACTTGTTGTTGGTGACTTGAACGCCAGGAACACGTTTCATCGCATCCACGATATTGTTATCGCCAAAACGAGTGAGTTCAGCGTTGGTGACAATCGATCGCGCAGCAGTTTCGGTACGAGCGAATTGTTCTTGTGTCTTGCCTTGTATTTCCACGCGTTGTGGTTGTGCTTGAGCTTGAGCTTGAGACTGATTTTTAACTTCACTTGGCTGCTGTGCATGCGCGGAAACGGCAATAACATTGCAGAGGATAAGGGTGATGACTGAACTTTTTGGTATTTGCATGATCGCCTCGAAAAAAAGGAAAAACTGTGAAAGCTGTTGACGGCTCGCACTGTATCTATTTTTTCTTTGCGTTGTCAGCGACATGCGACGAAATGACAAAAACTGGCGTTGAAAAAACGATTTTCAGCACCGAGCTAATTTCGAGGAAATTAGAAAACGGCGATATTGCATCATGGAAAAACCCGATTTACGTGCTTATTAGAATTCAAAAGTATCTCTGAACTATGGCGGTGCTTTATCAAATCTTCTGCGCGTGAAAAAGACGCAAGCAGTGAACAACAGTTACATGATTTTTCAAGCTTGCGTGGAAATTGCATGTACAATTACTCAAGTTTTTTTAACTAGTTTTTATATTTGTGAAAATTACGCGATGGCGTCGCACCGCACAGCGCAGCCACCACAGTGATGGTACTTTTTTGCGTCAGTTCTAACTCAATTTCTTGATACCTTAAGTCGAGATCAACTACAAAATCATCGCGAGTTCACAAGGCGCTGATCTGGGCAATGTAGAGAAATCGACATTACATGAGGAAAAAAATGCGTCATCAACACTTTTCTTGGCATGCTACTGTTCTTCTTTTTTTCAGCACTTTACTCAGCGCCTGTGGCGGTGGCTCAGGTTCTGAGCCTGTCACAAACAACAATACTGCGTCAAGCCAAAGCGCCGCGCAAAGCTATGTAAATAGCGTGATCGACATTATGCAGACCAATTCCTACCATAGGAAAACCTTAGTCTGGAACGATATTCGTACCGCAAGCATGGCTAAACTTGGCACCACACCGAGCGCTAGTAGCATTGATTTGGCTTTAAAGACGGCACTCACAATGCTAGGCGACCATCATAGTTTCATTTCAAAATCAAACGGGAATTTGATACTCAATGATGGTGATCAGCTTAACTGCGCAGATACGGGACTTGCAAAACCGCTGCTACCAGAAAACATCGGCTATATAAAAGTCAGAGGAAATTTTTCCGAGAATGGTACCTCCGGCGCAGATGCCTTGGCGACACAAGCCAATGAATTGCAAGGCGCTATCAAAAATCAAGACAAGCCATCTTTAATCGGATGGATTGTTGATCTTCGCGGAAACGGTGGTGGCAATATGTGGCCTATGATTGCAGGCATTGGTCCTCTACTAGGCGAGGGCACCCTAGGCTATTTCACAAACGCGACAAACGAGAGGACGCGCTGGAATTATACGAACGGACAAGCGAGGTTAGACAACACAATCATCCATACTGTCAGCAATCCTTACCCAGCGCTCAGCCCCAGTCCTAAGATTGCGGTGCTCACCGATTGCAATGCTGGCAGCTCTGGAGAAGCCGTCATCGTTGCATTTCGAGGCCGCCCCAACACACGTAGCTTTGGCACACCGAGCTATGGGGTATCAACAGGCAATCAATCTTTTACACTTAGTGATGGCGCAACGCTCTATTTAACAGTCTCAATTTTCACCGATCGTAACGGCGTTAACTATGGTGGGCGGATCGCGCCAGATGAAATCATTGACGATGCGATCAAAGTGCAAGATCGTGCTGTCGCGTGGTTACGCGATATACAGTAAGCTGTTTTGACTTAGAGGAATGAGATGCAGACGGGTTGGCTTTAGAGACCAAGCCCTGTAGATTTTGAAGCGTGACTTGAACTGAGAAGAATAAGGACTTACTCCAATAGATCAGGCGCATAATGTGAATTCATTTGACATACTAAGCGATATCCTATGTCATCACACTTTGACCTCGATCGGAGCTTCTATGACTAAGAATCGCTTTTTTCGCTTGTTATCCCCTTGCTTGTTTTCATTTTGCGGCGTTTCCAGTGCATGGGCGCAATTCCCCACTCTTATCAATGATCAACTCATCAGAACACATGCGGTAGCGAGTTTTCCTGAATACTTAGAACTACTGGCATTGCCAAACGATGCCATTGCAAGCGCTCGCGACATACAAATCAATGCCGATCACCTAGAGAAACTTTTTCAAAAGCGTGGTTTTAATACCAGACAATTTTCGAACAAAGGGAGACCACTGGTGCTCGCCGATTACCCAGCGGTGAACGGTTTAAAGACTATTCTGTTTTACATACACTTTGATGGACAACCCGTGATCGCATCACAATGGGCACAGCCGAGTCCGTGGCAAGCCGTAGTAAAGAAAAAGGACAGCAGTGGAAAGTGGCAGATCGTCGACATGAAAGAATTACTGCAGCAGGATTTCGATCCAGAGTTGCGCGTGTTCGCCAGAGCCGCCGCTGACGATAAAGGTCCCATCATGATGTTTTTGGCCGCGATAGATTTACTACGCGCGCGAGGTATCGCACCCGCAGTAAACATCAAGGTGATACTTGATAGTGAAGAGGAAATCAATTCTCCCGGAATGAGCGAAGCTGTCAGTCAAAACAAGGATTTTTTGCGTGCTGATGCGCTGGTCATTCATGATATGGCAACGCATCCTAGCGGAAAACCGACAATCATCTTTGGTAATCGTGGCGTCCAAACAATGAGCCTGACGGTATATGGCGCTAAAGCGCCATTACACAGCGGACACTATGGCAATTTCATTCCGAATCCCGCTTTCAATCTGGTGCGCTTATTAGCAAGTATGAAGAATGATCAAGGGCGGGTCACCATTCCCGGCTATTACTCAAGCACCAAGTTGAATACGGAAGATTTACGGGTGTTGGATGCGGTCGGTGATGATGAGGCGGCTTTGAAGAAGCGTGTAGGGGTGCAAAATAGCGATCAGGTCGCAAGCAATTATCAGCGATCTTTGCAATATCCGTCATTGAACATCCGTGGTTTGGCCTCGGCCAACGTAGGTAATGAGGCAGCCAATATTATTCCTAAAGAGGCAGTGGCTGAGATCGATATTCGCACCACAACTGAAGCGAATGCCGCATACCTGTCTGGTTTGATCAAAAAGCATATTCAGAAGCAAGGTTTTCATATTATCGACCATGCGCCAACGGAGGCTGAGCGTCAACAGTATTCAAAATTAGTACAAGTCAAAGAAGGTCTGCCGGCTGAAGCGGCACGTCAGCCACTCGATACTAAGATCAGATATTGGGCGGAGAGAGCGCAAGTAAATGCCTTCAGCGAAGGCAGCAAACGGATACAGCCCATTATGATTCGCGCTGCAGGCGGGACCGTCCCTACTCATGAAATTGTCAGCCCACTTGGTTTGCCTTTTGTAATTATTCCTACCGCCAACGCAGATAATAATCAGCACGCTTATGATGAAAACCTGCGTATGGGAAATTACTTAACTGGCATGCGCAGTATGATAGGTTTGCTTACCACGCCATATCAGTAATTTTGATGTGTGCACATTGCGGACTGTGCCAGTAGCCGACAGCAGAATGAGTTCTAACTTTAACATTTCGTGCGTATTGTTGGGATGTTGTGAAGTTGGAACGGGCATCTTAGTTCTAACAATCGCCGATGGAAAACTGCCAGAGCAGTTGGACTAGTGATTGTGCCAAATAACGTGATGCCTCATCTAGGTTACGAATTTTTACCTCGATGGCTTATTCGTGTACCAGGTCTACGCTGGATAAATACATCGACTTTCCATAACCTTCACCACACCTCATTCAATGGAAATTACGGGCTGATGTTCCGTTTCTGGGATCGACAATTCGGTACAGAACTTGATAACTACGAATCAAAGTTCGTCGAACGTAGCTCTGGGTGATCTCAAGAGTTTGATTGCATATCGTGGGTTAACGCTCAATATTGTATTCAATCGTGACCACCACTCTCGCCACTTTATCTATCGTAGTCTTGTCGTAAGTGCCGCCATACTCATTCGCGTCTACCACCGTACCGACCGGTAAAATATAAAATGCACCCTGTGAAGCGGAACGCATGGCACCGACTTTGACGCCGCCATATTTAGCAAATTCATTGGCGCGCTTACTGGCGTTTTCGGTCGCGGCGCCAATCAAGGACATCTTAATGTCCTCCAAATTTGAGACTAAATACAAGGGACTATCGTAGAACACAGGCTGACCATCGGCCTCTAATTGCAGCGCGTCCTTGCTAATTTTTGTGATCTTGGCCAAATCAGTACTGGTGACCAAAATGCTTTGCGCCGCACTAAAACCCCGCTGCACCTGACGAGTACGCCCTCCCGGCAAATCTTCCATCACCATATTCGGCGTCACGGTTTCCTCCGATTCCTTCAACGCGCTTTTTGCAAATTCATGTTTTACGAAAAATTGATCGAGTATCGGCCGTGTTTTTCTGAGCTTAGCTAAGGCTTCAGCAAAAGTAGGTGCAATGACCTGCACTCCAATCTTCCACTCAGCATAGTTCGCCACAACATTTTTTTCGGCCAGGCCCTTTACAGAAATACTCTGCCGACCCGCTCCGATGTTTTTGGCCTGAATGCCAAAAATAAAAGCGGCCGCCGACATACCTAACGCCAATAAAACACCCAGCGCGATCAATGCGCGTGCTAGCTCTTTGTTCATTTACAACTCCAAAACTTGCTAAGAAAATTATTAAAAAATTTCGACTAATGCGACCTATACTTCATGTCAGTATAATTAAACCAAACATCAAGGCCAAACAAGATCAAAAAACATCGCTGACCTGAAATAACTCTATTCAACTGTCCTTATCAGGGCTAGACCAGCAAGTGCCATAAAACAATCTCACCTTTGATTGAAGCTCGTTCAAGAATTGATCCTTGTAGAGCCTAGCAGATCCGATTGCATTTACTACAGCGTTATCGAACAGTGGATGAGAGGGAAGCTCACATTCGCTTGCAAAGCAGCGCTTGTACAGTTTTTTCCAAGCGATTAACTCAACAGGATATGGGCCATACGGCATAGAACCGAATGGCGAGTAGTCATTGTTAAGTGCTTCGATTAAATGGTAACTCGCGCAATCTCCCAAGGCAGATCTTCGTAGTTTCTCATCTTGTACACTTTTCCACAAAGCTTGATACGGTCCTAGATCGGATGTGACCTCTTCTGGCTCACACCACCGTTTTTCATACCAACAGGTATGCAATAAAAGGAGGTGGTTGAGTAAGTTCATATCCAGCATCGATTGATTCAAATAATCGGGATTATTTGCCCGTACAAAAAACAGTTGCTCAGCCCACCAATCCGAGACATTTTCGAAGCCATAGGAAATTGCTCTGGCAAAGCCAAGCAAACAAAGGTCTTCGCCTTCTACAAAATTTTCTATCTTATGCACGTTGACATAGCGCAAATCCGCAAGGTAGATTTGAAATGCAAGCAGATAATGCGCAAAACCTTGGTTCAGTAAAACAGGCGCTTCTGCACTCTGCTTAGTCGTCGCATGGTAAGCAGAGCAGGTGTAAAACAGCGCTGTACTCTCCAAGAAAGAAGCGCCAAACAAACGCTCATTTTCGACCGCAATACAACTGATTGGATGATCACGGTAGGCCGTCGCAAAGGCAGTATCTTCGAGCATTTCATCAAGCTTACAAAATATTTTAGAGATAGCTTTTTGCTGTGCCGCCTTCGATAGCTCAAGTGAGTTTTCCATTATTTATTCATATTCCATAAATCAAATTTTGGATACGCCTTAGTTGCCAGCATCCTGCCGCAAAAAGCTCAAGCTACTACATTCATCTTCACCAACATTCTCCCACAATAGGCGATTGATCAGGCTGCGAAATTTTATCCTAGCCGTGGAGGTCTTCGCGTTGAATAGTATAGTTCGATAGCGTTGCTGATTCGTACTCACGCAGTAAGGTCTTAAGTGCACTGCTTTTCCAATGATGGGAGTCTAGATAGGACTTTAGACACATAATGCGTGCCAATGTCTGACTACCATTCGCTGCGTCGTTGGTGGTGAGAATGGGCCCATTTTTGACGCGAATACTAATGACCCTAGCCTCTTTTTTGTCCTCGACTATTGTCTGCTTGTTTTGGATTAGTCGCCGGAGTGTTCGGTCTATTCAGAATCGATAGCACCACCATGTAAAGTATCGACAAGTTGTTTATCGCTTAACATGATGTGATAGGTAAACCAAAATCGAAGTAATTCGGCGGTCTCTAGTGCAACCGTGTCACGAGCGCGATTCAATTGTTGTTGTAGATCCGCTACTCGATCTAAGAACTTTCGATGTTGTTCGCAATGCGACTCGATCTTGGGATAAGCAATTTCCAGCATGAGCTTTTCTTCTTTTTGAAAGTGTGCATGCGTAAATTTCTCTATTTTTTCGAGGATAGCCGAAAGCGTAAGATAATCTGTGCCTAATTCTGCGGCGCTATGCAATTCATTGACGAGGTTAAGCAACATTTGATGATCAGCGTCCATTAAAGGATCATGTACACTTAAACTAGTACTCCATTCAAAATACTCCATGCGCCACCTCAAAGTAGATTGTTACACAGCAAAAAATCTTAACTCGTTCAGTTTTATGAATTTAGATGTTGGAATGATAGAACTGCCCCTTTATTTTTTAGTGTTTGTCGTTATTTTTGATCTGAAAAAAGTTGTTAGAACTTGAAGGAGATCGGTCGAAAATTGGATCGAATTGCGCTCCGCCTGCTCGATTCATTCACTCTCCGTCAAGAGCCAAGTCGAAACAAATAACGACACACTGGCAAACACGCCACATAGCAGCCATACGCTGGTGGTCAAATGACCGTGGACTAGATCCTGGCATGCATTGTGAAACAAGGGGATCGACGAAGTCTGCCATAGCAATGCCGCCATACCTAACAGCAGCGAAATCGAAAAATGGCAAGAATAGCGCGGCCTTTTTTGCGGAGTGGTTTGCATTAGACGATCTGAGAACCCCTCGTCAGCCACGGGCGCCTCGTAATAGTCGCGCAGCAATTCATCGAGGCTTGGATCAATTTTTTGATTCATGATTCGCTTCCCTTCGCAGTGTTTTTGTTCCAGGCGCTTAGCCAGGTTTGTAGCTTTGATTTAGCACGCGTCGCATTGGTTTTCACCGTCCCCAGCGGCAAACCCAATACCTGAGACACTTCCTCATGACTGAGATCCAATTGCACGCAATGCAGTAGCACAAGTTGTTCAGTGGGGTTAAGACGTTGCATCGCACGTTCAAAATCTAAACGCAGTTCAACTTCACCCGAGGTACTTTTGGCTACCGCTTCCTCGACGTCCAACACGCCAGTCACATCAGACGCTAGTTGTACTTTATCGACACACTTCAAAAAATTCGTGTATGCAATCCGATAAAGCCAAGTCGCGAATCGAGCCTCACCACGATATTGATCGAGTTTGCGCCAAGCAAGCAAAAACGTCTCTTGCGCCAAATCATCTGCCAAACCATGATCGCCTTTAGTCAAGCGTCGCAATAGCGCGCGTACCATTCCCTGATGACGTCGTACTAGCTGTTCGAACGCTTGACTATCTTGATTGAGGCGAGCTCTAACAACGAGCGCTTGATCGATGCGTTGCTCGTTATGCTTGTCATGCATGCTCTGCATCGCGACGATTCAACCACCAGCTCAACAAGTAACCCAAGCCAGTAATCAAAGGTAAGAGTCCCAAGCCCCATAGTTCTGCGAATTTATGTCCTTCCTGGTATTCCAGCGGCAATACCGCGAACATCATCATGACACCAAGGCCGATACTGACCAAGGTAATGCCACGGCGGCGTTCACAAAACGCGAGGCGTGGTTCAGCCAATAAAGGAACCGGCAGATCCAAACCTTTGTCGGCCAAGTACATCAAGGTCTGATAGCGTGCTTTGGTTTGTTGATGCCGATAGAAAAGCACCACAAACACCGCCAAAACAGGCGCAAAACACAAAATCAATGGGAGCACAAATTCGATTCTCATTTTGTTTTTCCTTTCTGTGTTGATCTCATTTTTTCTTGGGTATGTAATGGCATACGATTACCATAATATTGCACTAGATCTTCTGCGACTGGTGGATCAAAATTAGACAATGCAATCACCACATCACCCGTCGCTGGATAAATTCTCAGCGCGCCATTCATTCCCTCGGCACCACCGGCATGTCCGTAGTGGCGTGTATTCGCAGTGCCGCCTAATTGGAATCCATACCCATAGAGCTGACTAGTCGTTTGCGCTTCCGTCGCCTTTGCGAGCCAAGATGTGGAGAGCAAACGCCCCTGTAGCAAGGCATGGCTAAAACGAATCAAATCACTAGCGCTTGAGTAACCACCACCAGCTGCCGTGCCTCTCCATGGCAAGCTTTTTCGGTTATCGACCAGCCCAGCCTCTGCGTGCGTGTAGCCTACTGAAATCTGTTGCGCCACCTGCGACTCGGGTTCCGTCCCGGTATCACGCATACCCGTTGGCGTTAAGATCGCGTCTTGAACCACACTATTGTAAGATTTGCCAGTGACCGCTTCGATAATGGCACCCAATAGCACATATCCATAATTAGAATATTCTTCTTTACTGCCTGGTACAAACGCCAATTCGCGCGCACCAAACAGTGCAACATAATCTCCATGTTCGCGAATGCTCTCGCGCTGCTTCTCGTATTCTTCAGTAAAAATGTCCCCGGTTCCAGCTGTGTGTGTCAACAACTGATGGATCGTCACTTGACTCGCCAAGGCTTTATTGGGATAGCTTGGAAGATAACGTGCAATGGGCACATCTAAGGCAAGACGCTCTTGTTCCGCCAACTGCAAAATCGCCACCGCAGTCAACATCTTATACATCGAGCCCAATCGAAAACGCGTCTGCATCGTGTTATTCAATTTGCGTTCACGATCTGCTTCACCCCAGCTTTGCGATTGAAGCAAAACACCATCGCGTGCCACCGCAATCACGCCAGAGAAGCGCGCAACTTTGGCCAACTTATCTGCTTTCTGCGTCAACTTCTGCCACGCTTGCTGTGCTGAAAGGCGCTGCGGCATTAGGTAATCAGGTACAACCGGTAAAGGTGCGAGACTGAAACTCTTCACCTGCTCGGGTTTCTTGTCGTCTGCCTCTAACTCCATGGTGCCAACGCGATCACCCTCTTTTTCACGCAATATCAAAGAAATACGATAGGGTCCGTTCTGTGAGATGCGCACCAAATCCAAGCCACCCGTCATATTCCTTAAACCCAATTCATTCTCCACCGACAAATTGGGGTCATGCGCACTCTTAAACGCCTTAAGCAATTCAGCACTACCTGAATTAAAGGCCTGCAAACGCAACTCCGCCAAACGCCCCGCTGGCGTTTTAGGAAATGGAATAACAGCGGCCAATACGGATGAAACACAACAAACACCTGCTAGCGCCAAAACGATGCCCTGCCATGGTTTTGATAATTTCATGTTTTTCTCTCCTTAAAAGATGAACAATCACCTGCTTAGATACAGTGAGGAGAGAATTTGGATTCAAGATATTCAAAAAAATGGCGACAGACACAGCCTGAGCTATCTGCTCACCAGTTGATGGGGTTGCGACGATATTCGAGTTTCCCGATGCGAAAAGGAGGAAATGAAAACGAAGCAGTTCTACGATTGATACATTTCGTGGTCAGGTTGGAATATTTGTACTGCCTCATTTATCATCACATGGATGACTGGTGCAATTCACGCAAGCACACATAAACAATGCACAGCAGTATGTTGAAACACGCCTGAGGCGTCATATCAAGAATTCTCGCGATAATTTGTGAATACTTAGTTCGCCTACATGACTGCTGCAAACTAAGGAATACCTCTCGCCCCTCCCACACCCCTGAATTCTTGTTCCTTAACTTAGTCGTGCGCCGAGTACTTCACAAGTAATTTTTCTAAGGTTTTTTCCTTCGCCAGTTTTTGCAATGCCGCCTCAAATTTTTCTTGTGATAGTTGACTAGTCTTCATGCGTGCACAGTACACTGGGGTGCTTGAAATAATCAAGGGTGATTCTTTTAAACTGGCAAAGTTTGCATCTGTTTTTTGGAGATAGCGAAATTGGGTTTGTCGGACTATCGTGTAGTCAGTGCGTTTTAACTTTTGTTTTAATAGTGCGCTATCGCGTGTCGGTGCGTCTTCACGGTACGCAAGTTTTTTTTCAAACAAATAGTCGATCTCGGGATAGCGATAGCCAAATAGGGTCCCGATATGTTTTCCAACTAATTCTTGTTGCGTCGTAATCACTGGCATAGTTTTATCGCCAACCAATACGTCATCAATACTCATCAGTGGCGACTTCCCCCAATCATAAAAGTCGGCCGAGGTGCCGACCCAAGCAGGAGATGTGAAGCAAGCCACATCGATACTGGACTGTATATCGGGCAACTCCATACGTTTGCGCGATAACATCACATGAACCGCTTTCATTCCAAGTTCAGCCGCTAACGCATTTTCGAAATCTGGTACGTAGCCTTCACTATATATCTTGTTATTGGCCGTTTTTGTGATGCGTCCTTCCGGCATAGTCGCTATATCGGGCGCGAGGAAGCGTAATGTTTTTTGCTGCGCAAAAACGCTGGAGCAGAGAAGAAGAAGGCACAATGAAACAAGTTTCAATTTGGCGGACATTGCGGAGATTTTAGAAGAGCGTTTGAGGTCTTCCATAGTATAGACTTAAAACAGAGGGGAAATTGATGACATCCTTTATTTTTTCTCATGGCTTATGCTTGTTCATGGGAGCGTTCGACCCAAGGTGATGTAACGCGACTAAGAATCACCCTTTTTCCAATTCTATTCTAGGCATTTCGAAATTGGTCACGTCAATACTTGAACCTTGCTGCTCGCTGCTGCAGCTTCTCACACAGCCAGATCAAATTTCCACTGCATTTCTAACCTGACCTCGCATTTCATCTACCCCTTTTCTGTTGTATTTTGGGTTAACGGGCCCTAAGATTTTTCCGCTTTATTGTATCTTTAGGTGCTAAAAGTGTTACCTTGCAACTCAATATTGGACGATGGATTTTGGTGTCGTCTCCTGGTAATTTGATGCAAATTTTGGCGTAGCGTAGCGTCTTTTTTGATTCAACCACACAACCTAGGAGTTCCAGCATGGATACAAGAATAAAGTTCTTAGTTTTGGCAGCCATCACAACGACACCATTTAGCGCTCTTGCACAAGATGCGCATTCGAATGACCACGGTTCTGTGTCGAAAGAAGTCATCGAACTTCAACGAGCAAATTTGACAAAGAACACAGACGCTAAAGGCTTTGGGCCGCAGTCTCCGCGCGATCTCGCCACACGCCATGGTAGCAATAGCGTCATCTTTAATAAGACGCCGGCGCACACGAATTTGAATTTGTGCAACATCCACTTCCACGAAAATGCTGAACATAAAGGCGGGCAATTTACGACCTACGCAGGAAACGGTGATGGCAAGGGCTTCCAAACCGGTTTCAAATACTCAGGTAAGCTCACCAAGGCAGAGTTGTCTCCACTCAAAGAAGAAGTCTGTAAAAGCGAGCATGGTGGCCTCCAGTCCGGAGATACCATCGAAGTCCATTACGTCCATTCTTCTGCGCTAGTCACGCCTGGGCCGACCTTAGGCGCGTGCTTAAATGACGCCATCAAAAATCCACAACTCCGCGTCGAAGCCCAAGTATATGTATTGGTCAATGATCCTAAAGCGCGTGACTTTGGTGAGTTAACGAAGCTGGGGACGAAGGGGAAATTTCAACAGGCTTTGGGTATCCCTAAAAATACAGGTAAGCCTATACAGTATGCTGGTTCAACGACGGGTCCTGCCTACAACGAACAAGGCTCACCTTTCCAAGTTTCTTGGAGCGTTCGTCCCAAAGTGGCTAAGGTCAATATCGAGTCTGTTGGCAAATGGTGCGAAGGAAATGTCTTTAAAGAAGATCACGCCCATGGGGTCAGAAATTTAGTGACCGATCCCGCTTTGATTTCGAATATCGAAAAATGATAGAAGCTAGACGAGAATTGCCGCTGTTGATGTGGCAATTCTCTCTTGCGACAAGTCCTGATTTCATCTGTCAATCCCATAATCCCATAATCAATTAGACTCGTATTGAACAGAAATACTCGATACGAGCTTTTCAAACTGAACAAGCTCATGACTCGGAATATGCCTGACTAAGGGTCGGTTCAAACACTTATACATTTCATCTCTGGTGTTGGAATGTTGAAGTTGTCCCTTTGCTTGCGATGGGTTTTTAACGATGTACTCAATCACATCAACTGAGATACCGCTAAACTTTAAGATAGCTGGCAGATGCCAAGACTGTACTATTTTTGCCGAGCCTATTTGAGCCGCAGGTCACACCTTATTAGTCAAGGTAGTGGCTGACCTATTGTCGTTATCGAATCAGGTTTGATCGTTTTCTTTCAGATGTAAAATTTTGTAAGCCTAGTGACAAAAATAATTCCCCTCTTTCAAGTTCTCTACCCCAAGTACAAGCTGATGTGCATTTAAAAAGCACCGTGCACATACAACGCAACTTACACTTACTCACACTCCTTACGTTTCTCCAATTGATGAAAATACCGTATTGAATTTTAATGCAGGCCATAACATCGTTTTTTGGAGTGGCATGATGAAAACTATCCCCTTTACACCCAACCTAAGTACTAGCACTAACGAAGACTCAAGAGCAAAAATCAGGCTTTACTGGAAATATGCGCTCTTTGCCATGCTGGCATTTCTCTTTATTTGGGTCATGCTGCAAATTGAATTGCCCATGCTGCTAGGGCTCAATCCTGAGTGGGAGCACAAAGTAAAAAGCTATATAGTGATCTTACACTTGCACGCTACGGCGGGCACCATCGCCCTTCTAGTCGCGCCGCTGCAATTCATTTTTCCCTTGCGTGCCACCAAGCCCCATTTGCATCGTTTGCTCGGCCGCCTTTATGCAGCAGCTATTGGCATTGCCGCACCGTTGGCCATGTGGATCGCGGTTTTTCACCTGGCACCAGGCGAAACTTGGGCGGCTCTTGCACAAGCCATCGTTTGGCTGTATTCCACCATAGCGGCAGTTGTCGCAGCAATGAAGCATCAACTAGCAGCACATCGCCTCTGGATCATGCGCAGCTACGCACTCACCTTCACCTTTGTCATTAGCCGCTTTATGATTGATGTGATGCACTTACCAATGAACGCACAGTTGGGTGGGCCGAATACTTTTATTGTTGAGCTTAGCATTATTGCTTTCGTTGTGGCGCAATGGTTTTCTGCTAAGCACTCTAAAGAAACAAAAAGTGAACTTCTTGTTTAAATTTTCAGTGTCGTTCTATCAGTCGCGGCAAAAAACATCGCACAAAGTAGAATATGGAATGTAAGACCCGACATCATTCTCTTCTGACACCAAACCCATTCAATACGGTTTGAAGCTACCGCCACCACCGCGCATCGTCGTAGACTTGATCGGTGCACTCCGGCGCGGCGTGGTCACCCCACGACGCTCTGATTTACCGAAACTACTGCCACCATTATCAACAATGTCATGGCGGCTGCGCGCCGGATGGTGGCCATCGCCCGTATTAAAAAAGGACACGCTTTCTTGCAGCTGTTCAGCCTGTCCTGAGAGTTCTTCGCTGGTGGCAGCCAACTCTTCGCTGGCACTGGCATTTTGCTGCGTCGCCTGGGATAGTTGCGTCATCGCTCCACCAATCTGGTTGACGGACTCGCTTTGTTCCGAACTGGCTGCCGCAATCTCTTGCACCAGTTCGCTGGTTTTTTGAATGCTGGGCACGATTTCATTCAACAACTTGCCCGCACGCTCTGCGGTGGTCACGCTATCGCTGGCCAGCTCACCAATCTCTTTGGCAGCCTCTTGGCTGCGCTCAGCCAGTTTGCGCACTTCAGCCGCGACTACCGCAAAGCCTTTGCCATGCTCCCCGGCTCGCGCGGCTTCAATAGCGGCATTCAATGCCAATAGGTTGGTCTGGTAGGCAATGTCATCGATGATGCCGATTTTGCCAGCGATTTGCTTCATGGCGTTGACCGTCTGGCTGACGGCATCACCGCCGTCGATGGCTTCTTTACTGGTTTTAGTGGCCATGCCATCAGTGACTTTCGCGTTGTCGCTGTTTTGGTTGATCGAAGCTGACATCGCTTCGATCTGCGCCGATGTTTCTTCCACGCTGGCGGCTTGCTCACTGGCAGCTTGGCTCAAAGATTGGGCGGTCGCAGAGACCTGGTTGGCTGCATTAGTCAAAGCATCTGCGGCAGTCCGTACTTCACCAAGGACGCCAGTCAGGTTTTCAGCAGTCGAATTGGCGCTGTCTTTGACCTGACCAAATAAACCTGAATAATCGCGTTCTATGCGAGCCGTTAAATCACCTTCGGAAAAGCTTTGCAACAAGCGGGCAATATCGTTCAAACCGACTTCGCTGGTTTCCATCAACTGGTTCATGCCCGTCGTCAAGCCTACAAAAAATCCAGTCTTGCCTTCGGGGTTAAGCCGGGCGCTGAAGTCACCTTGGGCAGCAGCCTCCACCACGGCGGCTACTTCTTTTTCAATACCAACTTCGGCGGTGCGGTCACTCCATTCAACCACCGTACCCAATCGCTGACCGCCGTCACCAACGATAGGGTTGGCGATCAGACTGAACGTGAGGCTACCGACCGTGATTTGGGTGCGATGGGTGGACTGCAGCGCAGACAACATATTGCGCTGATGGGCTGGGTTCTTGTGGAAAACATCAATGTTCTGACCAATGAGATTACGTGCTGTGAATTGCGGTAAAACTTTGCGCAGCTCCGCTTCGTTGCGCTGCATCATGCTATTGACGGTTTCGTTCATGAATAGGATGTTATTGTTGACATCGGCAATCATGACGTTGGCGCTGGCCTTATTGAGCGCTTGGACAATGCGGGCATTATAAATAGCCGCTTCTGCGGCTTTCACCATGGTGTCACGTGCCGCATTAACGACATCGGTCACTTTGCGCTTTTCACCTGGAAGGTCCTGCATTTTTTCACTGAAATCACCCCGCGAGTAGGCATCAATCAGATTGACCGCCTTAAATTTCACGTCGATATGCGCCTTGACCATCGCATTAGTGGCTGCTGCCAATTCGGCATACACACCGCGCAGGTCGCTGGTATCAATGAAATGGCTGATGACACCCGCTTCATGCTGGGCAGCCATAGTGGCCTTCGTTTGCTGGTAGTGAAGCAGCACGTCTTGCATAGTTTTGAGCTGAGCCAACACGCTCGTGGTATCCCCCGCAGTCACATCGATGTGGCTGCTCAGGTCGCCTGCGGCAACTTGCTGTGCGAGTCGCGCGGCGTCAAACGGTTCACCTCCGAGTTGCGACGTGATCGATCGCGTCACTAGTGCACCCAGCACCACCGCCACAGCGATGGTTAACAACAGCGCCACCACCACGGCGATGAATGTTTGTTGATAGCTCACCAAGGATTGCTCATACGCCTTCTGGTTGTTGGTTTTTTGGAATTCAATATTGACGTCCAAGGCGTCTTGCCATGCCTGCACCGCAGGAGCCGCCGTCTTAATCAGCAGATCACGCGCGTCGGCATCTTTATTGAGTTTCGCCAGTTCGATGACTTGGTTATTCAGAGGGCGCGCCGTATCGCGGGCATCGGCGATTCGTGCGCGGTTGACTTTCGCGGTTTCACTGGGGGCAAACTGTTGAAGTGCATCCCATGCTTTGTCGTAGTCGACGCGTGCCTTGGCAATTTTTGCGTACTCCCGATCCATATCTGCCCGATCATCTAGCAAGATAATAGTGCGCATCACACGCGACACAATGTGCACCGATTCAGACATGTCTTGATTGAGCTGCATCCTGACGTTGTTGCTCTGGACAATCTCTTCCAGATTGGCTTCAATCGCCGCCAGCCGACTCAGGCTAAATAGCCCCATGACGATAGTGACAAAGACCACAACGCCAAAAGCTAACACAAGGCGGGTACGGACTTTAAGCTTGCCTAGATTCATTTGAAACTCCCGTTAAAGGAAATTAAATTGAAAAAAACAATCACAGAAAATTTAAGCCATTCGGCTCAAGTATTTCACACTTCACTCATTGCCGCCAGCACCGCCAAGACACTTTGTGGCAAACCCAAGCACGCAATACCGCACGTGACGATGTGTATTCGATCGCTAGCCAAGTCACTCGTGCCTTGTTAAGGCGCCAACAAAGTTTCAGCGACTGGCAGCAAAATAACCAAGTAGCGATTGCAAAATTGAACCAACTTCTCAGCACCATCACCTCGCAAGGAGCCGAGGTAGCTCCAGTGTGGCTGGGGGCTATGTGAATTGCGTCAGTTAGCATAATTTCTAAACACTGCACTAAGCTCTAAGTAGTCCAACAACAAATATCACACTTACCCCAGCATTCTCAATGTGTCTGTTTATTGCGATACTTCACAGTTCTTAAAGAGTTATAGGTTTAAGATAGAACGTATTCATTAAGCGAATCCTCATTCTCTAACTATTCGAATTAACGAATTTCATTCAACAATTCAGTTAAATCGTGAGCTAAATGCTTTAAGTAAATGCTGTAACTAAAGGCCTTAATCAAGTATCTTGAATTTATCACCCGCGGTGAGATGAATTTCGAGATGCAGCTCTGTAGTTCGTGCGCTTGAAATGCATAATCAAAAATGGGCAAGGATACTCAGTCTGGAGATGTATGAACAAACAAATGCTCTCACTGGCGAATTTCACAGAAGATAATCTGCGAGCCATACTTCAAGCACTGCCCGCATTGATTTGGCTGAAAGATGCCGATGGTGTTTATCTTGCCTGCAACGAGCGCTTCGAACATCTTTTTGGTGCATTGGAAAAGGACATCATTGGTCGCACCGACTATGATTTTGTTAGCAAAGAACTTGCCGATTTTTTCCGCGCCAACGACCTCTTAGCCATGCAAAAAGGCGGCCTTAACATCAACGAAGAATGGCTAAGCTTCGCCAATGACGGACACCGCGAGCTAGTCGAAACCAGTAAAACACCTCTCTTTAATGCCGACGGCAAACTCATCGGTGTTTTAGGTATTTCGCACGACATCACTAAGCGCAAACAACTGGAGAAATACGAAAAATTTCGCAGCTCCACTTTAGAGCTTTTAGCTAAAAACATCCCCTTACCCAGCGTTTTAGAAGCTATTGTGCGCGGTGTTGAGCTACTGCATAACGACATCATGTGCAGCATTCTATTACTCGATGAAGAAGGCAAGCATCTGGTAGATGGCGTTGCCCCCAGTTTGCCTAGCTTCTACAACCAAGCCATCAATGGCATAGAGATAGGTTTGGGCGCTGGCTCATGTGGAACGGCTGCATTTTTAGGTCAGCGTGTGGTAGTGGACGATATCGCCAGCCATGCTTATTGGGTGCCGTATGCCGAGCTAGCAGCACAAGCAGGTTTGGGCGCTTGTTGGTCGCAACCGATACTCTCATCCGAGTTTCAAGTATTGGGAACCTTCGCCATCTACCACCGGGAAAAAAATGCACTCGCTGATTTGGATGTCTACATCATTGAACAATCGGCACAGCTTGCCAGCATCGCCATCGAACGCAAACGCATAGAACTAAAAGTGCAGCATATGGCTTTCCATGATGCACTCACTGGCTTGCCCAATCGTAGTCTGCTGTACGACAGGCTAGAACAAACCAAGGCCGCCTGCAAACGTCATCATCGTTTTGCCGCCGTGTTGTTCATCGACCTCGATAATTTCAAACCACTCAATGATGAATATGGCCACAACGCGGGCGATTTACTATTGCAAGAAGTAGCACACCGCATCAGCCTGTGCGTACGCGAAGTCGATACCGTAGCGCGCTTCGGTGGCGATGAGTTTGTGGTGATCCTCAGCGATTTAGATGCCGAGTTGTCGCAAGCCGAACAGCTAGCTTGCAGCATCGCAGAAAAAATACTCGCCTCCTTATCCGCCCCCTATCAAGTCAACATTCCAAACGCGCACAAAGAAACCAGCATACAGCACCACTGCACCGCAAGCATCGGCGTCGTGCTCCTGCGCCACCTGCTAAACAATGACATCGACATCCTCAAATTAGCCGACCAAGCGATGTACCAAGCCAAAGCCACAGGCCGCAATAAAATCTACTTCCTGGATAGCAAACCCTAAATGCTAAGTCAGTGTCGCAAGCGAATACCGGTTGATACTCCAGCTGATTGGCTCTTGGGGAAAGTCGATGAATTCGATGCATCCATTCCCCTATAAGTGCGAAGTGACACAGACGTAAAAAAACGCTACGGCCCGATCCAAGAACTAGTGCTCTGGCTTTTGCGATTCGGCCCGTGAAGGTGTTGCCAAATCTATCTCAGGCAATGAAGGTGTTGTATCCAGTCGACGAGAGAGCCAATAGAATACTTGCCCACCAACAACAACCAATCTAAACTTTGACACCTACCAAAAATTCATCTGGAAGTATTGAAGACGGAGATTTCTTATGGTGTACTTCCAATGGTCCCCAGGCTTAAGCGTTGGCGACTCACTCATCGATGGGGACCATCAGCATTTGATCGATCTGATCAATGAGCTCTATACGGCCTCTGACCAAAAGCGAGATGGCGCGATCTTGGAAGACATATTGCAACGATTGTTCAACTACACTAGCGAGCACTTTCATCGCGAAGAAGAGTTAATGGAGAGAATTCAGTATCCGGATGTCTTAAATCACGTCAAGCAGCATAAAAAATTACTCGAACGCGTATTGATCCTTCAGGCATCCCTTGCTGAGAAAAGGGATTACGTTGCTAAAGAGACCGCTGAACTACTGAGATTTTGGCTGACTTCGCATATTCATACGACCGATAAGGCACTGGCAATCGCTATTAAGAATGCTGGCCTCTAAGCTTAACGTTTCGACATATCTTTCAACAACTATTGAAAAGATTTATCAATTGACCTTGCGCTTGTAAAATGCCGGTGAAAGGCGGAATAAGAAACTCAATCCCACCAAAAATACCAAACCTCAGCATTCAACATCGTCGCGGCGAGGTTGGCGATGATTTTGCTGCCTTGATCGACGCTAACCGTAAAATACCGGTATTGCTGCCATGCGTTTAGCTACATCTTTTGTTGGCTACTAATACGCACCAAAAAGTCTATCTAAGGCATCAAATATTGCTGTTTGAAACGCAGCAGCGGTGTCAACTTTTTCCTTCAACTCGATCAATGGAATTGCGGCGAGCTGCGGTGTGTCTAACAAATATTTTTTCCATTGACTGTAATGATAGGAAACAAGTCTCCGGGCGCTTCTACATTCTTAAAGGCATTCAAGTTGCGTAATGGGATAACGATACGTGTCGCCAATCCACTGATCACATTACTTTGTACGTCGATCAAAAAAGGCGTCGTCTTTTGGCTTTTGCCCATGTTCGCATACACATCAAAACGCGCCATTTAAAACCCCCGCCACTCTGCCAATGCCACGCCATCTTCTTCTACTTTCTGATTGTAGACTTTGATAAATGCGGCATTTTTTTCATTCCACTCACGCTCTTGTTCAGCGCGTATCGTTTCACGCAAGCTTTGTTCGCACACTTGTGAAATGTTAATCCCCAATTCCTTTGCGCTAAGGTAAACGTCCATGGGTAAGCTGATGTTCGTTGCTTTTTTTGGTGAATTTACTTGCTTCATTTTCAACTCCAAAATGACAGAATGCCACAAGATTATACGCATTCATTATGCATAAAGTAATGCGCATGAATACTGTTAAAAATATTCTTAGCAAGAATAAAATTGACCTTGGGTTTGTAAAATGCCGGTGCAAGGCGGAATAAGAAACTCAATCCCACCAAAAGTACCAAACCTCAGCATTCAACAGCGTCGCGGCGAGGTTGGCGATGGTTTCGCAACCTTGATCGACGATATCTGTGCAATACCAATATTGCTGCCATGCGAGTTTGATTGCGGTTTCTTTGTCGCGTGGTGGATTTTTGACGATGCACTCGATTACGTCACCTGAGACGCTGACGATTTCCGCGCCGAATTCTTTTTGCCAGTATTGATGCATGGCGCAGTGCACTACCGGATCGGGGCAATCATTCCAGTCGCCATATTTTAAGACGGCAGGTAGATGCCAAGGCTGTGCTATTTTTGCTAAGCCAATATAGACCTCGGGTCGCACTTCGCTTGTCAAAATATCGCGATGCAGTGAGATCGCGCCTTTCTCAGCGATTTCACCAGGCCAATCGCCTAGCGTGTCGTCTTCGCTGAATTCATATTCTTCAGCTTCTGCGCGACGCTCTTGTAACCATGCCTCCACGTCAAACCGCGCTGCTTCGTCAAGAATCTCACCGACGGACTGTTCATTGTATTCAGCCGCTTCTTGCAATCGCTCCACATCGTCGCCGTCGCCAATCAAGAAAGGATAATCGCCAGTCTGAGGATAAGTAGCACGCTGTTGCATCAATGTTTCGATTGCCGCTTCGCCTGTGGTTTTGGTAGTCGTAAAAAGATCTGTATTCATATTTTTCAATTAAGGATAAAGATAAAAATAGATTCAGGATTAGTTCTAGCGTGAGCTGATAATGTCTTATCAAAAAAATGTTATGTCAAGACTTAAGGTCGCGTTCTGCATGCTCGCGAATTTAGCGCGTTTAAACTATCGCTCCAATATTTATCGCCATCCTCGCTGCATGGTTCAAACGCTCGTCACATTGAATTACCTAAATAAGCCCAACGTCGATATCATCATCGACGTTTGAACTCTGGACCAACAAATACTAAGCCAGCGCGCCCACGCTCTAATTCAAAGTGACTAAGTCGCCGGTCACGATTTTGTTGAAGTGCTTGCTGCTCATCGCGCTCTGCCAGCTTTTGCACAATCAAAAGCTGCGCCAATTTTTTATTGGCATATTGACTGCGTTCGGTCTGGACCTTAACACTAATCCCACTCGCCATATGCGTGGCGCGAATAGCGCTATCGGTTTTGTTGACGTGTTGCCCGCCGGGTCCGCTAGCACGACATGCTTGATAGCTTATGGTGTGATCGGCAGTGCGCTCTTCGATCTGAAACAAGCGCACACCGATAAACCAATTTTTACGCGGATAACGCAAACGATAAGGGCTTTCGCATATCCATTGCACACTACCCTGCCACTCTTGTATCCATGCGATCGATGTATTGGCATGTTCGCCTTCAAGACTCAGCAATAAGGATTTGTAGTTAGATGCGCGCGCAGCGCTAACTCTCTCGACTAACTCCAGACGGCAGGCATGTCGCTTCGCTTCACCTTGCAAAGCCTGCCAAGCCTTCGCCACGCCCAGACAACATTCTTCTGGTCCCTGACCAGCGGTAATTTGTACTAAGATCATAAGCAGCACCCACCCGATGTTTTGTAGCTGATCAAAGGCTTTAGCTTGGCAACCACATTGATTAAGCCTGCTTCTTGCAGCGATTCAATCACACTGTCGATCGGTTTATAGGCCTCTGGCGCTTCTTCAAAAATCAGCCCCTTATCGTGACACACCACCCGACTGTCTAACGCGGTCCTGCTTAGTTGCGTCGCCGTATAACGTTGCCTGAGACGTGGTTCACATTCGCTACGCATCCACTTTCGACCAGCACCATGCGCTAGCGAAAATAAACTGTCGCTAGCCAGCTCACCTTGATTTCCTAATCTCGCTTGCACCACAAAAGAATAGTCTCCGCGAGAACCTGGAATCACGATTAAGCCTTGGTCCGAGGGCGCCGCGCCTTTTCTATGCAAGAACCCACGAGCACCATCGATAACGACTTTACTCAAAAAATTATGATGGATGTCCAATACCATTTCGGCCTGCGTCGCCAAATTTGCACAAATACGCTCGGCGATCAAACTGCGATTGCATAGCGCAAAATCTAAAGCTTGCTGATGTTGATCCCAATACGTAGTTGCAGCAACATCACCTTCAGCGAGACCATGATGCCCATACTGCTCAATATGCTGACGCAAAATTTGTCCACCGAAACCGCGCGAACCGCTATGCACCAATAACATCACTTGTTTGCGATCCAAGCCATGCGCGGAAAAAATTGCCTGATCGAACACCTCGGTGATTTGCTGTAGCTCAGCAAAATGATTGCCACCGCCTATCGTGCCCAAACTGTGTTCAAAGCCGCTCCCTTGCAGTTCATAAGAACGCACGCGCGCTCGCCAAAAATCATTTTGCTCGATCAAGGGTGCATCAATATTGCCCAAACGTTTGACCAGTTTGTCGAGCGACAACTTAGCAATGGAAAGATCTGTTTTTAATAAACGCATGCCACAACCGATGTCGCCACCAATCAGTGCGGGATAGAATCGACCCATCGACAAGAAAGCGGCGCCCACAGGGTAGCCACGCCCCGGATGTAAATCAGGCATGCCAACCACCCTATGCATACCAGGCAGTTTTGCTGTCGTTTGTAATTGCTGGATTGCGCCTCCTTCAATCCATGTTTTTGGTGAGGCGATCACAGAAACATTTTCTGCGATGATTTGTAATGAGGAATTGCCCATTCGGTTTCAACCTGTAAAAGTGCAGGTCGTCGCCAGGACGTGTTGGTCGCAATTCTGCTTATCTAATGAATCTGATTATTCAGACTATTCAGATTAAATAGGTCAAGGAATTACGCTTAAGCCTGACGCAACCCGCTAATAAAAAAAGCGTGTAGTGGGAACAGGTTGATTGATTTCATGATGAGCTCCTTTTTATCGTTATTATGAGAGAGTGAGAATTGAAGTCGCTGTGTACTTCGGGTTTGATTATAGCAAGGATTCTTTTTTAGACCAACACGTGGTTTCATCGCTTGCTTCTAACGTTTAGACCACCAATGCCGCAGTACCAGCAAAACCAAGCTGCGAATAATCCAGATGAGAACTGCCAAAAATGCGTGCTTGAGGATCAATCAACAAGGACTCAGTCATCAGATTGCGAGCAAAAAATGATACTTCGATGATGCCGACAAGCTGCACGGTTTTCGCTTCATTCCACGACTTTTGCTACCTAGTCCAGTATTATTGCTGTTCGTCGCCAAGACGCCTCAAGAAAAACAGATATCAATTAAGCTTTGGTACTTCTCACCTCTTTTATTGGAGCTCTTATGCAAGACGAAATTTTGGCAAGAATTAGTGCATGTGAACACGAGAACACACGTTTAAAGAAGCGCTTGCGATTACAGAATCTATTATTCTCTACACTTTTTCTGGTGGGCGTTGGAGGAAGCGCAGTGGCCGCACTGTCCGCCAACTCAAGCGATACAAAGACGCCACGTACTATTGACTCTTTACGCGTGAAGGAGCTGATCGTTGTTGACGGTCGCGATGTGGTACGTGCGCGCGTTGGCGGCGACATTCCACCCGCGGTGATCGATGGAAAAACGCTTTCTCGTGGTGGGACTAACAATGGGGTCGCCGGCATCATGTTGTATGACAAAACCGGCGTAGAACGTGGTGGCTACGTCACTTTTGACCAAGGCGATAATGTAGCGTTGACGCTCGATAATCAAAAGAAGCAGCAAGTGTTCTTTGGCGTTGGTTCCACGGGTACAGCGTCACTTCAACTTTGGGAAGACGATGAAATGCTCGATCTGCGGGCGGATACCAACGGTGCTAGATTCACCAGGACAAAAGCAGGCTTGGTCACACATCAATATCCCGAAACAAGTATCAAGAAGGCGAGTTGCGAATACTATAAAAACGGAATCAAAGAGGAGCACGCAGAAGGATTACCGTACGCCACAGTGAAGAAAATTTGCGAGAGAAGATTCTCTGCTGCGTCTTGCGAACCATGCTTACCAACAAAATCTTAGAACTATGGTTCGTGTTGTCGATGTTCACATACACCGCTCCAGCAAATTCTAATCGTAAAGGTCTCGCGATTTGCTTAGGCTGACTCAGGTTTCTTGAGGAATGTATTAATGTTAAAACTGACCCAGTTCGTTACAGGAACTGGCCTCAAGCTCATGTCAAACGCACGGCCTGACCCCGTGCTTGCTTTCGGAGCAGACGATCTCAAAACGCATAGACACCCTGCACTACGAATTGTCGGCCTGGCAAAGGAATATCATAACGGATCGCGCCTGGAGCCGGACTAGGTTCACGTGCATCGGCGTTGGTCAGATTGCGAATACCAATCGAGCCGCGCCAGCCCTTTGTGCTATCACGACGCCAATGAAAACTCACATCCACCAAGGTGTAATCAGCGACAGCGGGGCGCAAATCACCGGCACTACGTTTACGATCTGCAACGCGGTATGCCATCAAATTGGTATGCCAATCGCTAGCAATCAAACCATCAAGCGCAAATTTAAGCATCGTTTGAGGCGCATAACCAACGTCGGTATTGGTCAATGAATCAGAACTGTGTTGACTAGAAACACTTGCGTCAAAACGCCACTTGGGCGTAAAGCGCCATAATATTTCCGCTTCCCACCCATGACCTTTTTGTTTGCCTTGGTTTTGCGTCGTTGATCCTGTGTTTGGATCGGCATTCGGTACCTGACGCAAAATATCGCGCAGCAGATAAGAGTAGGCATTGACACGAGCAGAAAACGCAGGATTGGGTTGCCAATCAAAAACCAGTTCGCTGGTCGCCATGCGTTCCGGTTGTGCAGATCGGTTGCCCAAGGCGACTGGATTATTGATCGTATATAGCTCTACAAATGCCGGCGCGCGAAACGCTTGTCCATGCAACAATTTGACAGTCAGATCGTGACGTGCTTCCCAAACTAAGGCCAGACGCGGATTGGTGGTCGAACCAAAATCTGAATAATTATCGTGACGTAGGCCTGCAGTGAGACTCCAATCTGGTGCAATTGCCCATTCATCTTGGATCAATGCGTAAAGCAAACGACGTTGCACTGGCTTGATATAAGGCGCCGTCGCCGAAACGTCCACAATCTGTCCAATTGGCAGCGGTACTGTTCCCACGCCGGGAACATTGACAAAATTGAAGTTCTTTGTTTCGCGCACGGAGGTGACAGCAGAATTACTTGCTCCCATTCCGACGCGCAATCGATGTCCAGTCCAATCAAGATAAGTTGCGCCAAGTTCCGCTTCAATGGTTCTTAGATCTCGACCCGGCGTACCTATCATCCCCTGCGGGAACATTCCCCCAAACGCGTTTTTCGGAAACAAACGCAACCAAGAATCAACTCGAGCTTCCGTTAAGCTAATATGTGCCTGTGATTCCCATCCGCTCAGAAGCTTCTGTGGCTGCCAATTCAAGGTCAACACTTGATAATCGCTATCTAAACGATCGTCGGGCGACAGTGCTTGCGCCAACCCAACGCCCGAACCAAGACCTTGTCTGTGCTTCAAACTTGCCACCGCATTCCAATCGCCAAACCCAAGCTTGAAACCAAAATCAGCATCATGATGGTAATCGTTTAAAAGGCCGGGTGCCTGCGATGCTTTCGTATTGAACACGGTATCGAGTGGCGTTTGCGCATCAACAGCAATAGTTAGCCCTGAACGTTTATTAGCGCCTAGTCGCGCGTAGGCGGCCCAAGTGACTTCATTCCACAAACCACTTGCCAGGAACGAAAGTGATTTCTCATAATTGCCAATCGTATTAAAGTGCACTTCCGAAGTATTGGATGCGTTAGCGTTTTTTGTGGTGATCGAAATCACCCCGGATACCGCATCAGCACCATACAATGCAGAACCAGGGCCACGAATGATCTCAACGCGTTCAATTTGATCAGTCGGCATATTGACCCACACGTCACCATGCCCACCTGTATGTGGGCTTTGATGACGAACCCCGTCGATCAACAACAGAATCTGTTGATTGAAATCCCCTTGAATACCGCGAATTTGATACTTCGGATCATTTAAAAAATAGGAACGTGACACATGAAATCCAGGTACACGCTCTAATATTTGTTGTAAATCTGTCGCGCCCATGGCTCGAATATCTTCTGCAGTAAATACACTCACTACTGCCGGTGCGCGACGCAAACTTTGTTTGCTGCCCGTCGCGATTTTAACGGTGGCCGCATCACCATAGGCTAAGGCTAATTCAACTTCATCAACTGCTTGAGCGTAAGCAGAATTTGCATAAATGAACATCACGCAACAGAGTAATTTTTTCATGATCAAGCTCTCTTAGTGTTTGTCTTTATCTGGCGCCACCACCGGCAAAATAATCTCGACCCGCGTACCTTGATTCGGCGCACTATGTATCTGAATCTTCCCACCCAATAGTCGAGTAACCAGCGTGTGCACAATTTGCATACCGAGCCCCGACCCACCCCGGCCAAACTTAGTCGTAAAAAAAGCATCATAAACATGATCCACTACTTCTTTTGTCATGCCGTTCCCGTCGTCTTGGCAAACTAATTGTATCCAGCCTTGGTCTACAAGCTTACATTTCAAAATCAGTGAACCTGTTTCTCGCCCTTCAAATCCATGCACCAAAGCATTTTGTACGATATTGACGATGATTTGACCTAAGGGGCCCGGGAAGCTATCCATCTCAATATTGGATGCGATATCCGTCTCAAGTGAAATAGGCGTGGGATTGATCAATGGTCTAAGGGTAGCCAGAACATCCGTGATCACAACATCGACAAAGAAAATACGTCGCATTTCAGAAGTTTGATCAATCGCCAATTGTTTAAAGCTGCCGACTATTTCCGCAGCACGCTCAACGTTCCGACGAATCAAATGACTCGCTTCGCGGCCGTGTTCCATTTGTTCAAGTAGTTGTGACTTACGTACAGGTCCTAATCTGACTGCGTCGGATATTTCCCCTTGCAGTGCTTCGAGTGTAGAGGCTGACATCAAGGCATTACCAAGAGGGGTATTAAGTTCATGCGCGACCCCAGCCACCAATCGTCCTAATGAAACCAACTTCTCATTTTCAACAAGTTGATGCTGCGCCGCCTGCAAAACTTTGAGCGTATCTTGCAGTTCATCATTCGTTTTCTGTAACGCGCGTGTTCGTTCGTCCACACGCAATTCAAGGCTCGCCGCGTGCGTCGTCAATTCTGCATTCATCTGTTGCAGTAAAAGTTCACGTTCTTCGATCGATTGCATCATGACATTAAACACCTTGGACATGTTTGCGATGTCGCGTGGGCCCGAAACAGGGGCGCGCAATCCAACCTCACCCGTACCTGCTCTCCCCATCACCGAAGACAGATCGTATAAGGGTCGCATCAGGTTGCGTGCAAGCACACGCAATCCCCATAGCAAAAATACGCTGGAAATCAACATCACCATACACACCATCAACACCAGTCGATTTTGGTACTCTTCTAGTGTGTTTTTCCCCTGCGTTAAACGCACATAACCGAGGAATTCAGATTTTTGTTGCGTGTCCTCAAACGGTGAAAGCGCCGCATGATCGGTAAACACCGGCGCTACGAAACGCCAATACTGGCTGGTGTTCGATTCGATATAGGGTCCCGCTTGATTTTGCATTGACAAGGTCGTCAGTGGAGTTTGTTTCTGTCCTTGCGCGACAATCACTGTACCGTCAGCCTGTACGATTTCGACCGCCACAATGTCTGGAAAACTCATGGCATGCTTCACCGCTTCTTGTGCATTTTCTGCGCTGCCCGTTAATAAGGCGAGTTGACTCTGTTGTGCCAGGCCACGCGCCAAGCCCATACCCTGTTGTTCTAGCATGATGCGCACTTGTCGACTACCTTGCCACGAGCTGAGAAGCGTCGACAAGGTTCCCATCAAGAACACTAATAACACACCGGTCATCCCTAATTGACGCGCAAAGCTCGCTTGGGAAAACGGATTAAACCAGCGCATGAGATAAGTTCTGATCATCATCGCTCCGGCAATAGTAAATCAAAGTTACCATGTAACTTTGGAGCGTATTCAATGCCGAGGTGGCTCGCCGTGCGCGTATTCAAACTTGCAAATAATTCGCGCAAAGGGACAATGCCGCGCGGCGCATTTGCTGGCGTGGTGAGATGTGCTAATGCGGCGGAGCCCAATCGCTGTCCTAAAGCGATATTATTGGGAAATAATGCGAATAAGGCGCCTCGTCGAACATGGGCAAGATTACTTGAAAACAGAATGCCATTACGATTCCATGCTTCCTTCAATACAGTTGGCACTATCGTCGATTCCTCGCTGGTGATCGGGTCTTGCGGCAACCACAGCGCATCAGTTGAATTGAAATCAATCCACAATTCTTGATACCTCTGCATCGCACTGCGTAGGTCGGATGCTTCCAACCCTTTTAATTCGAATCCTTGGGTGCGTGCAGCAGCGTCTGCGAATCGCATTAACCAACCGGAATTCACGGCCGAATAAACAACGTAAATTCGTTTACCATTTGGTTGCAATTGACGCAATCGCGCAAATAATAAGCCGGGGTCGGGCGCCAAACTTTGGAGCAGGGTGATTTTGGAATCAGCATCGCTTGGACTGATGACACCGCCGCCAATAATCTCAACCGGGCCTTCAAGTGTCATCGCCGCTTTAAGCCCGGCTCGTCCAAGTGCAATGACCATACTTGGACGACTTTCTCGCAAATTGGGAAAATTAGTCGAATTCGATTCAGTTGAAATGGCAATACGTAATGAGGGTTTGGGCAGTCGTTCATCGATCCCATCCATGATTTTCGCGAAGATCGACTTATACGGCTCGCCAATATCGGGATAAAAAGTTCGAATCGTTGGACTGCTTTGCGACTGTGCCAATGCATGCCTACCAAAGGCGCACATAGAAGCGGCAACAAGACAAAAATGACGTCGACTCACATTCTTATTTTTCGATTCTAAGAATGTAAGATCGTTTAATATCATTTTTCATCATGGCGGGATGTACCCGGAAAATTTACAAAGCTTAGCAATAAAAAATTTCTATTTGCACACTCAAAAACCACCCGTCGAATACATCGATCAAGTTTGCGCAAAGCTAACTTACAGAGATAAGATTATCAAAACGCAAGTCGAGTCGTTCGATACTACCACCCAATGACGTGATCAGAAACACGTTTTGTACACCTGTCACAACAAGGTATTGAAAATTCGAGATGTTCGCCAATTGCATTGCACAAATGCTCGTATCAGGTTTTCAATCAAACAAGCCCTTCGTATTAGAGCCAAAAGGGTCAGCATCAAAATTTTTTATCGATGCTGACCATTTTGATTCATAGGCACATCCACCGTCAGTGATTTCGTTGCGTTCCATTGCAGCATGATGAGCAATTAGTCAACATGCAAGAACCTGAGAGAAATGATGATTGCAAGTTTCAAATCAATCGATTATCGTAGAATAACTGGGGGGACTCGGGCATAGACAACATGCTCAAGAAACGACAACGCATCGATTAGCTTGTCGATCTTTGGCTACCCGTGTGCAATTCTAAGTAAATCCACTAAAGCCTCAAATTGATAGCATCAGACCAATCGAGCATTTTAAAAAGAAACCTCACTGGAAATTGCCATAATCAAGATCTATCCAATAAATTGACCACTCGTTTAGAAACGTAAATTGTTGGCTTTAACAATCTAAAGAAGCAACATATGTGCATAGAGAAATACATACAAACCAAGTCCTACAAGATCCTCCTCGGCATAGGACTCATTGCTATTTTCTTTGGGTTTACTATGAACAGCTGGGCGCAGAATCAGCGTCAAACAATTCAAATCACTACCGAATTTAACTACCCTTACAACTTCCTTGATAAGGACACTGGCGCCATCTCTGGCAGAGCCGCAGACAAAGTGCATGAGATCTTCAAACGCAGCCAAATCCCCTATCGCATGCAGATCATGAGTTGGAACCGTGCATTCGAGATGGCGCGCAGCAACGCTGACACTTGTGTTTTCTCCACTTCAAAAAGTGGAGATAGAGAGCAATTCTTTCAGTGGATTGGTCCCGTTGCTGTCGGTCATTGGGCAATGTTCGGCAGCCCCGATAAATTGGGAAAAATCACCAAATTAGAAGACATCAAGCAATCTCGAATAGGAACTCAATTTGGCACGATTGGCGTTGCCTATCTCAAGGAACGACACTTCCAAGTCGTCACCTCAACGGAGTCTATTACCACCTTCAAGAATGTCGCAGTCGGTCGTCTTGATTACGCAACAACAGGTGACTATCACGGAAGAAAAATAATTAAAGATAATCAACTTGGTGACAAAGTGGTTTGGTTATTCAACTTCAACACCACGAATTACTACCTTGCGTGCAATGCACAGATGCCGACCGAAATCATTTCGATTTTAAACACAAGCCTGCGCGAGCTTAAAACGGATGGCACATTCGAAAAGATTGACAATCGATATTGAAACTAAGCTTGGAAGCGACTCACCAAGAATGCGAGTCAAGCCTTACATTTGACACTCAGTGGTCAATCAACACCACGTAACACAACATTCGTTCTGTTTCACAGCCCGACTAAGCCTCGCGTAACTTACTCCAAAATGGCTACCTACTTGCTCAAGCGTGTAGTGCCCACTTAAGTATGCCAGTGCCATATTTTCATTTCGCGTGTTTCCCAAATTGACAAAGTAATCCAAGGGTTTGATGCGGGCTTGTTTTTTTTGGGGGGATGTCTTTGAGTGATTGTCCGGGATCGAGCTTGCATTGCATAGTCAGTACAAAATCGTCGTCACCGAGATAAATTTGGTGCTTCAGGCTCTGCCAAGGAGAAGGCTGTTCTTTGCCCTGCTGTACAAATTCACGATAGCGCTGCTGTGCGATATTCTTGGTCTTGGTAAATCCACCCAGAACCCAATCGGTCGTCAGACAAGCTTGCTCGGATTTGTTTCAATCAAAAGGTGATAGTGATTGTCCATCAGACAGTAAGCCTGGCAATACCAATCATAGCGATCCACCGCGATTTTCAACAGCGATAAATACAACTGGCTATCATCGTCATTGGTATAAATATTCGCTCGTGCATTCACGCGGGCGGTGACGTGGTACAAAGCACCTGCATACTCTATGCGTAAGGGTC
The DNA here is from genome assembly GCF_049340325.1 of Undibacterium sp. Di24W. Classification (NCBI taxonomy): domain Bacteria; kingdom Pseudomonadati; phylum Pseudomonadota; class Betaproteobacteria; order Burkholderiales; family Oxalobacteraceae; genus Undibacterium; species Undibacterium sp. Di24W. The sequence continues at coordinate 209,128 of NZ_JBMPOP010000002.1, forward strand.
TCGCCATTTCCATCTCCCGTCGATTTTGTTACGGTTGAGTCTCGGATCGCGAAATAGTGATGTCAAATATAAGGTTTAACGCTTATCTATGACCTTGTTTACTTATCTATCTCAGCTCATCTCTGCGCATTGACAAGTCTAAATTAAGACTTTAAACTGACTTCCAGTAATTTATTTAAGGAAGTTTTTTATGCGCCTTTCAGAACAAGTCAAACCTATCAGCTATTTCAAAGATAACGCGGCTAAGGCAATTGCTGAGATGACTGAGACACATGAACCACTCATCATTACCCAAAATGGCGAAGCGACCTGTGTCATACAAGATATCAAAAGCTATGAGGACACCAAAAATACGATGGCCTTGCTGAAAATATTAGCACTTGGTCGAAAGCAAATTGAAGAAGGGCAATTTAAACCTGCTCGCAAAGTCTTCGCAAAAATGGACAAGGAAATACTCAAGTGAGTTACACCGTGTACATGTTGGACGATGCGGAAGAAGACTTATGGCACATCCATACCTACATTAAAAACCAATTCTCAAAACCATTGGCAGATCAAATTTATGTCGGTATTCGAGACAGCATTTTAATGCTAGAAACAAACCCACTACTGGGAACAACAATACCGCAACTCGCCGCACTGGGAATGACACAATGGCGGCAAATGGTCGTCATGGAAAAAAATAGAGTGGTCTATGAAGTTGAACAGAGTCGCAAGCATATATATGTTTATTTGATCTGCACAGAACGACAAGACTACGATGCTTTTCTTCAACGAAGAATTTTTAAAAGATAATGCAGAGTGCTTGTTCGTGGCGAAATTTCAGCTGCAAATCGCCTATTGTTCGTCTGGTTAACATGTCGTTTCACGGCTCAAATTACTCCAAGGGCAGACACAGTTGAGTGGAGGCGGCTAGATGATTATCAGTTCTAACTTTCATGCATGGTAGTTGGTCAAGCTTGAATGTTGGAACTGACCTCAAGCTCATGTCAAATGTAAGGCCTGACCACGTGATCCCGCGTGCTCTCGATCAAATGTTACGGTAGTAGAGATCAAAAAAATCACACACGAGCCATCGAATAACAACCACTACAAACAGTAAGGAAAATTACTCATGGAGTACAACGATTTACTAACCGGTTTTTACTTCAATGTGAAAGTTGATGGGAGCAGCAGCGATGCCGATGCCTCATTTCAGGAAGTTTATGGCTTAAATAAAGAAATGAATATCGAAGAGGTGAATACTAACGGTGAAAATCACTCTACGTATCGCCTACCCAGCACTGCAAAGTGTCCTAAACTGATTTTAAGGCGAGGTATCGCATCGACCAATTCTGAATTGATCGCTTGGTGCCAAAACACAATCGACAGTGATTTGGATAAGCCGATACAAACTAAGAATATTTCACTGACTCTAACCAATGAAAATGGGGAGAGTTGTATGAGTTGGCGTTTCGTGAAAGCATATCCGATCAAATATTCAGTTGCGGATCTAAAATCAAAGGAAAATTCGATTTTATTGGATATTCTAGAATTTCATTACCAATGTTTTGAAGTTGAAACCAGTCCAGTCAAGGAAAGTAAGCTCAAATCAAGACGTTAATACATTCGATAAATTGGCTACAGTCATTCTGCGTTTGAGCATGCATGGGGTCTGGCTTTAATTCGACATTAAGCAATCAATCAACACCACGCTCCTTCTGTTTCACAGCCCGACAAACCGTCGCGTAACTTACCCTAAAATGGCTACCTACTTGCTCAAGCGTGTGGTGCCCACTTAAGTATGTCAGTGCCATATTTTCATTTCGCGTTTTTCCCAAATTCACAAAGTAATCCAATGGTCTGATTGGGGCTTGTTTTTGCTTTTTTTGGGGATGTCTTTGAGTGATTGTTCGGGATCGAGCTTGCATTGCATATCGAGTACAAAATCGTCGTCACCGAGATAAATTTGGTTCCTCTGGCTCTTCCAAGGAGAAGGCTGTCCATTACCCTGCTGTACAAATTCACGATAACGCAGCTGTGCGATATTCTTGGTCTTGGCAAATCCACTCAGAACCCAATCGGTCGTCAGACAAACTTGCTCGGTTGGTTTCAATCAAAAGGTGATAGTGATTGTTCATCAGACAGTAAGCGTGGCAATACCAATCATAGCGATCCACTGCGATTTTCAACAGTGATAAAAACCGCTGGCTATCATCGTCATTGGCATAAATATTCGCTCGTCAATTACCGCGGGCGGTGGCGTGGTACGAAGCACCTGCATACTCTATGCGTAATGGTCTCGCCATTTCAATCCCCCGTCGATTTAATTACGGTAGAGCCTAGGATGGCGAAAGAACAGTGTCAAATGTAAGGCTTGACCCCGTGCTGCGCCGCCCTTCGCTTAGTGGCGGTACGCATCTCCATACTTTACATTTATCTGACCCTTTGCCCAGTCCGCCATTAGATCGTAATATCCAGCGGCAATCCGGGTAGACTTGCGCGACAAGTCCGCCGCCTGTATGTAGTTCAAAATACCGTGATCAGCATTCGGGAATATGTGGATGGTGATGTCATGACCCTGCGTGCGCAACTTTCTCAGCCTTTCCAACGATATTGCTATGGGTGCTTGTCGATCGTCTTCAGCAAATGCCCAAAACTGGGGGGCTTTGACGTTTTCTAAGACGTGCATAGGGTTCTGTGACCAATCAACTCCTAGCCTATCAAACATGGGCAAACCATTTTTACGTAGATCTTCAACCGAGATGTTCAAGTAGACACCAGAATATCCTCCCTTTATGGCGGCAAACCATGGTTCCTTAACGAATCTTTTTTGTATATCAGCGAGTTCGTCCAACCCTTCCTTGTATGCTGTCTTCACCAATTTGGCTGTTACGTCAGTAATCATTTGTGCCTGAGCAAGAACATCCGCGCCATAACCGCGATCTTTCAATTCCTTTTGGACTTTAGCGGCGTCCTGCTCAGCGATATCTACCGCCAAACCAAATCCGATTCCTAAAAATTCAGCCTGCGCTCGCTCCGATGCCAAAGGAGCGATCCATCCACCTTGACTTAGACCAAGCAGACCGAAGCGACCAAATCGCCCTTTTGCTTGTCGCTTCGCTTCGTTCGCCGCTGCCACCAAATCATCTGCCAACAATGGAAAATTTTGCGTGTATTCTCCCTTTGATTTACCTGTGCCACGCTTGTCAAATACAAAGGCAGAAACACCGCGACCTACCATTTGATAGGGATCTGCCGCGCGGTCTATCCAGCCACTATCTTCGGATCCATGGGCGAATACCACCAGAGGGGTGGTCTTTCCAGCGTCGGGAGCTTCTAGCAATCTTCCTGCGAGAGTCACACCATGCGACTCGAATTGAACATTTGATTCACGAATTTTCTGTTGATGCCAGACCTGCTTTCCAAAAACACGAACGGTCTCGCGTCCACACTCGACAAGTGCATTCGCATCCTGGGTATTGCCAATCAGCCCGTCACTAAAGGTGTAGTTAAATCCCCTATCGCCTTTGGTCAGGGTAACAAATGAGCGCTCTTCTAGACGATAGATCCCAATCTCGCATGAGCCTGGAGCGAATCGAGTAGTCTCTGCTTTTGCCTGCATGTTATGTTGCTTATCGATGATGACGCCATCGTTCTTCTGTCCAACTAAAGTATCTGCCAAAACATTAGCGGAGCAGCTGCTCCCAACGATGAACCAAGTCGCGCAAAAGACCGATGACCAAAGTTTCATAATTTCCCCAATCACTGTAAAGGTGTGAATCCTAGTCTCGCTTCAAATGATTGGTAGGCCGTTTCCGACGAAAACTAGAATTAAGGGTGTGAATCTGAAAAATTTGGTGTGAAATCAAAAAGACTGTGGGAGATGAGAATGGGCTTAGAAAATCAAATCGAAAATCAATAGGCGCCCTTTTTTTAAGCGAAAGAAAAAAAGCATAGGGTCATAGGGTCAGGCCTTACATTTGACACTCAGCAGTCAATCAACACCACGCTCCTTCTGTTTCACAGCCCGACTAACTGTCGCGTAACTTACCCCAAAATGGCTACCTACTTGCTCAAGCGTGTAGTGCCCACTTAAGTACGCCAGTGCCATATTTTCGTTTCGCGTGTTTCCCAAATTAGCAAAGTAATCCAATGGTTTGATGGGGGCTTGTTTTTGTTTTTTGGGGAAGTCTTTGAGTGATTGTTCGGGACCGAGCTTGCATTGCATAGTAAGTACAAAATCGTCGTCACCGAGATAGATTTGGTTCTTCAGGCTCTGCCAAGGAGAAGACTGTCCTTTGCCCTGCTGTACAAATTCACGATAGCGCTGCTGTGCGATATTCTTGGTCTTGGCAAATCCACACAGAACCCCATCGGTCGTCAGACAAACTTGCTCGGTTTGTCTCAATCAAAAGGTGGTAATGATTGTCCATCAGACAGTAAGCATGGCAATACCAATCATAGCGATCCACCACGATTTTCAACAGCGATAAAAACCGCTGGCTATCATCGTCATTGCCATAAATATTCGCTCGTGCATTCCCGCGGGCGGTGACGTGGTACAAAGCACCTGCATACTCTATGCGTAATAGTCTCGCCATTTCAATTTCCCGTCGATTTAATTACGGTAGAGCCTAGGATGGTGAAAGAGTGATGTCAAATGTAGGGCCTGACCCCTTGCTGCTTCACGCTTTTCGATGCAAAAAATCTTGCCACGAAGAGTCATCCTTACCCTACAAAAACGCACGCCGAACGCAACGACCAATGCAGTGATAAAATTGAAAATTACAAAGGACCCATTCGACAGTTGTTAGATCGCTTGCCCTGGAGTTTAGCGATGAACAAATTCCCTTGGATGAGTGATCCCCTACACGTCAACTGGCGTTAACCATACCGAGATAAGCAATGACACCTTTAATGAATAATGCTTGCTTAGACAGAGAGATCGCCTGGTTTGGCCGAATTTGCGATGCTCGTTTTCAGTCCTATTTCACGGATCACGAATCTGACATTTCGCTACACGAGGTATGCCCCGCACCTGAGTTTGATCGCGAACCATGCGCCTATAGTGAGGTGATCACTAAGTTAGATCTTGGCTACGAGGAAAGGGTAATTATCATGTTGGCGTTGATACCCCATTTGCGCCCGCAACTATTGGATATGTTTTGCCTACAGAACGTAACTTTAGCTCGCCCATATAGTGAGATTGGCGGCTGGCGAGGCAAATCGCATTTAGGTTTCTTACCAACTTGCGAAACTGCAGCATTTATTTTAGCAGGGTCGGATCTGAATCAACGTCAGCGAGTCGCCAGTTTATTAAAGGATGAACATACCTTGATTCGACATGGCATCTTACGCCTCGAATCCCCAGCACCGGGAGAGCCTGCTTTTAGCGCTACGCTGCAAATTAGTCACGAATATTTACAGAGACTAGTTGATGGGGAAGCGCACAAGCCCGATTTCAATAGCAATTTCCCAGCCAAGCTCATGCAAACGCCATTGAACTGGGAGGATCTGGTACTCAATAACGAGGTCATGGATGAAGTGAATAACATCGTTACTTGGTTGCGGCATGCTCGCATGATCTTGGACGATTGGGGTCTGCAAAGATCACTGAAGCCCGGCTACCACACCCTCTTTTTTGGCCCACCTGGTACTGGCAAAACCTTGACCGCCAGTCTGATAGGCAAAGCCGTAAATGCCGACGTATATCGCATCGACTTATCTATGGTAGTCTCTAAATACATCGGTGAAACCGAGAAAAATCTTGCCAACGTCTTTGATCAGGCACAAAACAAACGTTGGATTTTGTTCTTCGATGAAGCCGATTCGCTATTTGGCAAACGCACCCAAACCAGTAACTCCAATGATAGACACGCCAATCAAGAGATCTCCTATTTATTGCAACGGGTTGAAGACTTTCCTGGTGTCGTGATTTTTGCCACCAACTTAAAGGCGAATATTGATGCGACGTTTTCACGTCGACTTCAGAGTGAAGTGTATTTCGCCATGCCAGACGCTATGCAACGTGAACGTCTATGGAAAAATCTGTTTAACGATCCACAACGCTTAGCTCCGGATATCAATTTCCGTGCAATCGCGGAGCGCTATGAATTGGCGGGTGATGCCTTACTCAACGTGGCACGTTATGCAGCCATTCGCGCAGTGAAAAATCAAAGACAAACTATTACGCAAGACGATCTGCTACGCGGCATCGGCAGAGAATTAATGAAGGATGGGAAAACATTGTGAAACACGGGTTCAAAGCCGAACGAAACATTGGGGTCAGGCCTTACGTTTGACATTTAACATCAGCCAACGCCACTCTCCCTCTGGCTTGTTTACAGATATATGTAAAATGTAAGGCCTGACCGCTAGCTTGTGAGTCACTGCCGAGCAAAACAAAATTGGAATAAGTGGTTCAGAGTTCGAGCCCATTTTTCTACGATTCACCTCACGCCAAATTCAAGCACTTTGATCAGATCATCAATATATTATGTCAAGACTTGACCCCGCGCTATGTCCTTGTTCGAAAAGAACGCCCTCACGTAAGTGAAAGCGCCAACGAGTCGGACTTAGTTGCTTCCAATATTTTGCTAAGATTGGAGTCAATTTGCCGGAGCTGTTTTGACCCACTAGCGGTTCGTAAATATTTCCAAGTACATCTAATTGCAGTGACCCCGCAATAGTATGTGGATCCATCGACAAAATATCAGACTTACTACCAATTCTCATTTCTTTTTGAAAATTTGTATGAGTATTTTTAATATCAGCAAATGCCACGTTTGACGTGATCATGAGTGTCATAGCAGAGAACGACAAGATAGTCGCTAAAGATAAATATCGCATTTTTCTCACTTCTGAATTGGATTTGTGGTCTTAGTTAGCCAAGCCTCGTGTACGACATTCCAAGTCGCACCACCATCGATAGATGAATCCCATAGATGATAAACGCTGCCGTCTTCTAATGGTTTCCACTGAGTGCGGTGGAATTCGCGGTAACCTTGAGCATTTAGATAGTACCCAGTCATCAGCATTTGTTGCCCAGTCCAATTGCCATCGATGCTTTGTAGATTCCCTCTAACACTCATCCACGTGTGATTCCACATCCGTTTCTTTGAATCGTAAATGCTCAAACTTGTTCCTTGTCCGTTTTCTTCAGTCGCTCCTCGCCACCATTCTTGAAGAACACAATCGCGCTCTATCTTTTCTATAAGCTGATATCCCAGAAGCCTATTATCTCTATCGCGTGCTTCCCACGCGCCAACCCAAAAATCAAACTGCCGATACTCGGGCGCCGAACAATGATTCGTATTTGCTTGCGAGATGCTTGTAAAGCATAGGGACAACATCACAATAAGTGCACCAATTATTTTGTGCAGGCTAAACGATTTCATTTTTTGACCTTTCAAAGGAGGTAGCTAAGTAACGGCGTTACATATTTGAACTACCTTGTCATGTTCAGAATAATAGCGACCTTAGCTTCTATCGAAAATGAGCGTTGAAGGAACGTAAGGTTTCAGATTTGAAAGGGTAGAAGTGCAAGTCTGAAACAAGGGTGGACGACAGGGAGTAAATGGATATGCACATGGGTGCTGATTGCTTAGCCCTAGCTATGCAAAAAAATGAATTGGCGCTTACTAAGAGTAGAAACCGCGGTGCGGATAAGGTTCTATCGGCGTCTGTCCTGTAGCCGGTCAAAAAATGCTGATACTCTAATACTTCGGCAACAACCCTTCGATCAAAGGTTGATATGGCAAAAGCAATTGAAAAAGAGTATTCACGAAGCTTGTAATTCGCTTGGATTGACGTAAGTCGGGATGGTAGAGGATCCAGAGTTCTGTTTTTAGCTCTACAATAGGAGCGCAAACTCGCCGCAGGTTCTCGTCACGATCTCCTATATAGCATGGCAAAATTGCGAGTCCAAGTCCAGCACTTGCTGCAAATGCTATGTTTTGTCGGTTATTGCTAGAAATAATTGTTTTCTCAAGTAGGCCTTTCTTTGCAAGCCACTGTGTAGATTGAAGATGTGAGAGTGAATCGTCCGGGCCGATCCAAGGAAATGTGTTTATATTGTCATATGAGGCATCGGCCCAACTGGCTGGTGCGTAAATGCTTGATTCCATTTTGCATAGTCGTTTGCCGACAAGATGATCTGGTGGGGTATCGCAAGGTCTAATGCAAACGTCCGCTTCGCGCTTACTCAAGTTCATCACTTGATTCGAACTTTGGATTTCTAAATGAATAAGTGGAAGTGCTTGATGTAGTGGCGTTAGAATCTCTTTTAGAATCGCGGCCATTATCGTATCGGTGGTACTTAATCTCACTTTTCCGCTGGGGCGTTCGTCTAGCCCAGCAATACTTAAAGCAATGCGATTCACATCGTCATTGAACTGTCTCGCAATTTCAATTAAAGAAGTGGCAGATGATGTGGGAACATAACCATATCGTCCACGGTCGAATAGACGGGTGCCTAAGCGCTCTTCTATATCCTTTATGCGTCGAAATACGGTAGTCTGACTTACTTGAAGCTGCTCCGCCGCGGTGGCTAGAACACGCGAATCGGTGAGCACTAATACAAAGCGAAGATCGTCCCAGCTCAAGCCAGTATGCAATGATTTATCATTTGAATTTCGCACCATCAGTCCTTTCCTCTGGCGTATCTTTCACGGCAATCAATTGTCCATATTCACTTTGGGGTCATATTCACTTTGGGGTCAGGCCTTACGTTTGACATTTAACATCAGCCAACGTCACTCTCCCTCTAATTTATTCACAGATCAATGTCAAATGTAAGGCCTGACCCCGTGCTGGGTCTTCTGAATGATTCCCTTATATGGTTGCTTCTTCAAAGTTAAATTGAACTCTATATACGACCAACTTTAATCCAGGAATGGCCTTTGCGGCCCATCTAATCGGCTCTGAAAACCCACTCGCAACTAAAATCGCTCTAGGTGGCTTACCTTCTTTCTGTGCATACCAACCAATATACCTAGCAATTTGTCCAATCGAGGAATCCTTCGCTTCGCCAGATTTCAATTCAATAATAACTGTATTGCCGTCAATATCCCGAGCCAATAAGTCGACTCTTCCAACATCACTTGATTCCTGCCGCGATACAAAAGTTAAGCCTGATTCCAATACGTCGAGTTGACTTACAATTTGATCCTCAAGATCTCGCTCGAGACTCAAACTATTCTCGACATATTCAGTGAGATCTTGGCGTGTCGATTCGCCCACGACTTCGGCAGCAAGTTCAATTGTCTCAATCGACGAATCGAGCGTAAAAATCACAAGTTTTTTATTGAAATCAGGTCTCGCGCGTCGACCTGCATCGAGCCAAAATTTTGAATGTGGCTGACTTGATGCACTGTTAGTCCACCACACTGAATATTTTTTAGCAGATGCGGGTAAACCTCCAACCACAATCTCATCCAATTTATCAAATGTAAGTATTATTTGAGCTTCAGAATTGGATAGAAGGATTGGCGTCAGTTGTGCGTACCTAGACATATTTTTTCCATTGAAAGAGTGTTAAAAATGAGTGCCCCCATATTGCTGACTTCGCTTTTAATTCCCAGATCTGCCGTTCTTATTAAGCATATCTTCCAACATCAAACTTAATTCAGAGGCTAATTCAATTTCACGAAAAGTGGGGTCAAGTCTTGTCATGCAACATCACCACATCTCACTCACAAATTGAGTCACTACCAATGTATACAAAATAAAAAGAGCGGACGTAATGAAGGAGCCTACTCTCCTACAACTTACTTTACGCCAAATTCAATACCGTGATCAAATCATTAATGTGGTATGTCAAGACTTGACCACGCTATTCCTTTACTAATGAATGTCAAATGTAAGGCCTGATCCCGTGTTCCTTACTTCAATTTTTCGATAAGCAATTCAACAATCCGATTGATGTTTATACCAATCCCATTAAAGTTTGGTTCAAGGATAACAAAGCTATTCAACTCTTCAAGAAACTTCACGAAGGGGCCACCTCTAGGTTCCTCAGATATTTTCTGGATAAGCTCTTTCGCTGCTTTGAAAGGATGCTCTGCGTTGTTGAAGGAGAAGAAGACAGCGCTCTGTATTCCTGCTTTTGTATCTAGCGGTTTCCTAGTTACTAATAGGCCAGGCAATTGCTCTCTAACGTTATTTTTGTAAAACTCTTGCAAGGGAGAGTGCAGCGAGTCATTCATATCCCCAAGCACACTCATTTCACACCCATTGACCGGAAGTAGAACTGCGATCTCAGAGCCCGTTGACAGGCCAAGTTCCGCAGTTCGCTTTAAAAAGACTTCATGCAAATCTCGCTGCCTGTTTGACATGTAGCTTTCGGACAAAAAGTAGACATAAACTTTTGCGCTATTCGATGAAAAGCCAAGATAAGTCTGTGTGATATACATGTGTACAGTCCTTCATGAAGCTTAACGAAACTTTTTAAAAAAACAGAAAAAAATAAACCCGTATTTGAAGAACAAATGGGGTTAAGCCTTGACATGCAACACCACCAAACCTAACCCACAATTTGAGTCACTGCCGAATCATACAAAATAGAGAGAATCTGCACAAAAATTGTGCCGATTCTTCATAATGTCGAAACTTTATCCAGAAAGATACTCCAAGAGTTCGGCTGAAACTGCATTTTTTATGATGCGAGCTTTTGCGGGTCCAACTCCATAAATTTGCTCAATCAGGTCTGATTCAGTTCGGTCATATAAGTCTTCAATTGTATGAATATTCGCACTCTTTAGCTGCCCAATTTTCCATTGACTGAGGATAGCAAGGACTTCAATAGGGCGCTTCATCATTTCTTTTACAGAACGCCTAAACTCTACGTCATTTTCAATCGTATTTACCAACTCTAAAATGGGCGAATATGAAGAATGACTCTTGCCAAATTCTGGATATTTATTCAAAGACAGTGATTTATAAAATTCTTTTGATTCTTTGTTTGGATTTGCATATAAAGAAATAATGCATCCATACTTAACTTCATAGCGTGTTCCTAACTCCGCACGTGTAGCACGAACTCCACTATCAGTTTTACGAATTATTCCAGTATATGTCAGTAACCGTAATGCCTCTTTAACCGTTTCAGGCGCATCTTTATGGATCCAAAAATAGATACTCGATTCACTAGCGCCTTTTGCCTGTCGTCTCTCGTTAAGTAACTGAATGTTTGGGATAACGGTTTTTTCGAGAAACTCACGCCCCCAATCAATAAGTGTTTTATGCCCTTGATATTTATCTCCGAGATATGTATGTTCAGACCAAATTTTATTGCGATAAAATTCTTTTATGACTTGCTCGACACTAGTCGTATTAAATTTTTGACTAAGCAAGTCTTGAACAGTTTTTAGAATCATGCGAGGATTACCTCCTCCCGAAAGCATCAAAGTATTAAAAAGTTCGGCGTTGGTTTCAAGTATTTTTTTATGTGCTGGATCACATTGCTTAAATACCATTTCTTGAAAATAATCTAAATAGCCTTGATCACGAATATTTCGTTCAATTGTCTTGTAAATACAGTCGTGAATTGGTTCAAACGAATCGCCAAAATAAGTTACTCCGGGATAAATTGCGGCATTGCAGGTAACATATGGTGATCGAAAGTCTTTGAACAGGCTGAAAAATTGTCGTTGTTGTTCTGGGCGGAACACATGCGCCGCCTCATCAAAGAAAAAATAAATACGATCAATCGCGTTGGTTTCGCAAATATCTTGTAGTGCTTCCTTAACATCTTCGATGTCGGGAAGCAAACCAATATCAACATTGATTCCTCCTTTATATGACTCCTCGTATATTTTAATGATGCTCTCAAGATTCTGTTGTATATCCTTCTCAGAAGAAAACTCATCTCTACTCAATAAACCAGAGCTAAAAGGAGAAATATCGAAACCTTTCTTCTTTAGACTAACCATCAAAGCTCGCAATGCTTTTGCAAGCATCCAATGATAGAACTGATGGCTATCACCTGTTCCGATCAACGAACTTATGTTGAACGAAACAAATACTGCTACATTGGTCTTAGCTGATGACTCAACTTCTTTCTGCGCTACACGCATGAGAAACGATTTTCCAGTACCACGTGAACCTTCCAATATGCATGGTTCAGACGAACAAAGTGCTTTAATGATTTGACTGTCCTCATTACTTTCGACAAACAAATCTAAAATATCCTCTGTCTTGATACTCTCTGTACGCAAATAGAAATCACTACTCATTTAATATCTCCCGAATTTCCAATTAAAACCCTTATCGGTTCAATATGCGTAAAAGTTTCCAAAATTACTGGCTGAAGCTTATCTAAAGAGACCACATCAAGTTGTTTTAAATATCTACAACAGAATATAAACATCAAAATTTCGACGACATCATTCAATCTCTCGGAGAAAGCTTCTTCTAATGCGGCGTTATAGGATAGCGAAATACCTGTAGCAGTCCAAGTATCATTATTCCCATGAACATATTCCGACAAAAAACGAAAACATTCCTTAGATCGAGAATAGTACGTACCAACATGTGGAAGTAATTCAGGGAAGAATGCGCTAATAAATCTTGGAGAAAGTACGCCGCTGTTCTCGTCCATGATTGTCGACCATTTAATATCGCCCAAATCACTACCTAACTGCCACTCTCTAAATGCCAATTTATTAGCAGAAAAATAGATCGCAGCAACACCTATTTCAAATCCTAACCTCAAAGCACAAAAAGCAGATCGATAGAGACCCAACGAGATGGACAAACTTGCAGTCTCTACCTGTGAACACACAACTGACATCATTGCGCGCTCATCCTTTTGGTCTAGACAAAAAATTAGTTCATTCCAATCCGTAGCGAACGAATGGGCTTTTGATTGCAACACCGGTGATTTCATTGAGCGTGAAAAAATGTCCTGCGATTTTCTATTTATTTCAAAATAGTACTGTTCTATATTCATTCTTAGCCCTCACAAATTGAAACACGCCAAACACATGTTGACGTCTTGAAATAACTCATTAATAAAGTTGATGTTATATGTAAAAAAGTAAGAGCTTTTCTGGCATTTAGATGTAATCTAAAATCTGCTTACATGTAAAAAAAATGGCGATCAGTTGATCGCCATTTTTTTCTTACTTAAATTTTTTATGAGTTGCTGCATTAGTGTTTTTTTTTCAGAAAAATTTTTATTGATGTTGGATCATATATGATAAATCTCAACTACACATCCATAATTTCACATAATTTCTAGCGCTACTTTCAATTTGAACGAAGCGTGGGCACAAAATTCGTGCCCACTACACAACTTCGATCTAGCTAAGTACAAACTCAAGCCAAACTACGCAACTCCCGCAACGCCACAGACACCGGCGCCAAATCCGCACCCTGCGTGGTAATCGTCGCCAACAATTGATTCAACTTCACGATCGCTGCTGTGTGTTGTTCGCGCCAGCTTGCGATGTCTTCTTGGCGTGATAGCAGTGATTTGGTGACTTGGCTGGCGATGGAATACACGTCGTCGCGGGCACTGCCGCGGGCTTGTGTTTGCCATAGCGTGTCGGTTGGCAGGCGGTTGATTTGATCGCGCCATCCGGTTAAGCCTAATTCGGCATCGACGCCAAAATAAGTGCGGGCGGCTTTTTCTAAATCACTGCTTGTGCTTTGTGCCAGATCGACTAAGTCCAAGGCTGGGAAGATGAATTCCAGCGCGGCTAAGTTTTCTGCTAGGCCTGCTTCGACACCGGCTTTGACCAGGGCTGCGCTGGCTTCTTGTAAGCTGGCGTAGGCTGCGGCTGGTAACCAGGTCGCTACGTTGGCGCGGAGCTCGCGTGCGCCTGGTTGGTAGCGTTGGATCAGCGTTGGCAAGTCGGCATTCGCAGTGCGGGCGCGTAGCATCCAGCGTGAGGCGCGTTGGGCGATGGCGGTCAATTTGCTGAGCAGGTCTAACTGCAATTTAGAATCGACTTTGTAATCGAGCGCATCGATTTGATCCCACAATGCTTCCAGATCAAAAATTTCGCGTGCCAGTGTGAACGCGCGGATCACATCGGCGGCGGAAGCGGCGGCTTCTGAGGCGATGAAATTCACAAAGGTTGCGCCAGTGCGATTAACCACGGTGTTGGTGATAAAGGTCGCGATGATTTCACGTTTCAATTGATGATTGGCGATGGCATCGGCAAACTTCTCAGACAAGACTTGTGGGAAGTAGGCTTTTAACGCACGGCTGAAGAATGGATCGTCTGGCAAATTGGAAGCGACCAATTCATCAAACACGGCCATCTTGGCGTAGGCTAAGACGACGGCGTTTTCTGGTGCGGTTAAGCCTTGTTTGTGCGCGCGGCGACGGGCGATTTCTTCATCGGATGGGAGGAATTCAATCGCACGATTCAGACGCTTTTGACCTTCTAAAGTTTGCATCAAGCGTTGTTGACCATCGAGTACATACAAAGGACGGTGGCAAGCGATGTCGAGTGCCTGGCCTTGGTAGTAATTGTCGGTCAAGACTAAGTGGCCGACTTCATCGGTCATCGAGGCTAACAAATCATTGCGTTGTTTGAGCGTGAGATCGCCTGCTTCGGTGATCGCGCCGACCAAGATTTTGATATTGACTTCGTGATCGGAGCAATCGACACCAGCGGAGTTATCAATCGCGTCGGTGTATATGCGGCCACCTTTTTGCGCGAATTCGATACGACCGTTTTGTGTGCAACCGAGGTTACCGCCCTCTGCCAAGACTTTGCAGCGCAGCTCGTTACCATTGACGCGGAAAGCATCGCTGGATTTGTCGCCGACTTGGGCGTGGGTTTCGTAGGTCGCTTTGACGTAGGTACCGATACCGCCGTTGTAGAGCAAATCGACAGGCGCTTGCAAGATCGCTTTGAGCAATTCAACTGGCGTGAGTTCTTCGGTCTCTATGCCTAGGACGGCGCGGGCTTCGGGAGTTAAGCTAATCGATTTGGCGCCGCGTGGATAAATACCGCCGCCTTTGGAGATCAGGCTCTTGTCGTAGTCTTCCCAGCTGGAGCGCGGCAGATTGAACATGCGTTGACGTTCGGCGAATGACTTAGCGACATCTGGTGTTGGGTCGATGAAAATATGGCGGTGATCGAATGCGACTACCAATTTAATTTGTTCCGACAAGAGCATGCCGTTACCAAACACGTCACCCGACATATCGCCGATACCCGCGACTGTGAATGGCGTGGTCTGCGTGTTGTGACCGAATGAGCGGAAATGACGTTTGACGGATTCCCATGCGCCGCGTGCGGTGATGCCCATTTTTTTATGGTCGTAACCGACCGAGCCACCAGAGGCAAATGCATCGCCGAGCCAGAAGCCGTAATCAGCGGAGACGCCGTTGGCGATATCGGAGAAGGTTGCCGTGCCTTTGTCGGCAGCGACGACCAAATATGGATCATCTGGATCATGACGCACGACTTTGGTCGGTGGTACGACATTGCCTTTGACGATGTTGTCTGTCACGTCCAACATGCCGGACAAGAAGATTTTGTAGCACGCCACGCCTTCAGCTTGATAGGCTTCGCGGTCGCTCATCGCTGGTGGATTTTTGAGGACGAAACCACCTTTGGAGCCAACCGGCACGATGACGGTGTTTTTGACTTGCTGTGCTTTGACCAGACCGAGAATCTCGGTACGGAAATCTTCACGACGATCTGACCAGCGCAAACCACCGCGGGCGACTTTGCCGCCGCGTAAATGCACGCCTTCGACACGTGGGGAATAGACCCAGATTTCGAACAGCGGTTTTGGTTCTGGCACGCCGGGCACTTCGCGTGGATTGAGTTTGAAACTCATGTATGGCTTGAACGCGCCTGTCTCTGTGGTTTGCCACAAGTTGGTACGCAGTGTTGCCAAAATCGTTGCGATGAATTGGCGCAAGATGCGGTCTTCGTCGAGGCTGGCGACTTGGCTCATCGCGGCTTCGATTTGTTCGCGGATATGCTTTTGTGCGACTTCACGATCACCAACAAAATCGGGTTTGAAACGTGCGCCGAACAATTCTGCGATCAATTGCGTGATGCCACAGTTTTTGTTCAAAGCTGCTTCGATATAGTTTTGGCTGTAGGCGAAACCGAGTTGTTTGAAGTAGCGTGAGCATGCGCGCAAGACACCGATGGAACGTGCATCGAGGGCTGTGTTCAAGACCAAGCGATTCAGATCATCGCTCTCGACTTCACCGCGCCATGCCTGGCAGAATAATTCTTCAAAGCGGGCTTTGACTGCGGTGAGATCGGTAGCGACTGGTAATTGCAAACCCAGATCATGAATCCACAATTCGCTGTCGCCATCGGCCACGTGGTATGGATGCTCGTCGAGCACGCGTGCGCCCATGCGTTCTAACACTGGCAGTGAGTCTGACAAAGCCACTTTAGAGGTGTTGTAAATCTTAAAGCGTAACAAGCCTGCGACTGCGTCGAGTGGACGATACAACTTAACCGCCAGTGGGGATGCTTTGGACAGATGCGCCAAGATATCGGCATCTTCGGCACCGCCTTGTGGCGTGAAATCTTCGCGATACGCGCTAGGGAAAGCATTGGCAAAACGATTTGCCAGATCCAGACCACGACCTTCGCCATGCGTGCGCAAGAGTTCAGTGCTGCAATCATCTTCCCAACGCTGGGCGAGTTTGGCGATGCGGGCTTCGAGTGCGGAGACGTTCACATTGGTGCTCATCGGCGCATCGGTTTTGGCACGTACCAAATAATGGATACGCGCTAATGGGCTGTCGGTCAGCATCGGGGTGAATTCGATGGAATGGCCATCTAATGCCGCCATCAATTCGCTACTGATCTTGACGCGCAATTCGGTGTTGTAGCGGTCACGTGGTACGAATACTTGGGCGGAAGTAAAACGACCGAATGGATCACGACGTAAGAACAAGCGTACACGCTGACGTTCTTGCAAACGCAAAATGCCAATCGCGTGATCGGTCAAAGTCGCTGTATCGACTTGGAATAATTCATCACGTGGATAGTCATCGAGAATCGATTGCAAGGCTTTGGCTGCATGGCTCTCAGGTACTACACCCGCTGCGCTCATGACTGCCGCTGTGCGTTGGCGTACTTGTGGTATCTCGCTGACGGCTGCGGAGTAGGCGGTGGACGTGTAGAGACCGAGGAAGCGCGATTCACCGATCACTTCGCCAGCATCATTAAAGCGTTTAACGGCGATGTAATCGAGCCAGGCTGGACGATGTACCGTGGCACGTGTCATGGCTTTGGTGACCAAGACGGTTTCTTCAGAATCAATCAGGGCGACCACTTCTGGTGGCAAGGTGGTTTCGCTGGTTTGTACTTTGCCGCGCAAAATGCCGAGGCCGGAATCTGCTAAGGCGACTAGGCTGACTTGATTGCCATTACGTTTGAGTTCGTAATCACGCGCACCGAGGAAAGTGAAATGGCGGTCTTCTAACCAACGTAAGAAGGCGATACCCTCGCCATGACTTTGATGCGTGCCTGTGAATTTTTCTGAGGCGGTGATGAGTTCTTTGACACGGTTCAACATCGGCTGCCAATCGACGACTGCACCACGTACGTCTGACAAGATGTGGGTTAATTCATCGACCAAAGCTTGTTGTTCAGCGGCGCTGACGATACGGTCGCATTCGACCAAGATCAGGGATTCGACGGCATCATTGCGTCCCGCTGCTTGCGCTGCGGCGACTGTGCTGACCGTATCAATACTGCCATCGGCGTTGCGCGCTACGCTCATCAAAGGATGGACGATCCAATGCGCGGTACGACCGCTGCGGTTAATCGCCATCGTGACGGAGTCAACCAGGAACGGCATATTGTCATTCACGATCTGCACGACCGTATGTTCACTGACAAAGCCATCTTCGGCCAAACTAGGATTAAACACGCGGATCTTCGGGCTATTCGCCGCGCGGGGCGAATCTAACAAGCGCCAATGCGCATTCGCCAAAGCAAACAAATTCGCCGCGCCACGCGTGGTGATTTCATCAGGATCGGTGTTTTCATAATAAGCAGCGATAAAGCCGCCTTGACGTTTGCTGGCTGAGCCAGAATGTTCTTGGGCATATGCCATGAGTTCGGCAAAATGGGATGAGGTCATGCTTGTTCCTTACTTGTTTAAAGTTCAAGAAGTGCCAATTTGTTTTAGTTTTAGTGTTTAATTGCGTACGCTTTCTGGGTAAGAAAGCTTGCAATCAAACGTAGTGGAAAGTCTCTAGAAATTCCCATATTGCAAGTATCCTCCATTCGGGATGGATTGACAAATGCAGCGAGGAAATTCCAACAGCAGGCAGACCACCTGGCAAAGTGGCGCTAGTGTAGCTTTAATTGCATCTATCAGGTGGTAAGACCAGTGCGTGGAAGAACTTAGTTTGGTTTAGATCAAATTTGTTTCGTGGCAATTTAGGCGACCAATGGACGCTGACGATATTGGCTCGACAATTCCCTGCACCGTCAAGGCACGGGTTTCCACAAAAGTTGAGAGGTGAACAAAATACCCTCTCCCGCAAGCGGGAGAGGGCTAAGGTGAGGGTGGTTCAGGTTGACGCAATGCTTTTTCAAAATCATGCTGTAAGAACTGCGGATTGCTTCACCTCAACCCATCCCCACCCTCCCCTTGAAAGGGAGGGGACGTTTAGTCGAGTAGGTCGGTTACTCAATAGCTTGGCGGCGCGGGTTGCACACGCCCTACGAAATTTGTTGTTCTGAATGTTCCCTCTCCCGCTAGCGGGAGAGGGCAAGGGTGAGGGTGACTCAGGTTGGAGAATTGCTTATTCAAAATCATGCTGTAAGAACTGCGGATTGCTTCACCTTAACCCATCCCCACCCTAACCCTCCCCTTGAAAGGGAGTGGACTTTTAGTCGAGTAGGTCGGTTACTCAATAGCTTGGCGGCGCGGGTTGCACACGCCCTACGAAATTTGTTGTTCTGAATGTTCCCTCTCCCGCAAGCGGGAGAGGGCTAGGGTGAGGGTGGTTCAGGTTGGAGCAATGCTTTTTCAAAATCATGCCGTAAGAACCGCGGATTGCTTCACCTTAACCCGTCCCCACCCTAGCCCTCCCCTTGAAAGGGAGGGGACGTTTAGTCGAGTAGGTCGGTTACTCAATAGCTTGGCGGCGCGGGTTGCACACGCCCTACGAAATTTGTTGTTCTGAATGTTCCCTCTCCCGCAAGCGGGAGAGGGCTAGGGTGAGGGTGGTTCAGGTTGGAGCAATGCTTTTTCAAAATCATGCCGTAAGAACCGCGGATTGCTTCACCTTAACCCGTCCCCACCCTAGCCCTCCCCTTGAAAGGGTGGGGACGTTTAGTGGTGCTCCGTCTTATGTAGATAACTAGGGCTTGAAGCGACGCAGATATTGGGTCAGCATTCAATGTCCGTCATTAAAAACCCATAAAAAAAGAGCCACTCGCACAAAGTGCAAGCAGCTCCGAAATCACAGCCACTATCACCCCGGCTGTCTAGCTCAACTACATCTCACAACAAAAATTCACTAAACTTTATTAGCTTGAGTGAAACCAGCTTAGAACCTGTGGTTATACTCCACACGCAGTTTCATGGTACGAGCAGGTGCGTATTGACGAACTTCACCGTAGTTTGACAAGATAGCACCGTCACCACCGTCGTAGGTTTCTCGGCGTGTCAACGCCATCTGCTGATTGGACACGTTAAACACGTCGAGACCAATCACGATGCCCTTCAACGCCACTGGTTTATACGTCAAGCTCAAATCCAAACTGGATTCCGTTGGCATGCGGCCCAAACTTCCGCGTGGCGCCGGTTTGCCGTTACACCACATATAGGCCGCACCGTAGCCGCCCGTTCCCCACTCTGGACCATTCACATTTTTCAAACCCGCTTCTGCATCGAGATCGGTACCTTGGCAAGTTTTTGGACGACCTGACTGAATCAAGAGATTCGCACCGAGTGACCATTCCTTATCGAACTCATAAAAGCCAAAAGCTTTGATGGCATGCGTACGATCATTCGGCAAAACGCCACGGGTGAATGCCATGAACTCTGGGAAATCCCAGTTCGCGGTGGTAGACACATCCTGCTGACCGGTATCAGAATTGGTTTGACCTTCCATATTGCCCGCGCTGCGAGACCAGGTGTAGTTCAACTTACCGTACCAACCATTGGTGAGCGGGTGCTCAGCAAAGAAATCAAGTGCGACGTATTTACGTTCGGCTTTCGGGAAACCCAATTCTGCCGCTGTAAAAGTCACATAACGACCATTCCCTGTAGCCAAGCCTTGCGCATTATGACTTTCAACCCAAATCGTTGCATCGCGGCCTGGGTTAAAGATGAAGCAATTCAAGTAGCCAGTCGGATTACCTTCTTGCTTCAAGCCGACTTTTTTCGAATAGGCAGCGATAACCCGTGTATCGCAATCGTCGTCGATACCTGCACCTAAATTACGGTAGGTGAATTTCGCACCGAGATTTAAACTAGGACTAATAGCTCGCTCTAAGCCAAGTGTAAATTCATCTTGGTAATTTGGTTTCAAACCTTTTGAGACGACGGAGCGTGGATCTTTAGTCTGTCCAATTTCACCATCGGGCGTACCCACCTCGTTGATCGCACGTAAACCTAATGGTTGGCCATTGCTATCCACACCAGTGTAGGTGAAATCTTGACGGGTCAAGGTAGAACGGCTGGCGGCGCGCGCCGATACACGTGTTGGCATTTGTAAGAAATAACGACCTGCGCTACCAAACACTTTCATCGAGGAGTCGCCATTAACATCCCATGAAGCGGACAAACGCGGCGCTAACTGATTCTTCATGTCGACAAATTTTTCGCCATCGCCATTCGTATTATTGTATTGGTCGTTGCGCAAACCAGCCACGATCAAGAGATTCTTTGTCGCTTGATAACGGTCCTCAAAATACTGCGCGGTTTGTTGCGATCCCGCCTGCGTCAGACTTGAGAAAACATTCTCTGTCACGTAGTAGCCACGCGTTCCATAACCGCCATAATTTGCCACAATTGCAGGGCGGCTAATTGATAGATTAGTCGGCACTTTTTCATTGCCGATAGGCACACGGTTATACACCCACGTACCGCCACCAGAGGACTGCACACCGACATTCGACGAAGCCAAATCAACGCGGTCAATACCAGCGCGGAACGTGTGTTCATTCCACTTGTATTCCAAATCCAAACGATAGGACTTCACGTCGTCATCACCAGGGCGAGTCAAGCTGCCGCCGTATTTCACTTTGTTCACATAGTTATTCGGATCAATTTCAGGCACGCGAGTACGAGTAGACGACGCAACGGAATGTATCGTGCCATTTGGATTGCCATCAAAATAGGTCACGCCACGTTTCGCTTTGAGCTGACCGACCAAGGCAGTTAGAGTCAAGGCGTCGGTCAGTTGACCTGTGTATTTCAAGGCATTGGAATCCGCTCCGGTTGAACCAAAGTTTTTGGAAATCGTTTCGGTATATTTTGTCGTATTGTGCGCGCCTGTCGCGACATTGTATCCATAGCTACCACTTCTAGCGGTGGCGTTATCGCCGATGGAAGTCCATTCTACGCGATGGTCATCCGAGATATTCCAATCAAATTTGGCGAGATAACGCGTGACTTCAGTATGGGAGCTCAGCCATCCATCACGCGCCAAGGTATTACTGGTGAGGTCATTCACAGCACTACCATCGGTCAAGTTCTTTTCTACTGCAGCGAACATAAATAGTTTGTCTTGTACCAAAGGGCCGCCCAGGTAGGCACCGTACTGAGTGACTTTGTTGTAGCTGGCATCGTTTTTGAAATGTAAAGTTCCATCCAGATGATCATCGCTACCGGTCTGCGGGAAATAGATATTGCGTGGTTTTGAACGCAAACTATTGGGCGTAATGCTGTAAGAAACACCCGTCTCCCAATTATTAGTACCGCTCTTTGTCGTCACATTCATCACACCACCGATTGAACGGCCAAACTCAGCGCCAAAGCCACCAGTAATGATGGATGTTTGGGAGATTGCACCCCAAGGCAATTGCGTCGACCCGATTTGCGACAAGGGATTAGTCACTGGGAGACCATTGATGTAGTAGGCATTTTCTGAGACACCGCCACCACCAAAACTAGCTACGTTGCCATAAGCCGCATCACCTTTAGTCGTATTGGGTGCCAATAAGACGATGGCCGTCAGATTCGTTTGCATCGGCAATTTTGCTAATTCTTTGCCAGTAAAGATAGCACCATTATTGGTATTGGAAACGTCGATTCTGGAACGGGTGGCAGATACGGTTACTGTCTGTGTAGCATTAGCCACAAATGAAGCTTCAACGCCCTGACCGATAATGATATCGAGTTCTTGGGTATTAGTGACCTTACCTTCTTTTAATAAATCCACCTTGTAGTGTCCAGCCGGTAAAGCGGTCGC
Source organism: Undibacterium sp. Di24W (assembly GCF_049340325.1). Classification (NCBI taxonomy): domain Bacteria; kingdom Pseudomonadati; phylum Pseudomonadota; class Betaproteobacteria; order Burkholderiales; family Oxalobacteraceae; genus Undibacterium; species Undibacterium sp. Di24W. The sequence continues at coordinate 231,485 of NZ_JBMPOP010000002.1, forward strand.
GGTATAACGACCTGCTGCATCTAGTGGGAGAATACGTTTTAAACCAGTATCGGTGTTTTGTATCGCAATCGTCGCACCGGCCACGCTATCGACCTTTCCGTAAATCGTACCGGTTGCATTGGATTGCGCATAAGCCGCTTGCATGCCGCCAACCGACGTCAACGTGACGCCAAATGCCATGACTAAGGCATGTGCCAATAGCGTCTTTTTAAAGCTGTGAGTCTTGTTCTGCATATTTTTCCTTGTTGTCTTGATGTTGCACTATGGGTGCACGAAAGATTGCTCTGTTTGACTTGAAGTATTTTTGAGTAGCGCTTGAAGCAAAGACTGATGTTTCAAGATACTTGCCTTTACCATGCGTCTTTCTGTAGAAGAGTCTCCTCCAACCATGCTGTCCGAACGCGATTGAAAAGAAACTCGCATCAAGCCGCCGCTACGTCTTTTTTTGTACATAACCATGTCCTGTTAAAAATCAGTGGCGCTGGCTTTTCGATATCTGAAAAACACGCAATTTTCATTGCCAAGTTTTTCAAATATCAAACTCCAATCTCATCCAGCGATAAGAACTTTGACATAGGGGTTTTCATCTCGCCAGTTTGGCGGGATGAACATCAATAACTTTGGGACAATGTTTTTCGTGTTGGGATCAAATGAAAAAATGCGGGGATGAAGTGTGAGAACTTGTGGTGTTTTTGCACGGAGGATTAGTGCTAGGAGGATTTCGTTTTTCCCTCCTCTTCAAGGGGGAGGGCGAGGGTGGGGATGGGTTTCAATTATGCGTCGAAATTGCAAAGACTTCAACAAGAACCAAGTCTCATCCCCTATACAGTTAGTAGGGGGAAGGAAAAAAGTAAAGCCTGGTTTAGCTCGCCAATATCTGTTTCACTTTTTTGATATGAGTATCACTGACTCTAACTGTATCGCCATTACTCAATAGAACAGCATAGGCACCGTCCTGAGATATTTCTAAAGTGCGAATCGCATCAATGCGAACCAAGGCTGTTCTATGCAAGCGCAAGAATTGCGTCTTAGGAAGCCGTTCTTCCATAGCTGAAATCGTCGTTCTGTGCAAAATCACGCGATCAATCAAATGCAACTCCACGTAATTAGCTGCTGCACTTAACCAAATAATTTCATGAATATCGATACGTTCTATCTTGCCGACCGAACGCACCGCAACATGGCTTAAGTTGGGTGTCGCCGCACCTGACTTTTCCGCATCCTTTTCGAGAAAATAATCTTGCATCACTGCGCTTTGCGCCAATTGTTGTTTGGTCTGCAGCGCAAGTTTGGCACGTGCCAGCATCGCGCCAAAGCGCTCGTCATCAAAGGGTTTGAGTAGGTAGTCGAGTGCAAAAATTTCGAAGGCACTGACCGCATGTTTATTGTAGGCCGTGATAAAGACGATCAGTGGCGGCTGCGGGTATTGGATCAGTTCGCGTGCGAAATCTAGCCCTGACTGAGTCGGCATTTCTATATCTAATAAGACTAGGTCGATGGTTTCGTTTTGCAATAGCAAACGCGCTTGCGCAGTGGAATGACAGCTTGCGACCAACATCCAGTCGGTATGATCGGCTAAAGCGTATTGCATATTGGTCAGAGCCGGCAACTCGTCATCGACCATCATGACTTTGTATTTTTGGGTGTCCATTTTTTCTTTTAACTCAGGAGTTACCTAGGGTCTTTTGAGGAATACTGATCTCAGCAATAAATTCACTTGCTGTCTGCGTCGTCACCAAACTGGCCCGCCCTTGGTACAGTATCTGCAAGCGTTCGCGTGTCGAGGCTATACCTAGTCCATGTCCACCGCTAGCCCTGCTGGGTGCAAACACCGCATTGTGAATACGAAAAATGGTTTTACCATCCACCATGCTCAATTGTATTTCAATGCGGCACTGCTCGTGGTGGGTTTCTACCCCGTGGTGTATCGCATTTTCTACTGATGGCTGCATCAATAGGGGTGGACAAGGCACTGCTTGCCAATCCCTGTCTTCGATATGCCAGACTATCTGCATACGGTCACCAAAACGCAGCAATTGCATATTGAGATAATCGCGCACAAATTGCAATTCATCGGCCACACTCAACCATTCATGCTTACTCGAATCGAGCACATAGCGTAATAGCGCGTTAAGTTGTCTTAAAGCTGTCGCCGCTAACTGCCGGTCCGCACCACGGACTAGCGCGCTGATACTATTGAGCGCATTGAATAAGAAGTGTGGCTTTAGCTGTCCCTGCAAGAGTTGCAGGCGTAATTCCAAACTTTCATTTTGTGTGGAGATCAATTCCAATTCACGTGCCACCGTACGTTGCCAAGCGGCGAAACCTATTTGTAAAAAATAGGAAAAGAGAATCAAAAACATATCGATCCACAGATAAAAGGCCGAGAATTTCTTAATCTCTGGCAGAAAAAGTGATAGCGGTTTATCTGCGAACAGCAGTGTGATCATCACCTTATTTGCATTCAGTAATGGCAATCCAAAAACAACCATCAATAGGGCGCTCATTATCATGTAGCGGGGTTTCAATATCTGTTCTGGCTTATACCAAATAGCTACCGCAAGTAGGCAATTCCCCAAAGACAGTGGTGTAATGATGAGCCAATATTGAAGCAATATCGACGCTTTGGATTGCGTCAGCGTATTGGGTTGGGCATCCAAAAAAAAGGCCAGTGCGTGAAACACGGCGATACAGCTCCACAAACTAAACAGGAGCGCGCACATGACGATCAATTGCCGAAGCTTGCCTGCCTTGCCAACAAATAATTCTGTTCCTTGTCTAGGCATCACTCAACTCCGGCAAACGAAAGTCTAATATTATTCCGTGGGCGAATACTTCTGAGTCTGAGTGACGCACAAAGCTAATCGCAGCGTCTTTGCCTTGCAATAACGCAATACGTAGTTGCGCCGCCTGCAATTCTTCGGTCATTGTTGGCACGTGCCCAGCGTCGGCACTGAAATCTAGCGCCAAATGTAAAACATTCCGCACTATACCTACCTGAACACGGATATGCCCCTCCGCGTTCTGCAGGTTCCCTTGCATATTGCGTACCGCGTAATCAAACAAGGGATACAGTAGCAATGGCGGAATCTGGTGCGCCGACCAATCTCGTGCCTCTTGCGTCCATTCGACTTTCAGGCGATCAGCGAAACGTAGATTTTGTAAACTCAAATAATCTTTTGTAAAACGAAATTCACTATCGATACTAATCGCTGTCTCTTGCGAAGATTCTAAAACATAGCGTAACAAATCACTCAAACGTGCCAAGGCGCGCGTGGCCATCGGCCCTTCAGCATTGATCAGCAAATTCTCTATCCCCTCCAGCGAACTGAACAAAAAGTAGGGTTCAAGATGCGAGCGCAATTGCAGCAATTTCAGTGCAAGTATGTCTTGCCGCGATTGGCTGGCAATCATCAATTGCTGACGACTACGTTGCCAATAGCTGGAGGTTAAATGCGCCGACAGAATACATAACAGAAACATCACATCCACCCACATTTGCATAGGTGAAAACCGTTGCACAATCTCATCCCAACTGGGTTCATGCTTATTCAAACGATAGGCAAAGAAAGCATGTTCATAGATTATGTACACAGGTAAAAAAACCAGCATCAAAAACAGAAGAATCTTCAAGGCCAAGCGCCATTGGATACTTTCACGCAAACTCGCAAAATACAGCGTCAAACCGGTACTCAGCAGAGCCCAGGGCAACAAGACCACAAAAAACTTAAACAGCTGCCGTTGAATATTGGTAGCCACGCCCACATTGCGCAGGTCATAAAGATTCGCAAATGTCGCCAAAAAGAGTAAGACCGTCCACAACAACCAGACAACAGCAATCGATCGCCACAAACTCTTTTTAGAGCCGCCGATATCGTGTACTGTCGTCAATCTGGTTGGGTCGAAGCTAGCCTGCATGGGCGTAAGGGTATCAACAATAGAGGAATGTTACAGCTTGACACGACTTAGGGATAAAAGCATCTGGCTTGGGATCAATTGAGAAAAATTTGGGATGGGTAGGTGTGGGGAAATCCATTACTGCGTTCAGTAGAGATAAAAAAATATTGCGGCAGAAAGCATATGTAGCGCTTGCTGAGGCAATTGATCGCTGACATCCACGGAGCCGACAATTAAGCACAATCAATCGACCGAGACTGAACTGAACTGAACTGAACTGAGCATTGTTTGCTTGACGCACTGAGATGGCTTGATAAAATGACTAGCTTTAGTGCGTGACACTTTTTGTAAGTATTTTGGTGCGGTGAAAATCTGACCTACTTTGCTGAGAACTAGTATTCATGCTGCTTTGGAGCGATTTTGTGAAAAGTTTTATGCATCTCGTTGAAAAATTAGGCGACATGATGTCGCTTATATCTAGTTAGGACTAATATGGTTTACCGAATCTTGTTTGGAGTTATTCTTGAGTGTTTCGTAAACCTTGCTATTGGTGCTGAGGCCGCAAATGTCGACTATGAAAAAGCTCGCATGAAATTTGCCGCAGACCCTGCATACAAGCCTTATGCTATTTTGGGTATAGAAAGCGCGATGACAAAACAGGCCATGCAACTTTGGAGGGATGGTGATTCGTTCGCAGCTTTGAAAAAATTAGATGAATTATTAGCGATTTATCCTTTTAGCATAATGGCGCACAAGATGATTGGAGATTCCTACGAATCGTTAGTTTCACCCAATAATAAGCCAGCGCAAAATGCAGAATTAAAGCGACTATCAAAAAAATATCTAGAAATTGCCGAGAAAATAATTACATCCATTACTAGAGGCACCCAATGTTCTTCGTTTAAAGATAACTGCAGAGTTATAAATATTGCGGAAGAGGAAATGGTTTTGTGGCGCCTTGGATTCTCCAAGAAAAAGCAAAGCTTAGATAAACATAATGGCGATAGCTATGATGTCCTGCAAGCGGAAAACGGAGCAGGAAAAAAGCAAAAATTTGTGTTCAATACTTCAGTTCTAAATGCGGATCATAAATAACTTAATGCCTCTTAACCTCACAATCGACTTGGACGCAATGTGTAGGTCATTTTTGCGTTGGACTTCATGAAATTCCTGTCAAGACTATTCGCAAGGAAGGTGTCCACGTCCGTTGCGGGGTACTCGCTTTACAGAATGGGTTCAAGCACCTCTGAACCCGATGCCCTGTGGTTGTCGTACGAATGGAATGACTCATTCGAAAATCGTGAGTGGCGCCCCTGTGTGAGGCGCTTCCTGCAGCAAGTCGAAATGTGCGGTTTGGAGATCAAGGAGATTCCCTCACCTTTATTCACACCTGGCGAAGACTTTGTTGAAATTAAATTTCTTGTAGGCGGTGTTCCCACAAGCTTCGCGTCGGATCTTTTGCTGTCCTTGATCGTCATAACATCTGAAGATCCTAGCGTACTACGAAACGTATGGAACAACATTGGCAATAAGGTTGGGTGGGTCACTTAACGGCGACGCCTAAGCTCCCGTTATGAACTTCCTCCCAACGTGCAAAAAATTAATCAATACTTCTGAAGTGTGGAATAAGCCTGCGCCCGCCCTACATGACTTAACATCGTTTGCTTGACGCGCTGAGATGGCTTGATAAAATGACTAGCTTTAGTGCGTGACGCTTTTGTAAAAATTTTGGTATGGTGAAAACCGACCCTACTTTGCTGAAAATGAGTATTCATGCTGCTTTGGAGCGATTTTATGAAAAATTTTATGCGTCACGTTGAAAAGAAACCAATGACCTATCGCGCACTGTTATTTTTTGTAGCCTCATTTATGTACTCGCATGCGGGCGCCTGTTCTTGCGTGAGACCTTATACCGTTCAAGATAATGTTACTGGTGCAAACGAAATTTTCGTGGGCCGAGTAGTTGCTATGAAAAAGCTTGCCTCTCATCCTAGCCTACCAGGTTGGTCTGGCGTTCAGGCCGAGGTTGAGGTTACACAAAACTTGAAGGGCAATAGTCAAAAGCGAACGACCGTAATAACAGGCAAAGGCAAGGGAACTTGTGGAGTTCCAATGCTTGCTGGTATGTCATACGTATTTTTTGTAAACGAAAAGCGTAAAATTAGTATCAGCAATGGTACAAGAGAATACGTTAAGGGACACATAGATAGCGACCAATACGTCAGCGAAATCAAGTCCTATGTCGCCCCTCTCTCTAACTTGTCGTTGCACACAGACGCGCAGGCGCCCCATTGAACTCAAACGTTAGACCAGCAATGCGTACATCTATACTTCTCCTGTCAGCCTGCAGCGTCCTAGCGCTAGTAGTCGTCGCAGGCTCATGGCTGAACACTGCAGAGGTAATTTAGGTTCGAGCCGTTGAGGTCGTTCCGCTGTTCGACCCAGAATCTCTTGCTGGCAAGATCGGTGATGCACCGAAACAGGTAGGAGAGATGATGGTAGGTGAAGAGCTAACAGTCGTGGCGTGCGTTGACAGAAAGTCCGATATCGACGTCCACGCTGCATATCAGGGCAAGGTGGTCGCTGTCGGAGAATGGAAGGCAAAGGCCCAACTGCTTCGGGCTCACGCGTACCCATGGGAGCATGGTGCTACAACCTCCTGCCAAGGCTTATTTGAGAGTATCTCCTCGCATGTCTAGCATTTCGGCCAATACGGACAAGCAACATCAGGTTGCCGCCTCGCGGCGTATGTTGCTTACCGTTGGCCTCAGACGTTGAAATGCTCAATGAAATGCCTTTGCGGAACTGAAGTAATGTTGGCTGACGAAATCATGGCAAGCTATGGTCCCGATCAGGAATCACTAGCACGAGTTGTGGCTATCGGTTTAGATTTGGCACTGAATGACATTGATAAATCATTCTATGAATGGGCAAAAAATGAGAATATTATTAGCAATCAATCTGTCGTAGTTGAGTGGATAGAAGAAAACCCACTATCTCACAACAATCCAGATTTTGCGCCCGTTGGCAACTATATGACTCTTTCATCATTATCAAGTGAAACGTTCAAACGAAGAGGGCACGATGACCGTCAGGGCTAAAATGTTTCAGTAGGGCGGTCGAACGGAGTCGCTGGTAAGGTCTTCTTGTTCTTTAATTCTGGTGACGGCGTCCCGTTCATCTAAATGTTAGGAGTTAAAAATAAAATCATCTCCATCCTTGGCCTTGCTTTCAGGAATGACTGTTTCACATGTCTGGCTCGGTATTGGTTCTGCACTTTTTCTTGAACTTGGTACGCTGTCCGAAGGGAACAAACGAAAAGACGGCTCTTTGGGCAACTCCATTGGAGAGGTTACCGTTATGGTTGATTTCGACTGGAGAGTGGAACGTCAAAGATCTATTCTCGGCGGTAGTCACGACACGCCAAAGCGTCGCATATCAATTTCTAATTTACTGTTAAACACTACTATCGTTTCGGCTCAGACAGTTGGTAGAATTCCGGAGCTTCAAATGCAGCTTTCAAATAAATTATGGATTTCAACTTTCAGTCACGATAAGGGGCAACCAACCTGGGCGGTTGGCTTTAATTCGCTGGGTTTAGGTTGGCTTTGCGTTGAAAGAGGAAAGCTTTGTGTTGACCGACGAAACTCCTAACAAGGCATTGGATAATGACGTCGTGTTAACATTATTTCTTCGTGCTGACCGCAACTCGCGGCGAACATCACTTTTGCGTTAAGGAGAAAAATGTTCTTTGCTCATCGAACTAAACAGCGATTTCGAACTGCGCTAGTCGCTCTTGCTGGCTTTGCCTGCCTAGTTGGTATTGTAGTGGCGGTGTTTCCCGGCGAAGACAAGAGTTTCGTGTTCTCTTATTTTTGGTGGATGCTGGCTATTCCTTTAGGACTGGCAGCCTATGCTGCATTTGAGCTATTCGGCACATGGAGTCTCAGTTTGCCTTTCTGGCAGCGTATGCCAAGTTGGGCGCGTGTACTGCTCCTTGTCGTACTGATATGTGCCTTTGTTGTAGCGACTCTTTTCGCAAGTCTATACTTTGGGGACGATCTTGCATTCTAAGCTTGTACCCACCCCACATAACTGCTTTGGAGAAATTTGATGAAAAGAGTTATGCGCCCGGTTGAATTATTATGCGACATGATGTCGCCTATATCTAGTTAAGGCTTGCTTATGACATGGTACTCGGCACACGCAATTCTTTATGTTAAATTGAAGTCAGGGCAACAAGATACGTTTCCTGTATGGGAAACTATTTACTTAATTGCTGGGGACACGCCGACCGAAGCATTGGAGGAAGCACGAAAGTGCGGTCTAGCTGCATCTGGTGATTCTGATGGGTCTTTTACATGGGGCGATCAACCAGCGGAGTGGGTTTTCGCTGGAATCCGGAAGCTGATAACTGTTTCACATAGAGGTATTATTGAGCAACCGATGAGTGGCGACGAGGTTTCGTATTCGGAGTTCGAACTTCCAACTCTGGATGCAGTCATGAACCTTGCGAATGGCAAGGACGTCATTTTGGAATACTTAGAATGAGTACAGTCCTTAACTTAACGCTCGATACGTATACTTTGCATATCGGTGCTTAGCTGTTCAGAATTTTTTCAACCTTCTGCTCTTCGGTTATGGTGCATTGCGCACAGCACCGATCAGCTTTGCGTTAAAAGGCTAGCGAGTACATGGAAGCAACTAAGAAGATTGCAGAGCTTGAAGTTTGGTTGGGACTTCGTCTGCCTGAAATGTATGCGCAATTTTTACGTGGCCATTCCGAGAAAATATTTGGTGATCGCGTTCTGCTTTATTCTGTGGAAGACCTCATTGAGCGCAATTCAGTCTATGAAACCAAGGTCTACTGCCCTGGACATATTGCCATTGGCGATGACAGCGGAGGACGCGCATTTGTGATTCCTCTCGAAGAATGGATGGGCTCTGTTTTTGTCGTTGACCATGGCGATATGACCAAGGACGGATTTAATTTAGTAACGACAAATTTTGATGACTGGATAAAAAATGACTGTGCCGTCCCCGTTTACGCCCTTTAACTTGTCGGCCAACTCGGAATCAACGATGAGGCTCTTGAACCCGTCAGTTTTGCTTTAGGAGCCATATATGCAACCAATCCGCTACGTGATTCCTACAGATGCAAAGAACTTGGCCAAATTGGCTGAGGAAACATTCCGAGAGACATTCGGCCATATGAATTCTGTGGGCGATATGAGTCTTCATTGCGCTTCAAGTTATAGCGAAGAAATTCAGACGGCAGAGATTTCAGACTCCACCAAGCTCACGCTTGTGTGCGAAAGCGATGGAAAATTAATCGCCTTTGCCCAGCTTCGGTGGTCCGAAGCACCAGACTGTGTGCCTGCGAAACACCCCGGAGAGATTCAAAGGATTTATGTCTCCAGCTTGTGGCACGGGAAGGGTATCGCACAAGAATTAATGACACGCTGTATCAAAGAAATTGAAAACCGAGGATGCGATGTTATCTGGCTGGGTGTATGGGAGCACAATCCAAGAGCTATCGCCTTCTACAGAAAAATCGGCTTCTCAGAGGTTGGAAGCCATGTTTTTCCTTTAGGCACAGATCCGCAACGAGACATCATCATGATTCGTCCCGTCTCTACTGCTATTCCTTGTACATAACCCGTAGGTCAAGCGAACCCGACTACGTTGGGTCGCATAACTCTTTTCATTAGGCTTCCATGTCCAAGATCAATAGTGATGCGATCAGCGCAGTAATCGCCTCTGAACTCCAAGACGGTGAAAATGTCGTCTGGTCAGGTACGCAAAATCCAGGACGGTTCGTCAACGCATTTTTGCTCAAAGCTCTGATTCCTGCTCTTTGGACTGTTTGCCTGATCCTGTTCGCCGTTATGACGAATGCAGAGCTGCATTGGGCAGACACCTCTAGGTGGGAGAGTTTTCATTGGGCGGCTGCATTTGTAGCCTCGATTGGCCCCATAGGTATGCTCGCGTCAGTCCTGGCATTTAAAACACAACACCCCACGATATACTTCGTGACCAACCGTCGCGCTGTAGCCATGTCGGGCAAAGGCTTTGGTCGCGTGGAGTCCTATTGGCCAGATCAGCTCAACAATACAATTCGTACCAAGCGCCCAGACGGAACGGGAGATATTCAGTTCGAAAGGGTGCGGCAAATTGATGGTAGCGGGGAATTCGTCGTTCGAATTCATGGCTTCTACGGAATTCAAAATGCCGATCAAGTCGAGCGTCATATTGTTGAGCTTCGCCAAAGCGTCCAATAGCCGCAGCCTTTAAGCGTCTAGGTTCTAAGGCTAGCCTTGTAGGGCGAGTATGTTTTTTGTGACTTCGATACACAGAATTCGAGAAATATCGTTCAATTTCTAGTTCAGCTCGGATTGTACCTACCCTACACAATAAGTTCGGCACATGAGGTATTCGCAATTCTGTCTCATCCCCAGCCCTTGCATTTGCGCTTACATTCCTTTCTAATCTGTGTATGAACACCCCAAACTCCACTGCCCAAGGGCTATTCAAGCAAGCCTACGCCTTACATCAGCAAGGTAAAATCCAACAGGCAAAACCGCTGTATGAGCAAATCATTGCGATGGCGCCTGAGTTGACTGACGCCTATTTGTTATTGGGCGTGATTGCGCAGCAAATGCGCGATTCGCAACTGGCGATTCGTTATTTTGAAACGGTGATCCAACAACAACCTAACTTTGCTGTGACGTATTGCCATTTAGGCGTGGCGCAAAAAAGTTTGCAGTTATTCGATCAGGCATTGAAAAGTTATGATCAGGCGATTGCACTAGATCCACGTTTGCCCGATGCTTTTTATAATCGTGGTATTTTGAAAGCCGAGTTGCGCGCCTATGACTCAGCTATCCTCGATTACGATGCGGCGATTGCCTTGCGACCTCACTATCCCGAAGCCTATTGCAATCGCGGTATCGCCCTACGCCAATTACAAGGTTTTGCGGAAGCGCTGACCAGTTACACCCAAGCCCTCGTCTTGAGACCAGATTTCGCGGATGCTCTATACAACCGTGGGTTGTGCTGGCTGCAACTGGGCGATTTTGCGCAGGGTTGGCCAGCCTACGAATGGCGATGGCAATGTCAAGGTATTAGTTCGTCTAAAAATCGCAGGACGTTTGCTGCACCTTTATGGTTGGGCGAACAGGGTTTAGCAGGCAAAACCATCTATGTGTACAGCGAACAAGGCTTGGGCGACACGCTGCAATTTTGTCGTTACATCCGCGTACTCAAAGCGATGGGGGCTACCGTGATACTCGAAGTGCAGGCGCCATTACTTAGCTTATTGCAGCAGCTCGACGGCCTTGATCAATGCATCGTACGTTCTGAATCCTATCCGCAGATGGATTATCAGATTCCATTGATGAGCTTGCCCTTGGCTTGCAAGACGAATGAACTTGCCGCCATCCCTGCCTCATCAGCCTATCTCAAAGCGGATCAAGCCAAGTCTGAATATTGGCGACGGCGCTTAGACCAATTGGCTGGTCGCAAAATAGGGCTGGTATGGAGCGGTAGTGCCAGTCATAAGAACGACCAGCAACGTAGCTTGGATTTAGCAAGTCTGCTTTCCAACTTGCCGCATCAGGCAGATCAAATCCAATACATCAGTTTGCAAAAAGAATACCGCGCTCAGGATGCCGAGCTCATGCGGGCGCATCCTGAGATTTTGGATTTTTCCACTGAGTTACATGATTTTTCTGATACAGCAGCGCTTTGTCAGGCACTCGACTTGGTGATTAGTGTTGATACCAGCGTCGCACATCTGGCAGGTGGTTTAGGCAAAGCCGTTTTACTATTGCTACCGTGGATAGCCGATTGGCGTTGGCTACAAGATCGCGATGACAGTCCTTGGTACCCCACATTCGAATTACTACGACAATCGCGTACGAATGACTGGAGTGATGTATTGGCGCAGCTACCTGCCAAGATTCAGCAGCATTCGGCTTTATGATGGCGTACGTGCAATTCGCCAGACGGCGCTAGGGGATTCCCATTTCTTCTAAACGCAAGAGTATCTCCAAACGACGCTCGCGTTTGATGTCCTGCCAGTGACGATTTTCTTGTGCACCCATGATGGCGTACAGCATGTTTAAACTGGTCGAGGGGAAAACTTGTTTGAGTTGCAGGTAGAGCCCGTAGGGTTCTGCCGCCAATATATCGGCGGCGGTATGGATGCCGATTTGGCGCAACATAGCACTGGATTTAGGGCCGAGACCTGCCAACTTTTCCAATTCAGTTTGCTGCGCTTTCACCATACCACCGCCCTTGTGTCTAGCGGGACTAATCGCCCAAGCCCTTTTTCAAGTTGTCCACGCCACCTACCACAGGTAACAGCAAAGACGTCTGCGCCAAATCCACGCTCAGCTCGGTACCCGCTTTTGGCCATAGAGTGAAGTCCTGATCACTGGACATGATCATCAGCGCCAAACGTTTACCCGCTGGAATGACTCGGTCCATAGGTTGAAGATCAAAAGTCAAGTCAACGAATTTGCCTGGTACCAGCGCTGTGCCTGGCAACTTGGAATCATAGTTACCGGTCTTGGTCAGAGAGCGATGATTTTGAGGATCAGCCCAGGCGCGGCTGACGACACCTAATTGTCCTGCTGAGCCTACGGCTTTTTCATCAAATGGCAAAGTAACTAACCAAACGGATAAATTAGCCGCAGCTTTGTTGGCAGCGACACGGATTTTGATACTAGGCGTGCCGGATAAATGCACCGCATCGGTCAACTCGGACGTGGCGTAAATCAAGCGATGTGGTGATTGCTCGGCACTGGCTAATACGCCGCCTTTGAATTGCACGTCGTCGATAATTTTTTCTATCGCACCTTTGGTTTTAGCGACAGCTTTAAAACTCAAGCTACCTGCTTTATTGCCGCCAGCGCCTAAGAATAGATTCACGTTGCTGGCTTCAGGATTTGGGAAGTCGAGATAGGGCGTGGGTGCGGCACCGCGTTCTGCGTTTTCGCGCATGATCATCGCGCGGGCGTCTTTTTCTACGCCGTTGTCGATGCCGTACAAATAATGCGAGAACCAGCGATTACGCATTTCCATCGGTGGTGGTCCACCGTGGCCACCGTGGTGTAAGAATAATTGCGTAGCCACGCCATTTTTCTTGAGCGCTTCGTAGATGCGAATAGAGTGTTCTGGCATCACGTTCCAGTCATGTTGACCGTGGGCGAGCAGGGTGGCAGCTTTCACGCCTTTGATCTTAGCGAGCAAATCACGATCTGCCCAAAAGTCATTGTAGTCACCATTTTTACGATCAAATTTTGCTGGATACAGGCCATCACGTATAGTGGCGTTGCAATAGGCGCGTTTTTCAGGTGCACCACTGTAGATGAAATCATAAAGCTGATCCACATCTTCACCAAGATAGCCGCCCGGATGACGTACCAGACCGTTACTACGATAGTAGTGGTAATAAGAGGTATTCGGTGCAATCGGGATAATCGCTTCTAAGCCTGCAACGCCTGTGGTCGCCGCAGCCAGTGGAATGGTGCCGTTGTACGAGGTGCCTGTCATACCGACTTTGCCTGTCGCCCAGTTTGCTTTCACTTCTTCCGTACCATCAATGCTGGTATAGCCTTTGGCACGACCATTCAACCAATCGATCACAGCCTTGGGTGCTAATTCCTCTGGTGCGCCGCCGACTGTGGGGCAGCCTTGGGATAAGCCTGTACCAGGCGCTTCTGAGTGGACCACTGCGAAGCCGCGTGGCACCCAAGTGTCGATCTCGGTTCTGGCGATCTCAGGACGCACTGGGATGAATTTTGCTTGCTCATTGATCGGACGTGCCGGCGGTGCTTCGCCTAATTCATGCTTCACGTCCCACATTTTTTGATTCTTCATAGTGCCCGCGAAATAAGGCGAAGACTCATACACGACGGCGACTTTTAAACCTTCGGTATCGGTTTGCAAAGGGCGCGTGACATCGACGTGAACGCGATCTTTTTTGCCGTCACCATCGCTGTCAAATTCGGTTTCTACCCACAACTCTTGCTTGATCCATTTAGTCTTGTCCTGAAAGCCCGGTACGATTTGCGCCTGACCGTTATAGAAAACCGGCGTTGTTTTCGCCGCTGACGAAACAGGTGCTTGCGCGGTGGCGAGGCTGGCAAATCCGCTTATCAAAGCGGCACTGACTGCTGTCGCTAAAACCGTCGTTGGCCGCATACGAGGCTTAAAGTTATTTGTTATTTTCATAGTGTCTCTCAGGTTGTCGAAGTTTGATCAGCGAACTAAGTTGCGCATCGAACATTGAATAGATAGTAAGGACGCAAGCACAGATAGACTCTGATTATGCCAAGAAGTTTCGACTAAATATATCAATGATCACGAAAATTTTTCATTATCTTGCAACCCAAAAAGGCGATCAACCCATTTATGGCGAAACCATGCCGAATCAGGCATAACGATTAATCGACAAATAGCACTTGCAGTTTCTGCTGATATTGCTATGCTGCCCGTCCTTTCTCCTGCTTTTTTGATCTCACATGCAACGTCGCTCCCTTCTGATTCTCTCTTCTGTCCTCGTGCTCTCCGGCTTATCGTTTTCTGCTTACTGGTGGATGCAACCAGAAGCAACACGTCCATCCATTCCGCTTTTGAAGAAGAAACCTGTGGCGACCAGCTTTGATTGGGAAGCTGAAGTTTCTCAATTAAGTCAAAGTGCCTATTTTGAAGCTACCAGCACTGCGGCGAAACAGCCTGAGCCTAGTTTCAGTGACCCGTTTGGTATCGCCATGGATCAGCAAGGCAATCTGTATCTCGCCGATGCCGGCGACCATAATCGGATTCTAAAAATCAGCAAAGATGGCTATGCCAGTGTCTTTGCGGGTGGTGAAGAGGGTTACCAAGATAGCGTAGCTAATAATGATTCAAAAGACGGCAAGTTCTCCGCTGCCAAATTTAATACCCCTTCTGGTTTAGCCATAGACAAACAAGGCAATCTTTACGTCGCCGATACCGGCAACCACGTGATTCGCAAAATCGAAGCCAATGGCAAAGTCTCCACGATCGCGGGTAACGGGCAAGCAGGGTACCGCGATGGCGTAGCTGCTCAAGCCCAATTTAATGCGCCTATCGGCGTGGCAGTCGGCAAAGACGGCAAGGTCTACGTGGCAGACACTTATAACGATAAGATCCGCGTGATTCTGCCGGATGGTCAGGTGCAAACCATCGCGGGCGGCAATCAGCCTGGTTACCTCGATGGTGCTGGCAACACTGCCTTATTCGATACACCGAGTAGTCTCGTGGTGAATAGCCTTGGCGACATCATCGTTGCTGACACACGCAATAACGCCGTCCGTAAAATTGGCATCGATGGTCAAGTCAGCACCCTGATCGCGAGTGATCCTAAAGATTTCACTGCCTTACTACGACGCCCTGTTGGTCTGACAATCACGCATGATGATTACCTCTATGTCGGTGAACTTTCGCACGGTAGGATTTTGCAAATCGCACCCGATGGCAAAAGCCGCGGCCTGACTGGTGTCGATATCGATATCATTCCAGGTGACGATACCAGTCCACGTATGAACAATCCGGTTGGACTCACGGTGAATGCGAAAGGTGATCTGATCGTTAGTGATAACGCCAAAAATGTCCTGCACGAAATTAGACACAAAGGCGTTCTCGATAAGGAAATAAGAAAACCATGGCCCGTCATCGTGACTGAACCGATTGCGCCACTTCTGCAACCTTCGCTGTGGCCATTGTTGCCGCAAGACAAACCGCATGAAGTGGTCGGCACTATCGGTGAAGTACGCGGCAACTACGATGGCGAAAGTCGCGACCATTTTCACCGCGGTGTCGATATGCAAGCGGCAATGGGTGAGGCTGTTGTGGTGATTAAAGAAGAGAAAGTCAGCTCACCTGTACCTGCTTGGGCAGCCACGACGATCAATGAAGGCATGCGCGTAAATAAGCTGTCGTATATCCACATGAAGGTAGGACGTAATTTAAAAGAAGCAACTTTAGATCTACAAAAATTCCAATTCATCAAAGACGCGCAAGGCAAATTACTGCAAGTACGCGTGCGTCGTGGCACACGCTTCCATGTTGGTGAAACCATAGGCACGGTCAACAGCATGTATCACGTGCATCTGAACTATGCGCCACAAGGTGATGTGGTGAATCCGCTCAAATTGAATTTCATCGGATTCCAAGACAGCGTCGCGCCACAAATTACGCGCATCGATATCGCTGACAAAGATGGCAAGATACTCAGTAAAGCGCCAACCGCCGCATCAAGCAAACTGGCGAAAAACAGCAAAGGCAAAAAACCTGCACCAGAGCCCTTTGCACCCCAATCGGCGGTCATCAAGTTATCCAAATCCTTAGAACAAGTCAGCATCATCGTCGATGCCTTTGATCAAGCGGACGGTAATATGGCACGTCGTCGCCTCGGTCTCTACGAACTTGGCTATCAAATTCTACAAAACGATGGCTCGCCTTTGGCCGGTTTTGAAAAGCCAAAAATGACGATACGCTTTAACCACCTGCCCGCCGATGAAGAAGCAGTCAAAGTCGCTTACGCAGAAAATAGTGGTATCACGGTTCACGGCAACGCGACCACCAAATTCCTCTACAACCTCACCAACGAAATTCACGATGGTCACGCGATCATCAATTTTTGGAACATCAAAGATTTAGCAGCAGGTGACTATCTGATACGCATCACTGCCAAAGATTTTGCGGGTAATTTGGCGATAGGTAAGACGGAATTAAGAGTCAGAATTGAATAGCTGGAACTAGCGTGGGATCACCGCCGCGCTAAATAAACTGCGCATTGATAAACTACGACCAAGCCCAAACAACAGCAAAAAAACAGCCGCGCCACCCCCATCAAAGTGGACGAATCAGCATATTGGTGCCATGAGCGCCCTACGCGCCTTAGTCTAATTGTGCTAAGGTACTTATCTTCCTAAATATAGATGCGCTGACGCGAATCGCTACTGCTTTGCAAAAACCATGACCCACATTATCGAAAATTCAAAAGAGCATTTACAGGATTTCATTCGTCTCAACGAAGAATGGATTAGTCACTATTTCAAGATCGAAGAAACGGATAAAAAATTAGCGGCAAATCCTTATCAAGTCGTCGACAACGGTGGCTTCCTGTTTTTTCTGATGTCGGATAATGAGGTGTTAGGCGTATGTGCTTTATTCAATGAGGGTGACGGTGTTTACGAGTTAGCCAGAATGGCGGTTTCCCCAGCTCATCAGGGCAAAGCGTACAGCAAGCAACTGATGGAACACTGTCTGACAAAGCTCAAAACCATACAAGCGAAAAAGGTTTATTTGGTCTCCAACACCAAACTAGAGGCTGCTATCCATCTGTATAAAAATTATGGTTTTCAAACGGTATCGGAAGGCCCTCATCCAGTTTATTCAAGAGCTAACATTGTCATGGAACGTGACATTTGAAGATAACTGTTGAGCCCCAACAATTCGATCTTGCGGCAGAAAATAAGTAATAGTTAGTAGTGACTTATCAGCACAAGTTAAAATTTCTATTCACATAAAATTATAGATGGAGACAACATGAAAAAAACATTTCTACAATGTTTCATTGCTCTAAGCATAGCCGGTGTCGGCAGTATCGCAACAGCGCAAATCGACTTGAATCAGGCGCATCGTTCGACTGCCGACAAAGTACGTGATGTCACCAGTAAACCGCTAGAAATCATGGCCTTAATGCAGATTAAAGAAGGCATGACGGTGTTGGATCTTTTGGGTGGAAATGGCTATTTCAGCGAGCTATTGTCACAGCAAGTAGGTGCCACAGGTAAAGTCCTGTTGCACAATAATAAGGCTTACCTGCCTTTCGTCGGTAAAGATTTAGAAGCCCGTTTGGCCGATGGTTCTCTAAAAAATGTGGTGCGCTATGACCGCGAAGTAGATCAACTAGGCTTGGCGGAAAACAGCCTGGATGCAGTGTTTTTCGTCATGGGGTATCACGACATGTATCACGTCGGACCAGGTTGGAAAATTGATGACAAAGATTTGATGGGGCAAATCAAGAAAGCCCTCAAACCCAAGGGCATGATGTTAGTGATCGACCATTCTGCACCGCTGGGTAGCAAGCTGGCGCAGACCCAAGATAATCATAGAATTGATGAAGAATTTGTGAAGAGCTCGCTCACCGGTTTCGGCTTTGAAATCGTCAAGCAAAGTGATTTGTTACGCAATCCTGCTGACCCTAGAACTAATCTGGTTTTTGAACCTAGTGTGCGCGGTAAAACGGATCGCTTTGTGTATGTGGTCAAGAATGTGAAGTAAGTTGATTGAAATGTGGGAGCTTGGGATGGAGATGCGGTTTAGTCGAAATCACTGAAACCCATCCCCGCCCTAGCCCTCCCCTTGAAGGGGAGGGAACAAAGTACTTGTACATGTTTTATTTTAGGTTAACGCCTATCGGACATGGTCCGGTATGACAAACAATGCGATGCAGCTATATCACCTTCGCGTCCGATGTAAAGCGGTTTTCAACGCAATGCCGAATGCGCTCGAAGAGCCTGCCCCATAAAATCAACAAAGCTACGTACCTTAGCTGAGCCGTCACGTCCTTCTCTGTGCACAATATGGATAGGCAGCGGTGCTGACTCGTACTCACTCAATATCGTCTTCAGTGTGCCTTGTTCCAATTCACTTGCCACTTGGTAGGATAGTAAACGTGTAATGCCAGCTCCCTTTAACACGGCAGCAATGGCACCGTCATTGCTGGTGACAGTTAAACGCGGTTTGATACGAATCGCGAGCGCGTGATCGCTATCGCCAAATTTCCATTCGACTGAAGGACTCACACCCGCAGCAGCAACGACATGATGCTGCTTTAAATCGTCGGGTATCTGTGGTATCCCATGCTGAGCCAAATAGTCTGGTGAGGCACACAAGACCCGCCGCACTTGTCCAACCCTTAGCGCACGCATACTGGAATCTGGCAGCGCGCCGATACGTACGCCGACATCCACGCCTTCTTCCATCATATTGACGACGCGATCTAAAAATAGGGCGGATACATCAACTGCTGGATAGCGCTGCAAGAATTCCACAATATGCGGCATCACAAATATCTTGCCAAACAAGACCGGAGCGGTCACCGTCAAATGCCCGCGCGGATCGGCATTAATTCCTGCTGCCGCTTCATCCGCTTCCTGCACCTTGGCGAGGATTTGACGTGCATCATCCAAATAGCGCTGTCCCGCATCGGTCGGCCTGACAAAGCGGGTCGTGCGATTGAGTAATTTCACCCCCAAATTTTCCTCCAGAGCCGCCACCGCACGGGTGACTGCGGGTGGTGACATACCCAGACGCCGAGCGCCTGCCGCAAAACTTTCCTCCTCAGCCACGGCGACATAGACCGCAATTTGGTGAAACCTATCCATATGCTTGCATCCCCACGATTATTCCAAATATTGAAATAATCAATTGTAATCTATGAGTATTCTTCTTTTCAATGACTATAGGCACAATGCATGCATTCGCTGAACACCGACAAGAAATACCGGATCAAAGCGATGCAAACCAAATCGACATTCACTTATTGAAAAGGAAATACCATGAGCCGTATTAATCTCGTTACCAATGAAACAGCCACTCAAGAACAACAAGCTTTATTCGATGCGATTCAGTCGCAATTGGGCGTAGTACCTAATTTTTTGAAAATCTTTGCTAACTCACCAGTCGCTTTGAAATCCTTCCTCGGCTTGTACGGTGTTGCGAACGAAGGTGGTTTGGAACCATTAACACGTGAACGTATTGCGCTCGCTCTGGCTCAACAAAACTCTTGCGAATATTGCCTGTCGGCGCACACTGCTTTGGGCAAAAAAGCGGGCTTGAGCAATGATGAAATCACAGCAAACCGCGCTGGCAGCAGCCAAGATGCAAAAGCCGCCATCGCGGTGAAATTAGCGCGTTCCTTAGCAGAACACAAAGGTGAAATCACCACGGCAGAATTGATTGAAGCCCGCAATGCTGGCTTTAGCGATGGCGATATCGTCGAAATCATCACCCATGTAGGCATGAACTTACTGACCAATATTTTGGGCAAAGCGAGCCGCGTCGAAATCGATTTCCCGAAAATCACTTTAGCGTAATTGTCCTGTGCGCAATGAAGACTTCTCATTGCGCACACCAGACCAATACATTGATTAAAAAGGATACAGCATGTTTCACTCAACTTTACGTCGCACGATCTTGGCTTCCACTTTATTGGCAGCGTTTGCAGTTTCCGCTGGCACGCCACTGACAGCGCAAGCACAAGATCAAAACTCTAGCGCTGCGGTCAATCTTGATACACAAGGCGTGGCTTTGCACGGCTACGATCCAGTCGCTTACTTTACCGTGAAGGCACCAACCTTAGGTAAAGCAGCTTACACCCATACTTTTGAAGGCGCGACCTATCGCTTTGCCTCGAAAGAAAATTTGGAAAAATTTAAAGCTCATCCAGCGCAATACGCGCCCCAGTTTGGCGGTTTCTGCGCCATGGGCGTGGTCTTGGAAAAGAAACTCGATGGTGATCCAGAAGCATGGCGCGTGGTCGATGGCAAACTATATTTGAACGTCAACAAAGACATTCAAAAGAAATGGTTAGAAGACGTTCCAGGTCATATCTTCAAAGCAGTAAAAACCTGGCCTGAGATCAAAAACAAAGCGCCGAAAGATTTGTAAACCGCTCAAAGATGGTCGCCCCTTATTCAAGTTTCAAATGGACTCATTTAGCGGCCTGAATCCAAGCTATCTATTTCAACTGGCTCATTACCAAGGTCGTCAAGCTATACACTGGTCACAGCTGCCTAGTAAAGTTTATTTGTAAGATTTAGGGTCTGTTAACATTCAAATTGGGAGTGCGAATGTGGAAAAACGGTCACAGGGCTAGGCGCCAAGGCGCGATGGACATCGTTGCAGCTCTTGCCGAGGCATCAGCCTCGGCAGCGAACTACGCCTTGCCATCCCACCTTTTGGCTTGAACGCATCTCCCGATTTGAATGTTAACAGATCCTAATCCTTTTGGAGAACACCATGCCACGTGCATTCGCCACCATCAATTTCACGCCTAGTGTCAAAGCTGCGCAAACCCGGTACCACAGCCGTGAGGCGAATATGGGCTTTGAATTAGCAGACGACGCACGTAGTGATCTGACACTACGTGAAGCGGAATTCATCGAAGCACGTGACAGCTTTTACCAAGCAACTGTGAACGAGGATGGCTGGCCGTATGTGCAGCATCGTGGTGGGCCCATCGGTTTTCTCAAAGTCTTGGATAAAAACACCATAGGCTTTGCTGATTTTAGCGGCAATCGCCAATATCTGAGTGTGGGGAATTTACAAGCGAATGAGCGCATCGCCATGATCTTAATGGACTACCGCGAACAAAGACGCATCAAGATCTGGGGTCGCGTCAAAATTGTTCATGAACATGAAGCGCCCGAGCTCATCGCCCGATTAGAAATGCCGACCTATCGCGCTCGCATTGAACGCGCTTTCATCATAACGGTCGAGGCGTGGGACTGGAACTGTCCACAACACATCACGCCGCGCTATACCGACGCCGACATCGAAGAATTACTTGCCCCGATGCAGGCAGAAATCGCCAAGCTCAAGCAAATGCAAAAATCTAGCGACATCGCGAAAACAGCGAACGCGCCGAACACGACGACCGTGCCCGCTGCTGGACTAGGCAACGGTCCCTTGAGCCTAGTCGTGAGCGGCATACGACAATTAACACCGAAAATTCGCGCGATTGAATTGCGTGATCCACAAGGTGCTGATCTACCCAAGGTCGAAGCTGGAGCTCACCTCAAGCTTCCGGTCATCTTAAGCAATGGGCAGTCCGCAATACGTCATTACTCAATCGCCTCCAATCCAGCACGGCGCGATATTTACGAAATCGCCGTGTTACGCGAAGATCAGGGCGAAGGCGGCTCAGCCTTTGTGCACCAACATTACCAATTAGGAAGTCTGCTGCATTGCGAGCTACCAAGGAATGATTTTCGTTTATTAAGCAGCGCCCAGCCTGTCCTCTTGATCGCGGGCGGTATCGGCATCACCGCCATCAAGCCGATGGCACAAAGCTTGTCGGCAAGCGGTACCGCTTTCGAGATGCACTATGCGGCGGCATCACAAGGCGACATGGCCTTAGGGGATCGCCTACGCCGCGACTTGGGTGTGCAATTGCATTGCTATTTTTCGGATCAAGGGCAACGTCTGGCCATCGATGAATTGCTAAAAAATGCCAACAAAGACAGCAACATCTATGTATGCGGCCCGAGTCGATTAATTGATGCCGTGTTAGAGGCAACGAAGCGCTACGGCTTTGACGAGGAGCAGGTCCATTACGAACATTTTTCCGCCACAAAAACGACTGAGAATCGTCCCTTTAATGTCGTACTTAAACGCTCGAATAAAGTCATACCGATTCAAGCAAACCAAACCGTATTGCAGGCATTAAACGACGCGGGTGTTGATACGCTCTCCGATTGCGGCGTAGGTAATTGTGGCACCTGTGCGGTCAAAGTGCTGGCCGGCGAAGTAGAGCATCGCGACCATGCGCTCAATGCCAAGCAAAAACAAAATAATTTGATGTGCGTATGTGTGTCTCGCGCCCATACCGACACGATTACCTTAGATCTATAAACCCAATAAGGACACCGATGAGCACCGAAACCAAACCACCTTTACCGCCTTTCAATTTAGCCAGTGCAACACAAAAAGTACGCTTGGCAGAAGACAGTTGGAACTCACGCGACCCGCAGCGAGTCTCTTTGGTGTATACCGAGGATAGCCAATGGCGCAACCGTCATGAATTCCCCGTCGGTCGTGCTCAGATCGTCGAATTTTTGCAAAGAAAATGGCAACGCGAACATGAGTATCGACTGATCAAAGAAATCTGGGCGCACGATAGCCATCGCATTGCGGTTCGCTTCGCCTATGAATGGAAAGATGAAACAGGGCTATGGTTTCGGTCTTACGGCAATGAAAACTGGGCGCACGATAGCCATCGCATTGCGGTTCGCTTCGCCTATGAATGGAAAGATGAAACAGGGCTATGGTTTCGGTCTTACGGCAATGAAAACTGGGAGTTCGAGAATAACGGTCTGATGTGCAAACGTTATGCCAGCATCAATGATCTAGCGATTAGCGAAAGCGAGCGTTTGTTTCATTGGCCGCAGGGTAGAAGGCCTGATGACCATCCTGGCTTGAGTGAATTGGGTCTTTGAGACACCAAGCCTAACAAGCCCGACTCGAATTGGCGTACGCGTTTCTGGTATGCTGCGACTATGAAACCTCGTTACGCCAGCTCAGTAAACACAGCTCCCGCCCATCTAGCGGAATTGATACGACATGCAAGGGATCGTGGGCTTCTGATTTTCCGTATCAATGATGAAGACACGGTAAGAATTCCCTTTGATAGCAATGCGGCGTTACATCAACTCCTGCAAAAACTGATTGATGAAAAAGTGCCGCTGTCAGTCGGCGGGCACATCGATGGCCCTTGTGAAGAGGTCTGCAGTTTGATCGATGCAGGCATACTACACGGCACACCAATTCAACTATCGTGGCGCGCACCACAGCAATGGACGCTAAGGGAACTCACAGCTAAGGCGATGGAATGGAAAGAAACGCTTGATCCAACAGAGATCGCCAACTGTTCCTTCGACCCAACAAGCCTTCAGCACAAGCAAATGAAAATGCCATCAATCTAAAACAGATTAGAGCATATTGGGCAATTTATCCTATTTCTCAACATAAGTACCGGCTTTGAGCTCTGGCCAATTTTTGTTGGCATCGGCGATATAGCCTGGAATATTTTCCTTCCAACGCTTTAAGACATCTTTGCTCAAATTGAGATATAGCTTGCCGTCACGAACAGCAAAAGCTTGCGGATCGATCTCCGGGGTAAAGCCTTGTGCGACGCCGAATGCGCAATAGCCACCGTATTGAGGTGCATATTTCTCAGGATCGGCAACAAAAGCGTCCAAATTTGTTTGACTACTAAAATGCCATTCTGCGCCCTGCCAAGTCGTCGAGAGTTTTTTGCTGCCTTTTACTGCTTTATGTTTGGTGAAATAGGCGACAGGATCGTAGCCACGAATTGCGCCGTCTTTGCTAGAAAAAATAGGCTCAATAGCGAATGCCTGTGCAGACAACAGGACGGTGATTGCAAGCGTTAGGCTTTTTGCGAATGAAGAAAATTGCATGAGGAAGCTCCAGAGAAGATGAGATGAATGATGTCACTCTCTTTAGTCGCCCATCGCGATGAAACCTGACAGCTCGTACACAAAAAAAAGTGGATTAGATGAAGTTTTCTAAGGCTTCAATATCATCCATGAGAGCAATCGGTGCATAACATAACAGCTCAATGTTTCTATCCGCGAAGACAGTACGTCTATCTCTCTCTTGACTCAGTTTTTGCATGACACGATCGCGCTCCTTGATGACATCGAGAATTTGGCTTCGATACAACTGCACCAGCGCGGTCAAAAACCGATTGATGTCACGGCTACCTTGACGTCCTTTGAGAGCGAAATGATCCAATGCAATCTCACACGCTTCATAAGATAACCAAGGACCTTTGGTCACCCAACGGTTGACGGCAAAAAAAGCGGTTGGTAGACCTTGAGCGTTCATAGACACTGCGATCACATGCGCGGGCGCTTCATCATAGCGGGCATTAGCAGGACGTAATCCCAGCTCTTGGGCATGAACGAACAAATGAAAATGCCCATGCTCGGCGAAGCTACGCTGCAGTCCAGTATGGGCATGATAAAAATACTGCGATGCGTGTTTCAAATCACGAACATCATTTTCGGGATAGTGTTCCCATTCGACAAAGGTGTTATCACCGACGATCTCTTGCACGACTTGTCGACCACGTTGGGACAGATTCTGCAAACTCGTCACCAGTTGCGTCGCGGCGTTCCAGTACTGCTTCTTTTGACTAGTGGAAGCAGACTGCATGCGATGATCAAGCAGCTTGGTTTTAAGTAAGACGGGTAATCGCATAAGTTTAATTAGAAACTATCAGGCAAAATACGAGCATACGAATACTAGGATAGACACTAGGAGCGCAGCAGAAATAGTGTGGCAAACTAAGAATACCGATGAACCCAGTGAGCATATAGCGCTAATTGCTATACGGCAGTGCTGAGATCATCGGTAACTGTACTAATTATTTTTTCGCAGCACAGCAAGTTTTCTTCGCGGCGCAACATGCTTTTGCTTTGCCTTTGTGCATCACTTTCTTGGCACCACAGCAGCCTTTCTTCGCCGCGCAGCATCCCTTCTTGGCTGCACAGCAGCCTTTCTTGGCGGCGCAACAACCCTTCTTCGCGGCACAGCAGCCTTTTTTTGCGGCACAAGCTTTAGCCGATGCGACTGGCTTCGCGGCACATTGTGCCATCGCTGGCATTGCTGCCATTGCCGATGCCGCCACTACTGAGGCACTCACTACGTTTTTCAAAGTATTGCTTAAAGATTTAGCTTTCATTTACGTCTCCAGAAGATAAAAAATGGGTGCCAGTAGCATGGCGAAAAGTGAGGTGTGAAAACAACCTCGTACAAGCTACTTGGACTTAGTCTGGCGAAAATGCCTTTCCTTACATCGGAAACGAAAATAAGCTAAAGATTTCTTTAAGTGATGATTTGTATCCCGAAGTGTTGGGTAAACTTTCAGCTTATTCCCCCAATCAGTAAGCTGTGACAGTTGTGATGAGGTGTCCGTGCTTAGCATCGGCACTATATTATGCTAAGGTATTCAATCAGATTTTAGCTATCAATCAAGCTTGGCACATCAACGAGTCTTACTTCCTACAGTGGAAACATGTCAGAATAGCTCGAAGGTGGGAACCAAACAACAATATTCGCACTTGCAACATCATCGCCAAATTGCGTCAACATGAACATTAAAACCGCCAGACGTCTAGCAGCTGCAAGTATCATACTGACGCCCATAGTTCTTATGGCAGTAACCGCTTATCGTTGGCGCACGGGTTCTTGTGCCGGCAATGTACACGGCAGCGTGTGGATACTGATGCTGTTTGCAGCATCGCTGGTCATGACTAAAAATCCGTATTCAGCGATCGCTGCTTGTCTGGCATATCTGCCGGTTGGCTATATCTTTAGCACCGAACCTTGTACTGCCCCGCGCTCCCAAGGCGCGGGTGGTTTGATTTATTTGCTGATTCCACTATTTGTAGGATTTATCCTCACCGGCACTTTTATCGGCGGATGGATTTTGCGCCTCGTGTTTAAGATCTCGCTTAGCGCGCCGTCCCCACCATCCTCGGGTGAGGCCAATGATTAAAAGGCACTTAACTCGACACGAAAATCATACTTGGCTTAGCGCGTAAATTTGCATTGCTTGAGCAAGAAAGCTAACCATCTCCGGATGGTAAGCATCATGAAAGGTTTTCATGTCCTCATTTTCCGCATAGAGCAAACTCATGCCTATGTAAGCCTCTTTGGTTGGCGGATAAAAACGTGAGGCGATGGCATAGTGACGCTCCATGATGGCTTGAATTTCTGACGATGCAGGTAGCAACGTATCGATGTGTTGCGCGAGCTCTTTGTATAAGCTGTCCCAATCTAGGTGGACTTGATGCTTGTCGACATGAGACCAATTGTTGGTTTGGCTCAATGACAGAGCCTGCTCTTTATTGAGCGCCTCGCGACATTCTTGTAAATATTCTGGAGTCAGTGTATTGATTTGCATAATGAGAAAGTGATATATCGCGTTGGGAACGAAGGTATTTTACTTGGTTTGAAAGACTATTTTTTCGTCTTTAAACCAAGCGGCCAGTTGAGCGATAAATAGTTGAGCACCATTATTGTCCGGTGTACTTAGGCCATGACTTGCACCAGGGAATTCGACAAATTGGAATTTTTTCTGAGGGTATTGGCGGAAATAATCACGTAGTGCGTGCCCTGATTCTATCGGTACACTTTCGTCTTTCTCACCCATCGCCGCGACCATGGGAATGTCTAAGCTGGCATACACTTTGAGTGGATCAGTAAAAAGTCTGGCTGACCAATAAGCATAGGTATGACCAAAGAAGTCCTTCTTTAAGTTTTTACTGTCGCGCTTAATTTCTTCGTACATGTGTAAAAAATAGTCGCGTGAAAAAGGATTGGCATAGGGGGCGACACCTCGCGCGGCAAAGATCAAAAATTCCTCACTTTGTGGCAGTCCGCCACTACCAGCCGTCGCTAACCAGCCGATTTTTTTGCTGTCTCTTGCCAAGTAGGGCGCGAACGCACCACCTTCGGAAAAACCCAGTACCGCAATAGAGCGGGCTGGCATTTTTCTTAGGGTCGGTTCGACTTCAAGAAATTTCACATGATCAACACGACGTTTCTCAAAAAGATCAGCGGCATTGAATTGCGTTGAGCACTTGTCGCCAGAACTGCTTTTTTGCACACCCACTTTCTCTAGATAATAAACATTGACGTCATCACCGTAACGCTCAAAAAAACGTGACAGACGCGTAGCAAAATCATCGCAACCGGAGCCATTAATTAAGAATATGGGTGTGCCTGTTTGAGTCGCGGCAGGATTGCTCAGGTGATAGTAACGCCGCTGCTGGCCGTCGATTTTTATGCGATGTTCTTGCAAGGTGGTTGCGGCGAAACTAGCGCTGCTGATAATTGATGCAGAAGCAGCAATGAGAAATAGGGTGTGTCGGAGAATGATGTTCATCGCTAATGAAAAAAATAAGATGCTTAAGTTTAATTGATTTTTAGATTTTGTTGATCATTATCGAGACGACCTAGGTGCATACGCTAAAGCGCTGGCTAAGTGGTCGATTCAGTTAGCGATTCGACAGTCTACCTTGTTGGCAATCGATGCCTTCCTGGCCTAACCAAAGCTTATCTAGTTCACACTCCTGCAACCAATAGGTTTGCGAGAGTTTCTTTTTGCGATCTGCGAACAACTTCGCGTCTGTGATTCGTTTTTGCTCGGCCGGGTTAGTCAATGACAAACTCAACTTGCTCACTTCTGGTGAATTGGGTGCGTGCTCGGACAACCAATTGAGGATGCGTTTGGCGTTGCCCATTTGTTCTAGTTTGACGTATAGGTCACCTAGCAAATATTTCGTACTAATAATCGCCGACGGCTCGACACGATTTAAAGACCTTTCGAAGTCAATCAAAACGTTGGCAGCGTCAAGCGGATTATATTCACCCATCACGAAATCGCGGCTTTGATGTGGTTCATTCTTAGTCAGGTAATCTCCTAACGCGTCTCTTACGATGAACTGACCGCTGAGGCGGTTATCCACCCGCTTGATCACTATCGGGACGAGCTCGGATTGTGGGTACTTCGATAAAAATTGTTTAGTGGGCCCTAATGCTTTACTGAGATAGCAAGAGAAATCCCCTTCGCACTCACCACAGGGATTGAGCATCATCGACAAATAAGCCGCAGCCTGCGCATATTTGGATTGTGGAAATTGTTTCTCCACAGCAGAAAAATGGCGACCATTGTAGTTTGCGCCATAACAAAGCTCACCGATATTAAATTCTTGCTTATGCGTTTGAATAAATTCTTCAAATCGTTGCTCTCTTTTTTCTTCGTTCCTGTCATTTGTCTTGCTATTAAATGCTGCGTAATTGGCGGCCTCGGCCATGGTCTTTAAGCGATTGGTTAGCATGCCGGTCAACAACAAGCTTAGGGCCTTGTCATCCCCAACTGTGGATTGACTGACTTTATTCAAGCGTTTGATCGCAGCATAAGGATCACGATGGGCTAATTGTATGAGGGTGCGCCATACTTCACTCTCGAGCAGTTGGCGGTTCTCCTCACGTGCATTGAAGGCGATCTGATACCAATCTAACCAATCCATCAAAGCTTCATCGATAAATGGGTCATATGAGTCGGATGTCTTCTTTGCCGCGCGCAGACGTTGAAAATCATCGTTCCGCAATTGATTCAAGTCAATCAAAAGCGACTGATGCTCGGTATAAGTTGACGCATTCCGGTACTTTTTCAAAATAAGCTGAGGGCGCTTACATGCAGGATCGGTGATATCAATATTGCCCCACTGACAGGGCAGGCGCTCTTGTGACATGGCGTTAAACGATACTGCGCTTAACAGGACTATCAGCATAAAGTGACGGATGTACATTTGCATTTTTGGTTCACCAATTTTCTAAAAGTCTTTTTTGTCGCGCGGCGATACTAGCGCAGTTCCTGAACGATTGATACTATTTGGGACAATTTTCCGTCCGCTTGGGACAAGATCAGATCCTTGCTTCACACCAAACCATAAGGCTACCAATTGTCTTTTTACTTTAGCACCAGATGTGCTAAATAGATGCTGAAAAGAAAATGCCATTGTCCACAATGCTAAGTCTCTCATTACTGTTAAATTTTTATGCCACAAGCTGAACTAACTATCGTCTTACTCAATACTGCACTCATCTTAGTCGCTTACCTCTCGGTATATCCTACACTGGCAGGAAATGATTTCAACAAGATTGCCTTATACGACATCGGCACATCAAGTATCGCATTGGCGATTGTCGGCTATCACTATTGGAGTAGTGATTACCGATTTAACTTGCTTATTATCGAAGTAAATTGGTTTTGGTTTACCTTGGCAACTTACACAGCAATCGAAATTCCGGTCATGTTGTGGTACTTTAAAAAGCATAAAGTGGTCATAAAGAAATAGATATGTCTTGAGCGCAGACTCCCTATTTCCATAATCAAGAACAGGTTTGGAGTGAACTCTATATTTGGCCTCTATTCATCACCAAAATTGTTTGATCCGCAACTCGGCGAATTCCAGCGGTCACGAGGTCATTGGCGTGGATTGATCTCTTTCCAAGGAGATGAGAACATGCCGAATATGCACCAACGAGTCACCAATTGCTATATCACTTTACTCACGAATTCAAGAACATCGTCATGCAAAGATTTTTAGAATCAAGCAAATACATAGACTGGAAATCCGAATCGATTCTTCAAAAGGCTGCACAGTTGAGACGTGAAAATCATTCGGAACTAGCCCTGGTCAAGGCATGTTTTGAATTCGTACGCGACGAGATACGGCATAGTCTCGACTACCAGCTCAATCCAGTGACTTGCAAAGCATCCGATGTCTTAAAAGAAGGTACGGGTTTCTGTTTTGCCAAAAGCCATTTGCTTGCCGCATTGTTGCGGGCAAATGACATTCCCACG
Source organism: Undibacterium sp. Di24W (assembly GCF_049340325.1). Taxonomy (NCBI): domain Bacteria; kingdom Pseudomonadati; phylum Pseudomonadota; class Betaproteobacteria; order Burkholderiales; family Oxalobacteraceae; genus Undibacterium; species Undibacterium sp. Di24W. The sequence goes on from NZ_JBMPOP010000002.1 coordinate 261,606, forward strand.
GCCTTGATTTATCAAAGAATTGCTTTTGGCGAGGCTAAGACATCTTTTTATTTACATGGTCTGAACGCCGTGTACTTACATGACTTTGGTTGGCATCACATCGATCCACGTGGTTTGAAAAAGGATTTAAAATCTGATTTTTCGCCACCGCAAGAGACTTTACCGTTCACACCGAGATACGAGGGTGAAGTGATTTATGAGGAAAGGTGGTCTGAACCTAGTGCTAACATTACGAGCTTGTTAGAAGGCGCTACTTCCTATTTATCGGTGATTGAACGTCTTCCACTTATCAGCTTGTAAGTGATTTTTTTGGCGTCGTTACCTGTTGAAACGTCAGCAACATTACAACAAATGAATCCCAAAGCGGCGGAGAAAATAAGCGAATACCAGGACACAGACTAAGGTAATCACGCAGACGAGCAACAAGCTTAGCCAAAATCCCAGGCGTGGCAAAAGATAAGGGAAGATCAAAAACATTGGTAACGTTGGAATTACATACCAAAATGTATACCAAGCGTGATTTGCAATTTTTTCGCTCGATTGCTTCTCCAGATACAACCAAATCATGCTTAACACGGTGACCATAGGTAGTGCTGCGATCAGACCACCCAGCTTATCACTACGTTTCGCGATTTCAGAAATCAGGTCAACAACTGCGGCGGTCAGCAAATATTTAGTGGCGATCCAGAGCACTATGTTTCCATTTTTTGGAGCACATGAAAGTCATCGAGTTTGGTAATAGCTATGCAAAAGCGATGAAACAAAAAAGGTCACGATGGGCCTTGGCTTCACAAGCGCTTAAGCAATACATAGTCGCGCTCGACTTTGCTACCGAAGTGATAATCCATCCATCCGACATGGGCGAAACCTACTTTTTGGTAAAAGGCGAGTGCGCGTGCATTATGTTCCCACATGCCTAGCCAAAGATGCGTGGCAGCGAATTCGCGGGCGGCTTGTTCGGCGGCTTGCATCAAAAATTGTGCGACACCTTTGCCATGCCATTCTTTGTTAACGTAGTAACGAAACAAGGCGACCGCATCTTGAACCTGCACTTCTGCCGAATCTGGCAATGGACGTCGCACGACCTGGGCAAAAGCAATTAACTCTTGCTGTTGCCAAATAAGGATTACAGCGTAGTCAGGATTATTAATTTCATCCGCTTGTTGAGCAATACTGAAATTCTTTTCGCAATGCAAGCGCACATCTTCAGGGTCATTCAAGTCACTGTAAGTGTCGATAAAAGTCTGGCGCGCTAACTGTGCCAAAGCAGATGCATCATCGGCCTGTGCGCGACGCACTGTAAGCGTTTCAGTCAAAGAAAAGTCATTCATAAACAAGCAAAAAATAGACGGGATGCGTTATCTTACTTGATTCGCACGCCCTAGTCTTTCTTTGAACAATCCATGCTTGGATCAAGCGGTCCAAAAACTTTATACGTACCAGCGAAACCGCCAACTTGAACAATATAAATTTGCTTGCCGTCTGCGCTCACGTATAGAGAATGACGATAGCCATCACGTATCGCCCCCATATCGCCCAAAGTATACATCCGCCCGGGTGCTTCCAATTTAGGAATAGGGTCAGCCAGCGGTAGCTCACGGGTTAAGCCAACTGGACTGATGCATGGCTTAAATTTCTGTACTAAAGGGTGATTATCAAAAGGTGGAGGAAGTGGCGTCGTTTGTGCAATGGCGGTCATAGCAAGTGGTCCCAGTGTACTCAGTGCTAAAATTTTCGCGGTACTCATGATTGTTTTATACATGTCTTTTCTACGGTTAGAAATCTAAACTGGGCCAATTGCTCAAAAAAGAAGCCGACGCAAACTCAGGCAGGCTAGCTTAACAGCCAGTTAGCAGCTACACAAGCCAAGCGAGTGTACTCCGAAGTAAGCGGCATGAAACACTTTGACATGACATTTGTCATCCCAAAGTCATGTCAAATTGCTCTAACAAAACCGCGACTGCCCGCGCACAATAGCGTCATCAACCATTCACTTAAGGAGAACATGATGACCCGATTCCAAAACCTCAATCATTTTGCCCAAACTAAAACCGTCAAGTTAGCAAGTCGTATCGGCTGCACCGCACTTGCCTGCTTGTTTAGCCTGCATGTCGACGCAGCGACCCTGATCAAAAACGTGCGCGTCTTTGACGGTGAAAAAATGCTGAGCCCACGTCAGGTTTTAATTGATCAAGGCAAAATTCTTGATACTAACTTTAAGGGCAGCATTACCCCTGCCATGACTATTGTCGACGGCAGCGGACGCAGTTTATTACCTGGCCTGATCGATGCCCACGTGCATGCTTACCAAGATCAAGATTTGCCTTTGTTATTTGGAGTAACGACGCAAATCGATATGTTCACCGCTGTACCTTTGATGCGTGAGATGAACAAACGTATGGCAGAAGGTAAGAATAAGCAAAATCCAGATCTGATTTCAGCCGGCGTATTGGCAACGGCTCCGGGCGGTCACGGTACCGAGTACGGCATGGAAGTTGAAACTTTGACCAAACCAGAGCAGGCGCAGGCTTGGGTCGACAAACGCATCGCGGAAGGCTCGCATTTTATTAAGATCGTGATGGAGCATGGTGGTGCAGGCTACAAGTTCAATTCTCTCGATTTGGACACCGTTAAGGCGCTGATTAAAGCTAGCCATGCACGTAAAAAACTGGCGGTGGTGCATATCGGCACCTTCGAAGATGCAAAGGCAGCCTTGGCTGCAGGTGCAGATGGTCTCGTGCATTTGTATGTGGGCAGTAGCATCAGTGAAGCGCAGAGCAAAGAAATCATTGGCCTAGCCAAGAAAAACGGTAGTTTTGTGATTCCGACTTTCAGTGTTTTGGAGAGTATGGCAGGAATGAAATCGCAAGATGTGTTGAGTGACGCGAGCATGACAAACTTGCTCGGCAAAACCCAGTTGATTCCTTTGAATTCAGTGTACGGCAAACAAGAAAACAAGGCCTGGATGACAGCACCGAACACCTTGACCGCCGCCTTGCATGCCGCCAAAGTGCCAGTATTAGCGGGTACCGATGCGGGTAACACGGGTACGCAATACGGGATCAGTTTGCATCATGAATTAGTATCCTTGGTCAATGCGGGCTTGAGCCCTAGCGCAGCACTACAAGCGGCGACCTCTGCACCAGCAAAAGCTTTCCGATTGAAAGATCGTGGCCGCATTGCCAATGGCCTTAAAGCCGATGTAATGTTGGTCGATGGTGACCCTAGTGTCGATATCACAGCGACTCGTCGCATAGTCGAAATCTGGAAAGATGGTGAAATAGTTTCTCCATTGCGCACTGAAAAACTCGCGCAAGTCGCCAAAGAAAAAACCAACAAAACAGTAGCCGTACAAATCCCAAGCGATGGTCGCATCAGCTTATTTAGCGCAGAAAAACTGGGTAGCCCTTTTGGGTTTGGTTGGGTGCCTTCCAACGATGCGCCTATGGGCGGTAAATCGACCGTGCAGTTGAAGGTTAACGCGGTTCCTGAATTCGCACAAAATGCCTTGCACATTGATGCTGTTGTGAATCCAGGCTTTGCTTTTCCTTGGGCTGGTGTGGCTTTTTTTCCTGCCACGCAGCCTATGCAAGCAGTGGATTTGAGCGCAGCGAACACTTTGAAATTTAAAGTCAAAGGTGATGGTAAAACCTACACAGTCGGCTTTACAATGCAAGGCAGTTTTATTCCGGTCAGTGTTCCCTTCACCGCGCCAGCTGAATGGACAGAAGTGAGTTTGCCTTTGAGCCGTTTTAAAGGCATGGATGCAAGTATTGTCACCATGCTGGGCTTTAATGCAGGGCCTGCTGCAGGAAACTATGCTTTCGATATCGTCGACGTGCGACTGGTCAAGGAGTAAAACGAAATTCGTTAGACTTAAAAAAGTTAATTGTAAATCGAAGCAAGATGGGAACGACATCTTGTTTCGGTCTTTCAAAAATGGGGAAAGAAGATGTCTGTGCAAAGTAAAATTCAAGATCTTTGGTCTAGACCTTGGATTCCACCGCAATACGGTAAGGCGCCGTTTTTTTGGATGCTGTCTTTCGGCATTTTTGCTTGGCCTTACTTTTATGTGCGACCTAGCATTGTCGAACTGTTGCTGATCGTTCTCAGCATCTTGATATTTTTGCCTCTCTACATTTATAGTTTTTGGGGCAAGGGTTGGCGGGTTGCAGTGTGTATCGCACTGGTGGCCGGGATTGGTATCGCATGGGCACCTTACAATTTTGGTGGTTCGAGTTTTGTAATCTTTGCGGCAACCATGTCTTCGCGCTTTCAGGAAAAACGCCATGCCTATTTGAGTTTGTTTTGTGTTCTGGCAGGTACGGCAGTCATTAGTTACTTCCTAAAGCTACAAACCTACTTTTGGATACCAGCGGTCATCTTTAGTATTCCTAGTGCTCTGGGTGCGATTATCGGCGAACGTTTGCAGCGTGCGAATAGCAAACTATTTCGCAAACAGGAAGAGATCGAGCATTTGGCGTCCGTGGCAGAACGCGAACGCATCGCCCGCGATTTACATGATTTGTTGGGTCATACTTTATCTGTGATTGCCCTGAAAGCCGAACTCGCCCGTAAGCTATATGATCGCGATGCGGAGGCTTGCAAGAAAGAGATTGCAGATATCGAGCAGACCGCCAGACAAGCTTTGAGTGAAGTGCGCGAAGCGGTCTTAGGTTATCGTGATACTGGTTTAGCGCACGAGTTACGCGGCGCGCAAAATGCTTTGGAATCGGCGGGTGTGCAGTTCGAGAGTCAGATCGATGAAACGGTTTTACCAGCTGCCGTTGAGAACATTATTGCTTTAGCCTTACGTGAAGCGGTCACCAATATTATTCGTCACTCGGATGCGAAGCATTGTCATTTTTCTGTCCTTGGCAAAAGCGATTCGATACAGGTGAAAATCGCCGATGATGGCTCTATCGGCAGAGAGAAGGGCGATGAAGTTAAGAAAGGAAATGGCTTAATCGGTATGAGCGAAAGGGTACGTGCCCTAGATGGCGATCTACAGGTCGAAATCAAGGACGGGCTGACGATACGATTTACTTTACCACTCCATCAAGCTAGCGCAGTATAAGGAAATGAACATGATAAAAATTATTCTAGCGGAAGATCAAGTGATGGTCTCCGGTGCACTGGTCGCTTTGTTAAAATTGGAAGGCGATATCGACGTGTTGGGTCAAGCCAAAAATGGCAAAGAAGCCTTGGAGCTCTGCAAACAACTGCAGCCCGATGTTGTGGTAACCGATATTGAAATGCCGATCATGACTGGCTTAGAACTCGCTGCCGAAATCGCTCATCTAAAACTGCCAAGTAAAGTCATCGTCTTAACGACCTTTGCCCGTGCCGGCTTTCTCAAGCGTGCGATGGCGAGCGGTGTTCGAGGCTATATGCTGAAAGACGCGCCTGCCGAAGATCTGGCGAAAGCGATACGGACTGTTCAGGGCGGTGGGAAAGCGATTGCGCCCGAGTTGGCGATGGAAAGCTGGGGTGGCCCACAAGACCCGCTAAGCGAACGCGAACGTCAGGTTTTGCGCCTGGCTGGTACGGGCTCGACTAGTAACGAGATCAGCAAAATCATGCATTTATCCGAAGGTACGGTGCGTAATTATCTTTCTGAAGCTATCAGCAAACTCAATGCCAAAAACCGTGTTGAAGCATTTCGGATGGCACGTGATGAAGGTTGGTTGTAACACATAATGAGGGGCAAAAAAGAAACGGCGCAATTTTTACATTGCGCCGTTTCTTTTATCAAATTCAAAGAATCAGTTCTTCGAACTCATCATTTCCTATTGCTTACTTCTTAGCAGCTTCTTGTGCGGCAATGGCTTTACCCAAATGGGAATGCTTGCGGCTGTACAAGACGTAGATCACCATACCCACGCTACCCCAGATTGGCAATACCAATTGGGCGATGGTCGGCAAACTGAAGAACAAGAACAAACAACCACCAGCCGCCATTGGTGCTACCAACCAAACTACTGGTGTCTTAAATGGACGGGCACGGTTAGGATCCGTTTTGCGCAAGACCAGAACAGCAATCGCTACCATGAAGAATGCAAACAGCGTACCTGAATTAGAGATATCCGCTAACTGACCGACTGGGAAGAACGCTGCAGCGATCGCAACAAAAATACCAGTAACGATAGTCATCAACCATGGTGTTTTCCATTTAGGATGAATGTCAGCCAATTTTTCTGGCAACAGACCATCACGTGCCATAACGAAGAAAATACGTGTTTGACCGAAGATCATCATCAAAATAACACTTGGTAAAGCGATACTTGCTGCGAGGCCGACTAATTTTGATATTTGATCGTAGTGTAATTTGCTCAATACTTCAGCTAAAGCTTCGTGGGAACAAACGATAGGCGCACTGCCAGCTGCTGCCAATTCTTTACAACGCAGAACAAATTCAGCTGAGTCTGGTGACAATACAGCACCAGTGATGGATGTAATAGGCTGTGCACCAACAGAGCCGACCACACCAGCAGCAACTAACATGTAGAAGATCGTGCAAATACCTAAGGAACCAATCAAACCTATAGGAACGTTGCGTTGCGGATTCTTGGTTTCTTCGGCCGCAGTAGAGACCGCATCAAAACCGACATAGGCAAAGAAGATTGATGCGGCAGCACCTACAACGCCAACGCCACTACCTTGAGTACCGATCCAACCATTTGGCAACATAGGTGTGAAATTGTCGCCACTGATCATCGGCAATGTGATCACGATGAAAGCAGACAATGCCGTGACTTTTACTGCGACTAATATAGAGTTGACTTTCGCACTTTCGCTAGTACCCTTCACTAGCAACATCGTAATAACCAGAGCCACGATGATAGCAGGCACATTCACAACACCATGACTAAAATCAACCGAAGGCATACCACCAACAATCGACCAGGCAGGTCCATGGCTTAGTGCTTCAGGTAAAACAAATCCCGTCGCTTTTTGAATCAAGCCCATCACGTACCCCGACCAGCCTACACAAACTGCGGCAGCGGCGACGGCATATTCAAGTACCAAGGCCCACCCGACGGTCCATGCCATCACTTCCCCCATAACGGCATAAGTATAGGTGTAAGCAGAACCAGACACTGGTGCCATAGCAACCAATTCAGAATAGCAAAGTGCAGCAACCGCGCAGACGAAGCCCGCGATAATAAAGGAGTACATCATGCCAGGGCCGGCTTTTTGTGCGGCAGCAGCAGTCAAAACAAAAATACCGGTACCAATAATGGCACCAATACCAAGCATAGTGAGTTGAAATGCGCCTAAGGTGCGATGCAGAGATTTTTTTTCTGCTGTCGCCAAAATAGCGTCTAGTGATTTAACGCGCCAATTAATCATACCGCCTCCTCAATAATAGACAGAAGGCGATGCATACCTAAATTGATATTTCCCTTTTTCTTGGCTCTGACGGCCATAATTTCCACCGAGGTCAAGATTTGACCTGGTAACTCCACACGCTCAAAAGACATATTATTTCCTTAAGGCAAATATAATAATTGAATTTCTTGTTCCCACTCTTACCAAACAAAAGCAATCGAGAAGGATCTATTTTTGTAAACCTGCGTAACATAGCGATTTATGCCTAAACAGTAAAGAGGAAAAACGCGAAAACCGACGTATTGCACAGCTTTCAAACAAAATTTCTACACTGCATAGCAACAATCCAACAACTTATGGTAGCACTCCTTCTTGCTATTCACCGCATAACGATTTGTCCAATAAACAGCACATCAACGGTGAGTCGCGCGGGCTTTCGATTGATCTCCTCTCAATTAGTTCCATTAAATTATGCGTATGTTTTCCCAAGGAAACTTTTACTCAGCATAAGATCGTTCTGCCGCAGAGAGGCTCAAACTTTGCGCTGGTCGGGCTGTGCTTTTTTGGTGCAAAAAAATTAGTGTATATTTTGGCGTTCATTAGCGAATCTGAGGCGGATAGCAAGTAAACCAATTCCCGTCAATTCACCCGATATCTATTCTTTCCAATTCATTATGAAAACCAAAACAAAGCACTTTTCCAGCAAGATTTTGAGCTTTTGTGCATTGAGTTTAGTGTGTGCCTGCTTATCGACTGGCGCATTAGCACAAACCAAAGGACCAGCGAAACCGCCTATGACCAGTAAAGTCAAAGGACTGCTGTATGAAGTGCGTTTGATGAACCAAGACGATGCAACGATAGAAAAGACCAACAACAAAGCGAAACCGCCAATTGCCTACCTATTTGCTTCGGTTCATATTGCCAAAAAAGATTTCCATCCTATGTCAGTACCAGTACAAAAAGCTTACGCGCAGGCTGATACCATCATGGTAGAGGCCGATAGCAACAGCGACTCAGCCGTGCAAGCGATCGCCAGTAAGCTCAGCTATAGCGCCCCTGACAAATTAGAGAAGCATGTGAGTCAGGCTGTTTGGGGCACCTTAAAAGCCATGGCTGGTAAGTCTGTTGATCAATTTCAATCCTATACACCAGTGATGGTCGCGATGGGATTGAGCGTTGAAGTCAGTATGCAACTAGGTTTTGACCCGACACAAAGCATCGACCTGCATTTTATAAATGCGGCAAAAAAAGACAATAAAGCTTTAATAGAACTAGACGGACTGGAATTTCAAGCCGATGTCCTAGGCAGCTTAAATGATGACGAAGGGAATGCCTTGTTGGCAAACACCTTAGATTCCTTCCGAAAAGGTGAACTTAAAAGCCAGCTTCAATCGATGAATCAGGCCTGGCTCAAAGCAGACGCCAACGGCATTGAAAAAATTCTTTTGGAAGCTGGAAATAGAGACGAGGGCTCTAAAAAAATTATGAATTCGCTAATGGACGATAGGAATGAAGGTATTGCGAACAAAATTCGTGAGTTGATGCAACAGGGTAAAAAAGCGTTCATTGTTTTGAATGCTGGTCATATGGCAGGCGAGCGCAGTATCATTGCGCAATTGAAACAACAAGGCTTGCAAGTCAAGCAAATTCGATAATTCATGAACACACCCGAAGCGCGAGACATTCCCCACGAACATCCATGGATAATTTTAGAAACACCCGCCGAAGTTGAGGGCTGGATGGAATTAAATAATCAGGAGCTGCAAAAATTAATAGGAGACAAACCAACTACTGGCCAAGGTATCTGTCTCAATTTGTTGCATGGCGGTGAAATTTACTTTCATACCAATTCGGATGGGGATATTCTGTTAGATGTCACTGACGAAGCTTCTTGGGCAGCACCGCTGATCACTGCCTGCACTCAAGTCAATCCGCCTCAAGGACAAATCTGGCTATTGCCACAACATGTTTTGATAGGTTTGCTGTTAGGACTCAACCCTTTAATTTCCAGCAGTCGTTTGGTCGTAAAACACGCATATCGAATACAAAAGTTTTAAAAACCTACATTAAAGACCGGGGTACATGATGCGATTATTCTCAACAAAACAGCTATCCCCATTGATGCTATGTCTGGTCGGCACAGCCTTAAGTGCTTGTGGCGGCAATGCTGATTTGGCTAACGAAAAAGTAATGGCTCCACCCCAGGTGCTCTCTGCAGCGCCTGCCAATGTCACCACCTTCGCCGCAGTTCGGAATAACTATAAGATTACCCGTACCGCCACAGGGTTCAGCGTCAAGGACAATGTAGGTAGTGGCGGCACTGTCAATATTAGTGCCACCAGCAGCGCTAAGTTTAACGATCTAAGCGTCAACTTTTCGGTTGGAGATAAATCCAAAACGATAACTGCCGCCAATCTAAAGACTTTGATCGAGCTCTATGTCGCCTTTTTTAATCGGGTTCCAGATGCAGATGGCATGAGTTTTTGGATAGATAAAATCAAAGCTGGCATGACGGTCGATCAGTTATCCAGCAATTTTTATGATGCGGCTGTTGGCTTTACCAGTATCACGGGTTACTCGGCAAGTATGACTAACGAAGAATTCGTCAGGATTATTTATAAAAATGTTTTAGGGCGCAGCGGGGCGACTGCACCGCCAGACGCCGATGTTGCCTATTGGGCTGGTGAGCTGGCATCAAAGCGTTCTAGCAGAGGCAATTTGGTCGCCACCATGCTCAATGCAGCGCATGAATTCGCTGGTAATGCCGAATGGGGTTGGGTGCCGCAACTGTTAGACAATAAAGTCGCGGTCGGCAATTTCTTCGCAATTCAACAAGGACTTAACTATAACTCGCCTGAAGAGTCGATCAGCAAAGGTATGGAGATTGCGAAAGCGGTAACCCCGACCGATATTAGCGCTGCCAAAGCCAAGATTGGGATTACGGATATTTTGTTCGACTTAACCGCCGGAATCAGTAATTCTGAATTTGAAAAAGTACAAACGATCGTCAACGCACGCTGTATTTCTTGCCATTCTGCGCAAAAAACTGAAGGCGGCATTGCCTTACATACCGCCGATCTGATCAGGCGCAATGCTGGGCCTTTGTACATTTCGACCGTGGTAACGCGCTCTATGCCGCAAGATGGTGTATTAAGCGCTGTTGACATTGCCTCCATTCAAACCTGGTATTTGAATGGTGCCAAATAATGCAGCTACGAATAAAATTTATGCTTGCACTGTTGCTGACTTTGCCTGTGTCCGTTTATGCCCAAGTTCCGACGTCACTGGCTTTTGAATTAAGCACGAGCACTGGCAATAAAGAAAGCCTGAAACAGCATCTGGGAAAGCTGGTTTATGTCGATTTCTGGGCATCATGGTGTGCACCTTGCTTGCAGTCTTTTCCCTTTATGAATAGCCTGCAGCAAAAATATCAGGCTGCGGGCTTACAAATTATCGCTATCAATCTCGATAAGAAAATCGACGATGCGCAAATTTTTCTCAGCAAAAATCCAGCGCAGTTTCTGGTTTTATTTGATCCCGCAGGACAAACACCACAACAATATGGTGTCAAAGGCATGCCTAGCAGCTACTTAATAGATCGCAAAGGTAAACTGATTTCTATACACAAAGGCTTTAAAGTCGCTGACCAGGAAATATTGGAAGCAAAAATTAAGGCTGCGTTGGCAGATAAGGATTGACGATGAAAATACACACTGTGCACATAAGAAAATGGCAACGCTTAAGCTATGTTACTTGCCTGATCATACTGGCAGCGAGTAACAGCGCCTGCAGCAGTCTTGGCAATGTCGCAGCATGGGAAAAAGGCTATCTGGCAAAAGCAGAAATGCGCTTTGATCACGATAGACTCAGCGCGAAAAACGCCGATCATATTTACACCAGTAAAGAAGCCGCAACGGGCAGCGGCAGTGTGGGCGGTGGTGGCTGTGGCTGTAATTAATCTTCTTTGCCACAACAAGACATATTTAGCCCTTCACATTGATTGACGACTAGACCAATGACCACATCTTCCAACGTTTCCGATTCCCTGCAAATTGAACCGTCATTGCCAACAAAAAAAACTGTGCTCGGCCCTTCCATCTTGCTGGCAGCAGTCAGTTTAAGTGGGGTGTTGCCATTAATTTCGCCACAAGCGCAAGCCGAAGATGCTCCAGAAAAGGCTGAGTTTAGTAGCAAATATCTGCGCTATCGAGATAGTCAGCCCGGCTTAAATCGTCTAACCGTTAATTCGCCTTCAATAGCGCTTAGCGTACCAATTGCTGGCGTGTGGAGTATTGACGCCGGTTTAGTGGCGGATCAGGTATCTGGCGCTTCACCTCGCTATCACACTGTCATCTCCAGCGCCTCCAAGATGAGCGACTCTCGCCGTGCTGCCGATGTTAAATTGCATCGCTATTTTGAACGCGTCAAACTCTCGGCTGGCGTCGCTTACTCGACTGAACATGATTATGATTCCACTGCGATTTCCCTCAATGCCAGCATCGCGAGCGATGACAATAATACGACCTGGAATTTTGGCTTAGGCTCAGCCAAAGATAAAATCACCGCGACCGGTCGACGCCTTAACGAAGAGAGACGCGGCAGTGATTTCTTAATTGGCGTCAGTCAGGTTTTGTCACCGCAAGATATCGCACAAATCAGCTTAACGCATACCAATGCGCATGGTTATTTTTCCGATGCGTATAAATCACTCGACATTCGGCCACGTGAACGTCAACAAACTGCATTGAACCTAAAATATCATCATTACTTTCCCGAAGCAGATGGTAGCTTGCGATTAAACTATCGCCACTATCAGGACAGTTTTGGTATACGCTCACATACGATCAATATAGATTATGCGCAAACCCTGAGTGCTGGCTGGACCATCACACCTACGTTACGGCTGTATTCACAGAGCGCCGCTGATTTTTACTTTGATCCGGTTTATACAATCTTATATATTCCCGTTGGCTACAAAATTGGCGGTACCCAATTTATCAGTGAAGATCAGCGCATGTCAGCGTTTGGTGGACGTAGTTTTGGCGTTAAGCTAAGCAAACAGTTAGATCAGCATTGGCAAATAGACGCGAGCCTAGAGCAGTACCGCCAGCGCAGTGACTGGACTTTCTTTAAGAATCGACGTCCACAGCTAGCGCCCTTAGATGCCAGCATCTTGCAAGTCGGTCTACGCTATCGTTTTTAACTGCATTGATGTTCAATTAGAAGCTTATCGTTTACGCCGTCGCCTTTCGCATGCCAATTTTTACTATCCCATTTCTAGCCATGGGCAGTCTATGCGAATGTCGCTTGCCTGCTAATACACAGCAGGAGGCAGAGCAAATCGCGGAGATTGCAATTCAGGAAGTCAGACGCATCGAACTTAAATATTCACGCTACCGCGACGACAGCATACTCAGTCAGATTAATGGTCAAGCTGGTCGTGGCGCTGTCAAAATCGATAAAGAAACGAACGAGTTACTGGACTATGCCGAGGTTTTGTTTCGTGCCAGCGATGGGAAATTTGATATCAGCTCAGGCATCTTACGCAGGGCTTGGAATTTTAAACACGCGATGTTACCGGAACCCGCATTGCTCGATCATCTACGCGGCAAAATCGGGTGGGACAAAATCCAACGTACTAGCGACACGGTCTATTTACCAGAAACGGAAATGGAAATTGATTTTGGCGGCTATGGTAAAGAATACGCCGCAGATTGCGCAGCCGCATTATTACTCAATGAAGGTATCAGTCACGGCTTGATCGATCTGGGCGGTGATTTACGTATTTTGGGTCCGCAACTCGATGGCCGCCCATGGCAAATTGGTATACAAAATCCGCGCAAGTCCGATCAGATCATCGCTACCATACCAGTCAGTAGTGGTGCGCTTGCGACCAGCGGCGACTATGAACGCTTCTTTGATCTCGATGGAATACGTTATTGCCACATCCTCGACCCCGACTCTGCTTACCCGGTCAATTATTGGCAATCGGTCAGCGTGTTGGCACCGCTCAGTATTGCGGCAGGCAGTTATTCCACAATTACGATGCTCAAACAAATGCAAGGCAAAGCATGGTTAAGCGAGAGTGGTTTAGCCTATTTACTAATCGATAACGACGGGCAAGTATCTCGTCAGGATGTGGTTTGACAACTTAGATTAATAAGGCTGCAGGTCAACAAAAAACGCCAGGGCTAGATTTCTCTAGCCCTGGCGTTTTTTTTAAGAATTTTTTTAGTTCACTACACCATTGCGATCTATTGTGACCACGCGTGATCCATTTCTGATCGAGCTTTGTTCTGCCGATGCTGCACCAGCCGCTTTTACGTTAACGATGGCTTCGCCGGGACCATTCACCTTAACCGAGGCTAACTCCAACAACAGGTCTTTCGCATGCAAGTCGCCAGAACCGTTCAAATTAGCGCTTAACTTCTTACCGCTACCGCGCAAAGTAATGCTGCCTGGACCATCAGAAGTGATATCGACATTACCAGCCATCGACAAATCTGCCTCAATATCACCGGAACCCGAGGTATCAATACTTACGTTACCGCTCAATAATTTGAATTGCAAATCACCTGGGCCTGAGTTGCGGATTTCTGCATCACCAATTTTTAAACGCGATGCATCAACGCTGCCGGAACCGCTAACACGCAATTTCAAGAATTTAGTTTCGCCTGCCAATGTCGCTTCACCGGGACCGGACATCGTGATCGTGGTTTTGTCTGCCTGAACCTGATCGACAGACAAGTCACCAGAACCAGACATATCGGCTTCGATATTTTTAGTCATGCCACGCAAGCTAATGCCGCCTGGACCGGAGATACTCAATGTCGTTTGCTCAGTTTGTAATTTCGCGACGTTCAGGTCGCCACTGCCGCTCAGTTTTGCATTCAGGCTTTGTGTAATTTCACCTAACTCTGCATCGCCAGGCCCACTCATATCAACGTCGACTTTCTTGGCGCTTAATTGGCGCAAATTCACATCGCCGCTGCCACTGGCATGGAAATGCAGTTCGTTCGCCGTACCGGAGGCCTCAATATCGCCCGGTCCTTCATTAGTGATGTCTAATTTTTCGTTATGCAATTGACGCAAATGCATATCACCACTACCGCTGTTCAAGACCTTCACCAGACTTGCCGTGCTGACTTTGACGGTAGTTGGTGAATTTTTCCATGAAAAATGGAAGCTACCACGGCGCTTATTGCGTATCACAAGTGTATTACCTTCGACTACGGCTTCCACTTCTTTTACAAAATTGTCGTCACCTTCGACCACCACGCTGTTTTTGCCATCCACCACTAACTCGACATCAAATGGTGAATTATTCGTGATGGAATCAAAACTGCCTGCGGTGCGAGTTTCTGTAATGATCTTGCCGCTGCCTTTGATACTGTCGTCGTTGATACTGATTTCGCAGCCACTGAGTGCGACTAATACCGCTGATGCTGCCGATGCGATCGCTAATTGTTTAAACATATCCGCCCCCGAAAAATGAAGAATTGATTGAAATTTCCATACCTGCAGTCTACGCCAAGGAATTTTCCTGTGCCTATGAAGAGCGACAGAATGCAAAAATCACCGCCTCAATGGTCAAATTTTGGGTGGAGAAACGATAAAATGCTAGGCTTTATCATCTTTCTTTCATCACTTTTCCCATCATTCATCGCTGTTTCAGCAGAAAGTCGTGCTTACATGGATAAGGTTTTACTTCAGGCCAGAGATGGCGCCCGCGCCGAGTTACTCACCCATGGCGCACATCTGTGTTCATGGATACCCGCCAGCGGCGCTGAACAGCTGTTTCTCAGTAAAACCTCAGAGTTCGGACCCGGTAAAGCGATACGTGGTGGCGTACCCATCGTATTTCCGCAATTTTCTAATCACGGCACTTTACCCAAGCATGGTTTTGCACGCAATGCTGAATGGCGTTTAGTAAGTTCAGGCGTTCTGGAACAAGGCGCGGCGCAAGCGGTCTTTGAATTGCAAGAAAATATCGCACGCTTGCTGATTTGGCCGCATGTGTTTCGTGCCGAATTAGTGGTGACCGTCGCGGAAGAGACGCTGCAACTCGATTTTTCAGTAGTAAATAATGGCGATACCGAATTTAGCTTCACCACGGCTTTGCATACCTATTTTCGAGTCGATGATATCGCCCAAACGGTAATACATGGACTAGGCGGCTTGGATTACCGCGACACGGTGGATGGTCAAAGGGATTGCCATCAAGTAGAGGAATTATTGCAAATCACGGCTGAGACCGACAGAATCTATGGCAACGTCGCTTCAGATATCCTTATCATACAGCCGCATCAACAGCTACAAATACGTCAGTCTGGTTTCGCTGATGCCGTGGTATGGAATCCGGGCGCAGCGAAAGGCGCGCAGCTCGCCGATCTGGAACCGAATGGCTACCAGCGCATGCTGTGCGTAGAAGCGGCAACGATATTGAAGCCTGTAGTGTTAGCGCCCGGGCAGATCTGGACGGGTATGCAAATTATGTCGGTTCAGTCCAGGTCTTAAAATAAACGCAAGACCGTTGGAATGCTGTTTGCCACGGTCCCTGGTGTCGACATAAGCCAATATAAGTGAAGCCATGTTTTGTCAAAATCACTTATCGTAAGCCATTAATTCATAGCAAATTTTTAATTTTATTTAACTTTTTTATTTCCAAAACAATCAAGTTCCCACCCAAGCTCTTGATTAATAACAAGTTGCACCTAAAAATTCAATAGGAATGATAACGATTCGCATTTATAATTGCGCTTAATCGATTCGCTTTTTGCGCTCAAGCATTCAAGTCAGCCAACATTTCAGCGCGAAATGTTGGCTGATCTGCAGCCCAGCCCATGGGCCATAAAACGAATCCCGTTTTTTTATCATTCCACGAGAAATTTATGCAACGCTTCACAAACTTACCATCCCGCTTCGTTTTGGCAACATTGCCAGCCTTGTTGGCACTTGTTAGCTTACCTGCTGCGGCACAAAACGCCTCTACAAATACCAACACAACCGCCCCCCAAGAAACGAAGCTGCCAGAAGTGCAAATCGTCGGCGCGACCGAACAAAAGTACGCGACCAAAATCAGCGCTACCTCCACCAAAACAGACACTTTACTCCGCGATACGCCGCAGTCAATTACCGTAGTTACTAAAGAATTGATCAAAGATCAGGCAATGCAGAGCATGGCTGACGCGATTCGTTATGTGCCCGGCGTCGTTACTGCGCAAGGTGAAGGTAATCGCGACACAGCAGTATTTCGTGGCAATAGCTCGACCGGTGATTTCTTCGTTGATGGCATTCGCGACGACGTGCAGTACTATCGCGATTTTTACAATATCGAGAGCGTCGAAGCTTTAAAAGGTTCGAATGCCATGATCTTTGGTCGTGGCGGTTCGGGCGGCATCATCAACCGCGTGACCAAGCAAGCACAATGGACACCGGTGCGCGAAGCGTCAATTACTTTGGGTTCCTGGAGTAACCGCCGTGCCACCGCTGACCTGGGTCAAGCGATTGATCAAAACATGGCGTTCCGCGTGACGGGCATGGTGGAAAACTCTGACAGCTACCGCAATGGCGTCAATATCAAACGCAGCGGTATCAACCCAACGTTCGCGATTCGCGCGGGTCAAAACACCAGCATCGTGCTTGGCTACGAGCATTTCAAAGATGATCGTACCGCCGACCGTGGCATCCCATCCTACCAAGGCAAGCCACTGGATGTAGACAGCAGCGTATTTTTTGGTAACGCCGCACTAAGTCCAACTTCATCACGCGTCGATGCTTTCACGGCTTTGATCGATCACGATTTAGGCAACGGCTATACCTTACGCAACCGCACCCGTTATGCCGACTACGATAAGTTCTACCAAAATGTTTATCCCGGCGCCGTCAACACCGCCCGCACCAGCGTAGCTTTGAGCGCCTACAACAACGCGACGCAACGTCAAAATTTCTTCAATCAAACTGACCTGACATTTGACATCTTAAGTGGTAGCGTGAAACACAAGATTCTGGCGGGTTTGGAATTGGGTCAGCAAACCACGGATAACTTACGTAAAACGGGCTACTTCCCAACGGTCGGTGCCAATGCGACTAGTATCACAGTGCCGCTCAGCAATCCATTCACCAATAATGTCGTCTTCCGTCCATCCGCGACAGACGCCAACAATCATGGTGTCGCAAAAACCGTAGGCATTTATGTGCAAGACCAAATCGAATTATCAGCGCAATGGCAAGCAATAATCGGTCTGCGTCGCGATAGCTTCGGTATCGACTTTACCAATAACCGTACTGGAGAAAAAATCGACAATACGGATACGCCAATTTCACCACGCGCTGGTTTGATCTACAAGCCAGTCACAGAAATGTCCTTGTATGCCAGTTATAGTCTTGCATTCGCCCCACGTGCGGGCGATCAATTGTCCTCACTGACTGCCAGCAACAAGGCCTTTGATCCGGAAAAGTTCAAGAATTTCGAACTCGGTGCCAAATGGGATGTCCTGCGTGACTTGAGCTTGAGCGCTGCTGTCTATCAATTGGATCGTAGTAATGTCGCCATCGCCGATCCTACCGATTCCACCAAAACTATTCTGGTCGATGGTCAACGCACGAAAGGCGTAGAACTGGCGGTCAGCGGCAAAATCAATGACGCTTGGAGCATCATGGGCGGTTATGCCTACCAAGACGCGAAGATCACTCGCGCGCAATCTGCCACAGTGAAAGCGGGTGCAACGTTGGCACAAGTGCCGACGCATAGCGCCTCCTTATGGAATCGTTATGACCTAAACAGCCAGTGGGGTGTCGCTGCAGGTCTGGTCTATCGCGGTACGATTTATCCATCCACGGACAATACGGTGGAATTGCCAGGCTTCACCCGCGTCGATGCAGCGCTCTACTATGCTTGGGATAAGAATATTCAATTACAGTTAAACGTAGAGAATCTCGCTGATAAAAAATACTATGCATCCGCCAACAGCAATAACAACATCACACCTGGTTCGCCACGTGCGGTGCGCTTAGGCATCAATTTCAAATATTGATTCTTCGTATTTTTTATGAATCTGAAGCCCCTGTCTAGCGAGACAGGGGCTTTTTTTATTAGCTTGCCTCACAGCCTTAATCCACGCCACCTTTCCGCGCTGCAGCATCATTGTATATAGTTTGATACAAAAACTCGGGAACCAATTCAAGCCATCCTTTATCCAACCCGGTTCAATGAATCGCATTCGTTTCGGTTCATCTGAATAATCTCAGCAGCACCCATAATTAAATAAGTACTACTCACTACGCGCTAGCCGCGTACTTTACTAGAGGGAATAATAAGATGCGTTTGATAAGTCTCTTGGTCTGCTCGCTAATAGCAAGCGCCACACTGCCGGCCATCGCTGCCGACGAAAAAGTCGATTTGGCTTTGGTTAATAAAATCCGCGACGAAGGAACTAACCGTTCCAAAATCATGGAAACCCTGGGTGTTCTGACCGACGAAATCGGACCGCGCTTAACTGGCGCACCTGGTTTACGAAAAGCCGGCGACTGGACTAAGTCACAATTAACCAGCTGGGGTTTGCAAAATGCACAAACCGTCAGCATCGCACCGTTTGGTCGCAGCTGGGAATTAGAAAAATCCGCCATGCGCATGGTGGCGCCGTCCATTTTAGAATTGGTCGCAATTCCCAAAGCATGGACACCAGGCACTGATGGCGTCAAACGCGGCAAAGTGGTCTACGCTAAATTAGAAACAGAAGAAGATTTGGCAAAGTGGAAAGGCAAGCTGAAAGGCGTAATCTTGTTACGCGACCCAGCTGCTGTCACCAAGTTGCACACAACAGCCGATGCAAAACGTTATACCGACGACGAATTACATGAATTAGAAAACATGGAATTAGGCGCAGCCACAGGTCGTCCACCTGTTGATATGGCCGACATCGCAAAACGTCTTGCTTTCGCCAAAAAAATCAATCCTTACCTGATCGAAGAAGGCGTCATCGCGACGGTCAACGCATCACGCGGTGAAGACGGTACTATCTTTGTACAAGGCGGCGGTTCCTACAAAAAAGACGAGCCAACTGGCCCAGCTGCATTGGTTATGACAGCAGAGCACTACAATCGTGTGTTCCGTCTGATCGAGAAGAAAAAAGAAGTGGAAGTGGAAGTCGAAGTCGCAGTGAAATTCGGTGACGAAGATCCTGCTAACTCGATCAATGTTTTTGCTGAAATCCCAGGCTCAGACAAAAAAGATGAAATTGTCATGCTCGGTGGCCACTTAGATTCATGGCACGCAGGCACAGGCGCGACGGACAATGCAGCAGGTGTTGCAGTCGCTATGGAAGCCGTGCGTATGTTGAAAGCCATCGGCTTCAAACCACGCCGTACCATCCGCATCGCACTGTGGGGCGGTGAAGAGCAAGGCTTGTTAGGTTCCCGTGATTTCATCAGCAAAAACGTCGCAGCACGCCCAGAATCGACTGATCCTAAAGAAAAAGATCTACCGAGCTTCATGCGTCGTCCAAGTGGCCCATTAGCTTTGAAACCTTTGCACGGCAAGATCTCTGCTTACTTCAATCTGGATAACGGTGGCGGCAAAATCCGTGGTATCTACGCAGAAAATAATGCAGCAGCAAAATCCATCTTTGACGCTTGGTTAGCACCATTCCACGACCTCGGCGCAAAAACATCCACGATGAAGAAAACAGGTAGCACCGATCACGTGAGTTTTGACGCGGTCGGCATACCTGGCTTCCAATTCATCCAAGAGCCTATGGACTACTTCACCCGCACCCATCACACGAATATCGATGTGTTCGACAAAATCCAAAAAGGTGACATGATGCAAGCCGCCATGATCATGGCTAGCTTCGTCGCACACACAGCGAACCGTGAAGAATTATTCCCACGTAAGCCTATGGCACCGGAACCAGCAGCACGTTGATTGTCGGGTTGGGGTATTTGAAACACCCTCACCCTAACCCTCTCCCGCCTGCGGGAGAGGGAACATTCAAAGCTTAAATCGAGCCAGCATTCAATATGCTGGCTTTTTTCATTCTAGGCTTCGACTTACACGAAAAACGCATAAGCAAATCGCGACTGAGTATTTAAAGTTTAGAATTTTCAATGTTAAGGTAAGCACTTATCTGACCTGATCTTGGATCTAATGTCTGATAAACCATCTTAATCTTGCTCTAAGAAATATCTGTCGCCATGTGCCAACTACTAGGAATGAATTGCAATACCCCAACTGACATCGTATTTAGCTTCACGGGCTTTGCCACGCGTGGCGGGCGCACCGACGAGCATAAAGATGGCTGGGGTATCGCGTTTTTCGAGGGCAAAGGCGTACGACATTTTGTTGATCATCAGGCAGCGATGGATTCGCCGTTGGCAGATTTAATTAAGCGCTATCCAGTCAAATCCACCAACGTCATTGCCCACATACGCAAAGCCACCCAAGGCGTAATCGCGCAAGAGAACTGCCACCCCTTCATACGCGAAGCCTGGGGCTACAACTGGGTCTTCGCTCACAATGGCGACTTGAAAAATTTTGCACCCGAACTCGATGGCAGCTATCTACCCATAGGCAGCACCGACAGCGAACTGGCGTTTTGCTACCTCATGCAAAGCCTGCGTCAACAATTCGGACGCACGCTACCAGACAACGCCGCACTCCAACAATTCTTAACCAAAATTTGCGCAGAAATCGCCAGCCACGGCACCTTCAACATGCTGCTCTCCAACGGCAGCGCCCTGTTCGCGCATTGCTCAACCAAACTGCATTACATAGAACGACAACACCCCTTCAATACCGCCGCCTTATCGGATGAAGATATGTCAGTCGATTTCTCTGCGGTCACAACACCGCAAGACCGAGTCGCGGTGATCGTCACCGAACCGCTGACCACCAACGAACAATGGACGGCTTTACAAGCGGGTGAGTTGAAAGTGTTTGTGGATGGTAGAGCGTTGGTTTGAGGTTTGAGGTTTGAGGTTTGAGATTTTGTACTGTGAACTGGCTTTTTAGCCCCTTCCCCTTCAAGGGGAAGGTTGGGATGGGGATGGGTTACAGTCAAAAAAAGGAATTTCGCATTTGACAGACTACCAGTAATAATTTTCTAGACAGGATCAGCTTGAAATCTGCGTCCTCCATAAATGGAAAAAGAAAATATCTCCACTCGCAATTCCCCACTCTTTTTAATCACCTTTTTTGAAGATTAACTTGGAAAATTCGACATTCTCTAAGCTGCACTTTTTGTCGATTCATTTATACCTAGTTCAATACAGCCTAAGCAATCCCATCTATGATTCATGCGGGTTTCAAGAGACTTGAAACAAATTGTCTTTTCTTACGAGCCAAGTTAATATGCATTTTTGTCAAATTAAATAGGCGTTAGGCTGTTCATGAGAATCACGTACGATCAGACATATCAAACACCGCTAGTCAATATTGGTGCGGAACTCGTGCGAATGATCAAGGATCGCGACTACAGTCTGATTGCAGAACGCTTTAGTTACGCACTAGCGTTTGATAGACCGCTAATTGAAGCAGTTGCTACTGACGTTGATTCTTGCCTTGTTGGTGAAGGGCGATCAGCGGTCGTCAGTCTAGTTAATGAAGCACAGATACTTGTGGGGTATTTTAAGCAGCCAAATAGTTCGAATCTCTTCGGGTCGGTGGAATGTTTTCTGCCGCTCGATCAAGATGCAGGGAAGTTGTTGGCAACACTTATCGTTACTACCGCAGGCCAAGAATTTTACGTAGGTCTCGAAGATGTCTCGTATGTGGCCTAACAGGATGGTCGATCGGACTGGCCGCGATGCGGCGCAGTATTTTATCAATTTGTGGGCGGCCATCCGTTCACCGTTGCGTTAGGTCGCACAATGCTCGAGTTTCTGTCCCTGATGGTCACCGCTCTTTTGCTGCCGGCCCTTGTGTTCTTCGCAATTCCGGCTGCCATTGCGAGCTTTCGTCGTAGAGCCTGGGGGGATCTCCGGACACTCGTTTTGCATGCTGCCATGTGGGGAGGCATTTATCTCCTGTGGAACAAGTTCGCTCCGTACGGGGCGTTTGGCGATGTGGGAGTGGGCCGCTCCGCGATCGTTTATCCCATCACGATCATGTTCGAACTTTGGACCCTCCGGATCTTGGTAAAGATGATGGGGGCGAGCAGCAAGCCGGATGCCGCGAATCGAGCGGGAAAGGGTGGAGGAGTTGATGCGACCTAACAAAATGGTAGATCGGGCTGGCCGCGATGCGGCTCAGTGTTTTATAAATTTGTGGGCGCCATCCGTTCACCATTGCGTTAAGCGTCAAAATTATGCCCGGTATTGAAATAGAAGCTAATTGGTTTCGGTCCTTGAGTAAAGATGCCAAGATACTGTTTCTCGCTAGGCTTGCGCATGGCATTACAATTGCAGGGCGTAATAGTTATGTTGCGGGAAGCGATGATTTAGAAAACCCGAGCCAATTGCGACGAATTAACGAGATTCAGCATCGCGTATTGGGGTGCTTGCTTCACTTAATGGATGATGATGCATATGAAAATATTCATCTTAGCGTCGCAAACTGTGTGCTAAATCAATCGGAGCCAGAGTTACAGGAACTAATGTTTCACACTTGGCGTGAACATAAGGCGCGATTTTAATGTTGTAAAAGACGCTTAACTGATCATTCTAAAATGACGCGCAACTAAGTGTCTTTAGAAAACTTACTGATCGGCGCATACGCCTTTAAACTCAAGCTTATTCGTCGCAAACTTCTGCTATGGAGCGTCCTACCATGAAATCCGCTGTTACCATCTTCCTGTCTCTGACACTAGCAATTGCGCCAATTGCGGCGCAAGCTCAAGTCGCAGTCGCACCGAACCCAAATCATGACGAACTCCTGTTCAGTTCAAATCCAAAGGCAGCTGCGAACAAGCGACTCGTTTACGACTTCTGGCGTGAAGTCTTTGAAGGTGGCCATCTCAACCTCGCTGAGAAGTACTTGACTGAGGGATACATCCAACACAATCCCAATGTACCCACAGGCAGAGCAGGTTTCGTCGATTTCTTCAAGCAATTCTCACAGCCGAAATCTATTGAGGTAAAAGTCAAAGCGCCACTTGTGTCGATAGTTGCTGAGGGAGACATGGTAGTGTTGGCCTTTGTAAGTCAGGCGAAAGACCCGAAGGATACATCGAAGACCTACACGACTACTTGGTTTGACATGTTCCGCATAGAAAACGGAAAAATTGCGGAACATTGGGATCCAACGATCAAGCGTTAAGCTTGTCCGGTGCAACGCCACACCATCATTCAAAAATGACGCGAAAATTGGCGCTTCACGAAGATTTATTGGTCTGCACGCACTTACCTTCAATGCAGCATCAGCCATTTATTCTGGGCACGCCTTTTGTGCCTTCAAGTTGAGACTGGTCGAGGTAAAACTTAGCTAAAACTTGCGATCGGTGTAGGTGATTTCCTTCGCCAAACTATCACCGATATGCCGTCTAAAGATTTTGTGTAGGCTGCCATCTTCACGCATAGAACGCATGGCTTTTTCAAGATGCTCAAACTGCGCTTGGTTTACTCGCTCCTTCGAGACGATCAAATTATGCACGATACGGTCAGAGGGTGACCAGTCTAAAACCAAAGTGGTATCAACCAACTGTTTTTGTTGCAGCAGGGGTTGAAAGGCCGTAGGGAGTGCCAACACGGCATGGACTCTGTTGATGGAGAAAAGATGCATCACCGTGGCAAAATCTGCTGCTTCATGTAGTCGTCTTTGCGCCCTCAGTTTGTCCAGCCATGCATCGTAGACTGGACCATGTTGAAAACTTTTGACAACGGCCACTTGCAAAGCTGGGTTAGCCAAGAAACCCTCCATGGTTTGCGCTGCCATTGGCGTGTCTTTGTGCACTAAGACATAATTTCGAGTCGAGAAATACGGAATAAATTGAGCGAATTTTTTACGCTCTGGTGTTGCAATACCAGAGACCGACATATCGAGCGTGTTATTGCTGAGTTGCGACCAAATTCTGACGCGCGATTCTATGCTAGTTCTGAAGTGACAAGTACTGCGCCGTTCAAGCTCCTCGACCACATCTTTATCAATACCGGCATAGACAGCATCCTGAGTGCGATAAAACAATGCGCCAAATTCATAGTAAGCAAGACTAAGACTGCCACAAGGCGCATCTGTGTAGGGAGCAGCCTGGACGGGCGTTTGAACCAACGAGGATAACAGTATCGAAGCGATTAACGGCCGTAGGTATTTTAGCGCCCGCGTTACAGGTATTATGATTGTCATCTTTTAATTCTGGTCGAGCCTGAGCAGCCGCGCAATACTCGAAAAACAAATAACCACGAGTTTTAACAAAATTTTGCTTTCGAGATGATGCCTCCAGAACAACCATGAAGTTATGTAGGGTGGGCACTTTTTTGTGCCCACGCGGATTTGTTGATATATTCGCGAAAAAAACCTAATTACTTATTCAGTCTAACCTTAACCAACCTAAACGCGTGGGCACGATAAATCCGTGCCCACCCTACGAATTTGATAATCAACAGGCACGCAAATTCACCGGATTTGTCTCTGAATCACAAAACCAAAACAGCCCGAAAATCATTCACATTATTGTAAGTGGGTCCCGTCACCAATAGAGCATCCAGCGCGGCAAAGAAGGTATATGCATCATTATTTGCCAAGCAATCACTAGCTAGTATTGATAATTGAGCAGCTTGTTGTAGGCTGTCAGGTGTACCCCATGCACCGGCATTTTGTTCGCTGCCGTCGCGTCCATCGGTGTCGGCTGCCAGCGCGTAAATGTTGGGATGACCGTTTAAGTTTTGGCACAAGCTCAACAGATATTCCGTATTGCGCCCGCCTCGACCATTACCGCGCATAGTCACGGTGGTTTCTCCGCCTGAGAGCAATAAACGTGGTGTTTGCCCATCCCCAGCCGCAATTGCTAGCTCAGTTGCTAGCTCAGTTGCTAGCTCAGTTGCAAGCTGTGCATGAGCCTGCCCCAGATCGCGGGCTTCGCCTTCTAGCCTGTCTGACAAAACTTGTACCTGAACACCTTGCGATTGTGCCCAATCGGCTGCCGCTTGTAAGGCGGCTTGTGCATTGGCGATGATGTGAACTTGTGAATGGGTGGAGTCGATTTGATGTGATTTTGGTGTTTCGGATGCGGGCTGCTGCAAATGCGTGAGTACCGCTGGCGAGGCGGGAATCGCGTATCGCTGCAAAATCTCTAATGCATCAGCGCAGGTACTAGCGTCGGCTAAGGTCGGGCCACTGGCGATGATGCTGGGGTCGTCGCCTGCCACATCGGAAATGATGTAGGTCAATACGCGCGCGGGTGTGCAGGCTAGGGCTAGTCGTCCGCCTTTAATGGCGGACAAATGTTTGCGTACACAATTGATTTCATGAATACGAGCACCGCTGCGTAACAGCGCGCGATTGATATCTTGCTTCTCTACCAGACTGATACCGGGCGCAGGTAAGCTCATCAAAGATGAGCCGCCTCCCGATAGCAAGCAAATCACGGTATCGCTGGCACTGAGATTTTGTACGGATGCGAGCAAATCCTGTGCAGCCTGATAGCCGGCTTGATCGGGAATAGGATGAGCGGCTTCGCTTACCTGAATGTGCTGGCATAGGAGCGCATAGCCATAAGGGACGATGACCATGCCACTTAATCGCCTAAAATCGGCTTGCTGCTGCCTGCTCCAATGTTGTTCCAAAGCCTGCGCCATAGACGCCGCCGCTTTGCCAGCGCCGACCACGATGCAGCGTCCACTGACAGGAAAATCAGGTAAATGTGGTGGCAGGCAATGATGCGGATCAACTGCTGCGACAGCAACGGCAAATAGCTCGCGCAAAAAATCTAAGGCCTGTGTCTGATTCCAATTTGTCATCTTGGTTTGGTGCTGGGTGCTAGGTTGGCTAGAATAGCGGCTAAAATACCAGCTTTCTCCCTGTCCTGCGACGCTTTTCACCGAATCTGCCCATGATCATTACACCCAGCCACTATGACTTCAGTGCTATCGCACCTGCGATGCAAAGCTATGTTGATAGAAAAATTCTGTCTGGCGTCTCTTCTGCCGTTTTGCACGGACAAGATCTGGTGCATTTTCAGGCTGCCGGCTGGGCGGATATCGAAAATCAAATTCCGCTGCGTCACGATCATCTCTTTCGCGTATTTTCAAATACCAAACTCCTGACTTCGATGGCGATCATGCAGTTGGTTGAAAGCAGTCAATTGAAACTCGATGATCCGGTTGAAGTTTACTTGCCACAGCTAGGCACACGCCAGGTCTTACTTCCCGGCGCAACGGACATCAGCCAGACCGAAGCAGCTCGCTCAGCGATCACCGTACGCCAATTGCTGACGCATACCTCAGGCCTTAGTTATGGCCTGCTGGATCATGGCAGCACTATCTATAAAGCCTATGTCGAGCGCAAAGTTTTGAATGCGTTTGAACCCTTGTCCGAATTGATCAACGTATTGGAAGATTTACCGCTGAGCTTTCACCCTGGTACGCAATGGGAATACTCAATCGCCACCGATGTTTTGTCACGCTTGGTAGAAGTCGTCAGTGGCGATAATTTTGATGTCTATCTGCACGCCCACATCTTGTCGCCCTTAGGTATGAATGACACCAGCTTTTGGGTGCCGCCACATAAGCATGATCGTCTAAGCGCGTACTACGCGGGCAGCGATCCTATGAATGTATTAAACCGCGATCTCAAACGTTTAGAAAAATCTCCCTACCCAGAGGCTTTCTTAAAACCGATTCCACGCTTCTCGGGTGGTGGCGGTCTGGTATCGAGCATGCACGATATGCTGGCCTTAATGCGCAGTTTTTTGCCCGGCGGTCGCGCTGTTTTAAAACCCGAATCCATACAACTGATGATGCAAAATCACTTGCCCGCAGGCTGGGGCATCGCTTTTCCCGGCGTCGGCGATGTACCGGGCAAAGGCTTTGGTCTCGGTGGCGCAGTGACTTTACGTCCGGGCGAAAATGATCCTGCCGATGCAGAGGGTGAATTTGAATGGGGAGGCATCGCGGGCACGCATTGGTGGATCTCACCGCGCCACAATATGGCGGGCTTATTGATGACACAACGCCAAATGGCGTTTTGGCATCCTTATTCATTTGAGTTTAAAAAGCTGGCTTATGCCGCGATGTTGGGAAAATAAAACCTAAAAAATTTAGGACTCAAAGTAGTAAATCATCGCCGCTGTCAGCAGCGCCATGAGAACTAGCTGCCACAGCAGTTTTCGCTTAAACCATGGTAGCTCCTCAGTATTCGCGCTGCTGGTGGCTTCCAGATTCATGACACGAAATTTGGTGGCATAGGGTGCCTGACGAAAACGGATGATGATCACGTCTTGATCGGGGTCGAAGCGTATCGGCCACAAACTGGTTGCCAGATGCGCCCAGATCAGACTGCTTACACCAACTATGCCTAACACGGGCAAAGCTAGCAAAGCGCCCAATTCAGGGAAGCTTGAAAGTGGACGAGGTCCAAGCAATAGGGCGAATGCGAATATCGCTCCCACATAAGAAATAAAGCGCAACATGTACATCACCGGACTTTTTTCTAACAAGCGATTCGCCCAACGCGTCTCGGCGGCATGATCTGGACAAATAAAATAAGTCAGATACAGGATCTCGCTTTTCATCGTCAAACCACCGCCAAGATTCGGACGCACTGAGTTCACCCGACCTAAACGAGTCGTCATTTTTTCCAACATCTTGGTTGTGCCACACTCGGGACAGCAAGCCGGCCACTTCAATGGTGGGACGTCTTCACCTATCGCCACTCTGACTGTTTGCGGCATAAGTCGCCTTTAGGGTTATGAATCTCTTAATTAATCATCATAACCATTATTTGACGACTGCGGTATATCAAAATATTCAGAAATCTAGGCATCTGCTACCATGCCCACATTTCCCCAACCAGTCATGACCCACATCGCCTATGTCACAAACCATACTCATCGTTGAAGACGAAGTCGCCATCGCTGACAATTTAAGCTACGCACTAGCGACCGATGGCTTTACGCCTAAGCACGTCACCTTAGGACAGGCGGCGCTGGATCTCTTGCAAGCTGGCACAGCTAAAGAGATTGCTTTAATTGTTCTAGATGTAGGTTTACCTGATCTGAACGGTTTTGAAGTATGCCGCCGCTTGCGTCAATTTTGCAATACACCCGTGATTTTTTTGACGGCACGTAGTGATGAAATTGATCGCATTGTTGGTTTAGAAATTGGCGCGGATGATTACGTCACTAAGCCTTTTTCACCACGTGAATTGGTAGCGCGTATCCGTGCCGTCTTACGTCGTCAAATCGCGCCCGCCAATATCATTGCCGCTGATATCGATGTCGAGCGTTTTGAATTACGTGCTGAAGAGGCGCGTATTCTGTATTTCGGCCATCTGCTAAATTTGACTCGCTACGAATTTTTACTACTCAAGACCTTGCTAGAAAGACCAGGGCGGCTTTTCTCTCGTGCGCAATTGATGGATTTAGTCTGGTCGAATTCCATCAACACCATGGACCGAACTGTCGACACGCATATCAAATCTCTGCGTGCAAAGCTCAAAGCCATCAATGAGAATGACGAGCCAATTCAGACCCACCGCGGCATGGGTTATAGCATTGCTCAAGCTTAATTAAACTCTGACGCCTCATGAAAATCGGCCTGCGCATACTACTCGGTTACTTCCTAATCTTAGGGCTAGCAGCCTGGTTTGTTCTCAACGTGTTTGTCGCCGAAGTCAAACCGGGTGTACGTGCGACTTTAGAAGATACGCTAGTCGATACCGCTCAGCTCTTAGCGCAACTAGTTGCTGAAGACGTGAAACAGGGTGATCTGTCGCATGCTACTTTGGTGACACGTATGCAAAATTATGCGCAGCGCAGCGTCGATGTCAAAATCAGCGGTGTCCGCAAAGCCAGCCTCGATTATCGTATCTATATCACAGATGCCAAAGGTATCGTGATTTTTGACTCTGAGCTACGCGATGTCGGTAAAGACTATTCGCGCTGGAACGATGTGTATCTGACCTTGCGCGGGCAATACGGTGCACGTATCACGCGCACTGAGCCGCTGAATGAAGAAAGCTCGGTGATGCACGTAGCAGCCCCGATACTCGACAATAATAACGACGGCAAAATACGCAAAATCATAGGCGTATTAACCGTAGCCAAAGCAACCTCCACGATACGTCCCTTTATCGAACGCAGCCAAAAGAAAATCCTGCAACGCGGTTTTTGGCTACTGTTGGCCTCACTGATCATCGGTATCAGTTTTTCCTGGTGGTTAAATCGTTCATTGCAACGCCTGCAGCACTACGCCAAAGCCGTGACACGCGATGAAAAAGTTAGTCTGCCAGATTTAGGCAATAATGAAATCGGCGAACTGGGACAAGCATTAGAAAGCATGCGTTACAAGTTAGAAGGCAAAGAATACGTAGAAACCTTGATGCACACCTTAGCGCACGAATTAAAAAGTCCCATCGCGGCGATACAAGGTTCTGCTGAATTATTACGCGAAGATTTAGCCGCTGCCGAACGCAACCGCTTCTTAGCCAATATTATCGAGCAAAACGCGCGACAGAAACAATTGATCGACAAACTATTGGCTCTGATCAAAGTCGAGAAACAGCAAAGTTTGAGTGGTACACAAGACATCGCACTGAATGAATTATTAGAGCAGGTAGCACTAGACTACGCTGAAAAAATTCAAGGTAAACAGATTCGATTAAATCTCAACACCGACCCGTACACGATTCATGGCGATCAACTCTTACTACGTCAGGCGCTAGGGAATTTACTCGACAACGCGATTGCCTTTTCTTCGAAGTCCAGCACAATCAATATAACTGTAAATAGTAATTCAGAAAAAGCCAACTTAGAAATCAAAATAAGTGACCAAGGCACAGGCATCCCTGACTATGCCATAGACAAAATCTTTGAACGATTCTATTCACTAGCGCGCCCAGATGCTGCAAAAAGCACAGGATTGGGTTTACCTTTTGTGCGTGAAGTGGCGGCTTTGCACGGCGGTGAGATTCATTTGGAAAATCAGAGTTCTGGTGGTGTTTGTGCTTGTCTTAGATTGCCATTGGGGTGAGCAAAAATTGTGAATACAATCATCTGTAGAGAACGCCGCGCGCACTCTAGCAATAAACCTTATGGTAGGTGCGATTAGCGTCAGCGTATTCGCACGCATGTGAGCGTACACGAATCACAGAAAACAAGCGATCAAGCTGAGAAAGAATCTCTTTAATCTCGCATACTCGCCACCACATGCCAAATCTAAATACCGTGCGATTACGCTGACGCTAATCGCACCTACAAAACAGATCGCTCCGACAAACTACCAACGAACCGGCAAACAAAACTTCACACCCAACACACAAAAGCGAATCTCCACTTCATTCTCCGCACACAAGATTTTTTTATAGTGTTGACTCCTCATTTCACGGAGCAAGACATGCAAAAATCTTTATTTCTAAAATCTCTCACCATCGGCATTTTGATGCTCTTGATTGCGATTCCCTTGATGATGATTGAAGGGACGATCAGCTCGCGTATGCGATTTCGGGATGAGGCGGTGCGTAGCATAGCGGCGGATTCGGTCGGTGAACAGACTCTATTGGGACCGGTTTTGATTATTCCTTATAGCGAGCATTACGAGGAAGAAGAGATCGTCAATACCACCACTAAACTTAGTGTGATACGGCAACGGGTTTTAAATAAACGTTTATTTGTGTTTCCGAATGATCTGCAAATTTTCTCGAACGTCGATAACGATCAACGCTATCGGGGCATTCATAAAGTCTTGGTATACAGCGGACAACATACTTTGAGCGGCAATTTTGATCTGCCTACACTAGAGGCGTTGGTGCGTGACAAAGCAGGTTCGCAGTTGAAGATCGGACAGCCATTTATCAGCTTGGGTTTGAGCGATACGCGGGGCTTAAAAAATGTCCCTAAAATTAAATGGGATGGCGCGGCCTATGAATTTCAACAGGATAGTAAGCTGGAGTTTTTTAAACGCGGCTTACATGCGCCATTGGCTGCGATGGACTTAAAGCAAAGTAAAGCAGTCGAATTTAGTTTGAAATTGTCGATTGATGGTATCGAGCAACTGGCGTTTATTCCGATTGCTAAAAACAATATCGTGACCGTGACGTCGAAATGGCAGCATCCTCAATTTTTTGGACGTTTTTTACCATCTCCGAAAGAACGTAAGATTGATGCGAACGGCTTTACAGCGACCTGGAATATTTCCTCTTTATCGAGCAATGCGCAACAACAATTATTAAATACCGAATGCTGCCAAAACAGAGCGCCAGCGAATCAAGCGGGTGCAGTTGAAGCTGCCGCGCCGCCAGTTGGTCAGATCGACAGTTTTGGTGTGGCATTTATTGAACCAGTGAATATTTACTCCCAATCGGATAGAGCTATTAAATACGGCGTGTTGTTTGTGGCTTTGACTTTTGCTGCGTTCTTCTTATTTGAGATTTTGAAGCAATTACCCATCCATCCTGTTCAATATGCCCTGGTCGGTCTGGCGCTGGTTTTGTTCTTCTTATTACTGGTCAGCCTATCCGAGCACATGCGCTTTATCACCGCGTATGCGATTGCCAGCCTTGCATGTATTGGTCTCATCGGCTTTTATCTGAGTTACGCACTCAGAAGTTGGAAACGCGGATTTGGCTTTGGCGCCGCCTTGAGCTTGCTGTACGGTGTCTTGTTCGGTCTGCTGCAATCAGAAAACAATGCGCTAGTGATGGGCAGCCTCTTACTGTTTAGTGTTTTGGCTGCAATTATGTTGGTGACACGTAAGGTAGATTGGTATCAGATCGGCAAAACCAAGCCAATTGACTTATAACAAAGTATAAGAATTTTAAGAACGTCTGCACTCTCGCGGTACAGACGTTCTTTGCTTATTCTCCTAAAAAACCACTAAGTGAAAATTGCTGATGCGCATCATACAAATGTGCTCTAAGATAGCAAAAACCTTGATATATCTGATCTTACTACCTCGGTAATGCTTGGCAATGTCGCCAACGTCGCTTCAGTTTCAGTACAACTTCAATCACTTTGTGGAGATCTCGTGGACATGCAGCTTCTGCCATTTACGCCTCCTCACTTAACTGATGAGCTGGTTCTGTGATTAAGTCAATTTCTTCCCCTTTCAGCACTCGCCGGTCCTGCCAGGCAATCGGGCTGCTACAACTTGTTCAATATGGATTGTTTGCTTTTATTGGCTTCGTAGCGTCGCTGAGTTTCCTGAATTTAACGGTGTCAGATGTGTATGCTGCCAATACACCCGAGGTCAAGTTAGGCAATTTGCGTTTCGATCATGTGGGATACGACCAAGGTTTTGTGCAGCAATCCATGACCACGGTGATACAAGATAAACAAGGGTTTATGTGGTTTGGTACCCAGTTTGGCTTGGTCAAATACGATGGCTATCGCACGACCGTCTACCGCAATGATCCACGCGATCCCGAGTCCATCCGTGATAACTACGTTTCTGCCTTGTTTACTCACTCGGATGGCACCCTATGGATAGGCACGCAATCAGGACTTAGCCGCTACAATCGTCAGAAAAATAACTTCAGTAATTTTTTACGCAAAGATAAAAATGGTAGCGCCAGCGGTAACTATAGGATTAATGCGATAAGCGATGATGGTGCTCAAGGTTTATGGCTAGCAACGGATTACGGCCTGATGCATTTCGATATTCAAACACAGGGATTTACCGATTATCGTCACGATCCCACTTCAGCCGATAGCTTGCCTGATGATCTGGTTAACGATCTCGTCCTCGATCAAGATAAAAACCTGTGGGTAGGAACCGCGCTAGGTTTAAGCAAACTGAATGTAAAACGAGGAAAGTTTGAACATCTAAAGTTTGTTTCCGAAAATCGCGCAGCAGCAGCACAAAACAGCGTGGTAGCGCTGGCTATGGATTCACAACAAAGACTATGGGTAGCGACTGATGCCGGTTTATCCAAAATCGATTTGCGGCAAACACCCTACCACTCGGTAGCAATCGGCGAGGAACAAGGTTTAGATTCAGCACGTATACAAAGCCTGTTTATTGATAAGGATAACCATCTATGGATAGGCAGCTTAAATAGCGGACTGGTGCGCCATGTAGAAAAGACCCAAAGCTATGAATGGTTCCGACACAGACCGCTCGATCCCAATAGCCTGCTTCACAATCATGTGAGCAAAATCTATCAAGACCAGACGGGGGTTCTGTGGGTGGGCGCTCGTTCTGCAGGTTTGAGCAAAGTTGATCTGGCAAGTGGTGGTTTTACGCGTTTTGTGCAGCTACAAGACGATGCCAGCGGTAATAGCGATAACCGAATACGCGCCATCGCCAATGCCGGTCAAAATCATTTATGGTTAGGTACCTATGCTGGTGGTCTGTTAAGGATGAATTTAAGCAACCGTCGGGTCGAGGTTTGGAAAAAAGATCCTAAGAATAAGAATAGCTTGGTGGACGATCAAATCGTTAGCCTGTGGCCAGAGAAAGACGGCCGCCTGTGGATTGCGACACGCGCCGGCCTGAGCCTGTTTCAGCCAGCGCTAAATAGCTTTACTGAGGTTCCCATTGGGAATGACGCCAATGAGAAATATTTGGAAAAGATACTATTTGACCACGAAGGTGTGATGTGGGCATCAAGTCGTGGAGGCCTACATCGAAAATTCCCTACAGAAAAAAGCTTCACTAGTTTTCATCACGATCCGAAAGATGATGGCAGCCTTAGCAATAACTGGGCATTAAGCCTGTATGAAGACGATGAAAAACGGCTCTGGGTAGGTACCATGAATGGATTAGACCTCTTTGATCGCAAGACCGAAACTTTCATTCATTTCCGCCACAACGATAAGGATAAAGACAGTCTGAGCCACAATCGGGTTAATGCTCTATTCGAAGACAGTATGAGCAGGCTGTGGGTTGGCACAGCGGGCGGCCTTAATCGCATGGTAGAGATGGCGGACGGCAGTATACAGTTTCAGTTTTATCCCACCCAAAGCGATGGTTCGGGAGACTCCGTAGGTGGAATTTTAGAAGACAAGAACGGCGACATATGGATCAGTAGTTCTATTGGAATCTCCAAGTTGAACATGGCTACCGGGAAATTCAAAAATTACAGCGCCAAAGACGGCATGATACAAGGCTCCTTTCTAGTTGGCTCGGTACTGATGTCGGAAGACGGAACGATGAATTTTGGTGGCTGGACTGGATTGACTCGCTTCAAACCCGAGGATATCCGTGACAACCTTATTCCACCGCGTGTGTTAATTACCGATTTTTTAATTTCCAATCAGAGTATTTCTCAGTTATCGGTGCAGGGTAAGCCACGCCTGCAAGGCCCTATTCAAGATACACAAGAAGTGCAGCTCAGTTATCGCGATACTGTTTTCACCATCGAGTTTGCTGCTATTCACTTTGCTGATCCTATGGCAAATCGCTACGCTTATCGGCTCGAAGGCTTCGAAGATAAATGGGTAGAAACGGATGCAAAAAAACGGTTTGCGACTTATACCAACCTCGATCCGGGTGATTATATTTTTCGGGTGAAGGCTAGCAACAAAAATGCTGTTTGGAATGAAGAAGGTGCCACACTCAAAATACGAATTACACCGCCGGTCTGGAAAACCCTATGGTTCAGATTACTGGTCAGCGTCTTGGTATTGGGCTTGGCGTATGCCATGTATATGTATCGTGTACGCCAATTCATGCAACAAAAATTTGCTCTGAAAAATGAAGTAGAAAACCGTACGAAAGAATTACAGGACCAAAAAGCTTCATTAGAAAAACAAAAGGAGTCGATCGAGCACGCTCACAAAAACATTTCTTTATTGAGTGAAATTGGCAAAGAAATTACTGCCAAGCTGGACGAAGAAACCATCATGCAAATGCTGTACCGTAACGTGAATAATCTGATGGACGCCAGCGTGTTTGGTGTAGGCTTTTATTTGCCAGAGCAAGGGATTATTGACTTTCCTTATGTCATGGAGGCAGGCAAACGCTACGATCGCTACAGCCGTGACTTAAGTGAGAAAGATCAGTTGCCCGTGTGGTGTATAGAGAACAAAAAAGAAGTCTTTATTAATGATCTGGAGCAGGAATATCAACGCTATATTTCGCATCTGGAACTAACCAATAGCGTAGAGAGCCTTGGCTTACTAGAAGACGGTACCGTGGCGATTGCGCCGCAGTCGTTACTGTATGTACCTATTATCGTCAATCACCAAGTTCGTGGCGTGATCAGCGTTCATAGCTATAAGAAGAACGCATATCAAGTGACCGATCTTGATGTATTGCGCACGCTGGCCTCGTATGTGGGTATAGCACTTGACAATGCCGATGCCTATCAACAGTTACAGATCGCACAAAATCAGTTGGTAGAACGTGAGAAACTAGCCGCCTTGGGCGCACTGGTAGCAGGTGTTGCGCATGAATTAAATACGCCACTGGGTAATAGCTTGTTAATTGCCAGTTCAATTGAAGATCAGTTAGAAAAAATTACGGAAAAAATCGGTTCCGGCTCTGTCAAGCGCTCTGACTTCAAACAATTCACCGATCGTTGCCACGAGGCTTGCGTACTACTGATGCGCAGCTTAGAAACCAGTGCCAACTTAGTCAGTAGCTTTAAGCAAGTCGCTGTGGATCAGGCCAGTGCCCAGGCGCGCCCATTTAACTTGTACAAAACCACGCAAGAGATAGTCGCTACCATGATGAATCAGGTGCGACATGCCGATCATCAGCTCATCATCGATATTCCACCCCATATAGAAATGCACAGCTACCCGGGTCCCTATGGTCAGGTTTTGATCAACCTTTTACAGAACGCTTTGTTGCATGGCTTTGATGGCACAAAAAATGGCCTCATGCGCATCAGCGCCGCTGAGTTGGGAGACAAAGTACAAATCTGTTTTGAAGATAACGGCAAAGGGATACCCCAAGCGCATATAGGCAGAATTTTTGAACCTTTCTTCACCACGAAATTGGGACACGGCGGCTCTGGACTCGGTTTGAATGTCACCTACAATATTGTGACATCTTTGTTAGGCGGCCAAATCAAAGTCGACAGCGCAATCGGTCAAGGTACAGTGTTTACGCTTGAGTTACCTATTCATGCGTGGACACCGAATGAAATTGAAAAGCCAGTATAAGGTCTTAGGGCTTATCCTGGCTTTCACAAGTATTGAATTCTGGTTCTCAAATAGACCGCGCTATGATAAATAGCGCGGTCAAGATTCCACTATTAAATATCTTTTGCTACCGATACCAAACCTTTTTGCTTAGCTTGTTGAATCAAGTCTCTGACTTGTTTCTCAGCCTGGACGGCAAGCGCTTCCATTTGCTTACCTAACTGATTCATTTCTTCACCCAAAGCGTTCATGGGCTGACTTGCTTGATTCATCTTTTGCCCGAGTTCTTCCAAGGGCTGCAAAGAAGTACGTAATTTCTCATGTTCGGTTTGGTATGCTTGGCTATCCTTGCGTAATTTTTGTTCAAGCTCACGCACTTCCGCTTCGGCTTCTCTGATGCGTTTTTGTGCTTCAGTCCGCTGCTCATCTGTCTTCGCCAATTCTAACTTGGTAACCGCAGCTTCTATCTTGCGGCTGAAGGCTTGCATTTTCTTTTCAAGAGCGCGCATACGTGCTTCCAACGCCGCATCTACCGGGTACTCTTTAGCAGAAACCGCTTCCATCTGCTTGCCGATTTCTTCCATGACTTTGCTATGCACTTCCATCTTTTTACCTTGAGCGTCCATTTGTTTACCTAGGACTTCCATAGGTTGATAGGCTGCATTGGCTTGCGCCAGGATAGCGCTGTCTTTAATGATGTAAGATTGTCCGTTTTCAGAAAACCATAGAAATTCGTCTTTGGTTTTTTTCCTCAATGCATCGATTTCACGTGTTCCTTTACGATCGGTATTAACAAAGTTGCCGCGCTCATTATCTGGTTTAATCAGCGCAAATGAGGTCCTAGCTGAAGCGTCGGGTTTTGCAGTCATGACTGTTGTGCTTTGGGTATCCGCGACACTGGCAGGCGGCGGCGCAGGTGTCACCACGGGCATTGTTGCCGCAGCATTACTAGCCACCATGGGCGTCGTGCTACTATTATTTATAGTAGTTGTCGTGGCTGCTTGTGCATAGATGAGCGAGCAAGCTGCACTCAGACTCAGTAAAGGTAAAGCCATTTTCCAGGTCCAAACACCGGCTGGTGATGCCGGGCGAATTAAGCGTTTGATGCGTAACATAAGATTTCCTCCGTGTGCCGCTTGGGCGAGTTGAGGGTGAGAGAACTGGAACTGCTCCAGCTCAGATAATGCAAGCGCCAGGCGCCGCGGTTCGCCTAACAATCCTGCGGCTAAATCATCGGCAATCTGCTCACGCTCGATACGAATTTGTCGTGATAACCACCAGACAGCAGGGTGGAAGAACAACAAAATCTCTATCGCGCTTTGCAACAGATTGACCAGGTAATCCATACGCTTCACGTGCGCCACTTCATGCGCCAATAAAGCTTCTATTAATTCAGGAGGCATGCCAGTCATTAAGGCGCTTGGGAAAATCACCATAGGACGCCACCAACCGACCGTAAAGGGTGACTCGACTTCGTCAGAAATGCCGAGACGTATTGCACCTTGAATGTTCATTCTTTGCGCTAGCTGCTGCAGTTTAGCTTGCCAAAACACATTGCTTTGACGACTGCCACGTTGCACTCTTTGACGTACCCACAGCAGTCCAGCACACATGCGCAAGGCCATGCCAGCAACGCCGATAGCCCAGAGTAATACTAAGATAGGCGCGACAGAGGCGAACCGTGGTTCCCACGCTTGCCAACGCCAATTCCTGAAACTCGTCAACGAAGCTAACGTGTCACTTGACTCCCCAGCCTTGTTGTCAAGATCGTTAGGGACGGGCGTGTCAACATAGAATCCAGTCAAGGAGTCAGACTGCCAGTACTCAACAGATTGACCGGTGTGACTGATGAGGTTTTGCACAGGCAAAGCTATGCACAACAGCAAGGCTAAACAGAGCAAGAGATAACGACTCTGCGCTGACGCCGACCGCAACAAGCGCAAGCCCACAGCTGTCGCTATTGCGATCAGACTCGCCTGCCACAACACATGCAATAGGGCGATGCCTAGCACAGACAATCCAGGTAAGAATGGCGTCAGATTGCTCATCACGTCTTGTCTCCTTGCTGATTTTTGATTAGTTATCGCGTTTGTCTACTGGCGGTTTTCCGTGCAGATAGGCTTGAATCTCGGCACGTTCGGTATCACTGACATGCTCTTTCAGTGCTGCCATGATCAGTTCTTTACCAGAACCAGAAAATGCTTTTTGAATAAAGTCTTGTAGCAAGTTGGTCTGCAATTTTTCCTGCGCCTGTGCGGCGGCATACACATGTGAGCGCGCACTTTCATCGCGCGTCAACAAACCCTCGCTATGCATGATTTGTAATTGACGTAATACCGTAGCTTGGTTGATCTCAGGTCGATCTGCTTGTACTCGCTCGAAGACTTGCTTAGCAGTCGCCGGACCTTGTTGCCACAGGACCTTGAGCAGCGCTAATTCGGCCGCAGTAGGTTTTCGGGTGGCGCTGGTTTTCTGTGTTTTTTTTATGAGATTCATGCAAGCTCCAAATGCTTTTCAAATTTCAATGAAACAAGCATAGCGCATCTAGAACTTTTTTTCTAGAAAAATTTTTCTAGATTGAGAAATATTTTTTTTGGTCCCTCTTTGCTGACGATATAAACAAGGAAATCACCCGACGATTATGAGGCCAGGAAAGAAAAAAGCAGGAAACTTCATTTCTGAAGCTTCCTGCTTTTTGTGTGTTTCTAACTACGTCTGGTTTTACTTATTTAGCGCGCAATTTACCCAAAGGATCGCCCGCTTTCCAAGCTGGCATTTTAGGACTATCTGCCACCGCACGGCCTAAGTTTAGAGTGAATTGCGCTTGTTGCACCATACCGGACAAGTCCCAAGTAGGATCAAACTCGTCACTCGCTTGGTGATAGCGTTTGCCGTAAGCTTTCGCTTTTTCTTTCGCGGCTTCTGGATCTTTCACATAGTCTTTACCACCGCCGACTGAGAACGCAGGTATACCAGCTTTGGCAAAACTAAAATGATCGCTGCGGAAATAGCCGCCGGATAAGTCAGGTTCTGCCGGGGCGATCACTAAGCCCATATTTTTCGCTACTTTGGCGGCCATATCGCCAAGCTCTGTACGCTCACTTCCGCGTGTACTCATATCGCGAGTGACACCGACAAAATTCAAACTGTCCAAATTCAAATTCGCTGCAGTTTTTTCTAAAGGCCACAAAGGTTGTGCTGCATACAATGCGCTACCGAGCAGACCTTGTTCTTCGGCAGCGACCCATAAGAACATCTGGCTACGCTTAGCCGGCGCTTGCAAAGCGGCTTTTGCCATCGCTAGCAAAGCGGCTGTGCCTGAGCCATTGTCGACTGCACCGTTATAAATCGTATCACCACTCGTGCCTTGTTTGCCCAGATGATCCCAATGGGCACTGTAGATCACCAACTCGTCTTTCAATTTAGGATCTGTACCTGGCACCACGGCGGCAACATTGTATTGCTCCACCGTGCGGATATCGGCTTTTTCTTCGCCTGTCAATTTTGCTGAGAGTGTCACTGGTTTGAAATCACTGCGTTCAGCGGCAGCACGCAATTGATCTAAGTCCTGACCAGCGCCACTAAACAATTTACGTGCGGTGTCTTCACTGATCCAGCCTTGCAAAGCCGTACCCAATGCTGCGCCCTGCAATTGGAATTTTTCTGCCGTGCCGCCATTTTGTACCACTGACCAACCATAGCTTGCAGACGCGTCTGTGTGGATCAACAAAACACCCGCTGCGCCACGACGTTTTGCTTCTTCGTATTTGTAAGTCCAACGACCATAATAGGTGAGCGCTTTGCCACCGAAACGATTTGGCTCTTGCGCTGTTGGCTGCGGATCATTCACCATCATGACTAACAATTTGCCAGTCACATCTTGACCTTTGTAGTCATCCCACTTTTCTTCAGCCGCACTGATGCCGTAACCAACGAACACGATATCCGTATCGAACTGATGGCTCGCTACCGCATCACCCGGTGCCCAGACCCAATCTTTACCGAACTCAATCGCCAATGGATTACCACCTGCGACTAATTGCAAGCTACTTTGCTGCGGCTGTGCCTTGACACCAGCGATTTTGACTAATTGACGATAGCTGTTGCCATTGCCCGGTTTGAGACCTATCACTTGCGATTGGCTTTCCAAGTACTGTACGGTCAGATCGCCACCACGTTGCCCCGTACCACGGCCTTCAAATAAATCGGAAGAAATCAAAGCTAAATGCGCACGTAATGGCGCTTCTTCCACTACGGCGGCAACCGTTTTGCTCGCCTTTGTTTTATCAGCCGCTTGCACCGGAAAGGCTAAAATCAAACTGGCAGCCAAGCTGCTCAGTAACAAGTTTGTCTTCATAAATTTCCTATTTTTTTAATTTAACGTCTTCTAATTCAAAACAAATACCGGCAAGATAGACAACATCTTGCGCAAAAGATTCCTTAGTTGCCACAAGGATTATACGACGGGCGCGGAGTGCTATGTGCGGTCCCTTCCATGCGACCAATCTAGTGGAGTGTCGGTGGGCAAGGAAGTTTTCACCACGATATGCCCTTGCGCGATTTGCTGCTCAACCTCTAATGCGACGTCAGTGATATGTCCCTTGCTATAGTCACTGCCTAGCAAAAATAGACCGGTCCAGGCATTTCTGCCACCGCGCTTAGCAGCGTAAAGACATTGATCTGCGATATCCACCACTTGCTCCCAGGTAAAGGCTTCTACCGATGTCGGAATAAATGGGTAAGTCGCCAAACCGATAGAACAAGTTTTGTGTAGTACTTTGCCATCAGGCAGCACAAAATCGTGTTCTGCGATACGGGTACGGATGCGCTCCGCCAACACTTCGGCTTCTAGATAGTTCGCATTGCGCGCCACAATCAAAAATTCTTCCCCGCCCCACCGTATAATGATATCGGTTTCGCGAACCGCATCTTTTAGAATCTTAGTTGTCTCAATCAACACCAGATCCCCTGCAGCATGACCGAATTCGTCGTTGACTGATTTGAAGTAATCGATATCGACCATCATAAAAATGATGTCGATGTTTAACGTTGCGCGGTCGATGTCCTTGACGTTAAGGCCTTGATAGGCGCGATTCACTAGCGCGACATCTTCGTCTATACACAAGTTCAAATAACGGCGGTTACGCAATCCCGTCAGATGATCGGTCAAACTTTGTTGTTCTAAAAGTTGACGTGATACTTCCAATTCCTGGGTGCGCTGTTGGACCAACAATTCCAAGGTATGATTCCGGTTCGCAAGACGCCATAAGCGCCAACGTATCAAACCGACCACCAGTGTGGAGATCACCAAAAAGTAAGAGGTGTATGCCCACCAAGTTTGAAACCATGCAGGCATTACCCGTATAGGCAATACCACGATCTGTTCCGACCAGGCTCCGCTACGATTCGAACCACGCAATAACAAACGATAATCACCCGGTGACAAATTAGTGTAGGCCGCCAATCGACGGGTGTAATCGGTTTCTATCCAATCCTTATCGTAACCTTCCAGCTTGTAGGCATAATGATTGCGCTCTGGTGCAGAATAATCGAGCGCCGCGAATTCAATGATCATGCTATTGGCGTCAGGATTGATCACGAGCTTCTCAGGATTAGTTCCAAGAAATCTCGCTTGGTTAGCAGCGATCGTTTTACCCCCTGCTTGTATGCTGGTGATGACAACCGGTGGATCAAATTTGTATTCTTTCTTAAAAGAAGGGCGCACAACGGTGACACCACCAACCCCGCCGAAAATCAAATCACCTTGCGGCAATCTGGCACCCGAATTACTCCAATAGCCAGAAATTGCAACGCCATCAGGTTCAGTAATCGCGGTAATTTTTAAGGTGTCAGGATTCACTTTCGCCAAACCTTCATCGGTGCTAACCCAGATATCGCCGCGGGTATCTTCCAAAACTTTGTTGACTAAATCATTCTGCAAACCCTGCTCTTTACGCAGATGAATAAACTTAGCATCTGTTTTGCCGTTAGGTGTACGGAGTAATTCTAAGCCACCTCCTTGCATCGCGATCCACAGCCAACCGCGCGAATCAAATAAAAGCGCTGAGGCGTTTCTGTGCGATAAAGAATGTTCGTTTTTTGGATCTGGCTTAAAATTCTGCATAGCACCCGTATCGAGTTCAATGCGATAAATGCCGTCTTGTGACGTGCCCACCCATATCGCACCGTCAGGCGCTCTCTGCAAATCAGTGATAAATTTATTCGCAACTGGTTTGGCCCATACCGGTTGCATCACTTTATCTTCGTCCAGCGTTAAGTCTTTTTCCCACAATCCCTCGGGCCCCCCGATGAGCAGTTTGCCTGACAATTCCAACATGGCAGCGACACGTAAACCCGGATTGCGTGGCACCAAATTTAATTTTTGCAGATTTTCTCCCGACAAATCTGACCGATACATACCTTTATCGGTGCCGATATAAACTTTTCCCGACTGACTTTGGAAAATACTGAATATCGCGCTCTGCGGTAATGCACTCATTGGTTTGCTGTCGTCAGCGATCAAAGTTTGGAAGCGTTCACTACCCGGATGTAAAATGCTGATACCATGATTTTGCGAACCTATCCAGACACTGCCATCCGACATACCGCTTGCCGAAAAAAAGTCGATGCCAACTAAGCCATGCTGGTGCCTATCGCTACCAAACAACGTAAAAAACGCACTAGAAGAAGGGTCATGCAAACTGATACCGCGTTGGCTACCAACCCAAATCAGACCTGAACGATCTCGAAAGATCGACCATACCGAATTGTCTGCCAAACTGGTACTGCGGCTAGCCTCATGCAATAAACGTTTGCTTTCCAAAGTGGTGCTATTAACAATAACGACACCTTTACCGTAAGTACCCAACCAAATTTCATTCTCGGCGGTTTCACGTATCGTGAAAATATTATCATTCGCTGGCAACAGCTGATTAGTATCGGGCTGAGGCAATAGCAGTCGATGTGGGATGCCGTCTTTGGGATCGATATAGAAAGCACCTGCGTCAAAAGTACCGATCCAGATTTTACCGTCCTGACTACAAGCGAGACTAACAATACGTTGAACCTTTCCAGCTTCCATAGGTAAACGCACCGATTTAAACCGTGTACTGCCAACATCTCGCTGCTCTTGTTTCATCAGCCCTTGACTGGTACCTATCCATAGGCTGCCGGTTTTGTCGCGGGTTAGCGCACGTACAAAATCGGTGGACAAACTGGCTTCTTGCTTGGAATCTGCGTGAAATTGCTGGAACTTACCGCTGTCTGGATCGTAATGATTGAGTCCACCGCGAGTTGCCAGCCACATTCCATTTTTTCCATCGCCAATAATTGCATTGATCGTGACATGACTGATTGCCTGTGGACCAATTGGAATCCGTATAAAGCGGTCATTTTTTCTATCGTATCGCGCCAAGCCACCACCATTGGTGCCGACCCAAATCTGTCCGAGGGGATCGGTGTAGAGCGACATGACATAATTATCCGGCAAACTATTTGCATCATTTTGCACTGGCAAATAATTACGGAAACGATAGCCATCCCAGCGTGCAAGACCACCTTGGGTGCCAACCCAGATAAATCCATCGCCATCTTGAGCGATGGCAGTAGCACTATATTGCGGTAAACCGTTTTGAGTAGAAAGCCGGTGAAATACGGTATCAGCAAATTTTCGCCAAGTTGGTAGCGGTGCTAAAACTGCTTGTCCTGACTGTCGATTAGCCTGTGCAAGGGTCTGTGATTGAGCAGACACTACAACACCAGACCATGCAACACACAGCAATAAACCGCCAGTCAAACTGGCACCGAGCTGTCGATAAAATGAGGGAAATCGGCTCATCACTAGCGGTTCGAAATATAGACTTACTCTCGTCTCTGCTTAACCACGGTCACGGTACATTCGGCTTCCGCCACCACTTGCGCAGAAACACTGCCCAAGTAACGCCGAATAGTCGAACTACCACGCGATCCGATAATAATTTGATCGACATTGTTATTATGTGCATAGTCAATAATCGCAGAAGCGGTGTCGTGTGCCTCCAGCACATGG
Organism: Undibacterium sp. Di24W; assembly: GCF_049340325.1. Taxonomy (NCBI): domain Bacteria; kingdom Pseudomonadati; phylum Pseudomonadota; class Betaproteobacteria; order Burkholderiales; family Oxalobacteraceae; genus Undibacterium; species Undibacterium sp. Di24W. The sequence goes on from NZ_JBMPOP010000002.1 coordinate 306,162, forward strand.
AAAGTAATTTTATCTTTGGGCACTTGCAATGGTCGCGCCCAGTGTTTTAGTTCAACCAACTGCTTTACATGCATATTTTGTCCGTCCTGGACCATGCCATCGTCCAGACCAATACGGCTGGTTTTACGTATCGTGACGCAAGCCAGCCGCGCTCCGGGTTCGGTCTGCAACATGCGCCGGGTCAGCATACGAATATCATCAGCTAACTCGGTATTACTTTCACTCAAATGCAAGGCCACCATAATGATCGGTGATTGCGAGAGTTGATCCGACATACTGTACTTGGCAAAAGGCTCAACACCTGCGGCATGAAAACGTCGCTTCAATACCGACAGCAAACCATCTTTATTGGATTTTTCCGCGCGTGCGGTCAGATGCAATTGATCTGGATTTTGCAGCATCAAACCCAGCTGCGCTGCGGTGTCAAAACGGGCAGCGGGATCGACTTCCAAGCAACGTAAAATGATCTCTTGTAACCAATTCGGGATCGCGGGATTGTGTACACGTGGCGGAATCGCATCTCGATACAAGCGTTTTTTTAAACCAGATACGGATGTAGGATGACCAAAAGGTCGCTCGCCAGTAGCCAGGTGATACAGCAATACGCCAAGCGAAAACTGATCACTGCGCGGCTCATTGCGTATGCCCAATACTTGCTCAGGTGCGATATATGGCCCGGTTCCCATCGGCAGACGAAATTCTTCTCCGAGCAAATCAGGCAATTTGTCGTGACGTGATAAACCATAATCAATCAAGACTGCAACACCACCTTCACGAAACATGATATTCGACGGTTTCAGATCAAGATGAATCACGTGCTGCCGGTGTAAGTCTTGCAAAGCGGCGGCGACCTTAATACCTATCGTTACCACCTCATCGACAGGTAAAGGTGATGCATCAAATCGTGAACGCAGTGAAGTACCTTCGATGTGTTCCATGACGATGAAAGGCTGAGCGTCAAAATCACCGGAGCCAAAATACCGAGGTACATGTTTGCCTTTAAGCTTAGGCATAATCATTTGTTCAACTTCGAAGGCGACAATAGCAGTCGGATCATCGATACTGAACATCAAAGGCACCTTCATGATCAAGGCGGGTAACTCGCCTTCCGGTGAACGGTAACGCTCCTGTAAATCGGTAATGCGCCACAACGCAGCCATGCCACCTGTATGTAATTTCTCTTCAAGACGATAATAATCAACCACCATGCCCGCTTGCAGTCGCTTGGGAGATGACGGTTTTTCCGATGAACTCTGAAGTTCAGCTGGAGTTAGCTTACTATCCTTCATAAAACTAGCCTCCCTGAACTAAGCGATGTGCCAGCACGGCAGGCAAACCCGCTTCCAGCACTTTTTGCGCGGCCGTTTCTGCGTCGTACGGTACCCGAAAAAAAGTTAGCTCTCGTTTAACCGTATCAAACAAGGCATAGCATGCAGCTGGATTACCATCGCGAGGCTGTCCCACCGACCCGGGTTGTACCAACCAGCGCCGCAATTTACTTAAAGACATACTTAGGTCTGAGACGGGTGTGAATTCACCGACTTTCCCAGCATCAGTCATATGGTACAAACTTGGGGTATGCACATGGCCACAAAAGGTAATCTGAGCCTGCGTGGCTTTAATGCTTCGCCCCGCTTCCATCACACCGTCTACATATTCCCACTTCTCTGGCGCCCAGGCATTCGCGTGCACCAACAATAAATTTTCAAACTCAATTTGCATAGGCAAATTGCGAATAAACTCTAGTTGATAGTGATTTAATTGACCGCGTGTCCAATCTACTACGGCTCGGGCATTTGCATTCATATCTTTGCGATCTACATGCAGGACACCAAGATCATGATTTCCCATCAACACATAGGCACCACGTCCGACGTAGTTAATGACCGTATCGAGCACCCATATAGGATCAGCGCCATACCCGATCAAATCCCCCAAAAAAGCATATTGTTCTGCATGCCGTTCTTCAGCATGCGCCAAACAAGCTTCCAAGGCTTCGCGGTTAGCATGCAAATCCGTTAACAATGCTAATAACATGGGTAAAATCTTTGAAAGATAAAATTTGATTGTAAGATATTTGTGCACTGAGAAATGCTATTTTGTTGTTCTGCGATGGACTATCTACGCGGCATAATAAAGCGATAACAAATCCCCTAACAAATACAACGCATCAAGTTTTTATCTACGAAAAAATCTATTTATTTTTCGATGATATTGGCAAAAACAGGTTTTTTCGGATATTGTGACCTATACTCAAACAGTTAATTTAAAGAAACTTTTTTAGTAATTAGTTTGAACACTCTGAAATGCCTGTGCGATGACCGACGCTACCCATCAATTTATCAGTCCGGCAGAATTGCGAATTGGTTTATACATCTACCTCGATATAGGTTGGATGGATCATCCATTTCCGGTGAGTAGCTTTGAAATCCGCAATCAAGATCAGATTCACAAATTGCAGGCACTAGGCTTACAAAAAATTCGGTATGCTCCTGACAAAAGTCAGCCTGATCCAAAGGCAAACACTCCAAAAAACGTCCCTGACGTGAATACGGCAGCCAACACCGAAACGCCAGAGGCATTGGCAGCGAAACATCGAAAAGCTTTACTTGCAAGCCAACAAGCAAGCCTGATGGCATGCGAACGCCAGTTTGGGCAGGCAACGCAAGATTTCAAACATCTGACTGAAATAGTCCACGCGCAACCACCTGCAGCCAAAGATACTGCCAGTAAATTAGTAGAAGGCATGTTGGATGGCATCCTCAATCATGATGAATCAGCGATCCGGCTTTTATCCGAAAAAGCGGGTGAGAAGACGGCACTACACAGTATCAATGTCACCTTGATTTCTCTATTACTAGGGAAGGCTTTAGAGTTACCTAAAGACGATATGCTGGAACTCGGTATCGGCGCATTATTGCACGATGTGGGCAAGATCGAATTGCCAGATCGCCTGCGGTGGGTCGATGAACAGAGCAGTCCATCTGAACGACAGTTATATCAAAGCCACGTCGCGCATGGTGTCAATTTGGCGCGCAAAATGCAATTATCCAGCAGTGCAACTTTACTGATCGCACAGCATCACGAGTTCGCCGATGGCAGTGGTTATCCAGGCCATATCCAGGTCGACAAAATGACGATGCTGAGCCGGATAATTTCACTGGTAAATCGCTTCGATAACATGTGCAACCCGAGCAACGTCGCACTGGCCATCACACCGCATGAGGCCTTATCGCAGCTTTTCACTAAGAACAAAATGCAGTCGGATACCGCAACACTGACGGCATTTATCAAAATGATGGGCATTTATCCACCAGGCTCCGTGGTACAACTCAGTGATGAGCGTTATGCGCTGGTCGTTTCGGTAAATTCCTCACGCCCGATCAAACCCAAAGTCATTATTCACGATCCTTCGGTGCCTCGTGATGATGCCTTAATGATTAATCTGGAGCATGAATCCCACCTAGGCATACGCCGTAGTTTAAAACCGGTGCAATTACCTAAGGCGGCCTACGATTATCTCTCGCCTCGTAAACGCCTGTGCTATTTCTTTGAACGCGCCAGCGATCCGCTCTCCATGGCGACTGATTTGGTTGGTAAAATTTCATGAGCAACCGCCAATGGGAAGCATTAATCGAAGGCATGCTGGAAGGCGTGTTGCTTGTCGATCCGGTACAACTGCATGTTGTCGCAGCCAACCGCGCTGCCCATGAGTTGCTCGGTGTCACACCACATAGTTTACTTAACACGCCAGTGATAAATCTGGCTGCGTCTCCAGAGGACATGTTCTTTTGGGAAGATGTCGCCGCAGGCCTGTCCAATAATATCTATTCTGAAACGCTGTTACGTCGTCCCGACGACAGCGTTATCCATGTCGTCCGACGCGTCAGCTTTGTTCACCTGGATAAAGACACCTCGCTGTATGTGGTGGCGATCCGGAATCACAGCGATCAACGACAAATCGAGACCGAATTAGAAAAGCTCATCGCTGAATTACGAGCTACTTTAGAGTCCACCGCAGATGGTATTCTGGTCACTGATCTAGACGGTGAAATTCGCAGCTACAATCACTTATTCGCAAAATTATGGGACTTGCCAGAAGCATTACTGACCGAGCGCAATGACATAGCGATCTATGCCTGGATGGACAATTGTATCGTCGATGCCAGCAATTACCATGAACGCCTGTCGGAAATACGACGCTCACCTCTGATGGAGGCCAATGACCTGCTGGTTCTGCATTCAGGAAAAATTCTGGAACGCGTCACACTACCGCAGTACGCCCGCGGACGGCCGATAGGCAGAGTATTTTCTTTCCGCGATATTTCAGAGAAATTGGCGGATCAAGCACGTTTACAACTGGCATCAAAAGTGTTTGAAGCTAGCACCGATGCCATCTTTATCACGGACCACTACCAAAAAATCATCACGACCAATCCTAGCTTCGAGCGTCTGACTCAGTACACCGAAGCTGAAATGATAGGCCAGACCATAAGCGACTTCTTACTTAATCAAGGTAGTTCTGAAGTCCTGAAACGGGTTTTGAATGAGCTAACCGAATACGGCTTTTGGGAAGGTGAAATCTGGAACCGTCGTAAAGACGGGCATGCGTATCTCTGCATGATTTCCTTGGTCTGCTTGCAAAATGAATTAGGTTACACGGTTAACATCATCGGTTTTTTTAAAGACCTGACCGAAAACTATAACGCCAAGCAAAAAATTGAAGAGCTGGCATTCTCCGACGCCTTAACAGGCCTGCCCAACCGACTGCTATTGGAAGAGCGCATCAACCAAGCAATTACGCATGCCAGCCGCGACAATGGTGAATTTGCCTTGCTGTTTTTGGATCTCGATAACTTTAAGCAGATTAACGACTCCTTGGGCCATCCTTTTGGCGACCGGGTCTTAATTGAAGTCACCGAGCGCCTGAAAAAATGTATACGCCAAGTCGATACTGCAGCGCGTCTCGGTGGCGATGAATTCGTTTTGCTATTACATCAGGCCAATGCGAGTGGGGCCGAGATCTGCGCCCGGCGCGTACTGGCTGACTTAGCTGCCTCGTTCTGTCTTGATGGTATTCCCTTTAGCGTGACCTGTAGTATCGGTATAGCCCTGTATCCTACCGATGGTCAAACGATGGAAGATCTGATTAAGAATGCGGATAGTGCGATGTACCACGTGAAAGAACGCGGGCGCTCCGATTTCCGTTTTTATCAGCGTCAAATGAATATAGGCTTACTGTCGCGTATGAAAATTGATCATGCCATGCGTCAGGCACTGGAGCATCAGGAATTCCGCCTGCATTACCAACCGCTTGTGGATCTGCAAACTCAACAGGTGTTCGGCGCAGAAGCTTTACTACGTTGGCACGACCCGGAATTAGGCGAAGTCAGTCCGGCGAAATTTATCCCCATCGCAGAAGAGACCGGTCTCATTATCGCGCTAGGCAATTGGGTGATGCATACGGCGATTACCCAAGCTGCCGCATGGAATAAAGATGGACGTCAAATACGCATCTCTGTGAATGTCTCTGCGCTACAGTTTCAACAACCCAATTTCGTGGATAGCTTGGCCAATGCCTTGGACGATGCCCATCTTGATCCCAGCTTTATTGAATTGGAACTGACAGAATCCATCTTGATACGTGATATCGACGAGACACTGAAGAAGCTCAATGCCATAGCCAAATTAGGCGTAAGAATGGCAGTGGACGATTTTGGTACAGGCTATTCCAGTCTTAGTTACCTCAAACGATTCCCCATCAATAAACTCAAAATTGACCGCTCTTTCGTTATGAATCTGACCAAAGACGAAAGTGATGTCGCGATCGTCACGGCGATTATCAGCTTAGCCCACGCGCTTAAGTTAAAGGTGATCGCCGAGGGCGTAGAGACAGAAGAGCAAAAAGACTTGCTGTCATCCTTATACTGTAACGAGATACAAGGCTTCTTAATCTCACGAGCCTTAAATCCTCATGATTTTGAAACGCAATTTTTGCAAAGTACACTGAAGGATGGCAACCGCGCCTAAGCTGATTTTGGTCCAAATACTCAACAAAAATTCCAATAAAACCCCCATTTCGATATCTTTTAAATCATAAAAGCTCAAATTGTCGTTACACTATCGACTGTTCATTTTTTATTTTTTTGATTAAAGGATTTGTCACATGAAAAAAAGTTCCTTGGCTATTGCTGTGGTCGCTGCTCTAGCTATTGCTTATCCAGCAGCCTCTTGGGTCACCGGCAAACGCTTAGAAACCAAATTGAGTCAAATCAACACCAGCGAGGTATTGTTTTCCAAGTTTAAGATCGTTAAACAAAATTACACGCGCGGCGTTTTTTCCTCTACTCAAGAAAGCACCATAGAATTTAGTTACGCAGATATCTTTCCAGCGACACCAGCCACACCAGCGAGCTTCCAGGAGCCAGAGGCAGGAACAGCGGGAACAGCTAGTGAGCCCGCCGAAGCTGCGCCAGATATGATGCCTATCATCAAACCGATACAAATCCAAATCATCAACCGTATTACTCATGGCCCAATTCCGGGCATCGCAGCGATAGGCGCTGGCAAAATCGACACTGAATTCGTTTTAGATCCTGCTACGGTTGCTGAAATCAAAAAGATTTTTGGCGACAAAAAATTCTTAGAGCTGCAAACCGTACTCAATTACGGTGGTGGCGGTACGGTCAAAATGAACAGCCCGGCGGTCAATACCGTGGTTGGCATACGCCAGGACAAACTCAACTGGAAAGGTTTGAATCTGGAGTTTGGATTTGATGCAGCCTATAAAAAACTAAAATTTGATTTCAACGCGCCTGGCATGGATCTGGTGAGCAGCGATGGCAGCACCACCATGAATCTGGGTGCCATTAAAATGAACGGTGATGCGGAACGCGCTTATATGGATGGCATCCTGTATGTTGGTACCTCAAAAGCCAGCATCAGCAGTATCAGCTTCTCAAATAAATTGGCGCCCAACGCTGGTTTTAATTTGAAAGATGTTTTATTGGAGAGCAACACAACTCGCAAGAACGATTTGTTTGATTCCGCCTTAAAAATGGGCATCCAACAAATTCAAATCAACAACACGGACTTCGGTAGCTTTCATTACGACTATTCCTTACAGAACTTACACGGTCCTAGCTTTAATCAAATATTTAATGCCTTGTATGCGATGGATCGCAAGAACCTGACGCCGGAGAAAATGGAGGAAATACAGGTCAGCTTTAAGAAGCATGGTGGAGAGCTGCTCAAATATCAACCAGTGTTGTCTTTAGACCGTCTCAGCTTGACAGGAAAAAGTGGTGAATTTAAAGCCTCAGGTAAATTGCTATTCGTCGATGTCAAACCAGAAGACTTAGAGAATCCTATACTGTTGTTAGCCAAACTCGAAAGTAAAGCGGATGTCACTTTGGCAGAGTCATTGGTGCAAGAATTGGTCAATGGCACACAAACCGAACCAGAAGCACGCAATATGATGTTAGGCATGTTTAAAACCAGCATAGAGCCCTACGAAGTTCAAGGCTACATCGTGCGTAACGGCGGGAACCTAAGCTCTCAAGTTCTCTGGAAAAATGGCAAGCTGACGATTAACGGCAAGGCTTATCCAGCGACAGCGGGTGCTGAAATGGGCGCGCAGCCAGCAGTTGAAATGAAATAGCATCTCACTCTGCCAATAAAAAAGCGACCAAAAGGTCGCTTTTTTATTATTTGCTCTAATCACACGAGCTAAGAACTTACTTCACACCATGCATCAATTTTTGCATCAATGGTGCGATCAAGAATAGCACGATACCAGCGCCTAATAATGAGTAGAAACCGAAGGTGTAGCCGCTCAAAGCAGACGCTACTGACATACCACCATCGCCACTGACATGACTGGCAAAAATACCTGACAAGTTGTTGCCAATACCCGTAGATAAGAACCAACCGCCCATACCTAAACCAACCAAACGCACTGGTGCTAGTTTAGTCACCATCGATAAACCGATAGGAGACAAACACAATTCGCCTATCGATTGAATCACATACACCATGAACAAAGTCCAGAACGGAATCTTGCTCTTTTCATCAACCAAGAAAGTTAATGCATACATCAATAAACCAAAAGCCAAGGCATTACCGATCAGACCCAAACCAAATTTACGTGGAATCGATGGGTTCATATTACGACGACCTAACATCACCCATACTGCAGCGACTACTGGTGCGAAACCGATAATCGCCAAGGAATTCACACTTTGGAACCAAGCCGTTGGAAAATTGAAGGTGGACGTTAAATCACGATCAACAATTTTGTCAGCTAAGAAAGTAAAAGAACTACCCGCTTGTTCAAAGAACATCCAGAACAAAATATTGAATGTAAAGATCAACAACATCGCAATCACTTTATCGCGAGCGACGTTACCATTACGGATACCTTCTACCATCAACATGACAGCCAAGCCGCCAAACAAGATAAACAAAACAATCTGCAATTTCACAGCGCCCATCGACAGCAAAAAGTAAGCCACGGGAATAACACACAATGCACCTAATGCAACATAAACAACACGCGACATACTCTCTTTACCTTCTGCTGGAGCGCCTATGCCTTTTAACATACGGCGACCGATAGCGAACCAGATCAAGCTCAAGACCATACCGATACCAGCAGCGATAAAGACAATCTTGTAGGCTGGCGTATCGCCAGTACTAAATACTTTTTGTGCCAAAAACTGGGTAAAGATCGGCGCTAAGAAACCGCCAACATTAATACCCATGTAAAAAATAGTGAAGCCAGAATCACGACGGGTATCTGCAATACTGTACAACTTGCCGACCATCGTAGAGATATTTGGTTTAAACAGACCGTTACCAATAATAATCGTAGCGAGGCCTAACTTAAAAATGTCTTGATTCGGAATCGAGATCATAAATAAACCAGCTGCCATGAACACCGCACCAACTAAAATTGAGCGTTGATAACCAATCACCCGGTCAGCGACATAGCCCCCAAACAAAGCAGCGGCATACACCAGCGCCAGATACGAGCCATAAGTCAGATTGGCATCTGCCTGACCTGCGCCAGAACCTTGGTAGAACTGATCAACAATATAGAGCACCAAAGCCCAACGAATACCATAGAACGCAAAGCGCTCCCAGAACTCGGACATGAATAGCATCCAAAGTGGAGCAGGATGCCCCATGATTTGCTTAAACTCTGGAATTGGGGTCTCTTGACCCGGTGTGATTGCAGCACCGCTCATGCAATTTTCTCCTATTTGAATTTTGTAAAACCTAGTTTGATTGTCTTAAAGCTTTTTTAATTTGCTTAAATCCGTTGTTCTCTAACTTACGTCCCATTTAGAAACAAAATCCACCGCATTTCATGACCGATAAGACTTACCAAAAATGCAGGGATTTTCAACGACGGTGCATTCTAAACTAGAAATGTCTGGGATAAGACCAATTTGTGGTGAAGAACCAGGCTAGATTTATTGCGCATTGCGGCATTTTTTGCGATTTGCATTGCGGTAGACAAAACAGCCAGCCTATCGCAATGCCATTCCTATAAGCCTTACTGCCCCGGATGATATTGACGCTTCAGATGCTTTGCCACGTCCTCCGGGTAGAACAAGACGTCCTTAAATTGCGCTTTGCTATACATCTCAGCCTGATCGTTAAAATGGACGGAAGCCGGATCGCCGCTCTCGCCACCAGCCAATATACTCTTGGCTTGTATGCGGGGTCCAAAAGATACCGCTGCCACAAAACTATTGCCACGATCACCATAAATCCGTTTGGTTGTTTGCTTAGCGACCATGCCATAAGCCGCCAGCGCACCCCAGTTACCTGATGCAAATGACACAGGCAAACTAGGCTTATTATCATCATAGCTGGCATTAATATCGCCGGAGAGTCGTTGGAAACGATTGATCTCGCCCCAAGGCATTTGCCAATGACCAAAATCATTTTGCAAACGCTGACTAGCACGTTGCAAACCAGCGAGCAGGGCAGATGCCGGCAGGCGAGGTAAATAATCGACCGCTGGTACATTTTTACTACGTGCCTCGGCACCATGCGTCTGCACCAAGTCTTGCGCCCAATAAATCGCCAAGGAAGTGGGACTGGATTCTAAAGTCGCACGCAAGTCCCAAGTACGCAGGCTTTTAATCTGTTCTGCTAAGGCTGGGTCAGGCGCTGCGTCGTAGGCTTTAAATAGTGGCGGCAACAAAGATTCAAACGCAGTGAGCTCATTATCGTAAGCAAGCTTGATCATGCCATCGAGCGTTAAATTTTTAGCCTCTTTCAAGACTTTCACCGCGTGCAGACCACGGGCGTTCTCGCCATTGGTCCACATATAGCGCGGATAATCTTGCAGGCGCGGGCTGCTATTGCCGTCTCCAGTACCAGCAGCGGAAAATGGCCAATTATTGGTATTTTGTATCCAGCCGTTGGCGGGGTTGAATAATTGAATAATGTCTTTGACTGGATGCAGTCCTTGCCAATCGGCCGTACGCAAACTGCCGTCTACCGGGCGCGTCCAATCTAACTGCGGATTACGACGTGGCACGAAGTCGCCATGGAAATACGCGATATTGCCGTCACGGTCGGCGTACACCGTGTTATTGGAAGAATTCGCACGTAGATCCATCACTTTGGCAAATCCGGCGTAATCACGGGTCTTGGTGCGCAAATAGGATTGCATCAAGGCTTTCACCGGCTCGTTCATCAATTGCACCGCGATCCATTTACCATCGGCAGCACGCACTACAGGGCCGTGATGACTAAAGTAAGTGCTGATCTTGCGATTATCCATGCCAGTACTAGTTTTGAAAGGCAGACTCTGTTCGACGACTTTCAAAGGCCGCGGTTTACCTTCGTACAGATAATAATATTTACCCGCTTTTTGACTAATGGTAAGGGCAAATTCATCAATCACATCCGCTGCATTCGAGGTATGCATCCAGCCATTGTATTGATTGAAGCCCTGATAAATGAAGAACTGGCCCCAAGTCACCGCGCCATAAGCGTTCAAACCTTGTGAACTGGTAACCTGCACCTCAGGGCGGAAATAGAATGAAGTATGCGGATTAATCCATAACATGGCCTGGCCGTTCGCGGTACGAGTTGGCGCAATGGCAAAACCATTCGAACCACGTGGCTCGGGCATTACCGGATCCATATTGAGTGCAGCTAATTCGGGGCGCTTGCCATATAAAGCTTCTAATTGCGTGAGGTTGATCGATTCAATATCGCCACCAATGCTACCTTCACTAAATGCCAGTGCCATCCACGGCTCAAAATGCGTAATCAAACGGGGCTTCACTTCGGGATGCGTGTGCAGATAATAATTCAAGCCATCAGCAAAGCCATTCATCAAGGCTTTCAGCCAAGCCGGACTAGCCGCATATTTGGCTTGCAAATCCTTGGGCTGAATAAACAACTTTATACGCAAATCGTGCCAGATCTGGGCCTCGCCTTCCACCTCGGCCAAACGACCTAGCGCATTGATATAGTTTAATTCTATGCGTTTAAAATCATCTTCTGCCTGCGCATACAATAAGCCAAACACGGCATCGGCATCGCTCTTGCCAACCACATGCGGAATGCCCCACTTATCACGCGAGATCGTGACTTTTTGCGCGGTGGCCTGCCAGCGTGCGAGGTCTTTCGTACTGGTAGTTGGGGCACTGGTAGTTGGCGTACTGTAAGCAGGCGCTATATGAAAGCTGGCGTATAGTAAAAAGCTTATGCCCGCTACTGTCTTGCTTAATGCAAAATTAGTTTTCTTTGTGGTTACCAATTTGGTTTGAGGCGATAACATCGTTCGTGCTCCTTGATTTGTTTTTATTATGGTTTTCCCGAACGAAAGACTACCACAGCTACAGCTAATTTCGAATTTCAAACCGCCAATCACAAATTAGCCTAGAAAATAAAACAGACACAGGATTGCTCGGGTGTCTGCACATTTTGAAATGTTCAACTGATCGCGATTAAGGCTCGGGAATCCAAACTAGACACACTCGCGGTAAGCTTGCCAACTTTCACTCCGTCCAAATCGCTTCGGTTGTGTAATGTAGTGTGCATTTATGGAGTCCAATACTGTCTTTGCGTAGCACCGCATACTCGTTCTGAGCTGAATACAAGGTCGTGAAGCCAAGTTTGGTCTCATAAAATGCGACCGTTCTGGCGATGTCGAGTGATGCAAGTATAGGCGTAGCAGATCGAAACTCGGTAACGCTAATCATTTAAGTCCTTATCAATAAATTTAATACCTCATATCTTAGAATTGAATTGACATTTCGTCTTCAAAATTTTTTAAAGAACCATTCGAACTAATATCTGACAGCAAAGTCGAATAAATTCAATTTCGTCACGGAGTATCAAATGCTTTTCAAATCATTTACTCATTTTTTGCACTTCGTTTTGTGCGCCTTACTCTTCTCAAGCAGCGTATTCGCACAAGAATCAAAAACACCACGCGCAGAGGATGTTACAAGCATAGATGGATTAATGCGCGCTTATTACGAAGTCGTTTCTGGCGGCGCGGGCGTGGCACGCGATATGCAGCGTGACTTGTCTTTGCATCATCCAGAGGCCGCCATCTTTATTCATACACGCAATGCCAACAAAGAGCGAATCTTAAAGCGGTACACGGTGGAGGAATATCACAGCAATTCCAAACCCTTTTTTGACGGCGGCTTCTTTGAAAATGAAATTAAACGTGAAGTAAAACGCTTCGGCCATTCTATCCAGATCTGGAGCACATACGAAATGCGCAAAACACAAGACGGCCCCGTAATTGGCCGGGGTATCAATAATTTGATGCTAAGTTTCGATGGCAAACGTTATTGGATTCTGGCGGAAACTTGGGATGATGAAAGCAAGGCTAATCCTATTCCATAAATGTCGTAAAAAATAACGTTGCTATAGCACCCGTAAGCTTATTCGATACTAAAGAGATGGTATCAGCGAAGTTCCGTCCTATATTCTGAGTTTCACAAAAAATCGGCATTTATAACAAAGACGCGTTAAACTGAATCGAATAATCAACCGATTGCTGGACAACACCATCACATAGGCTTAAACCGCCAAGCATAAGCCTGACTCACCTTCAGTATTTCTTTGGTACCGCGTAATTCCACAGTAATCTTACCGAGTTCATCACGATGCGCTTTGGCGATAGCTTCAGCGCGGACTACGACGCTGCGGTGGATTTGCCAGAATATTTCTGGATCTAGGCCGTCGATGATTTCTTTTAATGGTTTGCGTACATGCGCTTCATCATCAGTGCAGACGACGCGTGTGTATTTTTCATCTGAAGTGAAAAATAGAATTTTATCGATCGGGAACATCTTGATTGTGTCGCCGACACTGGCACTGATCCAGCGTATCCGTTCCGCAGCCTGAGGACGAAGGCGTTTGTCTAACTCTTGCATTAATTGACTGAGATCAGATGGTGCGGCTTTGCTCGCCATGCGCTCTTTGAGACGCGTGATGGCGTCGACCAAACGTTCACGCGAAATGGGTTTTAACAGGTAATCGATCGCACCAGCAGAGAACGCTTCAAGAGCATGATTATCATAGGCCGTGGTAAATACGGCGTGGCAGCGTCCCTTGGTTGCGTTTGCAACATCCAAGCCGGTCATTCCTGGCATACGGATGTCGAGAAATGCGATATCCGGACTATAGTGATGGATCGCCTCTAGCGCCTCAGTACCATGCTCACATTCTGCGAGTACCTCTAATTCTGGCCATAATTCTGCCAACATGCGGCGCAAATCTTTACGGGGTAAATCTTCGTCATCGGCGATAATCGCAGTCGTCATTTGAACTCCTTTTAGGGCAATTTACGGTAAATCACTTTTTGCTAAGTAAGGCTAACAATCAATTATGCGATCAGAGGAATCACAATACTAGCAGTCACGCCACCTTCAGGACGCGCTTTCAAAACTAAACTGGCGCGCGTGCCGTACATAGATTCCAAGCGTTCTCGGATATTTGCCAATCCTATACCCGAACCTGAAGTAGCACCGCCAAAACCGACACCGTTATCACTGACCGTTACTTCCAATTTTTCTTCGTCGTCCTGATCAAAATAGCGAGCACTGACACTGATATGCACTGGGCCTATTTTTGGTTCTACGCCGTGTTTGATCGCATTTTCTACGAGCGAAATTAGCAGCAAAGGTGGGAACGCAGCATCCTTTAATTCGGACTCTACGCTGTAAGTCAGGCGGGGAATCCGCGCTTGCATCAATCCTAAATAGGCACGTGCCGCTTCCAATTGTTTTGCTAAACGACCTTGCTCAGAGCTACCATCGCCGCGCATCTGAGGTATGGTGGAACGTAGATAATCGACTAAATGGTCGACAATTGCAGTCGCTCGCAAGGGCTCAGTCAAAATCGCAGATCGTACCCCCGCCAGAGTATTAAATAAGAAATGCGGCTCTACTTGTGCGACCAGAACGGAGAGACGCAACTCGGCTTCTCGTCGCGCATCTTGTGCTCGCTTTAACTCTTGTTGGCGTAGTGCCTCGGCTAAGCGTTTGCGTTGGCGTAAGAAGTACCAAAGGTCAAAACCGCTACCTGTATAAATCAAGACAAAAACCATAGGAGACATACCGACTATCATTTGCACCCATTTATCAATTTCAATATCGGTATCGTCCGCTTTAGGCGTTACCACTGAGGCCGATGCAGAACTTGCGCTTATCGCCGGTGTCGAACTAGATGTAGATGATGAAGCAGCGGTAGTAGGTGGCGTTTGAAGTTCTGCAGTTTTCTTGTCTTGCTCACGTTTCTTGCTGTCGTCAAAAATCTTATGTGATGCATCACCATATATAGCCAATTTCGCTAAACGGCCGCTCGCTTTAAAAACGCCAAAACTAAATGCAGCGCCCATCAATAGGGCAAGAGACAAACAAATGACTTCTTTCCTCGGCGTGAAACCTTTCTGACGCACCCAAACCGCCATGGCTTGGCCCGCCGTTGTCAGGCTGATAGCTGAAATCAAGGTTGGAAGCACCACTACCGAATACAAACGCCAATCGCCTTTGGTGATCAAGGCAATAATTAGAACGATGGCAGTAATGAATAAATAGGTGCCAATAAAAGCAATACTGCGATGACGAAACCAGGTCTTAGAAAAAACCGGAAAATTACGATAACGATTGAGCCAGGTATCGCTTTGTATCGATACCTCAGCTGGTATTGCTTGTTCTGACATGGCGGATTGGGTAAGGGATGAAGTACTCATGATGCCTCCTTAAGAATATGTCTCACTGTAAGCGAAGGCGTTAAAAAGGTGTAAAGATGCGACGTAATTCAGCGTTGCCTGATAAAGCAACTAAATATTGGGATGAATTAAGTACTGGGTGGCGCAGGATTCTCATCAACAGGCTGTTCGGCACTTGATGCAGTGTCAGCTTGTTTAGCACGTGTTTGAGTCGCTATCCGCAAAATCGCATTTCGAATGGACATTAATACCGCCGTAGAATTAAACGGTTTCACAATAAACCCAACCACACCCATGCCTTGTGCAGTCGTGATCGTTTCCGCGTCGAGTTTAGCTGACACCAAAAAAATCAAGGCTTTTGGCAACTGCGCACGCAAATTTTCTAAAATTGATAGTCCTTCTTTATCTGCTTCGCCGATATCGACACAAACGATTTGCGGTTGTAGTTTGACCATTTTTGCCAAGTTGTGAGCGCTATGATTACCATCGCCGATCACTTCATGCCCACCGTTCATGAGCACGGTTCCCAATAAATTACGGGCAACCGCTTGATTGTCGAGAATATACGCTTTGAGCATAATGAAAGTTTATGTGAGGATTAACTGCTTGAGATTTCAAATGCATTGTAACAACAAAACCTCAAGCTTTAGCTGATTGTGTAAAAAAGCCTATTTTGCTGGCAATGGCTTTGCATTTTTCACATAGCGCAATAGCCATTGATCTTGTTCCCACAACATGTGCAACAGCGACTCTCGCGCACGATAACTATGACTCTCGTGCGGCAACATAACCAAGCGAGCAGGCGTACCCAAACCTTGCAAAGCCTGATACATACGTTCACTCTGCATAGGGAAAGTACCTGGGTTATTGTCATCTTCACCGTGTATCAATAATAAGGGTACATCAATCTCGTCCGCATAATTAAAAGGCGACATTTCTTGATAGGTATCAATCGCTTTCCAATAATTTCGGTCTTCTGCTTGAAAGCCAAACGGTGTCAAACTCCGGTTGTAGGCGCCAGACCTGGCAATTCCAGCGCGGAATAAACTGGTGTGCGCTAACAAATTAGCCGCCATAAATGCACCATAACTATGCCCGCCAATCGCTATTCTTTGTCGATCAGCCACGCCTAAACGCACGACTTCATCGACCGCCGCTTCGGCATTCATTTTGATTTGCTCGATAAACGTATCGTTAGGTTCTTTACGTCCCTCGCCTACTATCGGCATCGCAAACCCATCCAAGACGGTGTAACCACGGGCTAACATGACTTGCGGGCCTTGCACATTGATGCGATTAAATTTGTACGGTGAGCCGGTGACCTGACCCGCAGTTTCTGCACTCTTAAACTCACGTGGGTAAGTCCACATGAGCATAGGACGCGGGCCGTCACGCTTAGGATCGTAGCCCGGTGGTAAATACAAAGTCGCACTCAAACTTAATCCATCCTGGCGTTCATAGTGCAACTGTTTCTTCTGTATACCTCGCAACTGTGGCGTGGGGTGAGGAAATGCGGTCAAAGCTTTTGGCGCGGCGTTGCTAGTGAGGTTATTACCGATATTGCGCAAATACAAGTTGGGACGTTCGTCTTGTGATTCACGCGTCGTAATGAGTTGCGTTCCCTGATCATCAACGACACCTAAGACCTCTTCATAGTAGGGCGCTTTAGAACGCCATAAGCGTAAGGCTTTCTGCGTAGGTAAATGATAACGATCTATAAATGGACGATCACCTTCTGGGCTAGCGCCCGTGCCAATTAAGAACATTGATTGTTCGTCGCGGGTCAGGCGAATCACCGAGCGCCCGTACTGATTCAACTCCATCAGAGGCGCGCCTGGATTAGCATATTGATCTTCAGATTTACGGGCAAATAACAATTCTGGTTTGGTATATGGCGCGCCTGGTTGAATTCGCCAAGTACGGACTTCTCGTGTCTTTCCCCAGTTTTCAGTCACTAGTGCGAGATGATCATTGCCCCATACGATTGAATTAAAACGCCATGAGAGGTCCATTAATTTTTGAGGGGCGCCGCCAAACGGTATTCCATGCTGCATTAAAATATCGTGTACTTTAATATTTGACTCTGGGTCGCCTCCCCCTTGCGCCTCCAGCCAATAGAGTGTCGCTGCCTGATCATTGCGCCAGGCAAAGTTGCGCGGTCCTGCCTGCACTGCATCATTTGCACTAGGCAAACGTTCACGCATGGGTAACTCGGCAATGGTCTTTAATTTCTTGCCATCGACACCCCAGACTTCGATCAATTGCCCAAAGCGCTCTAAAGGCAGCTGATAAGAATAGGGACGTTTGATTTGGGTAGTCAAAACCCACTTGCCATCAGGCGACGCTAAGACTTTCGTCAATGTCATCGCTGGACCAAAGCGCCGCACATGGCCTTGAACGCTGACCATTGCCAACTGTGTTTGCAATTGCCAATCGAGCATATCGGCGTCATAAGGATTTCTTAATAAATCGGGGTAGGTGCGGGTTTGTGCTAATTTGCCACCACGCGTTTCCTGCATAGATGGTCCAATTGGTACCGCACTTTCGCGCGGTGCTGGCTTCTGCGTTCGTGGCAACAGACGAACCAACAACTGATCTGCTTGGCCGTTTCCGCTCACCCACGAGAACCCCGCGCTGGTCACTGCATTCAAGGGCTCTTCGATCAATTTTTGTGCAGTCGCGGTCTTTACGTTGAGTAACCACAATTCAACCCCGCGCTTCCCCCAACAACTAAATGCCAACCAACGCTCATCCGCAGACCATGCCATATCAGCAATTTGTACACGATTTGGTAGTCCCCCGACTTTACGCGTATTACCAGTAGTAATATCCAACAAACTTAAGCCATCACTAAAACTGGTACGGCTAGCAGCACGTAAACGCGGATGAATGCGCATACCGGCCAGTTTCAACTCAGCTTGCGCGACTTCGGCGATACTTGGTAAGCTAGGAATACTAATCAACAAGCCCATTTTATTAAGCGGGCCAAGGCGAAACTCAGGACCACGTGGCGCGTCGACGAGTACCTGCAATTCGGGCGCAGGATTTTGATATTTACTGTCGTTGGCCAAGGCGGCCAAGCTATACGCTAACAAGCATAGGGTACTGATGCCTGTAAAAAAAGCATGTAAAGACCTCTGCTTGCTGCACGAAAAATAAACTTTCGGGATCAAGCGCTTCGCGCTTGACTCAAGTGAAACACCGATCATACTGAGAAATTCCTGTGGTTTCTATTGAAAACGATTCGTACAAAGACAGAGGAGAATTTTGGCTTTAATTTACATCGATGATTACAAGACGGAATTTTTTGTTTTCTGAATTTAGTTTTTAATTAACAAAAAAATCGCATTTACTTCACATTTTGCCGCAAACTCGAGAACGCTGTCGAAATTACCGTCTAAAGACTGATTTTTGTAAATAATTTGCTAAAATTTCTTACTATTACTTAGCGCCTGGGTCGAAATCTATGAAACGCCCTAAGCCTGTTGTTTTACCCAACGCATCGCTTTGGTTTACTAGGCTTTAAACACAGGAAAGTTTAGACTTAGCCCGTATGCTTATTGATATCAATAAACTTTTACCAATTCAGATACTTCCCCGAAAAGCTATTTTTGAGGCCTTGGTAATTACATCTCGATCCGCCATTTTCAACAAAATACTGTAAGTCTATGTCAGAACTGAACCAGGAACAAATTGCCGAACGCTTGCAGCATCTCACTGAACTGAGCGTAGCTCTAAATGGCATTAAGGATGTCAATCAATTGCTGGAGCGTATTTTAACGACGGCAAAAACCATCACTAATGCCGATGGTGGTACTTTGTATCGTGTCAGTAGCGATAAGCAAAGTCTAGAATTTGATATGGCGATTAATGACACCTTGAATTTGCATTTTGGCGGCTCACATGAAAAATCTTCCAAAATGGCGTCGATTCCACTGATTGATCAAGCTGGTCACCAAAATCTCAGTGCAGTCGTTGCCTATGCAGCAAATCTCAAGCAGTCGGTCCGCATCGCCAGCGTTTATGATGCCGATCTGTTCAATTTTTCCGAAATGCGGCGCTTTGACGAACTCAATAATTATCACTGCCAGTCCTTACTGACAGTACCGATGCTCAACCATGAATCCGAGCTAATTGGCGTATTGCAACTGATCAACGCGATTAATCCTGTAACGAAGGAAATCTGCAGCTTTACAGAGACGGATCAAGGGTTCATCGAAGCGCTGGCGTCGCAGGCGGCGATCGCTTTGAGCAATCAAGAATTAATCTTTCAGTTAGAAGACTTATTTGAATCATTGGTCAATCTGATCAATATTGGAATCGACGAAAAATCGCCCAATACCGGGCGTCATTGCCAACACGTTCCAGAATTAACCATGATGCTAGCCGAGGCGACTCACCGCCACAATGAAGGATCGCTCAAAGATTTCAAAATGACCGATCGTGACCGTCGTGAATTGTGGATGGCAGGACTACTACACGATTGCGGCAAAATCACTACGCCGGTACACGTTATCGAAAAATCGACTAAGTTGGAAACCATTTTTGACCGTATTCACTTAATCGATGCCAGGTTTGAAATTTTAAGACGTGATGTTGAAATTGAGCACTTAAAAAAAATGCAAACAAGTTCGGCGCACCCAGAACAAGCTCAAATTGCTGAGCAGGCGCTCAAGGCAGAGCTAGCGCAACTAGATCAGGAAAGAGCTTTCTTACGCCACGCCAATATTGGCGGCGAACGCATGAGTGACGACGATCAGCAACGTGTACTGCAAATTGCACAGCGCCGCTGGATCGATAGCCACGGCATACAACAACATCTGCTCAATGCCGAAGAAACCGAAAATCTGACGATCAAAGGAGGCACCTTAACCGCTGATGAACGAAAGATTATCAACAACCACATCGCGGTCACGATACGCATGCTAGAAGCCTTGCCTTGGCCTAAGCATTTAAAAAATGTGCCTGAATACGCGGGTGGTCATCATGAACGGATGGATGGCAAAGGCTACCCCCGTGGCTTACATGGATCACAAATGTCGGTGCAAGCACGCATGATGGCGATTGCAGATATTTTTGAAGCCCTATCAGCTAAAGACAGACCCTACAAGACCGGCAAGAGCTTAACGGAATCACTCGATATTCTAGGAAAATTCAGCTTGAACGGCCACATCGATCCTGAACTTTTCCATGTTTTTGTCAAAGAAAAAGTGTATCTGGAATACGCGAAAAAATTCATGGACGAATCGCAGATTGATGACGTGGACGAAAGTAAAATCCCAGGTTATCAGGTGTCATCCACTGCCGTTTAGTCAGCTTTCTCGGCGATGAAATCTTCACTACGTTTCATTCATGTTTTCACGCTCCTTGTCACTCTTATGGCAAGTTTTGAAGTACTTTGGCCCCATTACCTACTCAACCTTGACGGTAAATTCTCAGACTGGCTGGTAAAACAGCACGCGCTGAAATTGCCGGCGGATCCGGATATCATTATTCTCAATATCGATGACCGCAGCCTGACCCAAATGGAAGACAAAGTAGGCAGATGGCCTTGGCCTCGTTCAGTCTATGCCGAAGTGGTGGAAGCCATCACACAACAGCAGCCCAAAGCGATCGTATTTGATGTGACTTTTAACGAACGCGATTTGGATAGGCCCGAAAGCGATCAACTGTTCAACCAGGCCATCAAAGATAAACGTAATATTTTTTTCCCCTTTATCCGAAGTGAACTCGATCGAGCGGCCTATGTAGGAAAACTGAGCGATTTACAAACACGACTGGGATTGATCAAAACATCGCGAGCAGATGAACTGGCAGACGGCGCCTTTTTATTACCCATGATGATAGACGCTAGCCAATGGCGCATCGGTACCGTGAATTTTTCCGGCGATGCAGATGGCGTTGGTCGACGCTATGAACTCTACACCGATATGTCTGGCTGGTTGGTTCCCTCACTACCAGCACGTGTTGCCCAAGACTTGGCTTACGTGGTGCCACAAAAGGCTGATTTAGTACTAACCTGGCATGGTGATAGCAACCCCTATCGACGCATTTCGTTTGCAGATCTTTATGCCGACATCGATCGAGAAAAGCCGATGCGCCCAATGCAGGAATTCAAAAACAAAATAGTCATCATCGGTGCCAACGCGTCATCTTTGCACGATCTGCGAGTGACACCGATTGATAGCCAGTATTGGGGTTCCAATATTTTGGCCACCGCTATCGACAACCTGAAAAATCAACAGTTCGTCTCGACACCACCGCCATGGTCCATGCTATTAGCAACACTAGTAGCAATCGCTTTGATTTACGCTTGTTTTTTACGAAGAGTGAATGCCCTTTATCCCGCACTCGTCCTGGCTTTGACTACCCCAGTTGTCATTGGTAGTGCTTACTGGGCGTTATCACAGGGCGTCTTGCTGCATGTACTTACTCCCCTAGTTTTTGCCTGGGTCTATTACTTCTCCTTAGCGTTACGTGAATATTGGATCGTGCATCGCTCTTATCAAGCGACGATTAAAGAATTTGGACGTTATGTGAATCCGCATGTCGTCAAGGAATGGGTCGCGCGAGAGGGCTCCGAGCATGTCGGTGAAAAAGCCGAAAGCCGTGAAATTACGGTTTTGTTTTCCGATATTCGTGGTTTCACTTCACTTTCAGAAAGTCGCACACCTGAACAAATTGTCGATCTGCTTAATCGCTATTTCACACTGCAAGTGGAAGTGATATTCCGCTATAACGGTACCATCGACAAATTTATTGGTGACTGCATTATGGCATTTTGGGGTGCGCCGCTCGACAATGAACAACACGCCTTAGATGCGGTAAGGGCTGCGGTTGAGATGTCAGAAGTTCTGGAGAAATTCAAATTGGAGTTAGGCGATCTGTCAGCGGATTTTGACGTTGGGATTGGCCTGCATTCTGGGCCAGCAGTGGTTGGTTCCATCGGTTCATCAGAACGAAAAGAGTTTACTGCCATAGGCGATACGGTTAACCTCGCCAGTCGTATCGAAGGTTTAACCAAAGGCGTGTCGCGCATCTTGGTCTCGAGGGAAACCATGTTGAAATGCGGCGACACACTTGACTTTGAAGCCTTTGGCTCATATAAGGTAAAAGGTCGTGAACAAGAAGTTGAATTATTTGCCCCTAGTCCAAGGAAGCCAAAATGAAACCGTTTGCAACTCCGATTCTTATTGCGGGCGCATTAATGTCCGCACCATCGATTAGCCTTGCGCAAGGGCAAGCTATCGTTGTGCGCAGCACAGAGCTCAAGGCAAAACCTTTTAGCGATGCGGAAACTCTGAAGTCCTTAAAAGAAAATCAGAAGCTTGATGTCGTCTCACGCAAAGCCAGTTGGACTCAAGTCAAAGCGCAAGACGCCTTGGGCTGGGTCAAAATGCTGAGCTTACGTTTTGAGGATTCAGGGACAACATCGTTCAGTTTAAAGGATACGTTTGTTTCAGGAGCTAATCTACAAAAAGGAACAAATACCGGCAGCACAACCACTACAGCGGTAAAAGGTCTGACGCCAGAAAGTTTCAAAAACCTGTCGCCGAATGTAGATAGCTTCCAGAAAATGCAAAGCTTTAACGTCGAAAAGCCAGTAGCAAAGAACTTTGCAGCGCAGCAAAATTTGAAAGATCAAGACCTTGCCTATGTTAAAGCAGAAGGAGAGAGATGATGTCTAAACATTTGCTTACTGCCGGCGCATTTGGGCTCTGCTTAGTCATCAACTCTGCCATGGCGGCTCCGTCCCCGCAATTCAATTTGACTAAAATATTTAAGACGGTAACGGATGGTGCTAAAGCGGCAAAAGATATTTCGGAATCGGATGAAATTGTACTCGGTCAGGAGGTTGCAGCCAATTTGCTTAGCCTTGGCCCCTTGCTCGAGAATCAAGAAGTTCAAAGCTATGTGAACAAGGTCGGTCGCTGGGTCAGCTTGCATAGTGAACGCCCAGACCTACCGTGGACCTTTGTGGTGTTGGATTTGAGCGATGCCACCGCGTTTGCCGCCCCTGGGGGTTATATTGTTATTACAAAAGGTCTACTCCTGAAGCTGAACAGCGAAGCAGAACTCGCAGGCGTACTCGGTCATGAGGCCTCTCATGTCGTTCGTAAACATCATCTAAGCGCGATTAAGAAAGCCAATACCACCGCCTTTCTGAAAACACTTGGGGATACTGCGCTCGATGCCAGCGGTAAAGACAACCGTCGCAACCGAGCTTTTTTAGAGATCGCTTCTCTCGGCGCAGCGCTCTACGGCGTTGGTTTGGATAAAGACTCTGAATTTGAGGCAGATCGTATGGGCGTCGTTTTGGCGACGAGAGCGGGTTATGATTCTTTTGGTTTACCTGCGGTCTTACAAACATTGCAAGGAAGTAAAGGCAGCGAGGTCAATTCCCTCGTTTCTACTCATCCCCCAACCAGTGATCGTCTCAATCAATTGGACCGCGTAATGGGCTCGAATTTTGACCGATTTGATGCCTTACCTACAGTCGAAGATCGGTTTCTAAAAATCAAAGAACTGATCACTGCAAAGAAGAAGTAGAAAACAGAAGCCCGTGCATCATCTCTGATTCACGGGCTTTTTCGAAGCATTAAGGTCTATTCGCGTTCTATCGCCAACGCCACGCCCATACCGCCACCGATACACAAACTTGCTAAACCTTTCTTAGCATCACGGCGTATCATTTCATGAATCAAGCTCACCAAAATACGGCAACCAGAAGCGCCGATAGGATGACCGATGGCAATTGCGCCGCCGTTGACATTAATCTTGCTGGTATCCCAGCCCATTTCACGATTCACACCGATGGCTTGCGCAGCGAAAGCTTCATTGATCTCCATCAGATCGACTTCTTCATGTGTCCAACCCGCTTTTTTCAAGCACAACTGAGCGGCGGGTACCGGGCCCAAACCCATAACGGTTGGATCAATACCAGCAGAGGAATAAGCCTTAATTTTTGCCAACACTGGCAGACCTAATTCAGCCGCTTTTTTCGCTGACATCATAATCACTGCTGCAGCACCGTCGTTTAAACCGGAAGCATTGCCTGCGGTCACCGTACCTGCTTTATCGAAAGCAGGGCGTAAGGCGGAGAGTGAATCTAAAGTGCAGCCATGCTTAATGAATTCGTCAGTATCAAACACGGTCGTACCTTTTTTGCTGACGATTTCGTAAGGAATAATTTCATCGACAAATTTGCCGGCTTTTTGAGCAGCTTCGGCTTTATTTTGCGAAGCTAATGCGAACTCATCTTGTTCTTCACGCGTGATGCCATGTTTCTTTGCGACGTTCTCTGCCGTAATACCCATGTGATATTGGTTATACACATCCCACAAACCATCGACGATCATTGTGTCGACTAATTTTGCATCGCCCATACGGAAACCATCACGTGAACCGTTCAATACATGCGGTGATGCGCTCATGTTTTCCTGGCCACCAGCGATCACAATTTCTGCATCACCGGCCATAATCGCTTGTGCAGCCAAATGCGTCGCTTTCAGACCGCTGCCACATACTTTATTAATGGTCATTGCGGGTACTGTGTTTGGCAAACCTGAGCGGATAACCGCTTGTCGCGCTGCATTTTGACCAACGCCTGCAGTCAAAACTTGTCCCAGAATGACTTCACTGACTGCAGCACCACTTAGACCGGTTTTTGTTATCAAGGCTTTAATCACATGTGCGCCCAAATCGGTTGCCGCTACTTTTGCTAAAGAACCACCAAATTTACCAACCGCGGTACGTCCAGCGGCGACGATTACGACTTCTTGCATGTAAAACTCCCTCAAGGTTTGTGTCAAGCTTACGGTTAATTCGTTAGATTACACCAGACTATGCTGCTTGGCGTGGAATCGACTCTGAAATATTATTGCTTTGTGTCAGGCTCAACCTATCTCGCCTAAGCGTTAATCGAAAAAAAAGCCTCCCTTACGGGAAGCTTTTTTCTGAGACCAGTTTCACTCAAAACAAATTTAATTGTTTTTGTACACGAAACTTGCGGCTTCGTAGTCGTTTAGCGCTTGGCTTGGCCAAGGGCTGATCGGCTAAATTACTTCTTTTTTGCAGTTGTCGTTGCTTTTTCTGCAGCTTGTGTGAATTGCTTAGTTGCATTCGCCAAGTTGTCTTCCAAAGTTGCAACAGCTTGCTTGGTTGTTTTAGACAATTGCTCGTAACCTGCGTTGATGTTACCAACTACAGATTTCAATGCAGTCACAGCTTGCTCGGAACCAGCTGGTGCATTTTTTGTGACTTCGTCGATCAAAGAAACTACTTTTGCATTTGTTTCAGCGATATGAGATTCCACTGCTTTTGTGAATTCTTGTTGTGTTGCTGAAGTGATAGTTGCCAAATGACGGCCATATGCCAATGCTTTTTCTGCATTTGGTTTAGCTTGAGCAGATGCCAAAGCGATCAATTCTTGTGCGTCTTTTGCATTCAACAATTGTTGAGTTGCTGCAGTACCTTCTTCGAAAGTCGCTTTAGCAGCATTCACGTTCAAAGATACGAACTGTTCCAAACCTTCAAATGCTTTTTGGTTCAATGCTGTGATTGCTGCAAATTGTGCTTCCAAGTTAGTCTTAGTAGCAGCGATAAATTGTTCTGGTGTTGTGTACATGGAATTCTCCGGTAAGTTGACGATGTAGTTTGAATCAAAAATGGCAGTGACTCCAAAAACACTTAACATGGTGCACCGCAACAATTCGCATTCTACTGACTATTTTTTAAGCGTCAAGCTTTTTTTGTGCATTGCATCAAAAAAACTTTAAAGCTTGCTTTTTTGCTTTCTTTACGTCAATTTTTCCTTGTATTTCAAGCATTTAACTTGGCCTGCTGCAATCTTTCAAAGTCAAGTAAGTAGCGCTTATTCTCCAAGCCACCAGCATAGCCTTGTAACTCACCATTGGCGGCAATCACTCTATGACAGGGAACAATTATCGAAAGGGGATTACGGCCATTGGCAGCGCCCAGCGCACGAATGGCTTTAGGACGGGCGATCTTTTGTGCAAGTGCAGAATAACTGCAGGTCTCGCCATAAGGAATAGTTTGCAATGCTCGCCAGACTTCTTGTTGAAAATTCGTACCGTGGGCACAGTCAAGTGGCACATCAAAATCCCTGCGTTTTCCCGCAAAATATTCCTGTAATTGCTCCGCTGCCCTCAGCAACACCGCTTCTTGCGGTGCATGCTGCCATGCAGGATCCCATTCCAAATGTTTATGCGCGGGGAAATAGACACCAACTAAACCTATGGGACTAGCGAGCAGACGCAAATCACCTACGGGGGAAGAGAAAATCAAATATTTTTTCATCGTGTTTTAGAGCTACATTAAGAACCGTCAATAATACTAAGCAAAAGAATAGAGGCTTAAGGAAGGAATTACTCTTTCGCAGCCAACGATTCCCACAACAACAATGCCGCATAACTGCGCCAAGGTGACCAAGCCAAGGATCGCTGTTCTAGGGTACGAGCACTGCAACGCGTCTCATGTAAGTCAGTCGCTGCTTTTTGCAAACCCAAATCACCAGAAGGGAAAGCATTCGGAAAGCGCAATGCTCGCATTGCTATGTATTGTGCAGTCCAATCGCCGATACCTGGCAAAGCCACCAAACGCTTTATCACTTGCTCCAGACTAATTCCGGGTGTTTGCTCCAAGCCACCCGCCGCACTAAAGGCAGCAAAAGACTGTATGGTTGCAGCGCGTGTCTTTGGTATCCCTATACTGGCGATCGTTTCTATATCTAGCGCGGCTAGCCGATCTGGAGAAGGAAAATGATGACTTACCTCAGGCCAAGGAGTCTGAACTGGCTCGCCAAATCTTTGCACTAATCGCCCGGCTACGGTCGTTGCACCAGCCACGCTAACTTGCTGACCAAGAATCGCTCGTATTGCCAATTCAAATGGTGCAAAACTTCCAGGGACACGCAAGCCCGGAGTGCGCTGCAATTGTGCTGCCAACAAAGGATCCGTTTGCAAGTGATTTGCGATTAAAACAGGATTGGCTTCCACATCAAATTGCTGGCGTATTCTTGCCAGCAAAGGCATTAGCACCGTACTTAAAGTAGGCGCAACATGCAGCACCAATTGATGCTTGTCTGGTGCATTTTGAATACGAATCCAACCGCTTTTTCCTTCTAGTTGTATGCTACGCTGATAACTGGCGTTTGTGCTATCCACATGTTCAAGTGCGGACATGGCACGTCCACGCAAATAATTCAACAGGGCATCCCAAGCATAAGGTGGCCGGTACGCCAAACGTAAAGAAATACCCGACTCAGCTTGCGAATGCGAACGACGAATTGATGCCGGCGTCATTTTATAGCGTGCTTCAAACAAAGCATTAAATCGACGCACACTTCCAAAACCCGCTGCAAAAGCGAGCTCGGTCATACCCAAATTTGTTTCTTGCAATAATTTTTTGGCGAATAACAGGCGCTGCGTTTGAGCCAACTCAATTGGACTGACACCAAACTCCTGCAGTATCACCCTACGTAATTGACGCGAGGATAGACCTACCGTCAGCGCCAGTTGTTCAACGCCATGCTCATTCATCTCGCCAGCAGCTATTTTTTGCCAAATCGCATGTGCTAGGTTTTGTTGCAGGTCGTAGGGCGCCAACTCGGGACGACAACGCAGACAAGGGCGAAAACCTGCCGCCTCAGCAGCCGCTTGTGAGCCAAAAAAAACACAAGAACTAGCGCGCGGTGTTTTAACCCGACAAATAGGGCGACAATAAATGCCTGTAGTCGTGATGCCCGCAAAAAAAACGCCATCAAAACGCGCATCTTTTGCCGCAAGTGCCCGATAGAAGTCGGGAGAGGAAGAATCCGGTAGTTCAATTGTTTTGCTTGTCATAGTGCTGCGTCTGTATGTATCGCCGTTAAAGGACATCAGGTGACGTTATACGTGAAAGCAGACCAGGCTTCTAGCCATTTTCGGACAAGTATTTTTTTATCCAGATTGTCGATAAAAAAAACGCCTCTCAAGTAACTGAGAGGCGTGAAAGTCCCACCAAGAAATCATTACATTGTTTTTTTTGATCTATGCCATCCGACCAAGTCGTCAGGCATTCATTTCATTAAGAATGATAAGCTGATTCACCATGACTAGTGATATCCAAGCCTTCGCGCTCTTCATCTTCTGGAACACGCAATCCGATCACGATATCAACCAACTTATAGGCAATAATCGACACCACACCGGACCACAAGATCGTTACACCCACTGCAGTTGCTTGAGTTGTTACTTGCGCGACGATAGAGTAAGGATCCGCGGATAACTTGTTGGTGACATAATCGAAGATACCAACGCCACCCAAAGCGGGTGAAGCAAATACACCGGTCAGCAATGCACCCAAAATACCACCTACGCCATGCACGCCAAAGACGTCGAGTGAATCATCTGCGCCAATCAAGCGTTTCAGACCGTTCACACCCCACAGGCAGACGATACCCGCTAATAAGCCAATAGCTAAGGCGCCAGATGGACCAACATAACCGCATGCTGGAGTGATCGCCACCAAACCTGCTACTGCACCGGAAGCGCCGCCCAACATGGATGGCTTGCCTTTCGTAATCCACTCACCGAAAACCCAAGAAAGGGTTGCTGCTGCCGTCGCCAACAAAGTGTTGATGAAAGCTAAAGCTGCAGTGTCGTTCGCTTCATAAGCAGAACCAGCATTGAAACCAAACCAGCCCACCCACAAGAGAGACGCGCCTATCATGGTCATCGTCAATGAATGCGGTGCCATCGCTTCTTTACCGTAACCAACGCGTTTACCAATCATAAAAGCACCCACCAAGCCTGCCACCGCTGCATTGATATGCACCACAGTACCCCCAGCGAAATCAAGTGCACCCATTTGGAACAGGAAACCGGCTTTGGCTGTTTCAGTGGCCAAACTTGCCGCGTCGGTAATTGCATCAGGACCTGTCCAGAACCAAACCATATGCGCGATCGGCAAGTAGCTAAAAGTGAACCAGATGACGATGAAAGCCAACACCGCTTTGAACTTGGCACGTTCTGCAAATGCACCAATAATGAGACCGCAAGTAATCGCAGCAAAAGTCGCTTGGAAAGCAGCAAACACAAACTCAGGGATTACCACGCCTTTGCTGAAGGTCGCAGCGGTCGTAAAGCTAGCCTTTATTGGATCAAAAATACCCCCTAGCAGAACGCGATCAAATTTCCCGATGAAACGACCACCCTCGGTGAAGGCTAAGGAATATCCATAAACACACCATAGGACAATGATCACTGCGAAGATCATAAAGACTTGCAGCAAAATCGATAACATGTTTTTGGAACGAACTAGACCGCCGTAAAACAATGCCAGTCCAGGAATGGCCATCATGATTACTAACAGCGTCGCTACTAACATCCATGCTGTATCACCCTTATTCGGTGTAGGCGCAGGTGCTGCGGTTGCGGGAACTGCGTCTGGGGCAACTGCGGCAGGAGCAGAAGCCATAGTGGCACTGGCGGTTGGTGCACTAGCCGCTTCGCCAGCTGTTGGAACTGAGGCTAAGGAAGCAGCTGCAGAAGCTGATGCACTCACAGCAGTAACTGCACTAGCTGGCGCTGCGGTTTGCTCTTCGGCAAAGGCTAAACTGCTTTGCCCTATCGCTAGCGCACACGCGGTCGCTGCGAGTATTTTAAATAGTTTATTCATGTTAGGTCTCGTTGGCTCGATGTTGTCGAATTTAGTCAAATATGAGGCTTCGTATATGCGTTATTACAGCGCTTCATTTCCTGTTTCGCCGGTACGAATACGTACCACCTGCTCTAGCGAGTAGACGAAAATCTTACCGTCACCAATTTTTCCGGTACGGGCAGCATTTTCGATCGCTTCTAAAGCGCGCTCAACGATATTGTCTTCAACCGCCGCTTCGATTTTGGTCTTAGGCAGAAAATCGACAACATATTCGGCGCCACGGTACAACTCGGTATGGCCTTTTTGACGGCCAAAGCCTTTGACTTCAGTAACAGTAATTCCTTGCACGCCGATTTCTGAAAGCGCCTCGCGTACTTCATCCAACTTAAAGGGTTTAATAATGGCAGTAATCAGTTTCATGATGGTCTCAATGATGTATTGAACAAAACATCTGTTGGTTTGATTTGGGCATTAATTCAATGTGGCAGAATTAAAATGTTTTTACGGCAGACAGTACCAAGCTGGTTTTGCCAGTAAATTTGCCTGCAGGTGTGTAATACAGCTTTTCGTCAGCGCTGGTACCGATGACTGCTAAGCTGAAATTCACGCCAACCAATTCTTTGCTGACGCCCACTTTCCAATCGTTGTACGAGGAAGCAGTATTATTTTTAACGGTTTGACGACCATAGTGCAGATTCAAGGTGTAGCCCTCGCTCATCTCAAGATTGGCACCCAAATCTAAATAGCCACTATTTTTACTTTTTACAAAGCCGAATAAATTCGTTACCGAATGCGAGTACTTTGCATAAAAAGGTCCACTACCAATTTGGCCGTAGATTTCTGTCGTGTTCGCATCGACAAAACCTGCCACTTTTTTCAAACCATTACTCGGATAAACATAGGACAAGACACCGACGTCATAAGTAACATCTGACGTGATTTCACCGCGTTTTCCTGCGTACAGATCCATCTCGACTTCGCCACTGCCACCCGCATCCTTAGTCCACTTAATCGTTGATAACCAGGTGCCCGCATACAAGCCGTTCGTGTTGTTGACATAATCGGCACCACCTTGCAGTGCTGGTTTCAAACGCGATTGAGAAATACCACGATAGCGATAATCGCTAACGCCACCTAGATTGAAACTTACCTCATGTTCTGGCTTGGCTTCTTGTGCCATGGCGCGTTCACTGACGAAACTGCTGGCAATAACACTCGTTACTACGGCACACATTAAAATCGTTTTCATGTTGTATCCCCATTGGTAGAAGTTTGATTTAGACTGCTTTACTTGAACTAGATAAATGCATGGCTGTTCCGCACATAATTAAAATCAGCATTTTTATAAAAGGTACTAGCAGAACTCGTGCCAGCTTTGTTGCAACGCGCAATATAGCCTGTTGATTAGCAGGCTTGTTAGAACAGTGGTATGGTGAGCTGGCTGGTATACCTCCTATGAAAGTACTTGCAGCTTAGGTTTCTCCGCATGAACGACATCATAAAATTTTCAAAAAAAGTACACATATTATTTTCATTTATGTTAATTTTATGTCTATCGTCGTAAAAATTGCACCGAAATGGCGCATTCTTTATTTTCGTGGACTTTATAATGCACCGCGAGGGCGCTTTTGAACTAGATGTGAGATATTTGTCCGCACTTTTTTGCAACAAAGCGCTTCAACAATTATTTTTTAGATCAGGAAAAACCATGGAACCGAATCAATTTTTTAACGATATGCAAAATAAAGTACAGCAAGTGCTCGATAGTTCTCCCGCCAAAGATATCGAAAAAAATGTTAAAGCAATCATGAGTCAAGGTTTTGCCAAACTCGATTTGGTGACCCGCGAAGAATTTGATATTCAAACACAGGTATTGGCAAAAACACGCGCCAAACTAGAAGCGCTGGAAGTACGTATTGCTGAATTGGAAACTCAATTAGGTAAGCCGTAATCATTCAAATCTGGGCCTACGATATGGCATTGGCAGTTTTAAAAAGTCGCGCCTTAAATGGCATGGAAGCACCCGAAGTCACAGTAGAAGTCCACCTAGCTAACGGCTTACCAGCATTCGCCATCGTTGGTTTGCCCGAAACTGAAGTAAAAGAGTCCAAAGACCGGGTTCGCGCTGCACTTCAAAATGCCAGGTTTGATTTTCCAGCGCAAAAAATCACTGTTAATCTGGCACCCGCCGATTTGCCTAAAGAATCTGGTCGCTTCGATTTACCCATTGCTTTAGGCATACTCGCCGCCTCAGGACAGATTCCTGCTGATACACTCGATCAGTATGAATTCGCCGGAGAACTATCGCTATCGGGCGAATTAAGACCCATACGCGGCGCCCTGGCAATGACTTATGCGATTTGCAGAAGTACCAATAATTCATCAAACAATGCACGGGCATTTATGTTGCCAAAAGCCAATGCCAATGAGGCGGCCTTGGTCAGCGATGCCCGGATTTATCCGGCCGAATCATTGTTACAGGTGTGCGCCCACTTCGCTGGTGTCGATCCAGAATCAAAGATCAGTACCCATCGTAGTCAGATTCAAAGCGAAGCACCGCGCTATCCAGACTTCAGCGACGTAAAGGGGCAACTGCAAGTTAAACGTGCTCTGGAAGTTGCTGCAGCCGGTAACCACAGCGTGTTACTTATGGGGCCTCCTGGAACTGGAAAATCCATGTTGGCAAGCCGCTTTCCTGGAATCTTGCCTGGCATGACGGAGCAGCAAGCATTAGAATCCGCCGCAGTACAATCACTCAGTAGTGGCTTTTCTTTGAGTAGATGGAAGCAGCGTCCGTACCGGTCGCCGCACCATACTGCTTCCGCGGTCGCACTGGTCGGTGGTGGCAGTACGCCACGCCCCGGCGAAATTTCACTGGCACATCATGGCGTGTTGTTTCTCGATGAATTACCGGAGTTCGATCGTAAGGTCTTGGAGGTATTGCGTGAACCTTTGGAATCTGGCCATATCCATATTTCACGGGCGGCAAAACAAGCCGACTTTCCAGCTCGTTTTCAATTAATCTCCGCCATGAATCCCTGCCCCTGTGGCTATCTGGGTCACTTCAATAACAAATGCCGCTGCACGCCCGATGCAGTGAGCCGTTATCAGGGCAAAATTTCCGGCCCTTTGCTAGATCGCATCGATATGCAGATCCAAGTTCCAGCCTTGCCGCACGCAGATCTATTACGCCAAAGTGACGGTGAGACAAGTCAAGCGATCCAAGAGCGAGTAGAGCGCGCGTTCGAGCGGCAAATCGCTCGGCAAAACAAAGCGAATAATCTACTTAGTACCAAAGAAATCGATCAACTTTGTGAAACCGATGCCGCAGCCGGGCAATTGTTACGCAATGCCATGCTCAAACTGAACTGGTCTGCACGTGCTTACCACCGGGTCCTGAAAGTGGCGCGCACGATCGCCGATTTGGCGAATACAAACGAAATTCAACAGAACCATGTGGCAGAAGCGATACAGTATCGCCGAGCGTTGCGTGAACCTTAATTTACAGCAATAAGACTTTCGCAATTTTCAAAAGTTTGGCTTACACTATTACTCAGCAGTAAGTGCATTGCATTATTTGTGTCCGCCAATCGCATCTTGTTTCAAAGATCGGCGATACATCGCTAATGCTGAATATCTGTTGTTTTGAGCTTAGATTTAGTGCCTAGTTTTAACAAGCTGTTAAAACGCAAAAGAACGGATTTGTTGAATTCGTCCATCAAACCAAAGTACTATAATTGATAATTGAAGTGTGGCTGCGATGCAGTTCATATGATGTTTCAAAGTAATTGTGACCACGTGTAGGGCTAAGGCTGGTAGACAACTCTGTCTCCCGCAATTTTTTACAACATAAGTCGAGGTTTTTTGATGAGCATCAAACGCAGAATTTGGGCATTGCCCATCATCGCCACTGTCATTTTTGGTGTTGGTATCGCCGCTAGTGTCTATTTTTCTACTACTGCGATGAAATCGATCAAGACAACAGAAGACATTGATTATCCAGTCTTAGACCGATCCAAGAATATTCAGGCCGATGTACAAGGTATTGTCGACGCCTTAAAACAGGCGGTAGGCGAAGACGATAAAAAAGGCATAGAGGCTGTCAATGAGCGTGCCAAGAAAGTCCGCGAGAAATTCAAAAGCTTAAGCAGCGTACCAGGTCAACAGGCCTTAGGCGATAGGCTCGCTAAGGAATTTGATGCCTACTTTAGTCCCGCCATAAGTGTTGCAAAAATTATGCTAGGTGTAGAGCAGGGCGATCCGCAAACGGCGATTGGGCAAATGCAGACATCCTTAAAAGTACTTGAAGATGATTTAAAAAAGACAGTCGAATCAGCGCAAAAGCAATTCTCAACGGGCGTAGATAATTCTAGCGACAACGTGCGCCGCGTCTTATGGACGGTCATTGCAGCGGGTTTGATCGTGATGCTAGTGTTGGTTGTCGTGTCCTACTTTATTATTCGCACAATCTGGCAACAACTGGGTGGTGAGCCTGAGTATGCACAAGAAATAGCATCGGCTGTGGCATCTGGCAATTTGACTATGCAAATTGAAGTTGAGAGTGGCGACACGACCAGCTTGTTAGCAGCATTAAGTGAAATGCAGACACGGCTGCAAAACATGGTCTCGGAAATTAAAACTTCGGCTGAGACTATCAAAGTTGCAAGTGCTGAAATCGCCAGTGGCAATTCTGATTTGTCCTCACGCACTGAATCACAAGCGAGCAGCCTAGAAGAAACCTCCAGCTCGATGGAAACAATGACGGAGACAGTCAAACAAAATGCCGACAACGCCCGTCAAGCCAACAAGATGGTCGAAACCGCGTCTGAAGTCGCGGTAAAAGGTGGTGAGGTGGTCAGTCAAGTCGTTACTACTATGGATGACATCAATCAATCTTCTAAGAAGATTGTCGACATCATTAGCGTAATTGATGGCATCGCATTTCAAACCAATATTTTGGCGCTCAATGCTGCGGTTGAGGCAGCACGCGCCGGTGAACAAGGACGCGGTTTTGCCGTGGTTGCTTCGGAAGTTCGCAGCTTGGCGCAACGCAGTGCGGCGGCGGCCAAAGAGATTAAGACCTTGATTGGTGATTCTGTTGATAAAGTACGTACGGGTTCTGTCCTAGTTGATCAAGCGGGACAAACTATGGGTGAAATCGTGGCATCAGTGCGCAGGGTCAGCGACATCATGGCTGAGATCACTGCAGCTAGCCAAGAACAAAGTACCGGCATCCAAGAAATTGGCTCTGCAATCAATCAGATGGATGAAATGACCCAACAAAATGCGGCTTTGGTTGAAGAAGCGGCAGCGGCTGCGGAATCTCTAGAGGAACAGGCTGATTTGCTCACCAAAGCATTAGACGTATTCAAATTAAGTAGCGTCAACGGCAAATCTAACGTCGTCAGGGCTGGTGCTGTTACGCGGCCTATGACTGGAGGTGGGCGCCCTGTACAAGCCAGAATTACAGCCAGTCCCGCTGGCGCAAAGAAAGAATCGGCCGATAACGACTGGGATGAGTTTTAAATAAAACACATTCTTTGTAGCACAAAGCAAAAATCCCACATTCGCATGTGGGATTTTTTTATGTCAGATAGAAGATCAAACTGGTAAATACGCCTCTACCAATCGCACCCAATAACTAGCGCCAATTGGCAATAAATCGTCATTAAAATCATAACTAGGGTTATGTAAATTGCAGGGCCCTAAACCATGCCCCGAATTGCGATGCGCGCCTTCGCCGTTACCGATAAATACATAGCATCCGGGTTTTTGCTGCAGCATAAAGGCAAAATCTTCGGCCCCCATGGTCGGCTCCACTCGCTGATCAAGCTTTTCGGATCCAACCAAGTCGCATAATACTTGAGTCACGAATTGGGTTTCTTTTTCGTGATTGATCAAAGGGGGATAATTGCGTTTAAAAATGAAATCGACTTCAGCATCAAAGGCCGCCGCGGTCGATCGTGCGATTTTCTCCATTCGACTTTCGATTAAATCTAATACCTCGGTACTAAAAGTACGAACCGTGCCAATTAAACTAGCATCATCGGGAATTACGTTGGTTGCACTGCCAGAATGAATTTGCGTCAATGACAGCACTGCCGGCTCTAATGGATTAACATTACGACTGACGATGGTTTGCCAGCTTTGTGCAATCTGCACCGCAATCATCACGGGATCTATCCCTTTTTGCGGCTGCGCCGCATGAGCACCTTTTCCGCGTACCGTCACGTGAAATTCATTCGATGAGGCCATCATGCCACCGGAACGCACTCCAAAAGTACCCGTCTCCATGCCAGGCCAATTGTGCATACCGAACACCGCATCCATAGGACAACGCTCAAATAGACCTTCTTCTATCATTCGTCGGGCGCCACCGCCGCCTTCTTCGGCGGGCTGAAAAATAAGATAGACAGTGCCATCAAAATCTTGATGTTGCGAGAGATAACGAGCTGCGCCTAATAACATGGCGGTATGCCCATCGTGACCACAGGCATGCATTTTTCCTGTGTGCTGCGAGGTATGTGCAAATTGATTCAGTTCTTGCATGGGCAGAGCATCCATGTCGGCACGCAGACCTAGGGCTCGGGAACTCGTCCCACGTTTAATAATGCCAACGACTCCAGTATCGGCCAATCCACGTAACATGGGGATGCCCCATTCTTCCAGCTTCGCTGAAACGACAGCAGCGGTTCTATGCTCTTCAAAGCATAATTCAGGATGGGCATGGATATCACGGCGTATAGCTTGAATTTCTTGCTGAAATTCACGAATAGGATCGACCAGTTTCATACTGTCCTCAGACTGCAATTATCAGTCTGGCAGTGTAAATCATTTTTTTTGGTTTCGGTTCTAGTCATGTAGCTGAAAAGAACAATTTGCCCGTGTTATTGAGATACTAATTCGAACAAATTTTGCAGGCTTGGGAAGCTGCATCTAGATCTAAGCAAAACTAGATATATTCTTTGTTTATGTCTGGTATACAAAAAAGCAAGAAGACTTATTTGCTGCACTGCGATAAAGTAACACCTGTCTCCTCCAACACCTTCATAGGTTTGGACTTAGCCCGCAGCGAATAGCTAGCGGGTTTTTTTTGTCTATTTTTTCTGTAGACAAACAACTTTATCCAAAAAATGGTTAATTTAGAAGAAAAAGACTGAAAATAATTGATGTAGAGCGATGAAGATCAAAAAAGAAAAGAGTGCGATGTTTATGCGTAGTCGCACTATACATCTACACTCCGATTTTAAACAATAAAATAGCAAGCAATTAAATTACTTTAAAGCATGTTCAGTGCAGCAATACTGACTGCCCCATAAAAGAATCAAATTTTGCTAAGAATTCGTCTATCTCTTCAATACTGGGTTCATTTGAAATCAATTCTTTAACGTCTTGCCGAAAAGTCTCCGCCTGTATCCCGCCAATAAAGCATTCACGGCAAACCGATTTGTCAGTAATTTCATAGCCTCCAAAACGTAAAGCTTCATGATCTGTCTGGGCACCGAATTCAACCACACTATATTGGTCGCTGTTATAGATGATGTTCATTTGCTCTTCCTTTCTCAGGGGAGTCTCATATGAGAGGCCTTCATTCAAAAACAAGCAGGGTGCTTGGTTTGAAAAGAGAAAAACCGTTCTCTCATGAAGAGTTACGGCAGAGCAAGGTATGAACTTTAGGGCGGAACCTGTTAACGTTTAAATTAAGGCTCATAATTTAATGAGCCTTAGAGCACCATTACCTTTTTACATTGAAGAATCTGATCATATGGCGATAGTAACAATGCCTGCTGCAACTGAGCTAAATGCTGGGTGTCATTAATCGCAATATATAAATTCTTTAAATTTTGTCGAAGTAAGCGATTTAGCGTGACACGCATAGCGAGTTGACCTATGCAGCATAAACAACCAGGAGCAATGCGTTCTATGATGAGCTGGTCCAGGCTCTCAAGGAGCAGTATGCCAGTCGGCAAGCCTTCTAATAAGACTCCTGTTTTTTCATTTAAAGGGGGAGAGGCGATGGCGGCAGCAATCCAGGCTTCACGTACCTGATAATTGCTGCCCGCCACCAGAACCAGCGCAATAGGTGCAATCGGCTTACTCGCCGCGCTTACCATACTTAACTGATTCGACACCTAATTGCTTAAGTTTGCGATACAAATGAGTACGCTCTAAGCCTGTTTTTTCCGCAACGCGCGTCATGCTGCCACCTTCGCGATGCAGATGATATTCAAAATAAATTCTCTCGAAGGCATCACGCGCTTCACGTAAAGGCAAATCAAAAGAAAGATTATTGAATGAATGCTGATTGTTTTGAACCAGATGATTTCCCATCGCGAAATCACGAGTTTCATAAGTCACAGGCGCTGCCGTGAACGAAGCCACACTACTTACCTGTGCATTCGCATCCAAGCTACTCATACGAGTAACAGGCGCAACTGGACGTGGTGCTTCGACATTACGGGTCAAACCTTGTTGAACCGCTTTTAAAAGCTTTTGCAAAGCGATAGGCTTTTCCAAGAAGTTCAAAGCGCCAATACGGGTAGCCTCCACTGCCGTATCTATCGTTGCATGACCCGACATCATGATGACTGGCATCGTCAATAAACCATCGCGCTGCCATTCTTTCAATAAGGTCACACCATCGGTATCAGGCATCCAGATATCGAGTAAAACTAAATCCGGCCGTGATTGCGCCCGCGCCTCCCGCGCTTGCTGTGCATTTTCTGCTAATTGAACGACGTGTCCCTCATCGCCCAAAATTTCCGAGAGTAACTCTCGAATTCCCATTTCGTCGTCGACGACCAATATGTTTGCCATAAATGTACCCTAAAACCTACTACGCTAATTACACGACACTGTGCTTCTCTCTGGAAGCCTGCAGCATACACAGCACTTGAGATAAACCCCGAATGATACTCAGGTATTTGACTCCGGTGCTAACTTTAACAGCAAAATCGAAACTTTGGCACCGTTTGCATCGCTACGGTTTTGAATATCGACCTTGCCCCCATGTTCATCTACAATTTTTTTCACCATCGCCAAACCTAAACCTGTACCTCTTGGTTTAGAGGTTGCATACGGCTCAAAAGCGCGAGCCAATATTTTATTTGAAAAACCGGGTCCGTTATCAACTACCGACAAACGAACGGCAACTCTTTCAGTCTTATCCGCACTGGTGTAATGCACGATTTCAGCTGCCACATCGATTCTTGGAACTTGTCCCATTTTCGCATTTTCACTGACGGCATCCTGTGCATTTTGCAGTAAATTGTGAATCACCTGACGGATCTGAGTTGCATCGCCCATAATCAGCGGCAAACCCGGTTCGATGTGCAAATGAATAATATCGCGCCCATCGCCCGACAAATACAAATGCAGGACATCATCAATCAAAGCCGACAAATTAATCTTAGACAAAACCGCTTGCGGAATTTTGGCATAGTCTCGGAAATCATCCACCATACGTTTCATCGAAGTGACCTGATTAACGATCGTGGTGGTGCTTTTATTCAAAAACAAAGCGTCAGTTTCGTTCAACTTGTCGACCAACTTCATTTGCAAACGTTCGGCCGACAATTGAATAGGCGTGAGCGGGTTTTTGATTTCATGCGCCAGACGACGTGCAACTTCACCCCAAGCGATGGAGCGCTGTGCAGAAATAATATTGGTAATATCATCGAACACAATAACGTAGCCCAGACCGGAAGCGACAGGCAAATGTGAACCACGCGCTAACAAAGTCACGCCCTTATCTTCGTCTCCTGCTTGCATGGTCGAAACAGCTTCAGGCACCTCACTAAATGCGGAACTTGGCAATTCAATTTGCTGTTGCCAATGCTCTTGCTCAGTTCCACCTGCCGACTGCGCATGTTGTTCAGAAAAAGCTTTATCGATAGCGTCAGCAAATACTTGTAAGCCAGGTATATCGCTCAAAGGTTTTCCAGTTTCGCTATCTAATTGACGGCGCAAAATGCGCTCTACGGAATGGTTGCAGGTGACTAGACAACCAAATTGATCCAAGACCATAACCCCAGCAGACATACTTGCTAACACCGATTCCAGATAGGCCTTTGCATTTTCCAATTCGTTGCGATTTTTTTCTACCGCGGAACGGGCATCAAATAATTGCCGCGTCATGGTGTTAAATGATTGCGTCAAGCTACCTAGCTCATCAGAAGTAGTCGTAATCGGGCGTGGTGAGAGATTACCTTCAGCCACCGCTTTGGTGCCTTCTGCCAATAGCAATAAAGGCCTAGCCAGTTCACTAGAGATAAAAAATGCCGCTGTAATCGCCGCGAAAATCGCAAACAATAGCAATAAGGTCAAACTGACCAGATACATATCCTTCAGGCCTTCGCGGCTTCTGGATCGCTCACGATGCTCTGAAATCGCCGTGGTAAATACTTTAGCCTGCGTGTCCAATAATTCCGGAATCGGTTGAATCAATTGCAGATAGCTAGATTCATGTTGGAAGCGGGCATTCATACCGCTTAACTGTAAAGGAATAATAACGCGTAAAAATTCTTTATCACCGAGATCACCGCCGCTATTCTGATGCGCATCAGTATATAAATTGCGTGTCGCATCTTCACCAATGTGGTCAAGATGCGTACTAATTTTTGCGTACTTGCCTTCTATTCTGACCATCTGAATGATGCTGGCATTCGGTAATTCAGGCACTAGGATCGAAGGATTTTTGTTCGCGGTTGCGATCACTCGACCACGACCACTGATGATGGTCGCTTCTTCCACTTGCATTTGCTCCAACAGCCGAGAAAGCTTAATTGGTAAGGTTGATGAGTAAGGATTCTCACTTACATCGCTGAGTTGATTCACCATGCTCCTCGCTTTGGCCTCTAAATCTTTCAGCGTGTAATCTAAGGCCGTATGTCCTAAATCGACCCCGGAATTTAACAAGGGATCGAGTTTAACAATAAACCAGGAATCGATGGAGCGCGTGACGAACTGTACCGAAACGATATAAATCAAAGAACCCGGCAAGATACCTGCAAGCGCAAATAAGACCACCAATCTAGTCATAATACGCGAGCCAAATTCGCGCTTACGATAACGTCTTACTAGTTGCCACGATAATGTAATCACCATCGCCAATAAACCCAGAGCCACTACCGCATTGGCGATCAGTAGCAGCGGAAAGTTCGCATTGGTGTATTGAAAACGGCTGGAATTTTCGGTTGAAGTCATCAACGAAAACAATAAAACGCTCATTAGAACGCCGCCGACAACTAAACCTTTCCACAAAAACTTAATCACTTATCGTCTGCCTTAAACGTAAATCGTTTCCACTCGGAGGCTAGGCGCCAATCACTATTGCTAAACGAGGTAATTAACATGGGTCGGGAGAGTTGATTGCTATCGAGCTTTAAACGCACCGCAACGTTATAAGTTGCATTCGGATTCAATATATTCTTATCGGCGACCAACCAACGTCTGGGGTGCCAGACCAACGTCATGGCTTCTTCTAGAGTCGCAAAATTTTGTTTTAAACCCCCATTGACTGCTGCAGTATATTGACGGCGCCAGAGGTCATATTGAATTTTGACTGTTTGCGAAGAGCGTATGGTTTTTTCATCAAACCAATACCAGCGTGGGCGGTTAATCTCTACTTCTGCGGTAAACGATACCGGTATTCCTTCATTAATCGCCGTCTTTAAATCATTTCCAAGCTCAAATGAAAACGCTACTAAGACCCGATAGCCTTCATCACTAGTTTCAATTTTAGCAGTCGTCACCTCAACCCCAGAAGCATAAGCTTGGGCGCAAGAAAACATCATGGGCGCTAAACAGCTTAGCGCCCATGCAAGAAAAATTGATCGCGAGAATTGGATCAAATGGGTGAGCATATGAAAAACACTGGAATCCTAAAATAGCTAAAATTTTTAACAATAACTTTTGCACTAAATCTTACTGTATGTTTTTTGACATCATAACTTGAAACAAGTTTTAAACCGCCGGTTTTTGAAATAGCGCATAGAACAATCCATCGTGTTCGTTGTTGATTTCCGACGTAGGTAGTAACTGACCCGGCGCAGATAAGCGAATAGCACCATGTCGTTTTTCAAATGCGCTAGCTTGCGCTTCTGACTCAGAAGGCCAAATCGAACAGGTAACCAGCAATAATTTACCTTC
The DNA here is from genome assembly GCF_049340325.1 of Undibacterium sp. Di24W. Taxonomy (NCBI): domain Bacteria; kingdom Pseudomonadati; phylum Pseudomonadota; class Betaproteobacteria; order Burkholderiales; family Oxalobacteraceae; genus Undibacterium; species Undibacterium sp. Di24W. The sequence continues at coordinate 348,196 of NZ_JBMPOP010000002.1, forward strand.
TGGTTTTAACATACGCCATAAGTTGTCTAAAATACTCGCCGAGGTTTCTGCCAACTGTACTGCATCGTTTTTACGTCTGAGCCAACGAATATCGGGATGACGCCTTACCACACCAGAAGCGGTACACGGAACGTCTGCCAAAATACGATCAAATGATTGGCTGTCCCACCAATTAGAATATTTGGCATCACCACTTTTAATCGTTGCGAACAATTGCAAACGCGCTAGATTGTCATGAATACGTTCTACCCGTTTAGCATCAGCATCTAAAGCGAGCAAATCGATATTTGCGGCTTCTAACAAATGTCCAGTCTTACCACCTGGCGCAGCGCATGCATCCAATACGCGCATACCATCTTGTACGTCGAGCAAATCCGTTGCCAATTGCGCGGCTGCGTCTTGTACCGATACCATGCCTTGCTCAAAGCCTGGTATTAGTTGTACCTGCATAGCACGATCTAAGCGCACGGCAACGGGTCCGATTTGCTGTGCCTGAATATCATTCTTTGCTAACAGATCCAAATAATCGCCGACTGAAATTTGTCTTTGATTCACACGCAAAGTCATAGGTGGCGGTGTATCGCCCGCTTTCAGAATCGCTTGCCATTGTTCGGGATAAGCTGTTTTGCATTGATCCACCCACCATTGAGGATAATTCCACATAGCAGCAGGTTGTTTCATCACGAGTGCTAATAGTTCTAGCTTTTCTCTGAGAAAACGACGCAACACAGCATTGACCATGCCTTTGGCAAAAACCATTTGGGTGGAAGAGGCCGCTGCATTCACCGCCTGATCGACCACTACAAAATCATCGTAGGGCGCTTCTTCAGGATTTTCTGTCACCAACAAGGTCAATGCGCAACACAATAAGCTATAAAGCAAGGGCGGTTCGGGCAATTTACTAGTCATCGCTTTGATTAAAGCATCAACCCTACCAACTTGCCGCATTGTGCGGTACGCAATATCTTGAATCGCACCGCGAGCTTGTGGATTCAGTTCATTTTGTGCAAAAACCCTTGATAAAGCCTGGGGTAATGCCGTACCTTCCAAAACATAGGCAACCGCTTGTGCCGCACCGACTAGACTGAAGGCGAGCGAATCTGGTTTGATACTCAGCGTTGCTATCTCATTGATAACCGCTGGTAGAGGTGGCAATGACTTAGGTGTCGATGCTGATTTTGAGCCGGTACTGAACTTTGATTTGGGCTTAGTTTTGCTCAAAACAGGACGAGTTAATACTTTGCGGGTGGTTTCTGACATAAGGTTTTGACAAACGATGTTGGGTAAAAAGTAGGACTACGCGGCAAGCGCTTCAGGCATCAGATTTTTTTGTTCTAACCAAGTTCTGACATCATCAAAAGCTCGCAAAGCGTCTAATTCATTAAAAATTTCGTGATAAAAACCCGGATAAAAAATAGTACTAAGAAGTTTTGCATTTACACTACGTTCAATTTGTTGCACTAAGGCCTTCGCGCCTCGTGGGTTGACCACTAGATCGGCTTCTGCGACTAGCAATAACAATGGAATAGGTAATTCTTCAATATGTTTTTTCACATAACTCATCGAAGACAACATACTACCAAACAGACTGGCGCTGATACGTGAATGTACTAAGGTATCGTTTTGATAAGCGGCTACCACTTCGGAATCGTGTGATAAATACCGTCCGTTGGTACCATGTGCGACCCCTAAATGTGGAATAACAGCGCGACTAAGTTTAAACAAAATCTTCTGAAAAGTACTGGTCTTAACAGAAAAAGCCGGCGAAGATAAAATCAAAGCCTTAACTGGTGCCAAACCTTGCAGCACAAAATGCGTGGCAAATAAACCACCCATGCTATGAGCAAAAAGCATGGGCGCATCAGGCAATAATTTTAAGAAATCATTCAATACCGCTCGCGTATCACGCAATATCGCTTCGTTGTCAGGAACATCCCCACGTCTGCCACTAGATTGACCGTGACCTCGTTGGTCAAAACTTCTGACTCGATATCCTAAATTAAGAAAAAACCGAGCTATATGAATATAGCGTCCAGAATGTTCACCCAAACCATGCATAATCAAGATACCGGGTGCTGTCTCAGATTTTGCTGGCCAATCACGCACGAAGAGAGAAGTACCATCTGCTACTTCTAAAAAAAATTCTTCAGTATGTTCTACGTGTGCGCTCATGAATTTGTATGCCTCACTTATTTCTCACTTATTCTCATCTATCATTTACTTACACGCCCCACAGCACGTCTTTTTGTTTCTTGTTTGCGGCTCGTAACATATCTAAAAATGGAAACAAGCGCGCCGATAAAGTCACAACATCATTTTTTTTCTTCTTTTCTACACTATCTAAATCTTCATCAGCATCAATATCATTAACGCTTTCAAGCAGTTGCCTTTGTTTTTTATCTGCCTCAATTAAGGCTTCAATTTTTTGAATCGCCAATGCAGTCTCAGCAGCGGTAATTACACCACGTTCGACCTCTTTGCCTAACAATTCTAAAACGGCAGCAATATGCTCTTTATACATAATGATTTCTGCTGCAGCCGTTGATTTAAAGCTCACTAACATATTCTTCTCACCAATAATTTGTCTTAGTTTAATTTGGTTCTTAATTAAGCTTTAAAGAACCAAAAAACATATCAAGTACTTCAGGATCAAAAAATTTCTCTTCACCTATCATAACCGCTTGAATAATCCACGTTCCTTGAATAACAAAACGACCCACGAATTTAACTGCTTGCCCATTTTGAGTTTTACCTAATGCTGCAATAGTATTTTTTGGTAACTCAGGTATATTTTTTTCTAATAAGGTTCCCTGAATATTTTTTAGCATGCCTTGCTTCATTGCTTCTAAAGCTTGCTGTTGCTGCTGGCTCTTTTGTTCAAGACTTAAGCTTGCATCTGCCTGATCTAATTTTGCATAGGCTACTGCAAAACTAATCTGATTGACGTCCACCGCAGTCATTTGCAACTTAACTTTTATACCATTTAAATCCACATCTCTCGCGTGGCTGGCTGGCTTGCCCGGCATTAACACTGATATTGGTGCATCATTCATTCTGACTTCTCGCCAATCAAATTTCGGCGAGCAAGCTGAAAGTAAGAAAAAACAAAAAATCACTATAAAGGCGTGAACTTTAGACATGAAAAACGCTACTTTCGACATTAAATAATGATTTATAAAAATAAGATTGAGACTAGCTCTCATTGTAGGTGAAAGCGTCCTTAGATCGCAGTGAAATTTGCGACAACTGAACCTATTCTTCGTATTTAGCTCTCGATCTCTGTACTTTCTCGATTTTCTTTCGAACTAATTCCAATTTTCGTTCAAGTTTTTGTTTCCACTCATCGCTAAAAATTACCTTTGAGACCTCTCTTTCTGCTTTTAATCGCAGTCTGCTAGTGAGCGTTTTTTTACGGTGCTAAGGTGAAGTCATGGATGCAGGGTTCTGCATCAAACTAACCAAAAATAGGGAGAAATATCATGAACTTCGAAACACAACAAACTAGCAGCGAAAAAAATCAAAATACTAGAAACAATCCTGTTCTAGAGTTTATTTTGAATGTTACGGATGCTGGTAAATACATTTGGCAACACTATATGGAATGGATTATCGATGTCTCTTGGGGCAAGCTTTTCTTGGCGTGTTTATTAACTCTAATTATAGGTGGCATCTTATCCATTCACAGTTTGGCAAATTGGTTGGTTATAGGATCATTGTTATTGAAATGCTTTATCGGCAAAGAAGATCAAGATCAAGCTCAAGCAACACCAGCGCAAGCTAATACACAAAGCAATACGCAGAATGAGATTTCAGAAAAGGTAAAACCGGATGAAGTTCATCAGGAGAATTAACATGAAAGAAGATGAAAAAAATAAAGTACTCTCGTTCCTGCTGGATATAGCAGACACAACGAAAGTCTTTTGGTGGAAATTTTTTGACTGGCTAGCAGTTATTTCTTGGAGTTACTTAGTTTTTGTATCTCTAATAGCGATGATTATTGGTGGCATATTAGGTTTAGGTGCACTACTGCCATTGCTAGTATTTTCTTCGATTATGATTAAGAGCTTAGCGGGTGGTAAGCGTCGTGCAGAAATGGCTGCCAGCGATGCTGCTACCAGAGCCGATGTCGAAGCTTTGGAACGTCGTGTTTTGGAAGCGGAAATGGCAACGCTGCAGGCCCAAATTGAACCTCATTTTTTATTCAATACCTTGGCCTTAATTGGACAATTGATTGAAACCAATCCAGAGCAAGCTTCGACCGTTCACACGCATTTAATTAAATATTTACGTGCAGCATTGCCACAAATTCGTGAACAAGGCGGTGGAAAATTGGGACAGCAAATGGAATTGTCACGTGCCTATTTAAATATTATGCAAGCACGTATGCAAGAACGTTTGAGCTACAAGATTGAATGTCCTCGCGAATTGGAACATGCGCATTTCCCATCCATGATGATACAAACACTGGTCGAAAACTCGATTAAACATGGATTAGAACCTAAAACAGATGGCGGTCATATCAATATTGTCGCGCGTCAGGGTGAACATGAAATTCAAGTGGAAGTCAGTGATAACGGTATTGGTTTTGATATCCACGCCAACGATGGTATTGGCTTAAGCAATATTCGAGAACGGTTGAAAGTCTTGTACGGTATGAAGGCAAGTTTGGTCATCGAAACACCAGAAACAGGTGGCGCTAAATTGACCTTACATATTCCTGACTAATAAAAAAACAATAAAATTTAATATTGACGCCCACATTAGAAAACTATTCTGTCCTATGAAAACTACTACCGCCATGATCGTTGATGATGAAACACCAATGCGTGATCATCTCAGATCTAAATTAAAAAAAATATGGCCTGATTTGCAGATAGTTGCAGAAGCTGCTAATGGAATTGTGGCGATAGAAGAAGCCCAGTTACATGGCCCTGATATCATTTTTTTAGATATTCGTATGCCTGGTAAAAACGGTATTGAAGCAGCAACTCAGTTAGCAAAACAAGCCTTAATTATTTTTGTCACCGCTTATGACGAATATGCAATTGAAGCCTTTGAACGTGGAGCAATGGATTATCTATTAAAGCCAATTGATAACGATAGGTTGATACAAACCTGTCAGCGTTTGCAACAAAGAGTAGAAGAAAAACATGCTCATCAAAACATTGATACAAATAATCAAATGGAGTCTCAAATTGATTTGACGAAGATTCCTGAACAAACATCACAATCAAAACAAGTCGAACAATTATTGAACCAATTAATGCAACATCAACAGGGACAACAACGTGAATATTTACGTTGGATACAAGCCAGTGTTGGAACCACTTTACGTATGATCAGTACGAAAGAAATCTTATTTTTTAAATCGGATGAAAAATATACTTTAGTACAAACAGAACAAGCTGAATTTTTGATTCGTAAAACCTTAAAAGAATTAGAAGATGAATTAGATCCTAAAGAATTTTGGCGTATTCATCGATCAACTTTGGTTAGGGTTAGTGCAATTGCAGAAGTATCACGGGATTTTCGTGGTCGACAAATGTTGGGGTTAAAAGGAAGTTCCGAGAAACTCGAAGTGAGCCGCAATCATACCCATTTATTTCAACAAATGTGATTTATTTCAGCAGCTTTTTTTATGCGGGAAAAAATATCTTTTTTCTTTTAATTGAATAAGTTTATATATATGAATAGTAGTAGTTGTTAACGTTGTTTTATTTTGTGGATAAGCCTGTTTTACTTTTTAAAATCATGACTTTAGAAAAAATATAAGTAGGCGTAAAAATCTTGTATGAGAACTCAACAAATTTTGTATAAGTTTTTGTACTTGAATAAGTGAGCTACTTTTACACAAAATCTGCAAAGTTTACCCACAACTTTATCCACAAAAATATTTTTTGCTTTGTTGTTTCAATTTAGCTTTTTATTCGATTTTCAAAGTAATTCTTCAAAATTCCCAAGGAATATGGCGCAGCGACGTTTTTTACAAAACTCAAAAAATCGATATGTGCTGTTTCATTTGCACTATCAGAAATCGTTCTTATTATCACAAAAGCCAAGTCATGCTCTTCACAAACTTGAGCAATGGCGGCACCTTCCATCTCCACTGCCAACAAATCAGGCAAAGCTTGTTTTAACTGATTTAAGACAGAGCTGTCATGAATAAATTGATCACCGCTAGCAATTAGTCCGGTATGCAGCTTTACGTTTTGCAATTGAAATTCGTCTAATTGTGCAGAGGAAAAATGCTGCTTCATGCTTTGAATAAATCGTGTCGTTGCGTTTTGCACCTCGTTTAGTAAGTCTTTTTGAGCAAAAAAACGTGACTTACCAGTCAATGGAATTTCAAAACGTGGAAATAACGGAGAAGCATCTATATCGTGTTGTAACAGCTCTTTACCTATCACAATGTCTCCCACCTTTAGAACAGGGTCAGTGGAGCCAGCTACACCGCTTAAAATCAATTGATTCACTTGAAAATGATGAATTAAGAGGCTAGTTGTACTGGCTGCTGCAACTTTCCCTATTCCCGATAGCACCATGACGACTGGATGTCCCCATAGTTCACCTTGTATGAAATCGCGTTTGGCAATGTGATGAACTTTTTTGTTCTGAATAAAGCTTTGTAATCCTTCTTGTTCTTCACGCATGGCAAAGATTAGACCTGTGGTGTTGGGTTTGATTGAATTTGACATGGATTTTTAAGAGAAGAACAAAAAAGGAAAGCAGCTTTGTTTTGTATACATAAGGTATATATATACATAGTAGTAGTAGTTAACGCGGACGAATTTTGTGGATAAGCCGGTTTACCGGATTTAAATCAAGGATTTAGGCTAAGGATAAAGACTAGGACAATGCTTGTACAGAAAAAGAATAGATTCTGCATAAGATTTAGACTGTGGAAAGCTCAGGTGCTTTTGCACATAAGATCCTTGAGATATACAGAGACTTATCCACAGAAATTTATTGGTTTTTAATTATTTTTTCAAATACAAATAGAGAACCGTAGAGAGCACACCTGTCTCTATTCTGTAATTCTTGATTACGCGTAGCATTGGTTTGCCAAATGATGTCATCATCCGACTGAAAAACACTTTGCGGTATTGGTAATTGGGTTCCCAGGCTGCGTATTAAGACTTTTGCACCCGGAGCCGCACAGCGATTAATTTCTTGCCATAAGGTTTTGATTTCGTCTGGGTGTAAATAATCGAGATGATCCTGCAAGACAAAAGCATCAATTGATTGTTCACTCTGTTGTTGCAGAAAATCGATCAGACGGTGTTGATGCGGATGAACGCGATGGGCAAATTGGCGTAATTGCGGAAAAACGTCTTTTTGTAAATATAGGGGTAGGCTTTGCTGTTGTTGTATCTGGTAAGTTTGTCCTATGACTTGCTGGGCGAAATGGTTTTCTTGAATACTAAAATCACATAGCAAGCGACGTAATCTTTGTATCAAAATTTGTGATAACTCGTCTTGGTTGGCATTTTTGAGTCGGGTAATCTGATTTTGATTAAAGCCTAATCGGTTTAGCACGTAGCGACGTTGCATTAGGAATTGAAAATATTTGTTTTGTAGTGCAGGCAAAATGGCTTGTTCGAAAATAAGATTTTGTTGCGCCAAATCTTTCGCTTGATGAAGTTTGTCAAAACGGGCACCCAATTGAATCAATATAAATCGTAAAGCACGCAGACTGCTGTTGTAGTAACCATGTTCTTGTAAATTATCGCTAAACGCATAGTATCGAGGGCGGCCAAGCAGATTGCGTTTTTGCCAGTAGTGGCTGGCTTGATCGGATAAATTTGCGCGCAAATGACGTTGATATCGTTTCAAATTATCGCTTTGATGGGGCTGCGCTAAGAATTTGAGAACGGCGTCATAGTCAGGTAAATGAATCAAGGCTTTTGCTTTTATTTCTAGCAGCGCAAGTTGAGCAGCATTCTCGTCTATGCAGTGAATAGCAGCGGGTTTCGCACTCAGGTAAGCCAAAGCGTGGCAAGCACCGGCAGCGATGGTCACAATATTGGCAGCTGGTTTCAGATTAAGCGCGATTAAATCAATATGACTGTCAGCCCAAGTTTGTGATTGGATTAGCTTGTTTTGAGGTTTACGTTCAGTAAAGAATTTGCTGGCTGAAAAGGAATCAAGAATAGTAGCCTTAAAAGCGGTATCGCTAGATTTGCTATGAAAGAATGCTTTCGTATTCATGAAGTTCACCTGATAGTTTGCTAGAAGTAGAAGCACTCTAGGCCGATCAGGTGACAGGTTTATGACAAAAATACAGTGAGTTTGAATTTTTGTTGATTTGTGTTTATGAACTAGCTTTTTTAATGGCTTTATAGCTGGCCACAGGTTACTGGAAGTGGTGGTGGCGATAATTCTAGTTTTTCTCCAGCTTTGGGATGTCGTACGCAGTAAGTGCCGTAAGGTGTTTTGACTTTACTTACTGGTCTACCATCGTAGGCAAACTTCTTTTCGATAATCACGCCTTCTCTTTGAACTTGGGCTGCATCGGATAAGGCATTCGAAAATTTTTTCATATTTTCAGTGCTGCTTTTACTGTCAGGCCGGAAGTTTTTTTCTTGTTTTAGAAAATCCTCCTTTAAACCCAGACTCAATTCACGAATATCTTTTTGTATGGTCAAAGGCGCCACTTGAATTTCAGCTTGTGAAATGGATTCTTGTGTTTGATTGGTGACAGTGATTGATTTTGATTTTTCGCTATTTTTTTTGCTAGCGAGTTGTATTGTTAATCTAGGTTTGATTGCTTGAATTGTTTTTTGTTTGCTGACTTCGAAGCCTAAATTTTGTTGTGATAAAGAGAGAAGAAGCAAGATTTTATCGGTATTTGTTGCGGGATAGGAAGGAAGAAGCCTATTTTTCCATTGCAAAATTATGGCCACGTGAACTAGCAGAACAAGAATAAAAAGTATGCGTCGATCAAATCGATTTTTCTGCATAGCGCCTTTTTGCAAAGTGAAAAATATTGAGTAGTCGTTAGCTGCAAATTATTAACAATTCGAGTGTTTTTTTTATTTGAGTATAGTTGATTAGGTAAGCAGAAAGTGGCAAAGAAATATTCACGCTAATTACACCTACAAAATAAGCAGATACTTTTTCACGAATTTTAAAAACAATCGTCGCTAATTTTGGAGCTCTGTAAGCGTTTATATTTACTTGAATTTTTACGTCAAAAAGTAAGGAACTGCCAAATAGAATTCTAGTCTTAGTATTCAGGCAATGCCAAGGTTTTCTGTTCTTGTTAGATTAACAGGCTTGAGCGATACTGCGTTCTTGCTTACCCCTGTCGTTTAAAAAATGATCATAAGCATTCTAAATAATTACACTAAAAAAGAAAGGCAGCACGGAGATGGATTTTAGTAACCCTACCAGTATCACCTTCATCATTTATATACTTGCAATGATAGGCATAGGATTTGCCGCATGGCGTTTTACCAATAATTTGTCAGATTATATTTTGGGTGGGCGTAGTTTGGGTGCCTTTGTTACCGCGATGAGTGCGGGCGCCTCGGATATGAGTGGTTGGCTGTTAATGGGCTTGCCAGGGGCATTATATTTTTCTGGTGTATCCGAAAGTTGGATTGCGATTGGTTTGACTTTAGGTGCCTGGTTTAACTGGCATTTGGTAGCAGGGCGTCTGCGTGTGTATACTGAGTTGACGAATAATGCTTTAACTTTGCCCGACTATTTTACGCATCGGTTTGAAGACACCAGTAAGTTATTGAGGATTATTTCTGCACTGGTCATTTTGGTCTTTTTTACGATTTATTGTGCTTCAGGTATGGTGGCAGGTGCGCGCTTGTTCCAGCAAACTTTTGGCATGAGCTATGAAGTTTCGTTGTGGGCTGGAGCGGCAGCAACGATTATTTATGTGTTTATTGGTGGCTTTTTGGCGGTTAGTTGGACTGATACCGTGCAAGCAACTTTGATGATTTTTGCTTTGTTATTAGCGCCAGTCATGGTGATCATGCATGTCGGTGGTTTCAGTGAAGCGATTACGGTGATTCAAAATATCAATCCTAAATATACGGATCTGTTCAGTGGTACCTCGTTCATCGGCATCATCTCTTTATTGGCTTGGGGTTTAGGTTATATGGGACAGCCGCATATTTTGGCGCGTTTTATGGCGGCTGAAAGTTTTGCGACGATTAAGAATGCGCGTCGTATCGGTATGACGTGGATGATCTTGTGTTTGGGTGGTGCAATTGCAGTAGGTTTCTTCGGTATCGCTTATTTTGCGATGCATCCTGATCAGGCTGGTGCTGTGACTGCGAATAAAGAAACTGTGTTCATCTCTTTGTCACAAATTTTGTTTAATCCATGGATAGCCGGTATTTTGTTGTCAGCCATTTTGGCAGCGGTGATGAGTACTTTGTCTTGTCAGTTATTGGTTTGCTCATCGGCTTTGACCGAAGATTTTTATAAACCTTTTTTCCGCCCGAATGCCTCGCAAAAAGAATTGGTCTGGTTTGGCCGTATGATGGTTTTGGTGATTGCGGTGATCTCTATCGCAATAGCATCAAATCCTACCAGCAGCGTGTTGGGATTAGTCAGTAACGCTTGGGCTGGTTTTGGCGCTGCTTTCGGACCAGTAGTATTGTTGTCTTTGATCTGGCCTAATATGAATCGTAACGGCGCTTTGGCAGGTATGTTTGTCGGTGCGTTGACAGTATTGGTGTGGGGCGAGTTTAAATGGCTAGGCTTGTATGAATTGGTACCAGGATTTTTCTTTGCTTGTTTGGCGGTGGTAATAGGTAGCAAGTTGGGTACGCCTGCTTCTGAGAAAATGAAGGCGGCGTTTGCTACCATGCGTCAGCAGTCGCAGTAAGTAATTAAAGTCAGGAATTAGTAGGATAGGAAAGACACACTCTACTTTTTCTATTTAAGTATTAAGTATAAAAAAGCGAGGGAAGAAGAATTTCTTCCCTCGCTTTTTTTTATTTTTAGTTATGTTTGCTTATTTGATGGAGCTTAATTTTTTTCAGCAACTAGTTTTAGATTTTTTAAGCCGCTATCAAAATCTGGCCCGACCATTTTGTCCATAAATGGGGCAAATAATTTCATCATGAAATTACCCTCGCTAGTGCCCGTCATGGTCCAGGTGACTTTTGTTGATGTGCCATCCGATTCTAAACTCAAGTTACCTGTAGAAGGTTTGCCCATATCTTCAAAATACAATTCATAGTGGATGACTTGATTGGTGGTGACTTTAGTAAATTTCATGCCACCATTACCTTCACTTTTACTCTTCCAATCCCAGGCCGCACCGGCACCTGTTTCTGGTCCTGAAAACAGCATTTCCATGTTGGGGTCACGTTGATTCCAGACTGACCATTTTTTCCATTCTTTTGGCGTCGCAATTAAAGGATAAATTTTTTCTGGAGAAGTATTAATTTTGATGCTGCGGATTACACCATATTGATTGGGCATCATATAGGCAGCAGCAATCAAAATTAAAATGACAGCGGCCAAGCCTATCAACAACCGTTTTAGTAGACGCATGATGTTTTTCCTCTTTAAAATTGAACAAATTATCGTGTTGTAATTTCTAAAATTGGCGTAAGCCTTGTACGGTTTTCTTCCAGTTTTGCATTAAATTGTGTGCAGAGTCGCGCGTGATACTGGGCAGAAAACTTTGCTGCTGTTTCCACAACATACTACATTCCTCTAGATCAGCATAGACGCCTATCTGTAATCCCGCCAGGTAAGCGCTGCCTAAGGCTGTGGTTTCTAAAATGTCGGGACGGATGACGGGGATGCCTAGTAAGTCGGCTTGAAATTGTAGCAAAGTGTTGTTTGATGCAGCGCCGCCGTCGACACGTAATTCGCTGATGGTCGTATGGCTGTCGTTTTGCATCGCGAACAGTAGCTCGGCGCTTTGGAAGGCGATCGCTTCGATGGCCGCTCGGGCGATATGAGCAGCTTGAGTGCCTCGATGTATGCCTAAGATGGCACCTTTGACGTGCGGATCCCAATAGGGCGCGCCAAGTCCAGCAAATGCGGGCACAAAGATCACACCGTCGCTATCTGGTACGCTATTCGCCAGTGCTTCAATATCGCTAGCTGAGCTAAACAGATGTAATTGATCACGCAACCATTGCACTACAGCGCCGCCAATGAAGACGCTGCCTTCCAGAGCGTATTGAGGTCTATGATCGATCTGGCAAGCCGCCGTATTGATCAGGCCATGTTGTGACTGACTACACAGATCGGCTGTTTGTAGCAACATGAAGCAACCTGTGCCATAGGTATTTTTTGCCATACCAGACTTAAAACAGGCTTGACCAAAGAGTGCGGATTGCTGATCACCGGCGATGCCAGCGATGGGTATTGTCGATCCAAACAGATGGCAATCGCCAAAATGATGACTGGAGGGATGAACCTCAGGCAAGATTGCTGCGGGAATATTGAATAAGGTGAGCAAGTCCTCGTCCCAGCGATTCTGATGAATATTCCACAGCATGGTACGCGAGGCATTGGTGACGTCACTGACATGTAATTTGTGTTCGCTGAGCTGCCATGCGAGCCAGGAATCTATCGTGCCAAACGCCAATTCACCCTGTTGTGCTCTATTTCTCGCATCTGGAACATGGTCAAGTATCCAGGCGATTTTGGTCGCGGAAAAATAGGGGTCAAGTACCAGTCCGGTTTTTTCTTGTATGGTTTTGTTGTGACCCTGCGCACGTAAGGCATCGCAATGAGCGCTAGTGCGACGGTCTTGCCAGACGATGGCCGGACAAATTGGATAGCCGTTCTTTTTGTCCCAAACCACGGTGGTTTCACGCTGATTGGTGATACCGATGGCGGCGATTTTTTGGGTATTTATGCCGCTTTTTTCTAGGACTTGCTTGATGGTGGAAAGCTGGCTGTGCCAGATCTCCATCGCATCATGTTCGACCCAACCCGATTGTGGAAAGTATTGCGGGAACTCCTGCTGTGCACTGGCAATAATTTGACCTGCACGATTAAAAATAATTGAGCGTGAACTGGAAGTGCCTTGATCGAGTGCCAGTAAACAGGTCATGCTGCTCTCCAGATTTTGCGTACTGCTAGATATTTTGACTCCAGACTTCACCACCATGCACTTCAATTTGAGTCAGATACAAGCGACAATCAAGTTCGTATTGATGATACTCGGGTTCTATATAGGTGCAAAGTTGATAGAAAGCCTTATTGTGTTCTTTTTCTTTCAGGTGTGCTAACTCATGCACAGTGATCATCTTAAGAAATTCTTCAGGCACATATTTAAATAGACTGGCTATCCGGATTTCATTCTTGGTCTTGAGTTTACTGCCTTGCACTCGTGATACATAGGTGTGTGTGCCTAAAGCATTCTTGATGACGTGCAGCTTATTGTCATACAAAACCTTACTGATCTGATCACCGTTTCTTAGTGTTTCATTTTTCAAATCTTGGACATATTGGTACAGCGCTTTATCGGTGCGGATATCATGGACTTGTGGATATTTTTTGCGTAGATGTTGCGCCAGTTTTTCGCTTTCAAGCAGCTGCCTGACCTGAGCTTGTAAATGCTCAGGATAGGCAGTGAGATATTTCAGCGCGCTTGTTTTGGTGTCCGTCAAAATGATTTATTTTACTTTTAGCAGTTCAACTTCAAAAATCAAATCTGAATTGGCAGGGATCAAACCGTTGCCAACTTCACGAGTACCATAAGCGAGCGCAGCTGGGATGATCAAGGTGCGTTTGCCGCCGATTTTCATACCTTGCACGCCGAGATCCCAACCGCGAATCACTTCGCCACCATTGATAGTGAAACTGAACGCGTCACGTTTGCGTGAGCTGTCAAATTCTTTACCTTTTTCGCCTTTGGCTTTCGGGTCACGTAACCAGCCGGTGTAATGAACTGTGACTTGTTTGCCACTAATGGCTTCTGTGCCTTTACCGAGTTTATTATCAATTTTTTTGACTTCTGGCATATTAATCACATCCAGTAACTCAATATCAAATACCAGATCGGCGTCAGGTGGAATTACGCCTTTGCCTGCTCCGCGGGAGCCGTAGCCTAATTGTGAAGGAATAATCAAGGTGCGCTTACCACCGACTTTCATACCTTGTACACCTTGTTCCCAACCTTTGATGACTCGGCCTTCACCTAGATTAAAACTAAATGGACCACGACCAATCGAGCTGTCGAAACCTTTACCGTGTTGCTGTTCAGCTTGGGTATCACGTAGCCAACCGCTGTAATGTACGACCACGGTTTTACCAATGACTGCTTCGGCACCGCTACCAACGACAGTGTCGATTTTTTCTAATACAGGAGCGACGGTTGTTACTGGCGCGATTGGTGCAACAGCTTCCTGATTTGTTGCTGCGGCGCTTGCCGCCGTGCTGGTCGTTGCTTTTTCTTGTGTAGTTTTTTGTTCTTGGGCGAACGCTGTGCTTAGGCAAAAATTACCCGCAATTGCTAGGGTTATGATCAGACTTGATTTCATAAATGAGCTTTCCTTGATTGAGGTTGTTGTCGGTTTTTGTATTTCCGTTTGAGCTTGAATGTTATCGCTTCAATTTTGCTTCGAAAGCGATGTCGAGCTTGCTGGCTTTACGTGGAGCTTCTTTTTGTACGCTATTGACGAAGCGCACAAAGTCATCGATGTCTAATGCTGTACAGAGTTGTTCTTGCGATTCAGGGTCATGCCCTAGTACCAGATAAAAATGCCCACTGCCTGTGCTCACCATAGAATAGGGCGCATTATTACTGCGTTGCTTTAAGCGCAGTACGGCATTACTTGCTTTGGTTGAACGTGCCATGGTGTCCTTACTATATTGATGGAGCGCGAGCTATTGTATTTGGTGTCGATATTTAGTTTGGTAAATCGTCTCGAAACTTAATCTCCGACATGATAATCTAGACGCTGGATTTGGAGAATACCAGAAGGATAAGCATGACAGTGATCTCGCATTATATGAACGGCAGTTTGGTGGCGTCGAATAGTGGACGTCAACAGCCCGTATTTAACCCCGCTAGCGGCGTGCAAAGCGCTACTGTGGCACTTGCCAGTGTTGATGAGGTAGACCGGGCTGTAGGGTTCGCGCTAGCGGCTTGGCCGGCCTGGAGTGAGACACCACCCTTGCGACGTGCGCGGGTGATGTTTAAGTTTAAGGCGCTGCTGGAACAACATCAGGAACAATTGGCTGCCATTATTACGCGTGAGCATGGCAAGATTTTTTCGGACGCGATGGGAGAGGTGACGCGCGGTATCGAGGTGGTGGAGTTTGCCTGCGGTTTACCGCAATTACTGAAGACTCAGTTTTCAGACAATATTGGTGGTGGTATCGATCAATGGAGTATCCGTCAACCTTTGGGGGTTTGTGTCGGTATTACCCCATTTAATTTTCCCTTCATGGTACCGATGTGGATGGCACCGTTGGCAATCGCGACCGGAAATACCTTTATTTTGAAACCGTCCGAACGCGATCCTTCGGCTTCTTTGTTGATTGCAGATTTGTTTAGAAAAGCTGGTTTGCCGGACGGTGTTTTCAATGTACTGCAAGGCGATAAAGTAGCGGTAGATTGCTTGTTGGCACATCCGGATGTTGCAGCAATTTCTTTCGTTGGCTCAACCCCGATTGCTGAAACGATTTATGCAGAAGCGACACGGCGTGGCAAACGCGTGCAGGCATTGGGTGGTGCTAAGAATCACTTGGTCGTGATGCCTGATGCTGATTTGGAGCAGGCGGTAGATGCATTGATAGGAGCGGCATACGGTTCGGCGGGTGAGCGTTGCATGGCGATTTCTGTTGCTGTGGCGGTAGGTGCAATTGCCGATCAATTGGTAGAAAAATTAGTGCCACGAGTGCGTGCATTGAAGATTCGTGACGGCATGGATGCGGAAGCGGAAATGGGGCCGGTGGTCTCAGCTGCGCATAAAGCGAAGATAGAAAGTATGATCGCCGCCGGTGTCAACGAGGGTGCGCAATTACTGGTCGATGGACGTGGTTTGCAAGTGGTGGGACATGAGCACGGTTTCTTCTTAGGCGGCTCTTTGTTTGATCACGTGCAGGAAGGTATGCAGATCCATCGCGAAGAAATTTTTGGCCCGGTATTGTGCGTGGTGCGGGTGCCGGATTTCGCATCGGCTTTGGCGCTGATTAATCGTCATGAGTTTGGCAATGGTGTTTCACTATTCACTGCGGATGGAAATACCGCTCGTGAATTTTCACGGCGTGTGCAGGTGGGCATGGTCGGCATTAATGTACCGATTCCAGTACCGATGGCATGGCACTCATTCGGCGGCTGGAAACGTTCTTTGTTTGGTGATATGCACGCCTATGGCGAAGAGGGAATTCGCTTCTATACCCGCTATAAATCAGTTATGCAGCGATGGCCAGATAGCATAGCGAAGGGTGCGGAATTTACCATGCCGGTTGCGAAGTGAATGGTGAACGGTAGGGGCATTGTACACACGGCGAACCCTACCGATTGTCTGCTATTGACGGTCAGCAGGCTTTGTATTTACCCGGGTCTACACCGAGCATCGTCGTAATTTTCAAATAATTTTGTATGCGCATTTGCTGTTGTTTATAGCCTATGTTGTCACTAGGCTTGGAACATTCCAAATCCCCGTTAATACTGCGTACGGTTTCTCCAAAACCCAGATTTTGTTTGAGCGCGACATGGCTAGGCAATGGTCCAGAACCTTTGATTTCCATCCAATACCACAAGGCAGTTTTCCAGGCGACGGTGGGATTGCGTGCCACCATATCTGGATCATTCAGCAAATCCAAATTCAGTGCTTTGCCCGCTAGGGCATAATTGAAATTCCAGCTCAGTTGAATTGGACCTCGTCCAAAATACTGTTTTCCTTTTGCACAAGGGACTCCATTTTTATCATTGCAATAGTGGTCATGTGTGCTGGTATCGACTTCGGTAATTGCCTGTAGCTCATGTGACTCATGCATGATGTTGGCAAGGAATGCAGCGACTTCACGTTTGTTTTCTGCTTCGTTTCCAAAGTTACCAAATTCAGGATAGGCCTGAATGGCTTCGACCAAACCTGCATAGGTGTAAAAAGAAATACGTCTCGGGAATAGGGACTCAAATTGGGCTTCAGTGATCATAAAGCCGGATTGATTTGTTGTTTGGTTCGTTGTTGTGGTGCAGGCGCTGAAACAAAGCGTGAGGAACATCGTCGTTGCAAATGCAGCGGTGATATAGGTTATTTTTTTCATGTGCTTCCTTTTATCTCTATGAGCTAAATTGTGACGTCATTTAGCTTAAACAAAGTAAAGATCGAAAGCAAAGAAGTGGTATTGAATCAGACAAAATAATATAAAAAAAATGGCGAACCGAAGTTCGCCATTTTGAAGTTTAAGTACTGAGCTTAAGTACTAAGCAGATTAGAACTTGATTGTCGCACCTACACTGAAATAACGACCAACTGCATCGTAGTATTGTGGGAAGGTGTTACCGCTGTTAGTACCAGTGGAACCAATAGTGGAACCAACGATAGGTGGCGTTTTATTCGCAGCATTGTTGATACTAATGTTGAAGCGAATATTTTTGTTGAAGTTCCAAACAGCACTCAGATCAACGTAGTCAAATGCATCAATTTTTGCATAAGCAGGTAAGAAGTTAGTGCCACCTGGTTCCTCGATTACACCGCTAACATGACGCCAGTTGTAGCCAAATACGAATTCACCAAACGTCCATGCAGTACGTTGTGTAAATTTGTTTTTGTAAGTTGGGCCACCGCAAGCAACAGAGTAGTAACCTAAGCAGTCACGATCGATAGACGCTGGTGTTGGTTGTGCATGATATGACGTTGTTTTGTTCAAATCGAAGCCTAAATCCAAGCGACCATATTTTGAGTCCAGGCCCAAAGTAGTCATTGGAACTTGGTATTTCACGCTCAAGTCGTAACCGGCAGTGCTTTGTGTACCTAAGTTAGATGAACCTGTGATCACACCTTTGGAATCTACGCCATTGAAACTACCATTCGCCGCGCTACGACCAATCAATGCGCAAGACGCATTTAAAGTGTAACCAGGGTTAAACTTTGGTGAGTAGCAACCATCAAGAACGTCGGTAGTTGTAGGAGAAGAAATTGCCTTAGTAATATCGATTTTGTAGTAATCGAGACTAATCGCCAATTTTGGTAATGGTTCAATCACAAAACCGATAGTTTTGGTTTTCGCTTCTTCAGGGCCTAGGTTAGGGTTGCCACCTGTTTGACGATTGATTTGACCAGCCGATGGTTTATCGAGTGAGCCAATGACGCTAGTTGGAACGCCAGTTAAACGGCACAGGTTCGATAAGGTACCAGCTGTATTTGCTTGTCCAGCGTTGATCAAATCTAATTGGCATGGATCGGTTGCCAAGTTGCTTAAGCCTGTTACCGCTGGCGCAAACAATTCATTCACGTTAGGTGCGCGTGTCGCTTTTTGGACCATACCGCGGAAGCGCAGCATTTGTACAGGTGTCCATTCGCCACCGTATTTGTAGCTGCCGTAATCTTGAGACTTTTTAGCTGTCGCAAAGTTGGTTTGACGATAGCCAATTTCAGCATTTAAAGAACGAATGAATGGTAAGTCTTTGATCAAAGGAATCGCAGCTTCAACTGCGTATTCTTTCAATTTGAAACTACCTGTACGATCTGGTGTTGGAGCACCAGTGCCGAGCACTTCACCTTGTATCTGAGATACTGCATCAGATCTTGTATAAGCGGTCAACTTACGCTGTTCAGCACTGACGGATACGCTGATAGGATCTTTCGCCCATGGACTCTTGATGTTGCCCAAGTCACCGGAAGTTGATATCGCACCTACGTCTTGCTCAACACCTTGTAACAGAATTGCGCTTTGGTTGATGTAAGCAACTTGTTCAGGCGTGATAGAACCGGCAGCACCCCACACGTTTAAAGGTACGCAACCGTTGGATGCATCAACGCATTTGCCAACTGCGACGGAATTGAGCGCTTGCTTAACTTTGGATAATGAACCCCAGTTTTTACGAATTTGCGTTTGATCTGCTGTGCCACGGCTCCAGTAAGCATCGTAGTTCCAAGAACCAGCGATTTCACCTTTAGTACCGATAGTGTATTGCAGTGTCTTGTTATCGAAATCGTTGAAACGTGGACCCATTTCAGTGATACGGCGACCGATCGTCAAAGGTACGATGGTTGTGTTACCAACAACGCAATCAGCTGCAGCGATACCGCGACGTTGACACAATTGATCACGTGCTGCTGCTGGGATGAAAGGATTGCCAATTGGCACATTGAAGGTATTGTTGAAGGTGCCTGATTCAGCCAATGTGGACGCCACTTTGCTGGCTGTGTAGAACAATTCACCGTAGACTTCAAAATTATCGTTGATTTTGTAGTTAGCCAATGAAGTGGCTTGAGAACGATCTAAGCCCGTAACGTAATAGTTCAACGGGTTAAAATTGTATAGGCTGACCGGTTGTACCAATTTTCCTGTTGCAGGGTCGATTTGCCATGCGCCAGCTAAAGTGTCAGTACCGCCAGTACCTTTTACTGTCGACATTGCGGCAGGTACTGTCGTTCCAGAACCATCTGGTGCACCAGAAATAGAATTGAGCGCACTCTTACCATAGGCACGTGTACCTTGTGTTAGCGGATCAGTTTTAGTGCGACCCAAGCTCAATACGACGTTACCACGGCCTTCATCTAAGCTTGCACCCATAGTTACATCGGTGCGATTGCGCTTAGCATCGGACTTGCTAGTCGAACCGTAGGAGGTATTAACTTCGAAACCTTGGAAGTTCTTTTTCAAATTAAAGTTGGCGACACCAGAGACCGCGTCTGCACCGTACACTACGGAAGCACCACCAGTAACTAAGTCTACACGGCTCAATAAGGCGATAGGAATCGAGTTGGTATCGACCGTGCCACCTAAGTCGTAAGGTACCAGACGACGACCATTAACCAGAACTAGAGTACGGTTGGAACCTAAACCACGCAAGTCAATGGTTGCCGCACCACCCGTACCATTGTTGGTACCTGGGCCGATAGCTGGAACAGCCGCTGGCAAACCTTTAAAAAATTCTTCAACCGCCACTGGTTGGGCAGATTTGATTTCTTCCGCTGAGATGGAACCAATAGGGCTATTGGATGTCGTACCAGGAGAAGTGATACGGGTACCTGTAACAACCACGGTTTCCATTTTCTTTTCTTGTGCCACGGCAGGCAGAGCCATGACGCCCATGCTTGCTACTACACTACCTGTGAACATCAGTCGCAAGGAACGCGACAGGATTTTTTCTACAATCATTTAATACTCCTCGTGTGGGGTAAACACTATTGGGGATCAAGCTGGGATTAAGCCTGACACTTTTTGCTACTTCCCTCTTTGGTGGCAATTCTTTAGCACATCTTTATATATGTGTCTTTGATTTTTCGCATACCTGCATTTATTTATGCAGGCGTAATGAGACCATCTTCTGGTATGGCATGTCAATCAAACTTGTGTCTCTGTTTTCACCAAACAACAGTTGTTTTTTTACTTGATTTAATCCGTGTTTCCTGATTGCATATGTCTATGAAGTATCCTTACTGCGTACTTGTTTGTTGATACTTCTTTATTCAATAAATCTTAGTTTGAGATGCATTTTAGCGACATAAGTGAGTGCGAATTTGAATGGCTACTCGCAGTGTGTTTTTTTACAATTGATTGGGATGTGTGTGGGTGATTATGTTTTATTAGCTGTGGCCGCATTCTTTGCTGGCTTTGTAGATGCTGTTGTGGGCGGTGGTGGGTTGATCCAGTTACCCGCGCTCTTTACCGTATTTCCGTCGACAGTCCCTGCTAGTCTGTTGGGCACGAGTAAGTTGGCTGGTGTTTGGGGTACTTCTGTAGCAGCCATGAATTATGTCCGCACTGTGCAGTTGAAATGGCGCGTTATTTTACCAGCTGCCTTAATGGCCTTCTTTCTCTCGTTTGCTGGTGCGGTTACGGTGACGCATATTCCGCCTACTTATTTACGGAAAGCTTTGCCATTTATTTTGGCGATGATTGCTGTGTACACTTTTTGGAAGAAGGATTTGGGTAGCTGCTTCCGCCCTTTGTATAGCGGTAGCAAAGAGTTGTATATGGCTATGCTGGTTGGAGCTGTGATTGGATTCTATGATGGATTCTTTGGCCCCGGTACGGGTAGTTTTTTCATCTTTATTTTTGTACGTATCTTCGGTTATGACTTCCTTCATGCCTCGGCCTCGGCTAAAGTGTTGAATGTTGCATGCAATGTCGCCGCCCTTATCTGGTTTGGTTTTAGTGGTCATGTGATTTGGATGTTGGGCTTGGCAATGGCGGTATGCGGGGTTGTTGGTTCTATTGCCGGTACTCATTTGGCGATTAAGCACGGGAGTGGTTTCGTGAGGTCTCTGTTTTTGGTAGTTGTTTCAGCTTTGGTGCTTAAGACTACTTATGATGCATTCTTAAAATAGTATATGTTTCACGTGAAACAAATTTAAGTGAGAATATTTTGGGTCAAATTTTGGATCAGATAAGCGGTAAGTTATTTAGGCGAACCGAATTGGGTAATGCTGAGGTTAGAGAGCGAGCGTTAAAGTTAAATAAATTTGAGCAAACCTTATTGATTTCCGTCGACGGCGAAACCAGTGTGGTGGAACTTAGTAAGTTATTTCAATCGACCGAGATTTCGGATTTTGACGCGGCTATACGCAATCTGCAAAAGAATGTGTTGATTGAGGTGGTGCCAGACCAGGCTGCCGATAGATCGTTGAATGCAGATCTTTTGCGTTCAAGTATTGAAGATTTTGATTCAGAGAATTTCTTTTCTGGCTCACTTCGACCTATGCAAACAGGTTCTGGTTTGGTTGTCGATACGCATGCGAACAAAATGAAATCGGTAAACCTGAAGAAGCGTGATTTTTCAGTGCATGAGTCGTTTGAGCTTTCGCTTGGATTGGATGATGAGGATAAGGATAAAAAGACGAAACGTTTGAAGAAGAAGCTGGTGCAAGTCTTTCCTGAGCCAGAGAAAGTCAAAAAGCGCAAACGCTCTAGGCGTAAAGTTGAGGTGGTGCCTGAAAGTAAGTGGAAATTGCGGGTTTATATTGGCTTGATAGCGGGTGGTGTTTTGTTGGCTTTATTTTCGCTATTCTATTAGTCGATCAGTGTTTCACGTGAAACAGTTTTCTTGGGTTTTGTGTGGGTCGGGTTGTGATATCCCTATATTATTTGTAAATTGTTCGGAAATTGATCAAATTTCGAGTTTGAATAGGATATTCTTGGGTCGAAAAGCAACTATAATCGTGCCTCGTATTGGTTTTACTCTATCGTCACCAAGCAATTCCTCCTTGAGCTATCCACATGTTCTATCCAAATGAATTCGATGTCATCGTCGTCGGCGGCGGTCATGCCGGTACAGAAGCTGCCTTGGCTTCCGCACGCATGGGCCAAAAAACGCTATTGTTGACCCATAATATTGAGACCTTAGGTCAGATGTCTTGCAATCCATCGATAGGGGGAATTGGCAAAGGACATTTGGTTAAAGAAGTTGATGCCATGGGTGGTGCAATGGCAATTGCGACGGATGAGGCGGGCATACAATTCCGTATTTTAAATTCGTCTAAAGGGCCTGCGGTGCGTGCAACCCGTGCGCAAGCTGACCGGATTTTGTATAAGCAAGCGATCCGTAGCCGTCTTGAAAATCAAGAAAACCTCTGGATATTCCAGCAAGCAGTCGATGATTTGATGGTTGAGGGCGATCGAGTCGTAGGTGCTGTGACGCAAGTTGGTTTGAAATTTAAGGCGCGAGCGGTCGTGTTAACTGCTGGAACTTTTCTAGATGGGAAGATTCATGTTGGCCTGAATAGCTATTCAGCAGGTCGTGCCGGTGACCCTCCCGCGATATCTTTGTCCAGTCGTTTGAAGGAGTTGGCGCTGCCACAAGGGCGTTTGAAGACGGGCACGCCGCCGCGTATTGATGGTCGCAGTATTGATTTTTCCCAGATGGAAGAGCAACCGGGCGATCTCGATTCACTTCCTGTGTTCTCGGTCATGGGTAATGCTGCTATGCATCCGCGTCAAGTTCCATGCTGGATTACGCATACCAATGCCAAAACACATGACATTATCCGTGCTGGCTTAGACCGTAGTCCTATGTACACTGGCGTGATCGAGGGGGTTGGTCCGCGTTATTGTCCATCAATTGAAGACAAGATTCATCGTTTTTCCGGCAAGGATTCGCACCAGATTTTCTTGGAGCCAGAAGGCTTGACGACGAATGAATTCTATCCAAATGGTATCTCAACCAGCTTGCCATTTGACGTGCAATTGGAGTTGGTGCGTTCTATGCGCGGTATGGAAAACGCCTATATTTTGCGTCCTGGCTATGCGATTGAATATGATTATTTTGATCCGCGTGGATTGAAGACATCCTTGGAAACACGTTCCATCCAAGGTTTATTCTTCGCTGGACAGATCAATGGCACAACAGGATACGAAGAAGCTGCAGCCCAAGGCATGCTGGCCGGTCTGAATGCCGCATTGCAAACGCAGGGCAAAGAGGCCTGGGTGCCGCGTCGCGATGAAGCTTATCTTGGTGTATTAGTGGATGACCTAGTAACGAAAGGTGTGCAAGAACCCTATCGCATGTTCACCAGTCGTGCCGAATTTCGACTCAGTTTGCGTGAAGATAATGCCGATATGCGTCTGACGGAAATTGGTCGTAAGCTTGGTTGCGTGAGCGATAAGCAATGGCAAATGTTCGAAGAAAAGCGTGAAGCGGTTTCACGTGAAATGGAAAGGCTGAAGTCAACTTGGGTCAACCCACGCATCGTTGACGATGCCGAAGCCGAGCGTGTCGTCGGTAAAGCATTGGAGCGTGAATATTCATTGGCTGATTTATTGCGCCGTCCGCAGGTTACTTATGATCATTTGATGACACTCAAAGGCAAAGAAGGACAGTCTTTAGCGGGCGAAAATGTTACCGATCCAGCCGTCAAAGAACAGATAGAAATTCAAATCAAATATTCCGGTTATATCGGACGTCAGGCCAAAGAGGTCGAACGTCAGGCGCATTATGAGAATTTGAAGATGCCCAAAGACTTTGATTATCTCGAAGTAAACGGTCTTTCAATCGAAGTGAAGCAAAAATTGAATGCGCAAAAACCAGAAACTTTAGGGCAGTGTGGTCGGATCTCGGGCGTGACGCCCGCGGCCTTGTCTTTGTTGTTGGTGCATCTGAAAAAGCGTGGCTTTAAAGGTTTTGCCAATGCAGCGCCTGCCAATGATGAAGAATTGAATGCCAAAGTGGTAGGTGAATAAACTATGAGTCGTTTTGATAAAGAAGCTCTCGGGAGCGAGCTTAGAGACGGTATTGCCTCTTTAGGTTTGCCATTAAATGAAGATCAAGTCGAAAAGATGCTGGCTTACTTGGCTTTATTGATCAAGTGGAATTCGGTCTACAACTTGACTTCCATCCGCGATCCGCATGATATGGTTAAACAGCATTTGCTCGACTCTTTGTCGGCGGTGCATGCATTTACCCAAGCCAAGAATATTCTTGACGTAGGTTCTGGCGGTGGTTTGCCAGGCATAGTTTTGGCGATTGTTTTCCCAACGGCTTCTGTGACGATGATTGATATCGTCAATAAGAAGACCGCTTTCCTGACGCAAGTAAAAGCTGAGCTCAAACTAAAAAACGTCACGGTACATACCGGGCGTGTCGAGCTTTTGAAGGTTGAGCATAAGTTCGACGTCATTACTTCGCGTGCTTTTTCCGAACTCAATAACTTCATCAACTGGTCGCATCATTTGCTGGTCGAGGATGGTCGTTTCCTTGCGATGAAGGGCATGTCGCCAACGCAGGAAATTGATCGTCTTCCTGATGGTTGGGAAGTTGAAAGTATTGAACCTTTGCAAGTGCCAGGTTTGGATGTTGAAAGACATCTGGTGCATGTGAAGAAACTCGCTTCAGCAAATTAAGTTACACGTGAAACAGCAGTTCCGGGATTTTCTTTTAACCGCAATTATTCTAAAAAGTGTCTATGGCTAAAATTTTTTGCGTTGCCAATCAAAAAGGTGGTGTAGGAAAAACTACTACAACTGTCAACTTGGCGGCAGGTTTGGCGAAGCTTGACCAGCGTGTCTTACTTGTCGATCTGGATCCACAAGGAAATGCCACGATGGGCGCTGGCGTCAATAAAGCCAAGTTGGAATTATCTGTTTACCAAGTATTGCTCGGAATGGCAGATGTGAAATCCGCTGTGATTCGATCAGAATCCGGACAATTTGATATCTTGCCAGCGAACCGCGAACTGGCTGGTGCCGAGGTCGAAATGGTCGAGCTCGAAAACCGAGACAAGCGTCTGCGCTTAGCCTTAGACCAAGTGGGCGCTGACTACGACTTCATTTTGATCGATTGTCCACCTGCTTTATCGATGCTAACTTTGAATGGTTTGTGTGCTGCAAATGGTGTGATTATTCCTATGCAATGTGAATACTACGCGCTAGAAGGCTTGTCAGATTTAGCGAATACGATCAAAAAGGTCTCAGCCAATTTGAATCCCGATCTGAAAATCGTCGGACTGTTAAGGGTCATGTTTGACCCACGTATGACTTTGTCGCAGCAAGTCTCCGACCAGCTAGAACAACATTTCGGCGACAAAGTATTTAAGACCGTGATCCCGCGTAACGTGCGCTTGGCGGAGGCGCCATCCTACGGTATCCCAGGTGTGGTGTTTGATCCATCTTCCAAAGGCGCACAAGCCTACATCGCATTCGGCGCGGAGATGGTCGAAAGAATTAAAGCTTTAGATAAGAAGTAAACATTTAAGATGATTATGGCAACTAAAAAACAAAAAGGCCTGGGGCGTGGCTTAGACGCTTTATTAGATGGAGCTGGTGATTTCGCCGAAGCGGTACCAACGGTGGTTGGCGCGCCTACCAGTTTGCCAGTGACGCAAATGCAAGCGGGTAAATACCAGCCTCGAACTCGCATGGACGAGGGCGCCTTAGCTGAGCTCGCCGCATCGATTAAAGCTCAGGGATTGATGCAGCCTATCCTGGTGCGTCCTATCGGTCAGGCCAACGGTGTGACCAAATACGAGATCATTGCCGGTGAGCGTCGCTTCCGTGCCTCGCAGATGGCAGGTTTGACCGAAGTCGCCGTGTTGGTAAAAGATGTTGATGATCAAGCCGCGGCAGCGATGGCCTTGATTGAAAACATTCAGCGCGAAGACTTAAATCCTTTGGAGGAAGCCCAGGGGATACATCGCTTGATCTCCGATTTTACTTTTACCCATGAACAAGCAGCAAATGCGGTAGGGCGCTCACGTAGCGCGGTTTCAAACTTGTTGCGCCTGTTAAATTTGGCGCGACCTGTGCAAACCATGTTGATGGCAGGCGATATCGACATGGGCCATGCCCGTGCCTTGTTGGCCGTCGATGCTGCAACGCAGATTCAGCTGGCAAACCAGGTTGTGGCAAAACGAATGTCGGTTCGTGACACGGAAAAGCTGGTCACCAAGACCACTGCCGAATTGGCAACGCCCGCCAAGCAAAAAGATAAAGCCGAAAAATCGCGCGACATTACGCGTCTTGAAGAAGAGCTGTCAGATTTGCTAGCGACTCAGGTGACTTTGAAGATGGGAAGCAAAGGCCGGGGTCAGATGTTGATTGATTTCGAGGATCTGGATTCTTTGGATGGCGTGATACTGAAAATTCGAGGTCAGTGATTTAATGGGATAAACAAGTTGAAATAACAAGTTTTCTGATAATCCACAGCAAACTTGTTATTTAATCGAAGACTATTAGGTAAATGAATTCTAAAACGAAGTTTGTTGCGTTGCATCAAACGTTTGACCTTGCTTATACATGCACGTATAATTCCGTGGCTTTGGAAAATCTGCCTGATTGTGCACCGAAATAGTACCATTGGGACATTAAGGCAGCACTAAAATAGATCAAATATAGCACCAATGTAGCGCAAGCTAAGCACGAACTTAGTCTATAAAAAGAAGAAAAACGTTTAAAGCGCATTGGTGGAAAACGAACATTTGTTGTAAAACTGGGGAGTGGCATGGCGCGCATCATCCTGTTGCAATTTGCAGCAGCTTTCATCGCGGCGCTGGTGGCGTTGTTAGCGTCTGGTCTCTCTTCAGGTATATCCGCTCTGCTCGGCGGTCTATGTTGCGCGCTCCCGAACGCGTTTTTTGCTTTGCGCTTACTCAGTAGCGTGCGAAAACCCGGCGGCGCCAACCCGATGAATTTTTTTGTCGGCGAGTTTATAAAAATTGCACTGACCTTGGCTCTCATGGGAGCGGTGGTTATGTTTTACCCCGATTTGAACTGGCTGGCGTTTCTCGCTGCATTCATCGTGGTAATGAAAAGTTATTTAATACTACTCTTTAGGCATTGATTATGAGCGCAACTGAGCACGCCCCAACCCCGTCGGAATATATTTCCCATCACCTCGGTCACTTAAGCAATTCTCACGATCAACAGACTGCCCTCGTGGACATGTCATACATTAACTATGACACCATATTTTGGTCTGTGTTTTGCGGTCTCTTGGCTATTTTGTTGATGTTTTTAGCTTCACGCAAAGCAACTTCTGGTGTTCCTGGTCGTTTCCAATGTGCGGTTGAAATGGTCGTAGAAATGGTCAATGACCAGGCCAAAAGCATCGTACACGGAAACGTGTCATTCATCGCCCCAATGGCATTGACGATTTTCGTTTGGGTTTCTTTGATGAACGCGATGGACTTCTTGCCAGTAGATTTGTTCTCTGTCTGGTTGTTCCCACTTTTGGGCTTAGATCCAGAAATGCACCACCGTGTGGTTCCTACCGCAGATTTGAATGGCACTTTAGGTATTTCAATCGGCGTATTTGCATTAATGATGTATTACTCCATCAAGATCAAAGGCGCTGGTGGCTTTATTAAAGAATTGTGTACAGCACCGTTTGGCCCAATGATGTTGCCATTCAATATTATGTTGAACGTGGTTGAATACGCAGCGAAAACTTTCTCACTCGGTATGCGACTGTTCGGTAACATGTTTGCCGGTGAATTGTTGTTCTTGTTGATCGCTTTGTTAGGTGCTTACAGTCACTTCGGCGGCGTTGGACAAATCATTGCTGGCTCTATCTGGGCAATCTTCCATATTTTAATCGTATTCTTGCAAGCCTTTATTTTCATGATGTTGACTTTGGTGTACATGGGTCAATCTCACGAAGCGCATTAATTGATAGAAAAAAGTACTCTGCATTAGTAGTTCAGTACGATTGAGTAAGAATGGTTTTGAGTCGCATTTAAGTTTTCAGTTTTTTTGGTTTTAGTTTTTGGTTTTGGTATTTTAATTTTTTAACTTTTAGGGAGTTTTCTCATGACTAACGTCGCATTTGTAGCTTTGGCTTGTGGTTTGATCATTGGTTTGGGCGCTTTGGGTGCTTGTATCGGTATCGCTATGATGGGTGGTAAATATTTGGAAGCGTCTGCTCGTCAACCAGAATTGATGGACAAGTTGCAAGGTAAAATGTTGTTGTTGGCTGGTTTGATCGATGCTGCGTTCATTATTGGTGTTGGTATCGCGATGTTCTTCGCAACTGCTAATCCATTCAAATAATTTCCTTTTTTCTACCGCAGTGCTGGTCATAGGATCAGCGCTAGCGGAACGATAATTCACACAAGGAAACGACGATGAATCTTAATCAAACCATGTTGTACCAAGCGGCGGTGTTCTTCATCCTCGCTTTGTTCACAATGAAATTCGTTTGGCCGCCATTGATTGGTGCCATCGATGCACGTATGAAAAAAATCGCAGACGGCTTGTCCGCTGCGGATCAAGGGCAAGCCGCCATGAAAGAAGCTGAGAAAAAGATTCAGCTTGAATTGGCAGCCGCTCATGATAAAGGTATGACACAAATTGCTAACGCTGAAAAGCGTGGTCAGTTGATCGTAGAAGAAGCTAAGAATGCTGCCAACGCAGAAGCTGCGCGTATTATCGCTGCTGCTCAAGCGGAAGCTGCAAATCAAGTCACAAAAGCACGCGAAGAATTGCGCGACCAGGTTGCCGTATTGGCAGTCAAAGGCGCAGAGCAAATTCTGAAACGTGAGGTTAACGCTTCTGCTCATGCAGATTTGTTGAACCAATTGAAGACTGAGCTGTAATCATGGCAGAACTCGCAACGATCGCTCGTCCATACGCAGAAGCGTTGTATCGCGTTGCAAAGTCCGGTAACTTGTCCGCTTGGTCGGAATTGGTTGCTGAGATGGCGCAAGCGGCAGCGCATCCCGATGTAGTAGCTCTTGCACACAACCCCAAAGTCTCCGCAGCGCAAACTGCTGAGGCTTTCTTGTCCGTGTTGAAGTCACCTGTAAATGCTGAAGCGAAAAACTTCATCACTACATTGACTGAATATGACCGTTTAACCACATTGCCAGAAATCGCTGTGCAATTTCATGCTTTGCAAAACGCCGACGCTGGCTCTGCAGATGCTGAAATCACCAGCGCATTTGAAATGACTGACGCACAGGTTAAAGATTTGGCCGCAACACTGGAAAAGAAATTTGGTCGCAAACTGCACCCAACCGTCACAGTGGATTCATCCCTGATCGGTGGTGTGCGTATCGTGGTTGGTGATCAAGTGCTAGATACTTCGGTTCGCGCAAAGCTGCAACAGATGCACAACGCTTTGACTGCTTAATTGCCGTCATAAGTACTGAAACAATTTTAGGAGTTAGTATGCAACTCAACCCATCAGAAATCAGCGAGTTGATCAAGAGCCGTATTCAAGGCCTTGGCGACGGTGCTGAGATTCGTAATCAAGGTACGGTTATTTCCGTTACCGACGGCATTTGCCGCATCCACGGTTTGTCCGACGCGATGCAAGGCGAGATGTTGGAATTCCCAGGCAATACATTTGGTCTGGCTTTGAACTTGGAACGTGATTCCGTTGGTGCCGTTATTCTCGGTGACTACGAGCACATCTCTGAAGGCGACACAGTGAAGTGTACTGGTCGTATTTTGGAAGTTCCTATCGGCCCAGAATTGCGCGGCCGTGTTGTCAACGCATTGGGTCAACCAATCGATGGCAAAGGTCCTATCAACGCAAAATTGTCTGCACCAATCGAAAAGATTGCACCAGGCGTTATTGCACGTCAATCCGTTTCTCAACCATTGCAAACTGGTTTGAAGTCTATCGACTCCATGGTTCCAGTTGGTCGTGGTCAGCGTGAATTGATCATTGGCGATCGTCAAACTGGTAAAACAGCGGTAGCGATTGACGCGATCATTAACCAAAAAGGTCAAGACGTTACCTGTATCTATGTAGCGATTGGTCAAAAAGCATCTTCCGTTAAAAACGTTGTGCGCGCTTTAGAAGCACATGGCGCGATGGAATACACCATCGTTGTTGCGGCAACTGCAGCTGAATCTGCAGCGATGCAATACGTATCCGCATACTCTGGTTGCGCGATGGGTGAATACTTCCGTGATCGCGGCGAAGATGCATTGATCGTTTATGATGATTTGTCTAAGCAAGCGGTAGCGTACCGTCAAGTTTCCCTGTTGTTGCGCCGTCCACCAGGTCGTGAAGCATACCCAGGTGACGTGTTCTATTTGCACTCACGTTTGTTAGAGCGCGCAGCACGTGTTAACCCAGACTACGTTGAAGCATTCACTAAAGGTGAAGTTAAAGGTAAGACAGGTTCATTGACAGCATTGCCTATCATTGAAACACAAGCTGGTGACGTTTCTGCTTTCGTTCCAACCAACGTCATTTCGATTACTGACGGTCAGATCTTCTTGGAAACTTCTTTGTTTAACGCAGGTATTCGTCCAGCGATTAACGCGGGTATTTCCGTGTCTCGTGTTGGTGGTGCTGCTCAGACTAAAGTTATCAAAAACTTGTCCGGTGGTATTCGTACTGACTTGGCACAGTATCGTGAATTGGCTGCGTTTGCGCAGTTCGCGTCTGACTTGGATGAAGCAACCCGTAAGCAATTGGATCGTGGTGCACGTGTAACTGAATTGTTGAAACAAGCTCAGTACGCTCCATTGTCGATTTCTCTGATGGCAGTGACTTTGTTCGCAGTGAACAAAGGCTTCTTGGATGATGTACCTGTGAAGAAAGTTTTGGCTTTCGAAGCTGGTGTACACAACTTCATGAAAACTAGCCATGCAGCCTTGTTGCAAAAGATTGAAGAGACTAAGCAATTGGACAAAGATGGCGAAGCTGCCATGGCTGCCGCAATCGCTGATTTCAAAAAATCCGGCGCATTTTAATTACTTATAGCTTGAAGGAGTTTACTCATGGCTGTAGGTAAAGAGATACGTGGCAAGATCAAAAGCGTAGAGAATACGAAGAAGATCACGAAGGCGATGGAAATGGTCGCCGCTTCTAAAATGCGTAAAGCGCAGGAAAGAATGCGTGCGGCTCGTCCGTACAGTGAGAAGATTCGTACGATCACAGCTAACTTGTCACAGGCTAACCCAGAGTACACGCATCCTTTCATGGTTCAACAAGACCAATCCAAGAAAGTTGGATTGGTTGTTGTGACGACAGATAAGGGTTTGTGTGGTGGCTTGAATACCAACGTTTTACGTTTGGTCACCAACAAAATGCGTGAACTTGAAGGTCAGGGTTCAAAAATTGAAGCGGTCGCAATTGGTAATAAAGGTCTTGGTTTCCTGAATCGAGTAGGTGCAAAAGTTGTGGCGCATGCGACACAATTGGGTGATACACCCCACCTCGATAAATTGATTGGCCCAGTGAAGTTGTTATTGGATGCCTATCAGGAAGGCAAAATCGATGCGGTTTACTTAAGCTACACGAAATTCATTAACACCATGAAGCAAGAGCCAGTGTTAGAGCAATTATTGCCTCTGACAGCGGACAAGCTGGAAACAAATAAAGCCCAACATTCTTGGGACTATATTTACGAACCAGATGCGGCTGCGGTGATCGATGAATTGTTGATTCGTTATGTTGAAGCTTTGATTTATCAAGCTGTTGCAGAAAACATGGCGTCTGAACAATCGGCACGTATGGTGGCGATGAAGTCAGCAAGTGATAACGCAGGTAGTGTGATTGGTGAGTTGAAATTGATTTACAACAAAACTCGTCAAGCCGCTATTACCAAAGAGCTTTCCGAGATCGTCGCCGGCGCGGCAGCGGTCTAAACTGAATTTATAATTATTGAAGGAACGAACATGGCTAATGGCAAAATCGTTCAGTGTATCGGCGCTGTTGTGGACGTTGAATTTCCACGCAATGCGATGCCTAAAATTTACGATGCCTTAAAAATGGAAGGCTCTGACCTGACGTTAGAAGTGCAACAGCAATTGGGTGACGGCATTGTCCGTTGCATCGCGCTGGGTACCTCTGATGGTCTGCGTCGCGGCTTGATGGTTAGTAACACTGGTAATCCAATTATGGTTCCAACCGGCAAAGCAACACTTGGCCGTATTATGGACGTATTGGGTAACCCAATTGATGAATGTGGTCCGGTCAGCCGTGAAACACAAGCATCGATCCACCGTAAAGCACCTGCTTACGACGAACTCTCTCCATCGCAAGAATTGTTGGAAACCGGTATCAAAGTTATTGATCTGGTTTGCCCATTTGCGAAGGGTGGTAAAGTTGGTTTGTTCGGTGGTGCGGGTGTTGGTAAGACCGTTAACATGATGGAGTTGATCAACAACATTGCTAAGGCACACAGCGGTTTGTCCGTGTTTGCTGGTGTTGGTGAGCGTACTCGTGAAGGTAATGACTTCTATCACGAAATGGCTGACGCTAACGTTGTTAACTTGGAAAATCCAGAAGATTCCAAAGTAGCGATGGTGTACGGTCAGATGAATGAACCACCAGGTAACCGTTTGCGCGTTGCTTTGACTGGTTTGACAATCGCTGAAGGTTTCCGTGACGAAGGTAAAGACGTGTTGTTCTTCGTCGATAACATTTACCGTTACACATTGGCTGGTACTGAAGTTTCTGCGTTGTTGGGTCGTATGCCTTCCGCGGTAGGTTACCAACCAACATTGGCTGAAGAAATGGGCCGTTTGCAAGAACGTATTACTTCCACTAAGACTGGTTCTATTACATCTATTCAAGCGGTTTACGTTCCAGCGGATGACTTGACTGATCCATCCCCAGCGACAACGTTTGCTCACTTGGATTCCACTGTTGTTTTGTCTCGTGACATCGCTTCTTTGGGTATCTACCCAGCGGTTGATCCACTCGATTCAACTTCACGTCAGTTGGATCCACAAGTCGTTGGTCAAGATCACTACGAAACAGCACGTGCTGTTCAAGGTACTTTGCAACGCTACAAAGAATTGCGTGACATTATCGCGATTTTGGGTATGGACGAATTGGCGCCTGAAGATAAGTTGATCGTTGCTCGTGCACGTAAGATGCAACGTTTCTTGTCTCAGCCTTTCCACGTTGCTGAGGTATTTACTGGTTCCCCAGGTAAATACGTTTCACTCAAAGATACAATCAAAGGCTTTAAGATGATTGCATCCGGTGAACTCGATCACTTGCCAGAACAAGCGTTCTACATGGTAGGTACAATCGACGAAGCGATCGAAAAAGCGAAGAAAATGGCCTCATAATGAATCCTTCCCCAACTGGGGAA
The DNA here is from genome assembly GCF_049340325.1 of Undibacterium sp. Di24W. NCBI lineage: Bacteria > Pseudomonadati > Pseudomonadota > Betaproteobacteria > Burkholderiales > Oxalobacteraceae > Undibacterium > Undibacterium sp. Di24W. Next base: position 381,810 of record NZ_JBMPOP010000002.1, read on the forward strand.
GGAGTGACGCCCCCCTCCCCTTCAAGGGGAGGGTCTGGGTGGGGATGGGGTAAGCTGTGAGTTACTAAGAACACTATAGAAGCTCGACGTAAACCCCATCCCCCTCCCGACCTCCCCCTTGAAGGGGGAGGGGCATTTTGAAAAAAGGTTAGCACATGGCACATACTATTCACGTTGACGTGGTTTCTGCAGAAGAGATGATCTTTTCTGGCGAAGCTGAATTCGTCGCGTTGCCGGGTGAATCAGGTGAATTGGGTATCTATCCAAAACACACACCATTGATCACACGTATTAAGCCAGGCGCAGTGCGTATTAAGGTTGCAGGTCAAGCTGAAGACGAATTCGTATTCGTTGCCGGCGGCATCCTGGAAGTTCAACCTGATGCTGTGACTGTACTTGCTGATACCGCGATCCGTGGTCATGATCTTGATGAGGCGAAAGCAGCAGAAGCTAAGAAATTAGCCGAAGAAGCTTTGGTCAATCGCGAATCAGGCATCGACTACGCGCAAGCACAAGCCGAATTGCAATCAGCGATTGCACAGTTGGCAGCGATACAGAAATTGCGTTCTAAGCGTTAATTCTCCAAAGTTTAGACTTTGCAGAAGAAGTACAATGAAAGGCAGCTTTGGCTGCCTTTTTCTTTTTCCACATGATTTTTGTTTGGGTATGAATTATGTCTGAAGCGTTGATTGATCACCTATTGAAAACCGCGAAAACCGTCGCCATCGTCGGCATCTCGAATAAACCAGAACGCGATAGCTATCAAGTCGCTCAATATTTGCAAGAACACGGCTATAAAGTGTTAGCCGTAAATCCTCAGCAAGCAGGCAATACCATCTTGGGCGAAACTTGCTATGCGAGTTTAAGCGAGGCGCAACAACAAAGTGGTCTCAACATCGATATCGTCGATTGTTTCCGCAAATCAGAAGATATTCCAGTCATCGTGCATGAAGCGATTGCCATCAAAGCAGGTGCTGTTTGGATGCAACTTAGCATCGAGAACGACGCAGCAGCAGAACAAGCCCTAGCGGCCGGATTGCAGGTTGTCATGGATAAATGCACTAAGATAGAACATAAACGCCTGAATCAAATTTCTTAACTCTAGAGTTAAATGCTATGACCGCAATTGCCCAACAATTTCTTGCACCGTCCAACTTCATTTTGCAAGATAAAGATGCCGGCAGACGTTCTTTCAGTGACCTTGGCACTAAAGAGGAGATGAAACTAAAGACGACTGGCTTGGGTGAACAGATCGCCGCTTATCAAGAGATTTTGTACGCACAGCATCAGCATAAATTGTTGGTCATCTTGCAGGGCATGGATACCTCCGGCAAAGACGGGACGGTGAAAGCAGTCTTTGGCCAACTCAATCCAATTGGTGTGCGCAGTATCAGCTTTAAAGCACCAACTACTATTGAGTTAGCACATGATTTTTTATGGCGCATACATCAGCAAGTGCCCGCTACAGGTGAGGTCGTTATCTTTAACCGTAGCCATTATGAGGACGTGTTGATCACCAAAGTCCATGCTTGGATTGATGACGCGGAATGCAAGCGACGCTATGCGCATATCAATGCTTTTGAACGCATGTTGAGTGAAACTGGCACGGCTATTTTGAAGTTTTTTTTACATATCTCTAAAGATGAACAAAAACTGAGGCTGGAAGAGCGTATTGCCGATCCTAATAAACATTGGAAATTTGATCCGCAAGATCTCAGTGAGCGAAAATTCTGGGCAGAATATCAGGATACCTATCAAGAGGTAATACACGCGACAAATACTGAGCTCGCTCCCTGGCATATTATTCCCGCCAATTCTAAGACACAAAGAAACTTTGCGATTGCGAGTATCGTGACCGAAAAGTTAGCAAGAATGGATCTCGCTTATCCTGCCGAGAATCCTGCACTGTATAAGCTTAAAGTCGAATAAGATTTTGAGACACTTTTTTCAGTGATGCTCTGATGTAACTTTGATTACGCAGGAACTTTACTCCGTTTTCAATGAACCTCTAATTAATTATCCACAAAAATTCCATAGAATATTTGCCTGTGGAAATTTCGCTCAATTAGTAATAATTTATAAATTTCGTTATAAATCATATGCTTGAGCTAGCTAATTAATTTGATTTATCTTTATTAGAAATTAAATTCAAAATTATTCAAATCTTACCCACAAAGTTATCCACAAGTTTCTGCGAGTAAGTTGCAGCAGGTTCGGTATTTTTTTACAGATTCGCCAGCAAAATAGCTTGTAAACTGCTGCGACCGAGTGATAAAAATGTCGCAAAAAAACACAGAATGGGAACGTTTCCAAAAAGATGTTGACATCAAATTTTGATGAATGCTATATTTCAAACCACAAATGGAAACGATTCCATAAAAGTGAAAAATTCAGCTAATTGACCTTGTTTGCTGAACCCGACGATAAACACTATGAGCGAGCTGCTTAAGTTGGTATCGAGCAAAATAACTTTTCGTGGATAAATACCTTTGTAAGCACTACCGCTTAAATCGCAAGTAAGATCAAGTCAGGACGAAATTTGATAAAGGTAGTAGCTGCAAGACAATGACTTAAATTTCGCAGAAATAAGCAATATCGAGAAAAACGAACACCTGTAGTGACATGAACCTACGATCCGCCTCGAGATCGCAGAATATCAAAACAAGGAGACAAAATGTTTCATCTGAAGACCAAACGCACTCTGATGAGCGTGGCAGTTGCCGGCGCATGCGGATTGATGACTATGCACGCGCAAGCCCAGCAGGCAGAGCCAGCGAAGACGGCTGAGCCGGGTACCACCAAGAAGAGCAATACTGAATCTGAAAAAATTCAAGAGGTACAAGTAACGGCGACCCGTTATTCAACTTCTCTATTAAAAACACCATTAGCCGTCACCGCCTTCAATCAAGAAAGTTTGGCGCGCATGGGTGTCACTAGCGCCAAAGATTTGGCAAACGAAATTCCTAATGTGACTATCGTACAAACCAATGACTCCGCCATCCAAGTGACGATTCGCGGTATCACATCAAGTAACACCACTGAAATCGGCGATCCCGCAGTCGGCTTCCACGTTGACGGTTTATATTCTCCACGCCCTCAAGGTGCACAAGCCTTGATGTTCGACGTAGCGCAGGTAGAGGTATTGCGCGGCCCACAAGGTACCTTGTTCGGTCGAAATTCAACTGGCGGTACGATCAATGTCATCTCCGCTAAACCAGATTTTACTGGTAATTATGGTAGCGCTGAAATTGAGCTGGGCAATTACAACAAGCGCCAAGTTCATGCGATACAAAATATCAAAGTCAATAATGAGTTAGCCTTGCGCGCAGCAATCATGAAAGTGACGCGTGATGGTTATGCCAATCAAATGCAAGATTTCAGTGAAGCCAACTTGCCATCAAAAGGTTGGATTCCTGACGGCATTCCAGACAATATCCAACGTTGGAATCGCAAAGTAGATCCTAGCGATTACTACACAAATCAAAATGAATGGGCTGCCCGTTTGTCCGCTGTGTACAAAGTGAATAAAGACTGGAAATTGAATGCGACTTATGAAGAGTTTCAAGATTCCAGTGCTGGTGGTACCGCTTTCAAAGACTGCGAATCGACTAAAGGTACTCGTTATGCATGCCCAGCTGGTTGGGGACGTTTCGATCTGAAAATCAACGTGCCTGGCATGACCGACATGAAGATTCGTACCTTGCGTGCTGGTTCAAATTGGAATATCAGCAATGATGCTAGCTTGGACTATAACTTCGCTTTAGCGGATCAACGTCGTAGCCAATTGTATGACAATGACAAAGGCAACATGACTGCGCTTCCTTTCCAGATCACGCAAGATCATCCGCGTATCGCTGGTGGGAATAACTGGGGAACTTGGCCCTTAGCAGATCAGTATCAACAAACGGTCGACTCCAAATATGTGTCAACCGTGCATGAACTACAGTTAAAGCAAAGAATAGGTTCATTAAAGTATGTTTCCGGTTTGTTCTGGATGCATGAAAAGAACCAGATCAACTACGAAGTGGTTGATCTGTATCGTGCACCTGTTGGTTTAGCATCGGGTGCATTCTATGCGCAGCCTAACCGTCAGGTCGATGCAAAAGCAATATTCGCCCAGGCAGATTGGGATTTCGCACCAACATGGACGGCAACTGCTGGTGCGCGTTTTAGTTCTGATACGAAAACTGACAAAGATGGCTTGAACCTCGGTGGATGGTGGGGGCAGAAGGAGTTTTATAACGGCGGTTACGACCCAGGCACGCCTGGTACGCCTAGCTACCGTTTGCCACAAGGTAATGACTTGAACTATGGTCCAGGTGGCAGCGCAGCGGCATATAAACTCTACGGAACACCAAGCAAAAACGATCATCAAGAGAAGTGGCATAAACTGACGTGGCGCCTAGGTTTGCAAACACAAATCAATCCAAACGAAATGGCTTATGCCGCCTTGGCAACAGGTTATAAGGCAGGTGGTTTCGGCGATCGCGGCTTAACTTGTGGTGGTGATGCTACTGGTCCAAATGTTCGCAAATGTGCAGGTGGTCAGCCAAATGTGGAAACCTTTCTTCCTTACAAACCAGAACTAGTTACAAACTTTGAACTGGGCTATAAGGGCAAATTCTTGGACAATAAGTTGAGCGTGTCTGCAGTTGCTTTTGCAATGAACTACAAAGATCAACAACTGACTGGTACGTATTTCGTTAGCAAATACATTCCTGAAAAACCATGTACGTCCGATCAACCGAAATGCGACGTGTATGAAACATGGCGCACGATCAACGTTGGTAATACCAAGATTCGTGGTCTAGAAGTTGAATGGGATTACAAACCATGGCCAGGTGCTAAAGTCGGTGGTGCGTTTACAGTGTTAGATACCAAGATCCATGACTACGGTTCATACAGTGATGATTACAACTGTGATGCTCGTGATGAGTTCAAATTAACGCCATGTCCAGCCACTTATAATGGATTAGGACCTGACAATGGTAAGCGTTTGTATGATGTCACTAATAACAGTTTGCCAAACGCGCCAAAACGTACTTTCATGTTGCATTTCTCACAGAAGTTTGACTTACCTAGCGGTTACAGCTTGACGCCATACATCAAGATGAACTGGCGCGATAAGGCATACTTCGACGTGCGCAATGATGAGTTTAAATACATAGGTCGTTACCAAAAGGCTTACGCGTTGGTTGATGCATCAATGCGTTTAGATGCACCGGAAGACCAATGGCATGCTGAGTTGTTTGTACGCAATGCCAGCGATAGCAAAGCAGTGTACTGGCGCGGTTCAGGTGTTGGCGCGCAAATGAATTCTGCACCGGTTGAACCCCGCATGTTTGGTATTCGTTTTGGTTTCAATTACTAATTGAGGGAAGTTTGATCAATCTGTAAGCAACAATCTTCATTGGGTACATCTGCATTCTTAGGGATGATTTGGTCTATGTTGTGCGATCACTTTTAGGTTGCATCACATAGACCTTTTTTTATTCAAACGAACGAAAACAAAGATAGAAAAAGTTGTGCTGTTAAACAAGTAAATAAGTAAAATGAATAACATCGACTCTCCGGGAATCGCTATGAATCAAAACGGTATTGAAGAAAGCTGTGCTAAAGAAAACCGCATTAAAGATGTCGTCATTGTCGGTGGGGGTACTGCTGGATGGATGAGCGCGGCAGCATTGGCGCAGCTACTGCCGAATGGATACAATTATCGTTTGGTCGAGTCAGATCAAATCTCTACCATCGGTGTAGGGGAGGCGACCATACCCAGCATACGCAATTTCAATATGCATCTTGGCATAGATGAAAATGATTTCATCCGAAATACGCAAGGTACCTTTAAGCTCGGGATTGAATTTGTAAACTGGGGTATCAACAATACTAAATATTTTCATGGCTTCGGCTCGGTAGGCCGCGATCAACCTACAGCAAATTTTTATCATTACTGGCTCAAACTTAATCAGCTAGGCATGGCTGGTGGTCTCGAGCCTTACTCCATCAATACGGTTGCCAGCATGTTAGGGAAATTCAGTGTCGGCCGCCCCGATCTGCCGAATTCACCCTTAGCCGATTTGTCTTACGCTTATCATTTTGATGCCGGTCTTTACGTTAAGTATTTACGCGTCTACGCCGAGCGGCGTGGCGTCAAACGTACTGAGGGTCGCATCGTACAAACATTGTTGCGCGAGAGCGATGGATTTATCGAAGCCTTGGTCATGGAGAACGGTGAGAAAATCCATGGCGATTTTTTTATTGATTGCTCGGGGATGGTGGCACTCTTGATCGAAAAAGCCTTGAATACTGGCTATGAAGATTGGTCGCATTGGTTGCCATGCGATACCGCTATCGCTGTGCCGTGCGAACTGGCTGGCTCGGCACAAGCACATACCCGCTCCACCGCCCACAGTGCAGGTTGGCAGTGGCGCATTCCCTTGCAGCATCGCATCGGCAACGGGCACGTCTTTTCTAGTAAGTTTATGGACTATGACACCGCACAAGATATCTTGATGAATAATCTGGACGGCAAGGCGCTGGCAGAGCCGCGTCAAATCAAATTCATCACAGGCAAACGTAAAAAAGCTTGGAACAAAAACTGTGTGGCGATTGGCTTGTCAGGCGGCTTTATGGAACCGCTGGAATCGACCAGCATTCACATGGTTAAAACGGGCTTGATGCGTTTGATTACCTTTTTTCCGGACAAAGATTTCGATCAGGTCGATATTGATAATTACAATCGGCTGACGGACAAAGAGTACGCCCAGATACGTGACTTCTTGATCCTGCATTACAAAGTGAATCAACGCGACGATTCAGAATTTTGGCGCTATTGCCGTGAAATGGATGTGCCAGAAAGTCTGCAAATCAAACTGGACCTCTTCGCCAGCCATGGACGCATTTTGCGCGAGAACGAAGAGCTATTTCCCGAAGACAGTTGGTTACAAGTCATGCACGGGCAAGGCATGCGACCACGCCGTTACAATCCGGTGGTTGACCAACGCAGCAAAGAAGAAATTGCCGGATTCTTGCACAATACCCAGGCCGTGATTCGTAAATGTGTGGATGCGATGCCTACGCATTTGGACTACATTCGAGCCAACTGCGCGACGAGATAAGAAACCAAATCAATCTAAATGCTTTGCTTGGGACGGCAATGCCGTCCAGTTAAGCCCCTTCTTATGCATTCCATCTAAGAGCTTGCACTCGAGTGCTTGAGTCGGCGGCAGAAATACCTTGGCATAAAATCCTAACGGCGCTGGGTCCTTGCCAACGCAGGGATGACACTAGTTCGATCTCAATATTCGCCGTGGGCGTTTTCTTTGTTTAATGAAGCATCGATTTTTTCGAGCAATGAGATTCAATTAATCGATTTGAATCTAGCTCCACTCGTCCTTACACTAAGTCCATTACCTAAACAAATGGAGAAGCGTAATGAACATCGATATACAGGCTCGTGGTTTTGAGTTGACTGAGGGCCTCCGTGAACACACATACCGCCGCCTCAAATTTGCTACTGACTGGGCGATGGATGATGTCAAAACGATTAAAGTCCGGCTTTCGGATATAAACGGCCCGCGTGGTGGTGAAGACAAGCGTTGTTTGATTCAAATACCTATGGCGAAAAAACAGCAAATAGTGATTCAAGACACCGAAGCTGACTTGTATATCGCGATCGATAAAGCAATTAATCGAGCCGAGCAATTACTTGCGAAGCGCATAGGTCGTATCAAAGAACATGCCCATGTCAAAGTGCATCATTTGGCTTATGACGAGGAAGTGTTGATTTCTAAGTAGAGCTTAAAGTAGCACGAGCACTAAAGCGTACAAGAAAATACCATTTTATTGAAGAGAGACATGTCATGAGAACTTACCGTGTAAATAGCCCCGAAGCGATGGCGCGTATCGTCGCCTTATCAATGTTGGTCGATGGCGGCCTGGACCAATCGGAACTGGACGTCGTTAGTCGTTACGGTATCGTCGAGCGATTAGGTTTAAGCGACGATGAATTCGAAAAGATTGTGCACCACTTGTGCGAGGACATGCTGCAGTGTGCTGATGGCGCGCATTATGGACAAATAGAGATTTCCAATTCAGCCATAGACAGTATTCTTGCTGAAATTAAAGATCCGCAATTACGTAAGCAGTTATTACGCATTATGGTCGCCATCGTCGACGCAGACGATAGCTTGAGTGATGGTGAAGCAGTGTTGATCGAGCACGCATTACAATGTTGGACGCTTGATTTAGTATCGATTAGCGACACACTTCTTGACGTTAATTTAGCGACTTTTGACAGTGCTCGATCATCTCGACAAGCCCATTTGCGAGATTATTCCTCGCCGAATAAAGCCTCAATTCTAGAAACGCACTATTAAACCTCTAATGATCTTATCTGAAATTGCTCGATGAAGTCGTATGGCTAATGCGAGCGGTGAAATACAGTTGTTTTGATGTGAAAATTAGGTATGCCAAAAAAATTCTTAAGAAGGGTGCTCCCAAGCCGGGAGACGATAGAACGTATTCCGATTAGTCGCCGTTTTACCAATCGGCTTAATCGACCTGGTCTATGGGACGTTGCGCGAGAGCCGGTGGCCTTAGGTTTGGCGGTGGGTGTCTTGTGCGGCATGATTCCGGGTCCTTTGCAAATGATCGCGGCAGTGACTTTAGCCTGCTTGTTGCGAGTGAATTTGCCCATGGCGCTCATTGGGACGTTCCTCACAAATCCTATTACTATCGTGCCCATCTATATGTTGGCTTATGGCATAGGGCAGAGCCTGAACGGTGCTGCACATTGGAATGAACTACCAGCGATGCCAGTGACAGATTGGACCCAGCTTATTGAGAGTTTGCACGCATGGTCCGCCTGGATGGCTTCACTTGGGACGCCTTGGCTGTTGGGTATGCTGGTTCTATCGCTATCTTTGGCGGTAATTAGCTATTGTTGGGTGCAGTTGATCTGGCGTGGTTGTCGCTTCTGGAGTCTGCATTGCTTGCGAGTGCAAAGGCGTAATCGAATAGCACAGATAAACAAGGCAATCATGTAGAATAAAAACCGTATGAACATTTGTTATATAAGTACATAGCGTAAGTTTAAAGATAAGGGACTCCAACTTGCCAGCATTGAATTTCAAGCACCTCCGATATTATTGGACGGTCGCCAAGACCGGTAGCATCGCTAAGGCGGCAGAAAAGTTGCATTTGACTGCACATGCAGTCAGTGGCCAGATCAACGAGTTCGAGCAGAGTCTCGGCGTGGAGTTATTCAAAAAAAATGGGCGCAATATCGAGTTGACTGATGCTGGTCGACGTATCTTGGTTTATGCCGACGATATCTTTAATTCTGGCGACCAGCTCCTCGATGCCTTGCGTGATCACTTACAAGCGCGTCGTCGCACATTTCGCGTGGGCATCGCCGATACCGTCCCCAAGGTCATTGCTTACCGCTTATTGCAGCCGGCGATCGAATTGGAAGAGCCGGTCCGCTTAAATTGCCGTGAGGGTCGTCTTGATCTCTTGTTGGCTGAATTGGCCTTGCATCGGTTGGATGTCATTATTGCCGATAGACCGATGGGAACCCAGACCAGTATTCGCGCGTATAACCATCTGCTTGGAAAATGTGGCTTAACCGTGTTCGGAACACCGGCATTAGCAAAGAAATACAAGGGTAGCTTTCCAGCATGCTTGCAACAAGCTCCGTTTTTAATACCTGGCGAAGATGTCGCGGTGCAAGGCAAGATTCTACGTTGGATGGAGGAATCGGAATTGCATCCTATCATCGTTGGTGAGTTTGACGATGGCGCACTAATGAAAGCCTTTGGTCGTGCTGGGGCAGGCTTCTTCTTAGCGCCGACTGCAATGAAGAAGGAAATATGTTCGCAACATAATGTCGTGGCCATTGGCGATGTTCCCAGCATTATTGAGGAAATTTACTTGATTACGATAGAGCGTCGCTTAAACGATCCCGCCATCCTCGCCATTAGTCAGACAGCCAAGCACGACATCTTTGCCTAAAATAGTTGTCAACAGACCCTAGACCTCAAAGGAACTTGACGAGCCTTCTTGGATCAAATGCGCTTGCATCACTTTCTTGTTTGCCACTTCGATCTATTCTGAGAGACTTCATGTACAAATATCCTTTGAGCGCCATGGCGCGCCATATTAGTGTTGCGTTGTTATTGAGTGTGAGTGTGGTTGCCTCAGCGCAAGATGCTACATCCAAAAAAATCGTCGAAATCGGCCTGCAAGACCCGCAAGTTATGACTTGGTTAGATGTGCTGACCAATCGTTTTGGCGGTCGTATGGTGGGCAGCGATAACTACACGCATGCCGCGCGTTGGACTAAAGAGCAATTGCAGCAATGGGGTATCCCAGCTGAGTTAGAAGAAGTAGGCCAACAGCCAGTCGGTTTTAATCGCGGTCCTTGGTTTGGCAAGATAACTGGCGCAACAGAAAAATCGCTGCGTTTTGGTACGCCAAGTTATACCGCCGGTACCAAAGGCGTACAGCGAGGCTTCGCAGTATTAGGTCCTGCCAACGAAGCAGAAGCCCAAACTCGCATGGCTGAATTTAAAAATGCCTGGGTCTTAATTCCTGGCGAGAGCCGAGGTATGGGACGTGACGGACGTAAAGAATACAAACCCGATGCTGTGACGCTAAAGTTAATTGAGGCCGGTGCTTTAGGTACATTGCAATCGGGCAAAGAGCCGCTGAGCCTGCTCGACGCCAAACCAACTAGCTGGGATAAATTACCGAATCTGCCGGATATTAAATTAACTGCTGCGCAGTACACTGAGATTCAAGAGCAATTAAAGAAAGGTGAAAAGCCTGAACTCGAATTTGATATTCGTAATTGGTTTTATCCCGGTCCAGTCCCATTTCATAATGTCGTAGCACGCATCCAAGGTAGCGAGAAACCTGACGAATACGTCGTGATCGGTGCGCATTTAGACAGCTTCGATAGTGCAACGGGGGCAGTGGACGATGGCTCAGGCGTATCGCCGACGATAGAAGCGATGCGCTTGTTAGCCAAGGCTGGCGCCAAACCAAGACGTAGTATCGTCATGTTGGCGTCCGCGGGTGAGGAGCTAGGTATTTTGGGCGCGTCAGCTTATACCGAAAAATACGCGAAGAACATGGACAAAGTCGTTATGATGCTCAATCGCGACGGAGCGCCCGGTGCGGTTTCTGGCATCACAGTGCCCAGCGCGTGGAAAGCACCGTTTGAGCGCGTCGCTAAAAGCTTGCAGGGCGTGAATACCGAATTTGGCTTTGAAGTAAAAACCAGCGATTATCCACGGGTACGCGCCGAAGCGCTGGCAGGTACTGACGCATCTGCTTTCTCTATGAAAGGCGTACCCACACCCTCTGCGAATAACAAAACCGATTTCAACTATGGTCGTACTTGGCACACGCTGCTAGATACTTATAACGAAGTCGTACCCTATGCCAAAGCGCAGCAGCACTCTGCTATCGCGATTGCTTTGATGGCCTACGAAGTAGCGAACGCGCCCGAGCCTATGAGTCGTGAGGGCTACTACTTACCATCGGGTCTGTATGTAGAATTAGGCACCAATCAAGGTAACGTTTTGTTCGCATTGCATCCAGAACTGGCACCTGCCACAGTGGCACGTCTGATTGGTCAACTAGAAACCAACTTCAAACCACCCGCATTCAATCCCGGTGCAGCAAGACCAACGACGCCTCCACCCGCTATCGGACAAGCAAAAAGGGTCGATGGCAAATTGGGATTTACCCTGACCGGCACCTGGCCTGATAGCGCGCTCAGCGAGTTGGTGAATACTTCACACAATTTGAAAGGCACTGTACTTGCCATTAACGCGCAAGGTAATTTGCTACTCAACGTAGCAGAGAGCGCCGTTCCAGCAGGCTTCATCACGATAGCGCAGCTAGTAGCAGGACAAGAGCTGTTGAGTAAATTGGAGACCGCAGGAGAATTAAAACAGATACGCGTAATTCGCGTGGGCGCTGAAGCAAAAGCCTTTGTTGGCGAAGGGCAGCAGAAAAAATAAGTGTCGTATTGGGTTTGTGTCTACTTTAATTTCGAACGACGCTACTCGCAGGTTCTGGCTAAAACGCCCTTCTCCACTAAGCGGGAGAAGGGTAGGGGATGAGGGTGGATCAGACTCGATCATAAAGTTTCGTCAGCCCAAGCAGACTGCCTTTTTGAGCTTTACTTGAGTTTACTTGATGTAAGTAAAGCGAAACTACAAAGACCAACTTACTGTGCCACCATCTCCACGCGACGATTGCGCGCACGTCCGGCCTCTTCCGTATTGCTCGCCACCGGTGCCAGATTGGCGTTACCTTTAGCGATCAATCGACTGGCGGCAATCTTGTAAGGCGCTGCGCTTAAGGCTTGGACTACTGCTTGTGCCCGTTGCAAAGACAGCGTCATATTACTATCGAAATTGCCGACATTGTCGGTGTGGCCGACAATGAAATATTTTTGTTGGGTTTGCGCTTGCATTAATTTTGCCATTTCTTCGAGCTGAACCTTTGATTCGTCTTTGATCGTGGCTTTGCCAGTGTCAAAAAATAGGCCGCTGAGCGTGACTTTGCCTTCCTCTTGTAAACCATTTTGTAAAGCTGTTGCATCGACTGCTACCTGGCCTGTCGGCATAGGCTTCGGTTCAACGAGATGAATATAGGTTTGGGTTAGACCGGTGACATCATATGCTGCCACCGATGTATAGAGTAAGACGTGGGTTTCTTGTTCACCGCGTTTGACACTACCGACTAACATCATACCTTTGTCGGGCGTTAAACCGGAGCTATGGCTGTAGCGGCTACTCGTCGGGGTGTAAATGCTGCCCTCAGCCCATTGCATTCCTTTGTTAGGCTCATTCATTTCTTTCCAGGCCCAATACAAATTACTACATTGGCTTTCGCACACAAAACGTATTTTTACGCCGGCGCTTTGCAAAGCTTGCTGATAATTGCGGAACACTTCGACCGGCATCTTGCCGCGTGGTGCGAGATAGATGATGCGCGTTTGCTTGCCTTCTAAAGTTACTACGTCTTGAAACTTCTTGTCTTTGCCGATGACATTGGTTGTTGGGAATTTCGTGATATCCCATTCTGCGGCAGAATAACCTGTTAGCCAAGAACCCACAAAGCGTTTGATAAAAGGATGATCAGCGCTTTTGGGTACGTCTTTGCCCCAATACTTAGCTTCATCGCTTTGTGCCAGGGCATGCGACGTTGAGAGAGTAAGAATCAGGCTGGCAAAAAGTGAAATAGCAAGACGAAGTTTCAAAGCAAGTCCTTTCGAATAGGTTGGAAAATTGTTGGCGCAGTATCGCCTAAAGAAGGTATTTGTGCAATTATCAAGCTTTTCCTGAAACGAGAATTCGGGTAATTCCTACTTACTTGTGTCATCTCGTATTATGTCAACACGCCTTATTAAACATTTCCATTTAAATTAACCGGAGTCAGTATGCCTATCGTAACGCTCACCGTCCGTAAGCCTAAGTCTGAAGAGTTCAAATCTCTAGTACTGGACTCAGTGCATGCCGCACTTGTTTCCTCTGGTGTGCCTACCACGGATAAATTTCAAAGGGTGTTTGAGCTTGACGCGCAAGATTTTCGCTTTGATACACACTATCCCGACCTGCAAGCAAGTCGTGATGACGATTTTGTGCTCATTGAAATTTTATGGTCGGTGGGGCGCAGCGTTAAAGTGAAGAAAAAATTACTTGAAGAATTGATGAAGCGTCTCGCTGAATCAGGACTCAATCCAGAGAATGTCATGGTTTGCTTTAAAGAGACTGCATGGGAAAACTGGTCATTTGGTGGCGGTCGCTTGATTCACGTTTGAATAGACGATACATAGGATGACGATGAACAAGCACGAAGTAACATCCTTTTTGGACTATCAAACTTCAGGCTACAATGCCCGCTAACACGATGATTTAGTCAGCTGCATAATTGCATCACTCTCTCGAAACGCGAATGAACCAACTACGCCAACAGCTCAACTTTTTACGCGAGATTGATCGCTTAAAATCGGTCATCCGACAATCACCATTATTGGATCAAAGCCGTAAAGAAAACAGCGCCGAGCATTCCTGGCATCTGGCGATGTATGCCTTGCTTTTGCGTGATCATGCTATGGGTGTAATTGATGTTGAGCGTGTCATTAAGATGTTGCTCATCCATGACATCGTTGAAGTCGATGTGGGTGATACGCCTATCCATAGTGGCGCTTCATCGCAAGATCAAGCGCTCCTTGAGACACAAGCTGCCGCACGATTGTTTGGCCTGCTGCCCGAACCACAAAGCAGCGAACTGCTCGCGCTGTGGCATGAGTTTGAAGACGCGATGACAGAGGACGCCAAGTTCGCGAAAGCCGTTGATCGGGTACAACCTCTGCTAGTGAATGTCCATACCGGTGGCGGTACCTGGACTGAAAATGGTGTGAGTTTAGAGCAGGTTCTGCAGCGCTATGGCCCAGTCATCGCGCGCGGCTCGCCGGCGCTGTGGCAGGTTTGTGAGCAATTGGCGAGAGAACATTTTGCTGCTCAAAAGTCTGCAATCTAAGGAGTACTAAATATGGAAACAGATCCAGGTAAAGTTTTAGACGAAGCCCGTGAGGCTGCGTGCAATAAGGATTACCCAATTGCGTTAGACCGTTATCGCTGGTTCTATGATAATGCGCTGCGGCTCAATGAATCTTACTATGGCGTCAGGCTGTCCTATTGCCTAATGGAATGGGCGCGTCTGGGTCAGGAATTTCCTCCGGCCTTGGAGGCATTGATTTCGCTTAAAGAAAGAACCTTGTCGGCATTTAGGGCATCGAAGTCCAGGCGGAGTTTTCACGAGTTTGCCTCAATCTGTCAGGTATTATCTTGTAGCGAAGAGGCATACCAAGAGTTTCGCGTTGTGAGTGATAAGGAGTTGTCTGCAAGCTTATTTAGGCATGTCTATCGATATTGCGCGTCGAATGGCATGTTGGATATTTGCCGCGAGTATCTCGACAATGGATATTCTCAGTATAGAGAAGCACTTGAATTACTCGATCACATGCTTAATTTTTCCAATGAACAGGCAGAAGGCGAAGCGCGTGAATCACTATTGCACACGGGTGTTGTGGAATTTAAACGTGAGATCTCTTGGTTATTGGCTATGCTGCGTCACGCCCAAGCGCTTGATGAGTATGAGTCAGCGATGACAGTATTAGAGTCTGATCTACGAGAACGAAAGCTCGAGACGGTTTTTCTTGAGATTAAGGGTAGTGCTTGAGATAGAACCTTGGTATTTGATCTCGATCGTCTGATGTCGTGGGCTTATGGGATTTTGTATTCAGCGCATGTTGCTGCATAGGGATTGAGCTTGGAAAAAGTGTTGTTTGACTTTTTTTCTTTGAATTTTGAAAATCGGGAAGCACCGTATTAATTCTTTTAACCTAGTATGACCATAATTATTAAATTCTTTAAGCCACACACGGCGTCTTTGTTGATAGCAACTTTGATCGTCGTTTGTTTAGCTCAATATCAGCTTGGTTTTATATTGAATTTCTTCCTGTTGGTTTGGATTTTTTGGCTGCCCTATAGTGCTTATCGCATCATAACCAATTCAGTAATTCGTCAGCATCAAATTGTCCGGGTTCTGATTTGGTTAATCGCTGCAGCCATTATTGGCTTGGCGCATACTGTGCAACATAACCATACGCGCAATGCGGCTGATGTATTCGTGATGAAAATTCAAGCTTTTACCGATAAGTATCATCGCTATCCTTCCAGTATTAGTGAAGTTGGTGTTAGTGAAGATGAATTGAACAGCCAACTTGGGCTTTCCTATTACTCATTGAATCAACTTGGAAGGCCAAGTTTTGTCTATGCGACCAGCTTTGAGCCCTTTAGTACTTTTTCCTATGATTTTGATGCCCGAGTGTGGGAGTATTTGCCAGACTAAATTTGCGTATGAAAGTTAGTGATTCAGTGCTGATGCCCCAGCCTCACCGCTATAGTCGGATGTCGCGCTACTAATCCTTTCAGCGCTTGTAAACTGCTCAGATTGCTAGCGTGATCGCGCGTATAGTCACCTGGTTCTACACCGTGTTCCCAGCCCCATAGTGTGTGTGAGGTATCGCCTACGATGAGGACGGGGCCTTGTGTGCTGCGTACCAGATAGGCGGTGCTGCCCTTGGTGTGACCTGGTACCGCAATCGCAAAGACGCTGCCGTCGCCAAAAATATCGATGACCGGGCGGTTGGTGGTTGCTGAGTCAATTCGGTCAAACGCCCATTCTTGCAATGGTGCGCGATTGGCGAGCAAGTGATCGGTGGCGGGACGCACGACCATGTTGAGCCAATAGGTTTCCTTACTTTCACCCGCGCCCGTAAAGACTGGAACAGACGTCGGAATATCGGGTAAACCACTGATATGATCGAGATGTAAATGCGTGAGAAATACACCGGATACTTTTTGCGGCAGTTTGGCCAAAATAGTGGACGTGCTGGTTTTTACCTGCATTTTTTCAAGTTGCATACCTTTACGCAGCATCCAGTTAAACCCAAACTTTGCCGGATCTTCTAGCAATTGTGCCGAGATGCCGGTATCAATTAAAAAGTAGCCAAACTGAGGATGTTTAATCACGTAGGTAAAAATTTGTATCGCCTCGTCCTTATCCTTGAGTTGCGCCTGACGTGCTGCTGGGCTATCTAAATTGACTAGCCCAGACAGAGGCACAGACCAGTTTGCAGCGGCGACAGTTTCAACGCTGATGGTGCCCGGTTGGTCTATCAATGCTTCCATGGCGGCTTGTGTGCTGGGCTTTCCTAAACGCGATGTTTCGGTAGGATGATTGCTGCTGGTGCAGGCTTGTAGGACGAACAAGGAAATGAGTGTCAAGCTGAGTGTGAACTTATTCATGTGACGTATCTATTTTAAGAAAATAGCGTTTGGATTATTTGTTTTTGACGGGCATAAAATCCCCGCTGGCTTTACCTAAGCCGAATAAAGGCATATTGACGTACACATTGCTGTGACTACCGGCAGTGATTTGGTAGCTTTCATGCCAAATGCCTACCGCAGTGTTGCCATCGGAAGCTTGTTGAAACGCGCGCCAAGCGGGTAGATGTTGGCGTTCTTTGCTTCTGGCATAGGCGTGCAATTGCTCCAGAGAGCGCCAGTACTGCACCATAATAATGGTGCGACCAAACCAAGCGTCCGCATGTAATAGACCCAATTCTGGCTGTGTGTACAATTCGGTCAGCATTCTAGGCATGGCACGCGCTACGGGCAACCAACGATGCACTTGCAAAGGTTTATTGATGCGCATGCCGATGAGGAATAAGACAAAATCGCCCTCTAGTTCTGCTTTCATACGATGTGGATAAATCATCTGCTCGCCTCTAAAATTTACAGTTAAGGCAGTGTCGCATATCCAAATATCTGCGACAATTGCCTAAATTTTGATGTATCCATCCGAATTTAAATGGATGTAGTCATTATTTGACGCAGTTTTTGCGGTAAAAAATGAAAGTTAAAGAGGCGCGAATGAGCTTACGTTGGGATGATGTCAAACTATTTGTGACCGTCGTTGAACAAGGTAGCTTGAGCGCCGCAGCGCGCGTGTTGCGACTCGGACAACCGACCTTGAGCCGGCGTATCGGTGAGCTTGAGGAAGCGATCGGTGAGAACTTGTTTGAGCGCGCCAGTAGTGGCGTGACCTTGACGCAAGCCGGTGAAAAATTACTACCTGCTGCGCAAAGAATGGCCGAATGGGCACATCAGGCCGAGCAAAATATCAGCAAAAAGACACGCCAGCCCGAAGGAAAAATACGCATCGCCGCGCCACCGGGGATTGCGTTTGATTTGCTGGCACCGTTAAGTAAGCAATTGCAGATCAAGATTCCCAAACTATACATGGAGGTCTTGTCGGGGGTAGAAACCTTAAACCTCGGGCGAGGAGAAGCGGATATCTCGCTGCGTACTGCCGCACCTAACGACGAGGATTTGATCTGTTTGGATCAAGTACACGTCCGCATTCGTGTGTATGCCGCCCCTAGCTATGCCGCAGAAATAGGGAAGAGCCCAAAGCCCGAAGACCTGAATTGGATATGTTGGGCCGAGTCGCATGATCATCTTTACGTGAACCAATGTCTGCGCGCCATGATTTCGAATTTTCGACCAGCCTTCACCTCAGACGACTTCAATGTTCAAGTCGCTGCTTGTCGTGCGGGTCTTGGCGCGATGCCCTTAGCCAAGGCGCCGCACACGTATTCCGTGATCAACGAATTGACTGAACTTGATCTGGATTTGGGGCCAGACGCGGTGGGCAGTTTGTATTTGGTGGTACACAAGCGCCATCGCTATTTGCCTAAGGTGCAATGTGTCACGGAACTCATTAGTGCAGCGTTTGAAGAGCTCAGGCAAACGCTCAATCGTTCTTAACGCAGATGCTATCGAGTTTTTCTTGTTGGGCTAAGCAAGCGCTCAATCACTGCCACGGCCGCTTACTGGCACGTGTAGGTCGTCCAAATAATCACGGGCGATATTGACGCTGCACGACACGCTTAAGTGTTGGCGGTGCACTAGCATAGCGTTCATCGAAAATGGCTGTAAAATGCCCGATCACGCTATTGATAGGGTTTGCGCGTCTTTGTCGATTTTGGCGAGTGCTCGTCAGACCACGGATAAGACTTTTTAGTGCGTTGTATGTTTGGGTTGATGGAAAGCTTAAGTGTCTGCTGAAAAGTGTCATTCGCGTATTCAGCTTTTCTAAAAATCACCTGCACTTTTTGTCGGTTTGTTTAAACCAAGTTGTTGTAGGGTATAAGCAAATTCAGCTAGGCCTGATGCGGGTTTCCAGAGGGTAGAAACAAATTGCCAAATTTTTGATGGTCGGTTATCTTCGCAACTTGTCAAATGAAATCGCGTTAGCCACTTATATGATCGCCTACGAAATCGAGATTGATGGAGAAAAATACGTCACTGCAGGAGTAGAGGATTGGTCAATCCTTAGTCTTCACGTCACTGCAAGCCGAGCCGCAGAGAAGTTAAAAGTGCGTGATGGCTATGTCGAATGCTCGGTTGGTGGTATGACGATTCCCGATTCAGATGATGTTCGTCATCACTTCCGCTGGGTCGAGGCTCCGCTTGCGATCGGGAGCCGTGTTTGTATCAAAGTAGTGGAAGTGGTAGACGCAGATCCTCCAAAGAATCGCTATCGTTCCGATTCGAAAATTCAGGAAAATCCATTCACCAAAGAAGAAATTCGCGAAATGCGTTACCGAGACTATCTAGAACTAAAGGCAGAGTTTGAGGGAGAAGCTCGTGGCTAACTCAACAATCGACACGGGCGCTTTGCGCCGGTCATTTCAGCGTTAAACATCAATGATTTCTGTGCACGATAACCTTATATATGGCTTCGCAACTTCGTCTACGAAGCAGAGGTTTGTGTTGCACACCAAATTTCGCCTTGAAAATGAGGCCATGGAGTTTACTGATGTTGTATTCGATGGCGTAGTCGCAATGCGACTTGATGATATCTGTATGACGCAAAGTATTCTTGGGGAAATTTATGAGAAAAGTGCGACAGAATTTTTTGATACGTTTGAAGAAGTCCTAAAAGTCGAAGAAAAATGGGGCATTAAACACTCTTATCTTTGGCTTCCTTTTAAGTACGAAAGCAAAGAAGATTTCATTGAAAAAATTAGGTCTAATTCACTTCTTTGTTTTGAAATAGATTCTTCATGGGGGTTAAATGGTTTTGTTATCGCGACAAGCTGCACAAGATTTTCTCGTGACTGTGAAGCAGAAATTGTTTAGCTGGACTTTCGACACTGACGCTCAAGCGTGCCGGTCAATTCAGCGTTAAAGCATAACTGACCGAATGACTCACTGCGATCACACTTCACTTTCGCCACTACCGCGCTCAACTACTACGCCCGCCAACCGGCACGCGCAAATCATCCAGATAATCACGGGCGATATTGACGCTGCATGACACGCCTAAGTGTTGGCGTTGATCTTGCAGCCATTGCTTCGCGCAGCTTTGTCCGAGGTCACGTAACTGATAAATTAGTTTAGCGTCAGTTTGTGATTTGCTGGAGGCGGGATAGGCTTCGAGTTCTGCGCCGCCGTCGATGCGATGCATGAGGACGTCTTTGTAACGAGTGGAATCGAGTTTGTTTTCGGCCAGTAGACGCTTAACAAAATCAATCGCGCGCATCTCAGCGATGAGGGCTGAGTTAAACGTCATTTCGTTGAGTCTGTCTAAAATATCGGCAGAGGTTTTCGGTAAGCTGTCACGTCGAATCGGATTAATTTGTACCAGCACGACGTCGCGACTTTGGCATTCGTAAATGAGCGGATGTATCGCCGGGTTGCCCGAGTAGCCGCCGTCCCAATAATGTTCACCTTCAATTTCTACCGCTTGAAATACCGTAGGCAGACAAGCCGATGCCATGACCGCATCGGCAGTCAGGCGCTGGCCGCTAAATATCTCGGCTTTGCCGTCGCTGACCTTGGTCGCGACTACAAACACTTTCAACTGCGTGCATGTCGCCAATCGGTCAAAATCAATTTGACGTTCTAGAAAGTCTTTGAGCGGATTAATATCTAAGGGATTACTTTGATAGGGCGAAATAGAACTGGTCCATAGACTACCAAGCGAATCAGAAAACATTTGCGCCGGTGAGTGCGCGCCAGCAAGAGCCGCCATGCCGCCAAACAAAAGATCAAACGGTACACGATGTGCGTGTGCCAGGCTATTTTGCATAGCGTTCATACTGATCACGCCGTCCCAAAAATCCTTTAATGACTGCCGTGCTGCCTCACGCCGCGCCAGTGCAGATTTTTTATCCGCTAAGGCAAAGCCGTGTGCCATTGCTACTGCATTCATGGCACCCGCGCTGGTGCCACTGACGCCTTCAAATTGGATGGTGCCATCGTCAAGTAAGGCATCAAGTACGCCCCAAGTAAAGGCGCCGTGTGAACCACCACCTTGCAATGCCAGATTGACGATATGTTGCTTACTCAAATGAATCTCCCTATGGGTGTTTTTTGCGATTGGTGCGAGGCTGCACTATCGTCAGAGTATAACGCTTGTGTAAGTGGGGTGTGATTTCTTGTTTGGGGCAAGAAGCCTCGGTGTGAACTTTTCGTAGTGTGTAATTATTTAATTGAGATTGATGGAAACAATTTCCAAATTCGGCGAGAAGTTTTATGATGGTGCCACCATTTAAGAAAACCGAATGCCATGCCAAACTACGCAATCCGCCCAGCCACAGAAGAAGATAGCCAAGAACTAGCAAGGCTATTTACCGAACTTGGACATCCAACTACGTCGGCGCAAATACTTACGCATTGGCCAGCGTGGTCACATTATGGCAGCCAAGCGCTGGTGGCTGCACACGTCGATGGGCAATTGTTAGGTGTGATCACGCTGCACAGCATGATCGTATTGCACCGGCCTAAGCCAGTTGGTCGTGTGAGTGCGTTAGTGGTTGATGCCCGTTTGCGTGGCAGTGGCGTCGGGCGTGCTTTAATGGCAGCGGCGGAACGCGTCTTGAAAGATGGGGGATGTGGTCTGATTGAGATTACCAGCAATAACCGCTTAGTGGATGCCCATGCATTTTATGAACACCTTGGGTACACTCGCACTAGCATACGGTTGGCGAAAAATTTGGATTGAAAAAGCTTGGGCGTAGATTGTTGAGGGATAAGTTAAATTATCATTCTATTTTTTGCTTGGTATGGGACTTCACATGCAGTTAATTTTTACAAAAGGGTCAGGCAAATACGACCAAATGGACGTGATGCGCAACGGCGTAGTCGCTGAAAAAATAGAGTGCCCAAAGCAGGGTATTATTCCTCATGATATGGTGCATTTTGGGGTCGAGAGTACGCTACATAAGCGCGGATTTGTGGATCGCATTCTTCACGGCGAAGCGGCAACATTTCAGATGGAATCAGAACCAGAAAGTGATGGCGTAGAGCGCTTGGTTGAAGTGTTTCAAGCGGATGCTTGGTCGGGCTGGAACAGTGCTCCCGCCGATATGTTAGATTTGTATCGGGTCACTTGTAATGCTCGTCAATGCGAGCCTTTGGAATTGAGTCTTGAGGATATCGATGCGGTACGCCAGAAGCTTTTAGTCCTGACAGCACAATGGCAATTGGTCGCAATAGGTGAGTCTTTGGTTTTGCAATTTGAATAGAGTTGATTTGGCACATCGCTTTGATTCACAGATAAGGAGGCAAATATGAGTACAGCAGACTCCACCCAGCAATCGATCTCAATTTTAGTGAAACAGTTAGAAGCGCTGGGTCTAGAATCTCACCGCAACACCTTACTCAAACATGGTGCGCAAGAGCCGCTCTTCGGTGTCAAAATTGAAGAGATGAAGAAGCTGATGAAGCCCTATAAGAATGATCTGGCTTTTGCGTGTGCTCTGTTTGATACCGGGATTTATGATGCGCAGTATATGGCGGGTTTGCTGTCCGACGGGAGCAAGATGAGCGCGGCGCAATTGCAGCACTGGGTAGAAACAGCCAACTCCCAAGGTATACGTGAATACAGTGTGGCGTGGGTGACGGCAGAGAGTTTACATGCGATATCCTTAGCATTGGCGTGGATAGATTCTGATAACCCCGATATTGCCGCCGCTGGTTGGTGTACGCTGAGTAGTTATATCTCGGTCACAGACGATGCGGATTTGGATTTGAAGTTATTGCAAAAACTGCTCAAACGCGTGCAAGCTGGGATTCATCAAGCACCAAATCGCGTGTGTTATTGCATGAATGGTTTTGTGATTGCGCTAGGTTGTTATGTTCCGGCGCTCAGCGAAGCAGCAATTCAAGCCGGAAAAAAAATCGGTGAAGTTGTGGTCGATGTTGGTGATACTTCCTGTAAGGTGCCGTTCTCGCCTGACTATATCGCCAAAGTCGCGCAGCGCGGTAGCTTGGGCAAAAAGCGTAAGACGACTAAGTGCTGAAGACTGGTTCCAGTTAGTTTTAGTCAATTCGTCGGCCTTAGTTTGTGCATAATGACTACACGCAACTACGCGGAAAATACACTCATCGCTATTCAACTCAAGGACTCGACCATGCAACAGATACGCGGCAGTTTCGACGTAAAACTCCAACCACAAGCGCCAGCGGATGCGATTGCAGAAGCTAATTTGGGGCGTCAAACCATAGATAAACAGTTTCATGGCGATTTGAGCGCGCACAGTTTGGGTGAGATGCTGGCAGCAATGACCGAGGTCAAAGGCTCTGCAGGCTATGTGGCGATAGAGCGGGTGAGTGGCACTTTACAAGGCAAGCGTGGCAGCTTTGTCTTGATGCATACCGGCGTCATGGACAAAGGCACGCCACACCTGACAATACAAGTAGTGCCGGATTCCGGCACGGATGAGTTAGTGGGCTTGAAAGGGCAAATGCAGATAGAAATTAAGGAGGGAAAGCATTTCTATGTTTTTGATTATAGTTTGCCGTGATAGCACATTGAACGCTATTTCTTAAGTCTTGTTTGCCCCCCTCTCCCGCTGGCGGGAGAGGGGGGATTGTAGGGCGGGTGCAACCCGCGCCGCCAACTCGTCGTATAACTGGGCCGCGCGGGATGCTCCCGCTCTATGGAAACATTGTCTAAGTGACTTCCTATCTAATTTTTACGCCGTCTTTTTAAATTTGAAAAAACCATTCAAAGCCAAACGTGCTGTATTCGGCTCGCTATTCAATAGCCCTGGCTGGGTGATATGTGCAGCGTGAAAGATTGTGCCTTCGTAGAAAATGGCGCGATTCCACTTGGCGGGCACGGTATGCATTAACTCGAAATAATCATTGCTGGCGTGTAGATAAGCAGGCGCAGTTTTGAGCAAAGTTGTGCAGGCCTCGGGCGTGGCATTTTGCGCGGTGCTTAGCAGTTCACGCGTTGCATCCGCGCTGAGTTTCGGTCGATAAAAGCTGGTGCCACCAAGATCGGCATTTTGAAACAGATACACGACTGCAGCAGCAATGCCGACGCCCGGCGGGAAAGTATCGGCATCACGATGGCAAAGTCTTTGTAAGGCATTGAGTTCATGCATTTGTAAAGTGGTTATCGAGATTCTGCAGGCGACGCCGAGCTGCCTGCGTGCGGCGAAGTAGCGGCGCATTTGCAACATAAAGTACTGTTCCAGACTGAGCGCAAATTCCCGCCCCATGTCCATTTCTAAACCTGGGAAATAGTTGTCTGCGTCATAGCGAAAATGTGCTCGTTGACTATTTGCCAAATCGATCATAGCCTGCGGTTCGCGCAAGAAATCATCGATCACAATGCAGTGGTGCCCGTCAAATAGCGGCACGACTTTGATGCTTGCGTCTGTATTAAAGATGTCTCGGCTATTGAGCATGGTTTGCTATGTTTCGATGGTAATTGCTTGAGTCATTAAGTTTGATTAAGGTTGATTAAGGTTGATAGATCCGCACATACTCAATCTCAAATTTACTTGGAAAAATGTTGTCATCCACCGCGCCACCGAGGTCACCGCCAATGGCCAGATTGAGGATCAAATATTGCGGTTGATCGAAAGGCCATTTTTTGTAGTCACCGGTTTTTGCATTCACGAATTGAAAGTAGTACTTGTCATCAACCGCGATCGCTAGCTGGTTTTGATCCCAATACAATTGATAGTTATGGAATGTGTCGCAAGCATCGTTGACCGTGGTGGCCTTGGTATTGCCTGTGCCATTCGCCCAGTTGTAAAAATTGCTGTAGGCGCTACCTAGAATTTGACCCTTGTTTTTCCCCACATGCTCCATGATATCGATCTCACCATCATCGGGCCACGCACCTTTGGTGCCTAGCGTCCAGATCGCTGGCCAGGTACCAAGACCACACGGGAGTTTGGCACGAATCTCAAAAAAGCCATAGGTCCAGCTTGCTTTACCACGTGTCAACAGACGGGCTGAGGTGTAAGCCTGGCCGCCATAATCGGGGGCGCTGCTGAGCTGTTCTTTGAGTGCGGTTATAGTGAGTTTGCCATCTGCCACACGGGCATTCTCCAGACGGTCTTTTGAATAGTACTGACGTTCATTATTGAACCAGCCCGCTTTGTTTCTTTCAGTATCGAACATCCACTTGTCGGCACTGGGTAATCCGGCTTGATCAAATTCATCGGACCAAACCAACTTCCAACCCGCTGGTTTACCCCCAGGTGGAAGGGCGGGCGCGCTTACGATGGGGGTCGTAACCACAGGGGTGCTGACTGGCGGAGTCGTTGTATTCGTTCCCGATCCACCTCCACAGGCGCTCAGTGTGCTTGCTAGAAGTAGTGTTAGAGGATAGAAATAAGCTTTCATCAAACTTTGCTCCTGTAAAGTTTTTTAGCGCACAAAAACGTTTTAAACTAGCTTTGTGGTAGAAATGTGGAATCGTTTCCAATTTGAGGGGAAGTATGGCATTATTCATTTTTAAATGTCAACACCAGTGTGGTTTAGGATTAAAGTAGGGCGCGCCACGCCAATAGCGATATCTGCTGGCGTGAATTGACATTCAAAAATGAAGAATGCTATAGTCGATGAAAAATGGTAACGTTTCCATATTGTGAAATGTGGCACTAAAGTTGTAGCCAATAAAGCGGTAAAGAATTCAATCAATAAAAATTTGTGAGTAATGCAGGCAAAGTATCTGCATTATCAGGAGACTCGATGTTCAAGCTTAACTATCCTATGCTGGCGATATGTCTGGCCTCATTTGCCAGTGTATCGACAGCGCAGACGCAGGTGCGGGTAACCAAGCCAGCGCCCGTCGAAAAAGCCGAAATCATCCATTGGTGGACCTCTAGCAGCGAGTCGGCTGCAGCCAAGCTGATCGCTGATGCTTATCGTAAAGCCGGCGGTATCTGGGTTGATTCCGCAGTTGCAGGTGCCGATCAGGCCAGAGCTGTGGCGATCAATCGCATCGTTGGCAGTAATCCACCGACTGCGGCACAGTTCAACACGACTAAGCAGTTTCTCGATTTGGTCGAACAAGGTATGCTCAATAATGTCGATGATGTCGCCAAGAGCGAGGGGTGGGAAAAAATTCTGCCAGAACCCGTCTTGAATGTGATTCGGATCAAAGGTCACTACTACGCCGTGCCCGTGAATATTCATATGCAAACTTGGTTCTGGTACTCCAAAGCGGCATTCAAAAAAGCGGGTATCGCCAAAGAGCCGGCGACTGTGGATGAGATGTTTGCCGCACTCGATAAATTGAAAGCAGCAGGCATCATTCCACTCGCTCATGGTGGCCAAGCATGGCAAGAAACCATCGTGTTTCAAGCCATGCTAGCCAATCTCGGTGGTAAAGATCTGTATCTGAGCGTGATCCGTGATCGCGACCAAAAAGCCATCAACTCTGAAGCCTTCAAGAAAGTATTGCTCGCCTTTAAGCGCATGCAGACCTATGTTGATGCGGGTGCACCGGGCCGTAACTGGAATGACGCCACCGCTTTGTTGATCAGCGGCAAAGCGGGTATGCAGATTATGGGTGATTGGGTAAAAGGTGAATTCTCTGCGGCCAAGCAAGTCGCAGGTAAAGATTTTGGTTGTATCGCAGGCTTAACGCCTAATTCACCTTACCTGATACAAGGTGATGCTTTCGTTTTTCCGCGCACTACCAATCCTTCTACCGTCAATGCGCAGAAATTGTTAGCGAAAGTCGTGCTGACACCAAGTACACAGCTCGAATTCAACAAATTAAAAGGCTCGATTCCTATCCGCAGTGATGTTGATACCTCTACCATGGATATTTGCGCACAAGCCGGTATGGCGATTATGAAAGACAAATCGCGTCAAGTCGGCATCAGCGAAATCTTTTTGACGCCCGATCAAAACGGCGCGTTGCAGGATATTTTGACGGCATTTTGGAATACTCGCATGCCAGTTGAAAAAGCCCAAAAAAGCATAGCCAGCGCCTTGAAAGACTAAGTAAGCAATAGGCAAAAAAATACCAATGCAAATCAAAGCCCTCAGCCGCAAAACCAAATTACTGATCCCATTCGCAGCTTTGCTGCCTATGGCTTTAGTGAGCTTGGTCGCCTACTTGGGTGCGACACTGTGGTCGATTAAAGTCTCGTTCTCTAATTCACGTACGATGCCGACTGACACCTTCGTCGGCATGGCACAGTACGCCAAATTATTTGACAATGAACGCTGGTTGCTATCGATAGAAAATATTGCGATCTACACGGTGCTTTTTATTCTAGTCAGCATGGTCTTGGGATTTTTGCTGGCTGTGTTCATCGATCAAAAAGTGACAGCAGAAGGTGTATTGCGCACGGTATTTTTGTATCCGTATGCGATGTCCTTTGTTGCGACCGGTTTGATCTGGCAATGGATGCTGACGCCAGGCATAGGAATAGAGTACGCGGTGCGACAGATGGGTTTTCCAGATTTTGTATTCGACTGGATTATTGATCAGGACAAAGTCATCTACACCATCGTGATCGCCACCGTTTGGCAAACTGCTGGTTTGGTGATGGCGCTATTGTTAGCAGCCTTGAGAGGCATAGACGAAGAGATTTGGAAAGCCGCACGACTCGATGGTATACCGGTGTGGCGGGTATATGTGTCTATTGTGATTCCTATGCTGGCACCTGCGATCGCCACCGTTTTCTTATTGCTCTCAACGACAGCAATCAAACTATTTGATTCCGTCGTCGCCATGACCCAAGGTGGTCCCGGTACGGCCAGTGAAGTACCAGCCAAATTCATTATGGACCATTTGTTTGGTCGCGCTAACATTGCCCTTGCCTCGGCAGGTGCGGTCATGCTGTTAGTCCCTGTTATCGCAATCCTCGCGCCTTATGTGTATGCACGCAACCGCAATGTACGTAACCATAAGGTAGGCAAATGAGCGCTGACTTGCCATCCGCGGCCCATCCAGCCCAACGCCTAAAGCAACGCGGTAGAAGCAAGCGATTTAGTCTCGCTCGTTTAGGTATTTATGCTTTTTTGATCAGCGCCGCAATTTTCTTTTTGCTGCCGCTTTACATCATGCTCACGACTTCGGTGAAAAGCATGGATGAAATTCGTATGGGTAACATCTTCGCCTTGCCACAGCAATTTAGCCTGGATGCCTGGACCATTGCCTGGACTAGTGCTTGTACCGGTATTGATTGCGAAGGCATACGTGGTGGTTTTATGAATTCGGTAGCGATAGCGATACCGAGTACCTTGATACCGATTTTTCTCGGTGCTTTGAATGGCTATGCTTTGTCGTTCTGGCGCCCACGTGGTGCCAACATTTTGTTTGGCATTCTGATGGTTGGTGCATTCATCCCTGTGCAAGTGATGATCTTTCCCTTAGTGAGAATTTTAGCCAGCATCGATTTGTACAGCTCTTTGCCGGGCATCGTCTTGGTTCATACGGTATTTAGTATGCCGGTGATGACGCTACTCTTTCGTAATTACTACAGCACGATACCGCATGAACTGTTTCAAGCGGCACGTATCGATGGTGGTGGTTTCGTTCGCATTTTCGTACAACTGATCTTGCCGATGTCGACGCCGATTATTGTGGTGGCGGCGATTATGCAATTAACCGGTGTTTGGAATGACTATATTCTAGGACTGGTATTTGCTGGACGTGAGCATTTGCCTATGACGGTGCAATTAAATAATGTGATCAATACCACCACCGGTACGCGCATGTACAACGTGAATATGGCTGCCACAATTTTGACTTCGCTCGTGCCTCTGACTTTGTATTTTGTCTCGGGGCGCTGGTTTGTACGCGGTATTGCGGCAGGTGCAGTTAAGGGATAAAACAATTTTGATGCTGTTTCGAAAAAATATTAAGGCTTAGGAAAACCGTGGCGAATGTCTGTCTACAAAATTTAGGCATCAATCTGGGTGGTAATCAGATCATTTCTGACCTCAATTTAAATGTTGAGGCAGGAGAGTTTTTGGTTCTGCTGGGACCATCAGGTTGCGGTAAATCCACGCTGTTGCATGCGATCGCGGGTTTGATTGATGTCAGTGCAGGTAGCGTGGAAATTGCAGGTCAGGATATGACCTGGGCCGATCCTAGCGAGCGTCAAATTGGTATGGTGTTTCAGTCCTACGCCTTGTATCCAACCATGACGGTAGAAAAAAACATGTCATTTGGCTTGCGTATCAACGGCACGCCCAAAGCAGAAATCGCGCGTCGCATCGAAAAAGTCGCCGAGATGTTGCACTTGACGCCATTGCTGCAAAGAAAACCTGCAGCCTTGTCTGGTGGGCAAAGACAGCGCGTGGCCATCGGTCGTGCCTTGGTGCGTGAAGCGGAAGTATTTTTGTTCGATGAACCCTTGTCGAATCTGGATGCCAAGTTGCGCAGTAATTTACGACGTGAACTTAAGTTATTGCACCAACAACTGCAATCCACCATGATTTATGTCACGCACGATCAGGTCGAGGCGATGACTTTAGCAACGCGCATCGTCGTGATGCAAGGTGGCAAAATCCAGCAAATCGGTACGCCTGAGTGTGTTTATGAACGGCCCGTGAATTTGTTTGTCGCGGGATTTTTGGGTGCACCAGCGATGAATTTTATTAGCGGCGAACTCGATGCTCAGGCACGTTTTGTTTCAAATACCTTGAGCATGGATTTGTCGACCTATGCGTTTGCCACACCTTGGTCGGCGACCGCTGAGGTCATGTTAGGCGTACGACCTGAACAGATACAAATCCGTGACGATGGTCAGTTCGTCGGTGCAGTCATGTTGGTCGAACCTATGGGCAATCATCAAGTTGTATGGCTACAGGCAGGAACGCAAACGATTTCTAGCATCGTCAATGATCAGCGCCCGTTCGAGATCGGCCAGACGGTTTTGTATAGTATCGACACGCGCAAAGTTTCTCTGTTTAATCCGCAAAGTGAGCAAAGATTATGAACCATTCTACGAATGCAGGCCAAGCTGCGAATACTGATGCACAGATCCGTGACATTGTGATTGTTGGCGGCGGCACTGCAGGCTGGATGACGGCGGCTGCACTGTCACGCATGCTACCGCAAGGTAAGCGCATTCGTTTGGTGGAATCAGATCAGATTTCCACCATCGGCGTAGGTGAAGCGACGATACCCAGTATCCGTGCCTTTAATCAATTGCTCAACCTGGATGAAGATGAATTCATGCGTCAAACCCAAGCCACCTTTAAGTTGGGTATCGAGTTCGTCAATTGGGGTAAGCAGGGCGATTCCTACATCCACGGCTTTGGTCAGATCGGACGCGATCAGGTCGTGGCGAAGTTTTATCAATATTGGCTGAAGATGTATCAGGCCGGTACCGTGCCTGATTTGGAAGCATTTTCTATTAATACCGTAGCGCCGCGTCAGGGTAAGTTTATGCGTCCGCCCAAGGACATGCCGAATTCGCCCTTGTCCGATATTTCGTACGCTTTTCATTTTGATGCAGGTCTGTATGCGCGCTATTTGCGGGGTATCAGTGAAGCTCAAGGCGTAGTGCGTAGTGAGGGCCGTATCGTCGACGTATTGACACGTGCTCACGATGGGCATATCGAAACCCTAGTGATGGAAAATGGTGAGCAGTTCACCGGTGATCTATTCATCGATTGCTCAGGTTTGGCCGCTCTGCTGATAGAAAAGACTTTGCAAACAGGTTATGAGGACTGGAGTCACTGGTTGCCAGCGAATAGTGCGATTGCTGTGCCGTGTACGTCGACCACGCCCTTACATCCTTATACGCGCTCGACCGCGCATAAAGCGGGCTGGCAATGGCGGATTCCTTTACAACACCGTACTGGTAATGGTCACGTATTTTGCAGTAAATTTATGAGCGCTGACGAAGCTCAGGCTGTCTTGTTGAATAATCTGGATGGCAGCGTGTTGGCGGAACCGCGCTTGATTAAATTCACGACAGGTAAGCGTAAGAAAGCTTGGAACAAGAATTGTGTCGCGATGGGCTTAGCAGGTGGTTTTATGGAGCCACTCGAATCGACCAGCATACACATGGTGCAAACTGCCATCATGCGTTTGCTTAGTTTGTTTCCAGATCGCGGCTTTAATCAGATTGATATCGATACTTATAATGCGCAGAACGATGAAGAGTATCAACGTATTCGTGATTTTCTCATCATGCACTATAAGTTGAATACGCATGAAAACTCGCCGTTTTGGGAATATTGCCGCACGATGGAAGTACCCGCCGAAGTGCAACACCGTATCGATTTATACCGTAGCCATGGCAGAATTTTCCGCTTAGGTGAAGAGTTATTTGCCGATGCCAGCTGGCTGCAAGTCATGCACGGGCAAGGTTTGCGGGCAGCGTCTTATCATCCGTTGGTCGATCAGCGTAGTGCCGAAGATATACAGTATTTTTTGGATCAGGTTCAAAAAACGATAGCCAAATGTGTTGATGTGATGCCTACGCATGCAGAGTTTATCGCAGCGACTTGTGCCGCGAATCCTGTCATGAACAATGCAATGAGTGCGGCAGCTTAAGTTGTGAGAAATTCCTTCTCCTGCTTGCGGGAGAGGGCTAGGGTGAGGGGCGTTCAGAAACGATGATGCTTCCAAGTGCATGATCAGTTATAAAAATCGTCAGAAGCAAGCGAAGGCATTTACAATATGCTGATAAATTGAGCAATTTCGATTTAGAAACGTAGAACATGAAGTAGCATAGAACATAAAATAACTTGCTGAAGAAAGCATGAGAACAAAAAAATATGGCAACTATTAAAGATGTCGCCCGTTTGGCGGGAGTGGGATTGGGAACGGCTTCCCGAGTCGTGAGCGGCAAGGGATCGGTGTCACCCGCGACTTTAGAGCGGGTCAGAAAAGCGATCGAAGAATTAGATTTTCGTCCTTCGCATGCGGCGCGTTCTTTGCTGTCTGGCTCTAGCCGTATGATAGGTGTTTACATTCCTTTGCTCAAAGGTACGTTTTACATGCCGATTATGCAGGCGATTGATACCGAGTTGCGTGCCGAGGGTTTGCATATGGTGGTGGCGTTCGGTGTGGGTGCGGGCGATGTACGGGAACAAGCGATTGATGGGATTAATTTCCTTATTGAACGTGGTTGCGATGGTTTGATTGTGATGAGTAATGCGCTACAAGATGCCGACATCGACAACTTAGGTTCTAAAAAGACGAATTTAGTCGTGTTGAATCATCGCTATGATTGCATCGCGGACCAGTGCTTTACTGCAGATCATAATTTGGGTGGACGCATGGCGGCACAGGCCTTGCTGAAACAAAAGCATAAAAAAATTGCCGTTATTGCCGGCCCTGCTAGCGCACCCGATAACGTGGACCGTATTGGTGGCTTCATGCACGAACTAGAGCAGGCTGGAATCGACGTTAAAAAGATGTGGGTAGCCGAGAGTAACTTTGCACCCGATGGTGGTTGGGCGTCAGCGCAGGAATTGGTGGAGTCTGCCTACGATTTTACGGCGGTATTTTGCGCGAATGATGAAATGGCAATCGGTGCTTTATCCTACTTCCAACATGCGGGCATCGCTGTGCCGGGTGAAGTCTCGGTGGTTGGCTATGATGATACCGAAACCGCTTCTTTTTCCGCACCGCGTTTATCCTCGGTGCACATCGCCTGGCGTGAGATGACGATGAATGGTTTAAGTTTTTTACTGAATCGTTGTTACGATTTGCAACGCCCAGTGCAGCGTAAGTTTCCGGTTAGTATGACTTGGCGTAGTTCGGTGGAAAAAGCAGCACGTACGTCTTTCCGTAAGCGTTTGATTCAAGCGAATGGTGAGCGACGCAGTGAGCTAGGTGATGAGATAGGTAGCGACAAATAAGTTCTATAGTCGTGATAATTTTGTATCGGACTTAGGCAAAACAGATGTTGGCGTTGTTGTGTTCCCCTCGTCAACGCAATTTTGCGTAAGCCCGGTATGGAAAATAGTTAGAAAAGACATGCACATTTTGCGTGTTTTTTTTGGATGCAAATTGGAAACGATTCCATGATAAAAACGGATGAATTTGGAAATCGGTGGAAAGGGGGAGGAATGAAAAATCTGAGTCTGAATAGTCGTCATAGTCAGACTTGGCGCAGCTGCGTAGGATTCAGCTTCAGCCTTTTCCTGGTAGCCATAGGTTTCTGCCTGAGCGCTTGCGGCTCGAGTGACACTACTTCCACGAAACCAGTAACACCAGCAGTCAATGTCATCGTTCCTATTCCGCAAGCCATCGTGCGTGAAACGCCCACCATGCTGCATACCGAAGGTACGCTGTGGCTGCGTGAGAGCGGCAAACCGATACAACTCAAGGGCGTCAATCTTGGCAATTGGTTGATACAAGAATTCTGGATGATGGGGCAGGGTTCGAACGGCATCGACGATCAATGTAAATTAGAAGCAGTGTTGGATAAACGTTTTGGGTATGCAGAACGGGAACGCCTGTACCGTTTATATCGCAAAAATTGGATACGTGAGCGCGATTGGGATTTGATCGCGCAATATGGTCTAAATGTGGTGCGCTTGCCTTTCATCTGGAGTGTGATCGAAGACGAAAAAAATCCCGGTAATCTACGCAGTAATGCTTGGGAATATCTGGACGATGCCATCGCTCAGGCAGAGCGTCGTGGCATGCACGTGATACTCGATTTGCACGGTGCGGTCGGCAGTCAGGGCTGGGAACATCATTCCGGTTGTGCTGGCAAAAATTTGTATTGGAGCACACCTGAATTTCAAGAGCGCACGATTTGGTTGTGGCAAGAGGTCGCAGCGCGTTATAAAGATAGGGCAGCGGTGGCAGGCTATAGCTTATTGAATGAGCCTTGGGGTACTACGCCTGATGTGATGGCGAAAGAAATGATTCGCCTGTATCACGCGGTGCGTAGTGTCGACAATAATCACGTGATTATTTTGCCCGGTCATTCCAGTGGCATTGATGCCTACGGCAAGCCTGCTGATCGTGGCTTGCGCAACGTCGCTTTTGAAATCCATACTTATCCAGGCTTTTTTGGTTGGGGCGAACCGTCGCTCCAAGTACATAAAGAGTGGTTACGCTGCGGGAGTTCTGGCAATGGCGGTGTCTGCGAATGGAATACCCGCTTAAAGAATCTGAACACGGCCTTTTTTGTCGGCGAGTTTCAACCCTGGGCGGGTTTAGGTGCGGAATTAGGCGGGCAAATAACCCGCGTCACCTACGACACCTATGCCAGTTACGGCTGGGCGGCCACCAGTTGGTCGTACAAATTGCTTAGTAACAATGGCGGGCAAGGCAATGGTACTTGGGGACTGGTGACCAACAGCGGTCAAGTCAAAGTACCTGCGCTCGACTTTAATCAAGCTAGTTTGAGTGAGATAGAAAAACTGTTCGAACTCTTTGGCAGTATTCCTTATGAACCACAGCAGGCGGTGATGACTTGGATGACCAGCGCTGTTGCACCCGATCCCTTTGCACGTTCCCAATAAGCATATTATGACTAATCTCTCTACTATGGTACTTCCCTCACAACCAGCGCTAGCGCGTGATGACTTTCCTGCGGATTTTGCCTGGGGTTGTTCGACTTCTTCGTTTCAAATTGAGGGCGGTGCGGGGTTGGACGGACGTGCCGAGTCAATCTGGGACAGATTCTGTCAACAGCCGGGCAAGATTCGCGATGGCAGCAATGCCAGTGTCGCCTGTGATCACTATCATCGCTGGCCAGAAGATCTGGATCTCGCTCAAGAATTTGGAATGAACGCCTATCGTTTTTCGATTGCCTGGCCGCGAGTCATCACTGAGCTAGGTGCTAAGCCCAATCAACGTGGACTCGATTTCTACTCGCGCCTGGTGGATGGCATGCTAGAGCGCGGCTTACAACCTTGGGCCACACTCTATCATTGGGACTTGCCACAGTACTTACAAAATTTGGGCGGCTGGGAGCGCCGTGCGACCGTAGATGCCTATTTAGAGTTTGTGGATGCGACCACCCGGCACTTAGGTGATAGAGTCAAACATTGGATCACGCACAATGAACCTTGGTGCACAGCCATGCATGGCAACTGGGATGGTATGCATGCGCCGGGTCAGCAAAACTTCAAAGCCGCATTGCAAGTTTGTCACCACGTTTTACTCTCCCATGGTTTGGCGGTCCCTCTGATCAAATCGAATGCCGCCCAGGCACAAGTGGGTATAGCATTGAGTTTGCATCCTCTGCGCAGCGCGAGTGATGCGCCTGAAGATATGGCAGCAATGCAGCGTCACGATGGCTTGCGTAATCGTTGGTTTCTTGATCCTCTTTTTGGACGTGGTTATCCCGCCGATATCCTCGAACATTGTGCGGCGGATCTACCTGACATCGAGGCAACCGATCTCGAAGTCATCGCCACGCCGATCGATTTTCTGGGTGTGAATTACTACTTCCCTGAAACGATTGCCGATGCGCCTGAAGTACCACCCTTACATACTAAATTGGTCGTACTGCCAGATCGTGAGCGCACCGGTTTTGCTTGGGAAGTAGCGCCAGATGGTATGCGTGAATTGCTAGTACGCATCAAAAATGATTATCCTAAAATCCCGATTTTCTTGACCGAAAATGGTTCCAGCTATGATGATCAGGTCGAGGTAGACGGTAGTGTTTGCGATACAGAACGGCGCAATTATTTCA
This sequence comes from Undibacterium sp. Di24W, assembly GCF_049340325.1. NCBI lineage: Bacteria > Pseudomonadati > Pseudomonadota > Betaproteobacteria > Burkholderiales > Oxalobacteraceae > Undibacterium > Undibacterium sp. Di24W. The sequence goes on from NZ_JBMPOP010000002.1 coordinate 417,361, forward strand.
TGCGTCATCTGGATGCTTTGAAACAGGCGCGTGCAGAAGGCGTCGATGCGCGCGGCTATTTTGCCTGGAGCCTGATGGATAATTTTGAATGGGCAGAAGGTTATTTACGCCGCTTTGGTTTGGTGTATATCGATTTTGTTACGCAGAAACGCACAGTGAAAGAAAGCGGACGTTGGTTCAGCGCGTTTTTGAATCAAAATAAGTAGTATTGCAAAATGGGTAATCGCAGCATGCGATTATTAACCAGTCCGGTATGTGGATTTGCTGCACCAGGGTTTATGCACTACTTTTCCCGGGGGGGAGGAGTAAGCAAGAGTGGAGGCGAATGGCAATCAACACAACTTGATGCGCCGTTCGCCTCGCATTCTAAATATCAGTTTTGCCCGATAATATGCCTTGTACACATGCTATTTCTCCCGGCTTTTCGCCCCTAAGTTGTATCTCTTTCACATCCACAAAACATTTTTTAAAAATAATTGGTAACGTTTCCAAAATTCATTTAGAATAAAACGGAAACGTTACCAATTGGTGCTTAAGAGGTTCAAAAGACTTCTGAATTTGCTTGAAAATTGTATTTGTTGAAGTCTTTTCTCCCGCAAGCGGGCTGCGTTATGGACACAAGTATGAAATGTAGAACTACGGTGCATGACGGTGATGGAGTTCGTAGGGCGGGTGAAACCCGCGCCGATTAGCCTTTACGAACTTGAGCAGCTCGGGTTGCAGCCGCCTTACAAGATCGAGTAAAGAATTGAGCCTTAAAACTAAGATATTAGAAAACTAATCAGAGAGACAAAAAGTGAAACTAATGACAAAAAAAATGACCAGCGTGCAGCTCGCTCTAGCGGTGCTGTGTAGCGCAGGATTACATAACACAGTAAGCGCTGCCAGCACAAACGCCAGCACTAATACCGCCATCAAAGATTGGCCACACATCAAGAGCGCCATCGCCAAAGATCCAGCAATGGAAGCGAAGATCGCCAAGATGGTCAGCCACATGACGCTGGCGCAAAAAGTCGGGCAAATGACGCAGCCCGAAATCAAATTCATCACACCAGATGATGTGCGTAAATACTATCTCGGCTCAGTGCTTAATGGTGGCGGCAGCTGGCCAAAGATGAACAAATATTCAACCGCTGCCGACTGGGTTAGCTTAGCGGATCAATACTACGCAGCCTCAATGAGTACCGATATGGTGGACAAAGTGCCGGTGATTTGGGGCATTGATGCGATTCATGGCAATAGCAATGTAGTTGGCGCTACCTTGTTTCCACATAACATAGGCCTAGGTGCCGCACGCAATCCTAAACTGATAGGACAGATGGCTGAACAAGTCGCCAAAGCAGTACGCGCCACGGGTATTGCTTGGGTCTTCGCTCCGACGCTCGCGGTCGGACGTGATGCTCGCTGGGGACGTTCTTATGAGAGTTTTTCTGAAGATGGACGACTGGTCAAAGAATATGGTGCTGTGTACGTCAAAGCCTTACAAGGTAAATTTAAGGATGACAAGAATGTGGTCGCTACTGCCAAGCATTTCATCGGCGATGGTGGTACAGACAAAGGCGTAGATCGAGGTGTCAACAAAGCGAACTTGAGCGAGATGTTGAACCAGCATGCACAAGGCTACTACGGTGCGTTTGCTGAGGGTGCGCAGACTGTCATGGCGTCGTATAACAGTTGGCATGACGTGGCAGGCAATGTGAATTACGGCAAAATGCACGGCAGCAAGGCACTCTTGACGGATGCTTTGAAAGACAAAATGGGCTTCGATGGTTTTGTTGTGTCGGACTGGGATGGTATCGCCGAAGTGCCTGGTTGTAGTAACGATAGCTGTCCGCAAGCGATTAATGCGGGTATCGACATGGTGATGGTGCCAGATAATTGGAAATCTTTTATCGCCAATACCATCGCGCAAGTGGAACGTGGCGAGATTCCTATGGCGCGTATCGATGATGCGGTGAGTCGTATTTTGCGCGTCAAATTACGCGCTGGTCTGTTCGGCAAAAAGCCATCTGACAATCAATATGCAGGTAAACAAGAAGCGCTGCAAGCACGGGATATCGCACGTCAAGCGGTGCGTGAATCCTTGGTGCTGTTGAAGAACAATGACGGTGTTTTACCATTGGCACGCGGCAAAAAAATTCTGGTTGTCGGCAAGAGCGCCGATAGCATGATTAATCAATCCGGCGGCTGGTCTATTACTTGGCAAGGTACAGAGAACAAAGAAACCGATTACACACCTGGCGATACACTATTGACTGGCATTAAAGAAGCCGCTGGCGCTGTCAACGTGCATTACAGCGCTAACGGAGATGATGTCGATGTCGCCCAATTTGATGTGGTCGTCGCCGTGCTGGGTGAAACACCGTATGCCGAAGGTTTTGGTGATGTGGCCGCCAGTCGTGGTTTGAGTCACAGCCAACAGTTTCCAGAAGATTTAGCAGTTCTGAAAAAAGTCGCTAACAAAGGTAAACCAGTAGTCACTCTATTGTTGAGCGGTCGTGCCGTGTATGCCAATGATTTGCTGAATCTATCTGATAGTTTCGTCGCTGCTTGGTTACCAGGTACTGAAGGCAAAGGCGTTGCCGATGTCTTATTCAAAAATGCGCAAGCTAAAGTGGCGCATCCTATCAAAGGTCGTTTGTCATTCTCTTGGCCAGCGAAAGCATGTTTAACTCAAGCCGTAGCAACAGGTGGCAGCGAAACTTTGTTTAAGTATGGCTATGGCCTGCGCTACGGCAAAGTACCACGCATGGCGCTTTTGCCTGAAGATACCAGCACCGCTTGCAATGTCGCGTCTAGTCTGGTCATCTCGAATCCGCAAGACCAGACTAGCTATCCACTTTCAGTGACCACAGGAAAACGCAAAGTCACGCTAGGTAATGAACTGGCTTTAAACAAACCTGACGACACCGTCGCCGCAAAAACCGTACAAGTTGGCGCGGTCAGCGGAAAGCAAATCAGCTGGACTGGTAAAGGACGTTTTGAAGCGGCAGCGGCATTCGCCACGCCTATCCCAGCCAATCTGGTACCAGAAGGCGCATTGCAATTCTTAGCCCAAGTACAAACCGCACCTGCTGGCAGAGTTGGCATGACGATGGAATGTGGTGATACCTGCACAGCGAGCCTCGACCTCAGCTCTGTTTTCAAAAACATAGCAGGTGCTGGCCCTAAGACGGTGAAGATTCCCCTGTCCTGCTTCAGTGCTTTAGGCGTCGATATGCGTAAAGTCAAAACACCATTTAACGTCAGCACCGATGCCAGTTTTGTAGCAGCTTTCGCCGATATCAAAATCGTCGCAGGTGCCGCAAAAGATGCAGATGCTCTCTCTTGCGCGAGCTTGAAGTAAATGATTTCGGATTCCCTCTCCCGCAAGCGGGAGAGGGCTAGGGTGAGGGTGGTTCAGGAAGCATTCAAACGTCGAGCAAAAAAAGTAGGGCGGGTGCAACCCGCGCCGCCACAACGTATTGCACGCGAGCTCGACCTAGGAACCGCGCGGGTTGCACCCGCCCTACGAGTATTGATTGAACTAATGAAATCTGAAGATACAGAAACATAAGTTAACTGTCATGCCGGACTTGATCCGGCATCTAGGATTGACAAGCCTAAAGGTGAATTCTAGATACCGGATCAAGTCCGCCATGACAATAAATAGGCACTAAGTAGTGCAAGATCTTCAAAAAACGACGCAATACCAAACAACAAACAAAACAACAAAACAAAAAAATAAGGAGACACAACATGGCAAGTCAAATGGGTAGCAATGCCATCCCCCACCGGGTCGATGGTGAAGTGAGTAGTGTGGTTAAAAACAATAATTCCGCCTTGGTAATCGTCACCCTATTGTTCTTCATGTGGGGTTTGCTAACCTCCTTGAACGATGTCTTAATCCCGCATTTGAAGTCCATCTACACCTTGACCTATGTGCAAGCGATGTTGGTGCAATTTTGTTTTTTTGGGGCCTATTTTATTGTGTCTTGGCCAGCAGGAATTTTGATTAAGCGGATAGGTTATCAAAGTGGTGCCGTAGCGGGTTTGGTGATTGCCGCTATCGGTTGCGCTTTGTTCTATCCCGCCGCCACGCGCGGTTACGGTTTGTTTCTGCTGGCATTTTTTGTTCTGGCTTCCGGCATCACGATTTTGCAAGTAGCAGCAAATCCTTATGTCACGGTATTAGGCGATGCAAAAACGGCGTCAAGTCGGTTGACTTTAACTCAAGCATTTAATTCTCTTGGCACTACTATCGCACCTGCCTTAGGCGGGTTCTTAATTCTCTCCGGTGTGGTGCTGACTGCGGCACAGTTCGAAGCCTTACCTGCCGCCGAACAATTGGCACACAGAGCAAAAGAAGCTGCAGCAGTACAAGGTCCTTATCTGGCCTTGGCAGCAGCGTTGCTAGCTCTGGCGATTCTGTTTGCACTGGCACGCTTGCCAAAAATTTCGCATGAAGAGGAGCTCGTAATCAGCAGCTCTGAGTCAAGTCAGCATACCTCGATTTTTTCCCATAAGCATTTGATCTTAGGCGCGATTGGTATCTTCTTATATGTAGGTGGCGAAGTTAGTATTGGCAGTTTCTTGATTAACTTCTTAGGCGAAAGTCAGGTTGCTAATTTGAGCGCGGCTGATGCTGCACACTATGTGAGCTACTACTGGGGTGGCGCGATGGTGGGGCGATTCATCGGTTTTGTCGTGATGCGTAAAGTGAGTCCTGGTAAAGCTTTGGCCTTTAATGCCGCTTGTTCTATAGCTTTGATTTCGGCAGCCATTTTTGCCAGTGGCAGTGTGGCGATGTGGGCGATTATCGCCGTAGGTTTATGTAATTCCATCATGTTCCCGACGATTTTCAGTATGGCTTTAAAAGACTTGGGAAAATTCACAGGACAAGGCTCTGGCGTCTTGTGTATGGCGATTGTCGGTGGTGCGATTGTGCCCTTTATCCAAGGATTTTTGGCGGATCAAATTGGTCTGCAATGGTCGTTCTTTGTACCCGCCGCTTGCTACTTGTTCATCTTCTATTTTGGCGTGAAATATGCCGGTATGTACGATAAACCTGCATTCTGAAAATCAATCAAGGACAGCGCTATGTCGGAACAAACAGCCTTAGCTCAACAATTTCCCGCCGGATTTGTATGGGGTGTTGCCACCAGTGCTTACCAAATTGAAGGCGCCGCCAATGAAGGCGGTCGAGCACCCTCGATCTGGGACACTTTTAGCCACACGCCCGGCAAGATACTCGATGACAGCAGCGGTGACGCGGCTTGCGACCACTACCATCGTTATGCCGAAGATGTCGAACATATCGCGAATCTTGGCGTTGATGCGTATCGTTTTTCGGTATCGTGGTCACGTGTGCAGCCCGATGGCAGCGGTGCCTGGAACGAAGAAGGCATGGCTTTTTATGCGCGCCTGATCAACGCCTTAGCGCAAAAGAATATCAGTGCGCATATGACCTTGTATCACTGGGATTTGCCGCAAGCTTTGCAAGAGCAGGGTGGTTGGCTCAATCGCGATACCGCCGTGCATTTTGCCCGCTACGCACAAGAAATGGCAGCACGCTTTGGTGATCAACTAGCCAGTATTGCCACTCATAATGAGCCTTGGTGTACCGCCAATCTCGGTTATGGTAACGGTCAATTTGCGCCCGGTGTGAAGGACGAAGTCGCCGCTTTGCAGGTCTCGCACCACCTTTTGTTATCGCATGGTCTCGCGATACAAGCGATGCGCACCCAAAACAAAAAAGCCAAACTAGGCATAGTCTTAAATCAATGGACCGCCGATCCCGCCACCGACAGTGAAGCCGACCGTGCCGCCGCCGCGTGGGAATATGCACGTTCAGTACAATGGTTTATGGACCCGATTTTTCGAGGACGCTATCCAGCATTAGCACTCGCCAAAATCGACCAATCTCGATTTTTAGTCGCTCCCGGCGATCTGCAAGCGATACATCAGCCCTTAGATTTTCTGGGCGTGAATTACTATTTCCGTGCCTACGTCAGCACCGAAACCCCACCGCGCTTGCCTGAAGCCAAACTCGGTTTAACCGATATGGGCTGGGAAATCTATCCAGAAGGCCTAAGCCGCCTCTTGATCGGCATACATGAAGAGTACAAGGACCTAGGACTACCACCGATTTTCATCACGGAGAACGGCATGGCAGTCGCCGACCAACTAGAAGGTGAACAAATCCACGACACCCCTCGTATCGATTACATGCAACGCCACTTCCAAGAAGTCGCCAAAGCCATCGCCGCAGGTGTGAACATTAAGGGATTCTTCTACTGGAGCCTGCTCGATAATTTCGAATGGAATTCAGGCTACCTGCGCCGTTTTGGCTTGATCTATGTCGACTATGTGAGTCAGCGTCGAATTTGGAAGGATAGTGCGATTTGGTTTAAGGGGTTTGTGCAGAAGTTTCGGGGACTGGGGGGGTGAGGTTTACGCCCGCATGCCTACCCATATCACCACCACTGTAGACACTTCGACTATCGGCCGTCTTTGATTAGTGCTCGAAAGAAATTATAACGAACATACCGAAATACGTAACCATAGCAATCAGAATTCCAGCCGAAAACGCTGATTGTTTTGAACCTGGTAATTTCCAAAAATCAAGGAATAAAGTACAAGCTTTTCCAGCAGAAAAGATGCCTGTAACAGTTGCAGGTATCCCTGTGATCCATCCCCAACCGACCATACTTTCCATAGACTGTCCGAAGATTATAGGTAAAAAAAAGACAGCGAAAGAAGCTAGGGCGCCAGCACACGGTCCGACTATGCACCATGCTGCAAATAACAATCCAATATTACGGCTGCTTCTCATCTTGTATTCTTTCATTTGACATTTAAAGGACAGGTGCAAAGCACTCAGGGAGGTGCTTAGCTTAACGAGAACTTTGTCGAAGTTTCCAATAGCCAGGGCGTCGTTTGTTATGGGCAACGGCTAATATGAAAATACCTTGTTCCTCATGCTGGTAAATGATTGAATAAGGAAATCGTCTGACGACAAATTTCCGGAGCAATGGACCAAAGCGCGGTGGTGCTTCTGGGCGGGTCTGAATAAACGCTACTGCGTTTTGCACATCGGCTACAAACGATTTACCCAAACCGACTACTTTATCTTCATAAAACAAAGCAGCTTCAGTTAGCTCTGCTTCAGCTTCAGAATGAAACTTAACTAGCATCAATTGAGTCGACGATGCAAATTTTCGAAGACCACATCTGCAGATACTAATGTAGCTTCCCCACGTTTGATTTCGGCTAATCTTGACTCCGCCTCAATTTGCCATTCTTTCTCGATATCACCCGAATCCGCTGGTTCTAGCGTTTCAAGTAAAAACAAAGCAAACTCGGCTCTTTCGTCAGCCGATAACTGAGAGGCTTTTTGCTCTAGCTCTAATAAGTTTAAAGACATATTGTTCTCCTTCAGGGAGGCATAAAACACAAATGATTATACGTCACTTAAATAGTTCATCCGAATTGAGGATGGATGATCGGCTTCCTTAACCTGTTAAAAAATTCAGATTCAAATCTTGAACGCAACCTCAACACCCTTGCCGAGACAACTTAGCAACCTCAAGCATATGCCTCCCAGCTTTCGCTGCTGACGACAACAGCAAAACGGTGTCCGAATTGTTGTAACGAGATTTTTCTATGATGAGGTCGATCTTACCGTCGCGGTCAATGTCGCCAGCCCACGAGACGCTAATCGTTTCGGCGAAATCGCTCTCGCCATTTTCCATGGTATTACCTAACCATTGGTTTATGCCGTTGCCGACGAGGTAGACTTTGCATGCTTGAAATTCTTCGCCTTTGCCTTTCTTCTGGCATTGGTGTTGCACCGTGTATTTGGCGTTGTCGAAAACAATTGTTTGACCGTTGTCTGTGGCGCTAATGCTGGCTTGTTTTATGACGCCAGTTTTCAGACCTTCTCTTCTGATCAGCATAAATGGTTCTGGACCTTTCATCTCAACCTGCTTACCCGAGTACGAGGCTTTGTTTTTTTCATCGTCCATGATGCCGTCAAACACGGTTTTGATTTTAGGCGCGGCGGTCTTCAATTCCGCATGCTCACCATCGACCATCAAGGCGAACCAATTTCTGCCCGCGACGTTAGGCACTTCACCACCATGGAAAGTACCGACCTGCATGATCTCGGTTGGAATGTTGTTCACTGCCGAGGCCATCGGTATGAAAAGACCGAGCAACAAGGACGATAAAACGCGATTTGCAAATGCCATGATGTCTCCAACTAGTTTTGTACCGCCATTGAGAACGGCTCAAATTTAAGACTCGATTTCATAAAATTTCTAGCGTCTTCTGCTTCGTTGATACGCGAAAGTAGAATCGTGTTTTTTGCACGATCAATTAATGACTGACTATCACTCATTGTCTCAATTGCTTGGTTTTCGCTCATGTCAACTTCAATTTTATAGTAGGGTTAAGTGATGAAAAAATAAAAAGCACTTGATATTACAACGAGAAATAGCGCACTGTATTGTGATTTACCTAGTTACAATTTGTATGCAGGGTCTTGATCAGAACATTTGCCTCATCCCACTCAGCGCATTTCCCTCTTATTGAGACTCCATTGTACTAAACCTATCTTGCTAATTGATTTGATGCGAACCTGCAATTAAGCTAGGCTTAGCACCCACAAAGCCTCGCATTTTCGAACTGAAACGCCGATGTTCTTGAGGCTTTGACTTACTTAACTATACAATGTGCCTTAGCAATTCATGGCATGGGTTCAGGCTCCTTTATTCTTGGACTCTAAACGATTTGACCGCGGGGAAATATGGTATTTTTCCTTTGCTTGTCTAATCAATTCCATGCTTAGTTTGTCAATTTATCCAATTCAATTCATTTTGGAGTTCATTTGTCAAAACGGGTTTCGTTCGCATGTTTTACTTTATTGCTAATGTCAATGCAATATGGTTTGGCTGCGCCAGGACAAGTCTTGAAAGTGGTGACAGGTGACATTAATTTCCCCTATAACTTTGTCAAAGACCAACGTGTGCAAGGATTGAGCGTTGATGTGGCACAAGAGCTAGCTGCACGTCTAGGCATGCGTTTGGACATTCAAGTGTTGCCCTGGACACGTGCTTTGCATACCGCACAAACCCAAACTTCAGTGATGCTATTTACTGTGGCAAAGATCCCTGCGCGTGAAAAAAATTACTATTGGATAGGTCCAGTCACCCACAGTGAAGAATGGCTTTACAAATTGAAACGACGTACCGAAATTGAGGTTCGCACGCTGGAAGATGCTCGTCATTATCTGGTCGGTGATGAAGCCAACAATGCGAGCATTCCGGTGTTGGCGCACCTTGGCATTAAAGTCGATACAGCACCGTCTATGCCATCGAATTGCAGGAAATTTAAAGTGGGCCGGGTTGATCTAATTCCTTTTGATCCTGATGGCGTGGAAGATTTTGCCCGCAGCTGCGATCTCAGTATGGCTGAGATCGAAAAGACCGTGCAAGTGCCACGTGACACCGCGCTCTATTTCGCTTTCGGTAAAAGTACCCCGGCAGAGTTTATCCGTCGCGTCAACGCTGCCTTTGAGAGTATGGTTAAAGATAAGTCACTGCAAAAAATCTGTAAGACTTGGAAGCCAGACACGCCCAAAAAGTAAAAAACAGGTCACGCCAGCGATGGCTTACTTCAGCGTGAAATTTTCTAATGAATCGCACGACGCTTAATTTGTGGATAGTGTTATGTAGTGCTGTTTGCGGTTTGAAAACAACATAGCCTAAAGCCCTGCTACTGCCAGGAAAATAACGGTGCATACGTGCCGGCACAGCGCATGCTGAACAAAAAACGAAGAGCGATTGATTGAAAAAATACGTGCCACGAAATGCACATACGCTCGGACTTCGAGTTGAGCGACCAGTTAAAGCTTGTTGGAGTGCTCGCAAAAGTTTGGAAAGCCCAAATCATCAGATTCGAAATAGCTAAAAACTCCATCATGCCTTCTTGCTAGAGCAGTCAAATGACTCGGAATCGAGTGTAACGCAAGTATAAGTGCCTGCATTGAGTCACATCCCGCAGTGTAGGTACTTTTTTCAAAAAATCGCGACCGTATTAGAAAGGGGCAACGCCAATGATGTGGACCAAACTGAATCGGATACCATAAAAATATCTCAGTACTATCAACTTGACCATCAGCACGGGTAAACTCGATAGTTCGATCAGCAATTGCCTCTTCGATTGGGTAAACAAGATCTTGAAACTCTCCAACATGCAGTTTTTTTCTAAGACGGCGGCTTCGAGATTTAGTCAACTTGATCATGAGTTTTAACGTCTAGGTGTCGGGGCGCCGTCAGGCGTGTGCTGGAATGATTTGTTCAGCTGGGATTGGTTTGAGATTCTATTAAAAGTTGTTGCATCTTGCTCAAGTCCAAATAACCTCTTCTGATATTCAGCGATGGACCTTCTCCATGCGGAGTTCCTGAATAATCTGGTGACAGTAAGTCGCATCCTGACCGCCGAGATTTACGTGGGCATGAGCATGCTCACTAAGAAACTCAAGTTTATCATTGCGGGGCAGACCATGAAACGATAAAACTTCTGCCACCGCAAACGGGACTGAGGTCAATATCGTTAACTCCTTGTGGTCGTCGAGAAATATCTCCTCGTGGCGATCGACGTTGTAGCATGCGAAGCCGTACCCAACCATTCCATCATGGAGGAGCAATGGTAGATGCGGAGAAAATACCTCCACGATCTGAGGCCACGACATAAAGTCGCTTAGATAAGTGTCGATCCTGTCATCGAACCAATGACCGCAGAGAATTGCGTAGATTGACTCAGGAAGACAGACGTCGATCAATGCTCTAATTAGTGTGTCGAGATACTCCACCGAACATGCTACGCGAAAAACATGCGTCCACTTCTGGTCGGAAACAAGTTCCATTTTGTAGCCAGCCACAGGTGTGAAGGTAATACCCGAATTATCATATGCCCCATAGATTCCCCGAGGTAGTTCGAAAATAGTATTCATATTGATGTTGGAGCTGAACTAGCTATCGATGGTGAAATGACGGGCGAAAAAGGCGTTTGACGCATATTACTTTTCATATACCTTCCATGAAACCGTCGTAGATAGGCGCTTTTCACTAAGTTTCGTTAACTTCAACGATATTAAAATTTCTTTGAACAGTGTCAGCATTAAAGATGGCCATTCTATCAAGTCGTTTGCTCGCGTCAAGCAAACAATTTTGCTGATGTGATTAGCGTCGTCACGCTGTTTATCCGTAGTCTTCAGCCCACCACCCGCACCTGCTTTGACATTTTACGTATGCGGTTTGGGTTGAGATCGGGGATAATAGCGGATTACCTAATTCGCACTACGAAAGTACGCTATGTCTACCCAATTTGCTCCGCTTAAAAACGATACTTTTTTACGCGCTTTGATGCGTCAAGAGACTGATTACACGCCTTTGTGGTTGATGCGTCAGGCGGGGCGTTATTTGCCGGAATATCGTGCTGTCCGTAAAGGGGCGGGTTCGTTTATGAGTTTGGCGAAAAATCCTGATTTTGCTACCGAGGTGACGATACAGCCCTTGGATCGCTTTAAGCTGGATGCGGCGATTTTGTTTTCGGATATTTTGACCGTGCCGGATGCGATGGGCTTAGGTCTGTATTTTGAAGAAGGCGAAGGCCCTAAGTTTGAACGTCCTTTGAAAGATGAAAAGTCCATCATGGACTTGAAAGTACCGGAAGAGGGCAGCCTGCAATACGTGTTTGACGCGGTGACGCAGATCCGTCGTACCTTGGATGGTCGTGTGCCTTTGATTGGTTTCTCCGGCAGTCCGTGGACTTTGGCTTGTTATATGGTCGAAGGTCAGGGTTCGCGTGAATTTCATGGCATCAAGACTTTGATGTACAAGCGTCCCGATTTGATGGACCGCATCCTGAGCTTGAACGCGGAAGCTGTTGCCACCTATTTAAATGCGCAAATCGATGCTGGCGCGCAGGCGGTGATGATATTTGATAGCTGGGGTGGTGCTCTGGCAGATGCGGCTTATCAGCGCTTCTCGTTGAAATACATGCAACAAGTGGTGAGCAAATTGCAACGCGAAAAAGAGGGGCAGCGTATTCCGTGCATCGTGTTCACCAAAGGTGGCGGCTTGTGGTTAGAGCAGATCGCGGATATCGGCGCCGATGCTTTGGGCTTGGATTGGACTGTGAATCTGGGTCAGGCGCGCGCGCGCGTTGGCGATAAAGTGGCGTTACAAGGTAATCTTGACCCGGCAGTCTTGTTTGCTGAGCCCGATCAAATCCGCAAAGAAGTCACTGCTGCTTTGCATTCTTACGGCACACCAAGTGCAGGTCATGGTCACGTATTTAACTTGGGACATGGCATTTCTCAATTTACCTCGCCTGATGCGGTGACAGTATTGGTGGAAACCGTGCATGAAGTGAGCCGTCAGCAGCGTAGCAATGCAGGTTAATCCACTGATGGAAATAATTCAATTGTTATAAATTGCCAACAGAAAAAATACTCCCTGTGTGTTTTGGCCGCCTCATTTTGCTCAAGTCGTATTCGGCGATCGGTTCAAAATTAGGCGAAAAAACAAGAATTTTCAGCATATATATAGTAATGACATCATGTTGCTGTGCAAAACGTAGCGGGCATGCGGCTTAGCGCTATGAATTGCTTAAAAAGCCAAGACTATTGCGGTGGATAAGTCACCTTTGAAGCTAGATTTTTTAGTAGTTATTCACAAAAAAAGACACGCAAAAAAATAATATGAAAATTTGTTTTTTACCTAAAGTGAATTTTTTTAAGTCTTTGTTTTTAAACGAATTTTTTTGTGCATCGCAATTGTGCATTTTGTTGAAACCCGCATAGAATCTAGCACTCCCGCTTGTCAAGATGTTCTTGTCCACAAAGTTATCCACAGAAATTGTGGATAGAGCAAAAACACCTTATGAAACCGATAGTTAGCGCATTACCTCAAGCCTTACATTAAGTTCGTGGAACCCATTTACCTCACTATCGCACTCGACACCCCCCTTGACAGACTCTTCGATTACCGTTGGCTGCCGGAAGACGGCTGTCCACTCCCTGAGATCGGGCAGATTGCCTTGGTGCCATTTGGCCGGCAAGAGATAGCTGGCTTGATTGTGGGAATTAGTCAGCAGACCGAGGTGCCTGCGGATAAGATCAAAACGGTATTGGCGGTGCGCCATCAATGCCCGTCGCTGAGTCCACAATGGATAGATCTGTGCCGCTTTGCGGCTGATTACTATCAGCGTCCTTTGGGTGAGGTGGCGATTCCGGCTTTGCCTAAAAATCTGCGCGTGCCAAAAGCGACTTCGCTAGATCGTAATCTGAAGAAGTTGGCAAAACTGCAGCTAGCGCACGAACACGATGCGACGCCGAACCAAGAGCCTATCCTTAATGCCGAGCAACAAGCCGCGGTCGAAACGATTGCCAGTACGGCTGGGTTTGCCAGTTATTTATTGTATGGCGTGACCGGTAGCGGTAAAACCGAGGTTTATTTGCAAACCGCGGCGCGGGTTTTAGCAAGTGATAGCCAGGCGCAAATTCTGATTTTAGTGCCAGAAATCAACTTAACACCGCAATTAGAAGGCAATATCCGTCAGCGTTTCTCGGGCATACAAATCGCCACTTTGCACAGTGGCATGGCCGAAGGTGAGCGCCTACTCCATTGGTTAGCCGCACACACTGGTGAGGCAAGAATTGTTCTGGGTACGCGTCTGGCGATTTTGTCATCCTTGCCGCATCTCAAAATGATCGTGATTGATGAAGAGCATGATCCCTCCTATAAGCAACAAGAAGGCTTGCGTTATTCGGCACGTGATCTGGCCGTATGGCGTGCCCATCAATTAGCGATACCGGTCGTATTGGGCTCAGCCACGCCTTCTTTAGAAACCTGGCAACATGCCAAAGCCGGGCGATATCGCAAATTAGAGTTACGTCAACGTGCTGTGCAATCGGCGGTTTTGCCAGTTGTTAAGATTGTTAATACCGAACGTGAAAAACCGTCCGAGGGTTTGACCCAAAGATTAGTAACAGCAATCCGCTTACGTTTAGAGAAGGGTGAGCAATCACTACTTTTTCTAAATCGGCGCGGTTACGCACCCGTAATCCATTGCGATGCCTGTGGCTGGATCAGCAATTGCACGCGTTGTACCGCGCATCTGGTCATGCACAAACTGGACAAAAAGTTACGTTGCCATCACTGTGGATTGGAGCAACGCATCCCACGCAATTGCCCAACTTGTGGCAATGTCGATCTGCAACCGCTGGGACGCGGCACTCAAAGATTGGAAGAAGGCTTAAAAACGCTATTCCCGGAAGCCAGAGTTTTTCGTATCGATGCCGATTCTACCCGCTTAAAGGGCAGTGCCGAAGCCGCCTTCGATACCGTGCATAGAGGCGAAGTTGATATCTTAATCGGCACCCAGATGGTAGCGAAAGGACATGATTTTAAGAATCTGACTCTGGTCGCGGCCCTGAATCCCGATAGCGCTTTATTCTCACAAGACTTCCGTGCCAGCGAGCGCCTGTTCGCCCAATTGATGCAAGTCGCGGGTCGCGCTGGTCGAGCTGGGCAGAAAGAGGGCGGTAATCTCAGCGAAGTCTTAATTCAAACCCGCTATCCCGATCACCCCTTGTACCACGCCTTAATGGCGCACGAGTATCCTCGCTTCGCTGATGATCTCTTAGAAGAGCGTCAGCAAGCTGCCATGCCGCCTTTCATATACCAAGCCTTGCTGCGCGCCGAGGCACGCGAACTTGAAACCGCCATTGCTTTTCTGCAAATGGCCAGCCAATGCGAACCCGTGCAAGCGCACGTCGGCATTACCATGAATGATCCGATTCCTATGACCATGGTGCGTGTCCATAACGTAGAACGCGCCCAATTGCTGGTCGAATCCAATTCCCGCCCCGCCTTGCAAGCCTTCTTAAAAGACTGGATCGCCGAGTTGCGCAGCATGAAAGTGCGGGTTAAGTGGGGTGTTGAGATTGATCCTGTGGATATTTAGACTGGTGTTTTGTGTTTCTTAGATGGTACGCACCGTAATTACTAAATCTAAATACACAAGACTACTTTTTGGTATTCATCTGAGTTTGCTTCCATCGCAGGACAATTTTCTGCAAAGTCTGATCCTTAGTCATCGCGGTGAATTCTTGCTGTAATTGCGTAACGAGATCGGCGGGTGTGTTTTTGGAGAGTCCTATATAGAGCGCGGTGTCGCGAGGTAGATGTAAGACTTTTTCGACTTGGCGGGGATCGATGCCACAGGTTTGCAGGAAGGTATCGACGCCGTTCGGATCAAAAGGGATTAAATCGACCCTGCCGATTTTGAATTTATTGCAATTGGAAATATTGGACGGTGCGGTGTCGACTCTATAGCCCAAGGATTTGATCAGGCTTAAGGTGGAGTTGCCCGCAATATCACCTATCAGGTAGGGATTAACGTCGCGCAGCTCGGTAATCTGTATGTCGGCACGCGATGACAGTTTATAAAGCCAGACTTCGCTGGTGGTGATCGGCCCTATCCAGTGGTAAATCCTCTCCCGCGCGGCGGTGCGTGCCACACTGAAAATCATAGTGCCGCCCTCGGTTTGTGCTAACTGCAGCGCACGTGGCCAAGGCACAATGTCGACTTGCAACTGATATCCAGCTCGCTCTACCAGTGTTTTGGTGACATCATAGGCTAAGCCCTGAACCTGGCCGTCTTTTTGAAAATTGTAAGGATAGGTTTCAGCACTGGTGACCCCTTTTAGAACTGGCTTCTGAGCAGCGCTTTTATTTTGTGCCAAGGCGACTGCGCTGTGTAGCGCTAATGCCAATAAAGTAGGGGCTAGAACCAAGGAGGTGCGCATCTTTGGTGTTGTGCCTGAAAAAAAATTGCTCAGCATAATGTTGGTGGTTTGTTCGGATCAATGTAAAAGAGCAATTAAGAGTCTATAACATTCTTGCTTTGCTATTTTTAAAAAATGGTTCTATTCGGCATCTTTTTGGTTTCGACCTGACTTAGCTCAACCTGCTCATCATAGATAATTGGGCGTGCTAGCTCGCTTTGCTGTTTTGACTCACTTTTGCGTATGATGTCGCTTCTTCGCATTTTATAGGGCAATTTTGTCAAAAATATGGACACTTCACCACAATCTGAGCCAGTCAATGTGCGTCCTGCGGATCAGGACTTTGCCCGAGTTATGTTACAACGTGTCAGAAATCGCTTGATTGAATATCTGGAAGTGGCCGCCTCGTTTCCAGCTCAACAGGCATTTTTAGAGCAGTCACCCGATCTGGATGTACCTAACGAAATCATTCAACAATGGTCAGACTGGGTTAGTCCTGATTGGCGTAAAGAATTGCTCACTCCCGTTTTTTCAGAAGACGAACTCTTAGCGATTAGTCAATTTCAAACTATCTGGCAGGCGATTTCTCAGGATCTGGTGCAACCTTTGCCGCCATTAAGTATTTTGCAGCACTCGCCTTTATGGGAAAAATTAAGGCAAAGTGCACATCATACTTTGCTCATTTTTATGAGTCGGGGCGTGTTATCCGAAGATAAGGTGCAGGATAGTTGAGACGAATTTTAAGCCGTGATTGTTAATCACAATTGCGAATGTTGTTTTAATGCCTAGTTACTATTTATGCTGAACAATTTGCAATACAGTTGTTAAAGAAACTCGTATCATGGCGTGACACTTTCCCCTATCCCATTATTCAGGCATAGAGATCATGGCGCGACTATTGAGTAGTTTACGAATTCGTTTGACGCTATTGTTTGGCGCGCTCGCATTGCTTATTGGTATCGCTGTTTCGCTGTATATCAGTTATTTTGTCAGTTTGCGCATGACAGAAACCAAAGCGGAGTCGGTACAAAAGTTGGCACAGGCTATTGCGATATCGATTTCTGAGAATCTGCGCGAACGCCAACGCGAAGTCGGTTTATTGGCGCAGTCACCGCTGTTGATGCAAGCACCCTTAAATAGCAATGAAATACGAAAAAATTTAAATCGTACCAAGAACACCTATCGTCATTACGCCTGGGTTGGCGTGGCAGATGCACAGGGTCTAGTGCAGGCAAGCTCGGACGGTTTATTAGAAGGTGAGAATGTCATTGCCCGCACTTGGTTTATCTTTGGTTCAAAAACGAGTTTTTTTGGTGATGTGCATGAAGCGGCCTTATTAAGTAAATATCTGAGCACAAGCCAAGCTACAAGCGCCAATCAGGAACCATTGCGGTTTGTCGATTTTGCGGCACCCGTATTTGATGAGCAAGGTAAAGTCCGTGGTGTATTGGCTGCGCATGTGCACTGGCGCTGGGTGGATGAAATCATACAACGTCATTTGCCTGAAGGTGCCAAAGCCAATGGCATCGAGGTTTTCCTTACCAATAAAAACAATGAGGTGTTGGCACCTTTCTCCGCAATCGGAAAAATCACCGTGCCGCCAGCGATGACGAACCAAGCTTATCAAATGTCGAACTGGCCGGATCAGAACGCCTACTTGGCTAGCCGGACTACGATCAATCTTTATGGTGAGTCGCAACAGTTATGGCATGTATTGGTACGTCAACCTGTGGGACAGGCACTGAAAAATGTCAGCGAGTTACGTCAGAAAATGTGGCTGCTAGGGTTGATCGCTACGGTGGTTGTGATGTTGTTGGCGTATTGGCTATCGCGTGCGATTAGTGCACCGATCGAACAGTTATCGGTCATCGCCAAACGAATAGCCGATGGTGATGAACACGCTGAGTTGCAGGTGCATTCCAGCACCCACGAGTTAAAAATGCTGATTGCATCCTTGCATGCGATGACCTCAAAGTTAATTGAGCGCAAACGTGAGTTATTAAATTTCAATGATCAGCTAGAACAAAAGGTCGAGGAGCGAACTTTCGCACTCAAAAAATCTAACCTGGAGAGGGAATCTTTGTCGCAGCAATTAGAGCTATTGGCTCGACAAGATGCCTTAACGGGTTTGGGCAATCGCATGTCCGCTAATGAGCATTTGCAGCAGGAACATTTAAGAATGCTACGTACGGAAAACATCTATTGCGTGCTCTTAATGGATATCGATTACTTTAAGAAGGTCAATGACAGTTTCGGTCACGCGATCGGCGATCAAGTTTTACGGCAGATTGCTGATCTACTTAAGATGGCGGTCAGAACTAGTGACTTGGTGGCGCGCTATGGCGGCGAAGAATTTATCGGTGTATTGCCGCAAACCGATCTTACTGGTGCAACTATTTTGGCAGAAAAAATTACTAAATTAGTCGAAGCACACGCAATGCCGGGAGGTGCTCAGGTTACCTTGAGTGTTGCTGTCGCGTTGTCCCGAGTTGATGACAAAGACTATGATGAAGTCGTCAAGCGTGCCGATCGCGCTTTGTACGCAGCAAAAGAGAATGGTCGGAATCAGGTCGTGGTGGCGCCTAACTAGTTAGTTCGCTCCATTTGCAAACAGCTGTGCGCCGCGGTTACGACGCGCTGTGGATTGAGCCAGTAAAACTTTAACTAAGCTCAATTGCAGCGCGTCCTTTAAAAATCTTCGAATACTTAGTTGATAAAGTTAACCCGTTTGCCATTCACATTGCGTTGTGCAGGATTACCGTAAATAGTCACGTGACCTGAACCTGTGCTTTGTGCAATCACGTTTTGTGATACCGCCGCACTGACATCACCAGAGCCATAAACACCCAAATCTGCAGTCAGACTTTTTACTGCAGACAACTCCGCTGAACCAGAACCATGTGTTTGCGCTACCAGATTGCGCACATTGCCACTGGCATTGACCGAGCCAGAACCATGTACGCTGACGTTCAATTCATTGCCACTGATCTGACCGAGATTGAGCGAGCCGGAGCCTTGGACGCGCACTTTGGTATCTTGGCTTTGTAAATTCGTCGCATTAATTCTGCCAGAGCCGACGGAGCTAATATCCAGTTGAGTCACGCGACCTTCTAGTACGACAGTGCGTGAGCCATTATTTTTCAAATTGAAGGTGCCGCCATTGAGACCATTGACCATCAAACGGCCGGAGCCATTAGAACTAACGTCTTGTAATACCGGTACGGTGTAAACCACACGGATGGGATTGCCGCTGTAGAACTTATCGTCTATCCAGATCTTCTGGCTATCGCCCGCTACTTGCGCTTGTACCAGACCCACCAAATTACTGTCGCCAATAATTTCCAAAGAAGCCGTGCCGCCGACGCGTACTTCTACTTGCAAAGGCCCACTCACGTTCAGCGAGCTTAAGCCGGTGACAGCTCGCTTGTCGGTCGTCACCTCACCGTTGCCTTTTACTGCATTGCTGCCCCATGCGGATTCAAAACGAGCATCGTTGCCGTCAGGCGCAATAATGATGGCACAGCCAGAAAAAGCCAGAATAGAGCAGAGAGCAAAAATGGTACGCATGGTAGATCCTTTAATGAATTTGGTTACTGAGAGTTTGAAACTGAGGAACGCACTCTAACCAAGCCCGATGCGCTTGTTGAGCAAGAAGCGACGAATTGCAGCCTGAGTGGTTTGAACTGCAGAAAACCAGCGCTGAGTGTTGAAGAACTTTGTATTGATTTTTTATCAGCACTTGCGGTTATCCACAATAGACGCTACAAAACAGCTTCCCGATAATGCGTGCAAGGATAGTACATTGAGTGTGTTGCTGATAGCGTTTGTAATTAAGCTAAATGATTCAGGCCAAATGAATCAAGCAAAAAGATTTAAATCAAATAACTCAAGCTAAGGTCCTGTCATTCGCCAAGCCAGACGAAGGCAAATATCAATCAGGAGTGAGACATGAAACGCGTCACGGGACATTTATATTTTTGGGTATTACTCGCCATTTTTTGCGGCGGACTTTTTGGTTTTCTTGATGCTGCTAATGCAGTTAAATTGAAACCCTTGGGCGATGGGTTTATCGCTTTGGTCAAAATGTTGATCAGCCCGGTGATTTTTTGCACGGTGGTGCTCGGCATTGCTGGCGCGGGCGATATGAAAAAAGTGGGGCGGGTCGGTGGTAAAGCCTTGATCTATTTTGAAGTCGTTTCTACGTTGGCCTTAGCCATCGGCCTGATTGTCGTCAATGTCTTAAAGCCAGGTGCTGGCTTTAATGTCGATCCTGCCACGCTCGATGGCAAAGCGGTCGCCACCTACGCCAAGGCGGCGCATGATCAAAGCACGATAGATTTTTTACTCCATATCATTCCTAAAACGTTCACCGATGCCTTCACTGGCTCCGGCGATTTATTACAAGTGTTGTTGGTAGCGATCTTGTTCGGCTACGCCATGATGCGCATGGGTAAAACTGGGCAAGCGGTGCATATGTTTATCGAGGAAGCATCGCATATCTTCTTCGGCATGATGAATGTGATTATGAAGTTGGCACCGATTGGTGCTGGTGCAGCCATGGCTTTTACTATCGGTAAATACGGCCTCGCTTCCTTGAAACCTTTGGCCGCTTTGATGGGCAGTTTTTACCTCACTTGTGCCTTATTTATTGTCATTATCTTGGGTACGATTTCCATGTTGGTCGGTTTTAATATCTTCCGCTTCATTGCTTACATCAAAGAAGAATTACTGACCGTACTCGGTACTTCGTCTTCTGAATCTGCTTTAGTACCACTGATGGGTAAGTTAGAAAAAATGGGTTGTTCCAAATCGGTGGTGGGTCTGGTAGTTCCTTCTGGCTACTCGTTCAATCTGGATGGCACCAATATTTATATGACGATGGCAGCGCTCTTTGTGGCACAAGCTTTAAATATCGAACTGACTCTGACGCAACAATTAACCATGCTAGGTGTCGCCATGTTGACCTCAAAAGGCGCATCGGGCGTGACAGGTGCAGGCTTCATTACATTAGCAGCGACTTTGGCAGTCGTACCTTCGATTCCAGTTGCCGGTTTGGCTTTGATTCTTGGCATAGACCGCTTCATGTCCGAAGCACGCGCTTTGACTAATTTTATTGGGAACGGTGTTGCGACGGTAGTGGTATCACATTGGGAAGGTGAATTGGATCATGATGCGATGCATAAAGCATTGGGTAAAGCTGCGGAGGTCCCGGTGGTGATTCCTGCGTCAGCCGAGAGCAAGCTGGGCGCGGTCATATAAAAACACGTACTAAAGCGAGTGTTGGGCAAGACTTAAGTAAAAAGAATGCCCGCGATAAAGCGGGCATATGAATGGTACTAGGGAGGGTAAATTCAGTGTTGCGCTACTTTCCGAATGGATTGATAGGCGGAACCCGAGGCCCAGGTGGCGTGTTCGGATTATTAGGTGGCGTCGGTGTGGTCGTTGGAGGTGCTCCATTAACAAAGCCATCGCTGAGTGTCCCTAAGAAGGCAATAATGTCTTCGGATTCTGCTGGTGACAAAGCCGGTCCAGCAGAACGCGGGCGGTCCAATGGCGCTTTGTCATTCACAATATTCTTTTGGTACGCCAAGGGTAAATCATTCGGTACGCCGGCAGCTCCATACCAACGACGTGGATCGGCATTTCTTGTGGCGTAGAAAGCCACCACATCGCGCAAATCTTTAAAGAATCCGTTATGCATAAATGCCTGACGTTGCGCCACATTGCGCAAGCTTGGCATTTTGAATTTGCCGCAGAAATCATCGATCGATACAGTCAATGGCACGTTGGATGTGAGCGCAGGTTTGCTGCGTGCTGGTCCGCAAATACCGAGATCAAAAAAGCTGGGATTGGCATTCTGTGGAATCGCAGTGTTGCGAGGCACACCCAGTGCGTAGTAAGTGAATTCGGTGAATAAGGAATCTTTAGGATTTTTGGAATTCGGATTCATCAAATGGCACGCCGCACAATTACCCTTTTTCGGATCCATAAACAGTGCCATGCCGCGATTTTCGTTGGGGGCGAGCGTCGCTTTTCCCTGGATCATCGCATCGTATTTCGAGCTAAAAGATTGCAGGCCTATGGTCGATTCAAAGGCTGCGATGGCTACGCCTATCTTTTGGTAAGCCAGAACCGGATTGGAAAAAATGGTATTGCCAAATTCGGCTCTCATCATATCGGCATAGGGTGCCGCCGCGACTTTTAAAACGACCGCATTGGAATCAGGATTATTCATCTCCGCACTAGCCAAGAACGGACCCAATGCTTGCAGCGCAAGCGTATCGGCACGGCCATCCCAAAAATGCCCGCCAATCGCTTCAACACCATCGGCGCTTGTTTTGAATGAAAACGTCGGATTGAAACTGTTATACGCATTGCTCATTGCATTACGTAAACCGAGTGCTCCCGGCACGCTACCCTGGGGTACGCCGATGCGAGAGCCATTGTTATTAGCAAAACCGGTATTGGCCGTGTGGCAGCTGGCGCACGAAGTGCCAGCCGGTACAGAGAGATTGCGATCAGTGAAAATTCTTTGCCCCAAACTCTCAAGCCGCGTCAGCGCTGCCGCTGGATTTGCGTTTGGTAATTGGGCTTGGGCAAATACGGGATAGCCTATCGACATCAGGACAACACTCAAAGTGATAAGCCCAAGTGCTCGAAACAGATGACGATTCGGATTGTTGGCCATTCGTGATGCGGGTTTGCTGACTGTCGACATAGAGCCTCCAAAAGTTCAATGATTCGCAAAGTTGCGATTGGCAACTTGCGTTAAAGTTGCCATGAGTCAATGGTAGGAGCTAATTGTGAAGGAAAAATGAACTTTTTCCGGTATTGGGAGATTTCGCCTGATACTTCGATTTTTGGTCATTAGTCATGTAGGTCAGGTGCAGGCTGCGCGGCAGATCGGTCGAGCAACTATGTACATTAGATCGGCGGGGCGGGTAGCATCCGCAATACATGACTGCACTAGTTTGAATTTCCTGAGGTGCGAGATATTTCGAAAACATCATGACCGTTTTGGTTTTTGGTTATCTTGAATATCTCTCAAAGGCTGTTTTTATGTATTTGATTTACATAGACTTTCCTTTATGATCCTTGTTATTGATAAATCAAGTCGGTCAGGTTAATTTTCAATCTTGTCCGTTTAAATTAAAGTTAAATTTCAAAATCTCCGTTCTTGACTTGTAACTACACTGTAGTTATATTGTACCTATGAATGATCTTAGTTTTGAGTGGGATAAGTCTAAAGCCACTATAAATTTTAAAAAACACGGGGTTAGCTTTGAAGAAGCTAAGTCCGCGTTTTCTGATGAGCGGGCGAAATTAATTGCTGATCCCGATCATTCGGAAGATGAAGATCGATTCATTCTTTTGGGCTATAGCTCAAGCATGCGTCTTTTGGTTGTATGCCATTGTTACCGTACAGACGAAAGCATTATCCGGATAATTTCCGCACGGAAGGCTAGCCGTCACGAAGCCGCTTCTTACCGAAGGTGAAATCATGAGAGACGAATACGATTTTTCGAGAGCAACTAAAAATCCCTACGCTTCACAACTCAAAAAGCAAATCACTATCCGACTTGATGAGGAAAGTATTAATTACTTCAAGTCTATTTCAGAAGGCATCGGCATTCCATATCAAAGCCTTATCAATCTATATCTTCGTGATTGCGCAGCATCACATCGTAAGTTGAATCTCAAGTGGAAATGAAATTTAACAAGGCGTTCGACACAGACACGCAGGCGTGCGTGTCAACTTTGCGTTAGCGCTTTTGTATCCACACCATGTTAACCCTGGAGGAATTAGATGAAATTTTCCATCGCGTCACTTTTTGCTGGAAGCACATTGACCATCGCACCACTTGTTTCGTACGGTTATCAGTTGCATGTATTTGAATCGGTCGCAAAAACAGTATTGGTCACAAACGGTTCAGCGAATTTACCTGAGGCGCCAACCTTGTTGTACGCAGTCTCATGTATTGTTGGGTTAGCACTTATCGCTCTTGGCTACAAAATCGAATTACATGCCGTTCGCGCTACCAGTCAGACTCCCGCTTAGACAGAAAGAGGTGCAGAGCTTTGCGTGGTGTCGGGTTTTTCCTTCCGTGCTCTTCTCTGACGTTTTAGGTTTCACGCTAACTTTAGTGTTTGAGGGCGAAGCCGTAGTAAGATTTTTTTCTGTGAGTTGTACTTCGCGGCTCACCTCAACTTAGCGTTATGACTCAATGACCATTAAAGACATAATTGGGATGATCTTCTGCGGCGCTGGTGCCACGATCGGTACAATTGGGTATCGACTTCTAGGTCTGGAATGGTATTTTGGGGCGTGTATTTTATTAGCCATCGGTACATATTTCATTTGGGATGCCGCACGTGATCGAAAATTACGTGATGCATTGGATGAAGTACCAGGCGATTGGGGCGATCGGCACTACATCTCGGGTGCAAGTTCTACTGATGGTTTTGATGATGGAGGAGATTATGGAGACGTGTCTTAAAAAGTGGTCTACATGAATGTAACATCGAATCCTAACTTTACATCGACTGGGAATCGCCAACAATGACCGAATTCATTATTAATTTATTCGTGGCGGCGATCCCGGCCCCTCAAGGTTAGTGCGCCAATGCTCAATGCCTCGATTGCCATAACTATTCTCGTCTATGGGATTTCAGTGATCCTGTTGCGAGCTGATGCAGGGATGCTGACGTCTCCCGCTAGTCTTTTGGGGATCTTTATATTGACTTATATCTGCCTTCGCCACTGTGTTCGTAGAAGGTATCTAAGTTTTACCAAGATAAACCAAGTAGCGTTTTATTGCGGCCACTGTCTCATTGCAGCGGCATTTCTACTTATGTCTTTTTCTATAGCCGATGGCGCAAATCCAATTGGCGCAGCCATGGTTGCGTCCCTCATTTGTATCCTCGCTTTTTTCGCTTATGGTTGGGGAGTTATTGTCTTATTTTTGTACGCCAAGCGCTCTGTAAAGTCATAATGGCTTATCGTCCCCTACCTAACATTGTGGTTAAGAGGGATTCCGGAACCGGTGTGGATTCTTCGACTGGTCTCTTTTGCGTCGTAGCCCTTTACCTTCTACGTCAGGCACTTTACATGCAAAGTTCATCAAGACTCGTACAAAAAATAGTGCCTTTAATTCTGTTGGCACTCATGCTATGCAGCTGCGCGACCGAAAGCTTTCCTCAGAATTACTATGCCGCCAGAAACACCGGGGACCGAATCGTCTTGCCGTTGAAGCTTGGCATGACAATGGATGAGATTCGGAAGTCTGTTTCCGACAGCGAGTTCAAACAGTATGTAAAAGAAGGTCCATTGGGTTCTGTGCGTTCCGAGAAGGAAATACTGGAGTTTTACACCTACGCGATCTATCCCAAAAACGTCCTGGATGACATGAAGGTCGGTACGCAATACAGGTCGTATAGCTATTGGATCACTGCTCACACGAATGTGAACCTCTACTTATTTTTTGACGAGTCAGAACGATTGCGTGGCTGGGCGAACTACCCAAGCCGGTTTAACTATGAGCGATACTGGCACGAACGATTAACATCAAAGCTGAGAGTTAGAACTGAGAAGAAAGGCATGACGCGCGCTGAGGTATATGCTTTACTCGGCTCTCCTTTGGACATAGTTGATCTTCCGACAGAACGTTCTCGCTCTCAATATGTAGATCATGTCTGGCTCTCGTACGGCAATTTTTCTGATCCGCCGGTTCGCGATATCGTAAAGAAGCTTGATATCTACTCTTACCCTCTGGTGGGCGGAGGAGAAAGACGCGTGTACCTTGGCTACACTGAGTTTCCCCGTTTTAAGTATCAATTTGTCTCAAAGAAAAATCCTCGAGCGCAAGTACCAAATCCTGATTATCTTGGGCCGCAACAGGACGAATTAACGGTGTGGGGTTATGATCACGCCTGGGAAGAAGGCGAACGCTATATGCGTTACGAAGCACAGCAGAAAAAATGATGCACACCGTCGACGCAACTGGAGATACATCTCACCCGGCAGTCGAGCAGGAAAGTCAAAAGCTGCGCTTTTGCTTTCCTCCACTTTGCTCGGGCTATTGATTACTTTCACCTTATACTGCAAAACGAATATGCGAATCCTATCTAAGTTGCTCGTTGTGCTCGCAGCCATGTTCCTGCCACAAATTAGTATTGCCTGTAGTTGTCTAGGACCGGGGCATTATGATGTGATCTTTGAAGGGATCGTTACGAGCATTCGCGAAGATAAAACCAAAATGAATACCGATCGTTACGCCGAAGTGCGCTTTGAGGTCGTGCGAACGATAAAGGGTAAGAACAAAAAAGAAATAGTGGTGTATACCGGCAATTCCTTGATGTGCGGAGCGGTATATGAAGTCGGAAAAAAATATGTCATATACGCCATCGACAAAAGCTATCTTGAGACAAAATTTTGTTATGGAAAAGAGCTTCAGTGAGTCATGTTCTTGGAGTCCAAGACGCATTTGGCATCGCAGCCCGTGTTGCCTACCATTCGCTTGATCGGACCGTTGCGGCATGCGGCTCTGTTAGCTCAAACCTTCACTCATGAAGAATCAGCATGACAATCGGGCTCACCGCAAAAGTGCGCCCAAAAATAGGAGCAAGTGAAATGACTAGTGCCAAACTTGATGATGCGATCGACCTTTACCTCGCTGCTGTTGGCCGCCTCGGAAGCCCTGTTGGCGAGGTGATACGTCCACTGGCCGACAAAGGGTCCCTGGATGCATTGCGCGTGCTCGACGACGTAACCCTGCCCGATGAGCTGGTCGCCTACTTTAGCCGCATCGATGGCTACGATCTCGATGCCTTGGCAGAGAGAGATCTATTTGAGCCGACTTTCGCTTGGGCGATGGACGCACTTTCTGTCGACGATGTGCTGCGCACACATGGCGACCTGCAGTTCGCTATCATTGACGATGCGCCTGACTACTGGGTCGATGGTTTCCTTCCAATCCTGTCGGACGGCGCGGGTTCGGTGGTCGCGGTGAATTGCATTGCAGGCTCACCTACCTTCGGCGGTGTTTATGAGATGACCGACGGCGTCGGTCTAAACCGCATCGCGTCGTCTTTGACGAAATTCTTCGAGGGGTGCACCGCTGCAATTGTACAGAGATTCATCAGCTACGACGACGGCATGCTGCTACCCGAACATCCGCGCTTCCTGTTGGAAGCAGGGCCGTTGTACGGCAACCCGCCGTATTTCGCACGCATCGGAAAAATGGGCAGCCAGATCGTCGACTGGTACTGAGTAGAGAACGCGACTAGGCATGAGAAGATGAAATAATTGTAGGCAAGATAGTCGATGCACCCGAAAGAATATAGAAATGTGGCTTTGATCTTTATTAAAACAGATTCGACTACGGTAGGCTGCTAAACTTAAACGTAAAAATCATGCCAAAAAGTGTAATTGACAAACCGACCGCAAAAGTTGATATGACTACGATGCCTGACCCACTGGCGCGCTTCGTCCGCGCCCAGGAACGAGACTACGTACAAGCACTCGCTGAGCTTGTTGCGGGACAAAAGCGGACTCATTGGATCTGGTACGTCTTACCGCAGTTGCGCGAGCTCGGACGAAGTCAGATGGCCCGTGACTATGGAATAGCGGATAGTAACGAGGCAGCGGCCTACTACGCACATCCAGTCTTGGGGCCAAGGCTCGTGCAATGCGTCTATGCAGTCCTCGGCCATCGCGATAAGAGTGCGATGAGAATTCTGGGAGAAACCGACGCTATGAAGTTTCGCTCTTGCCTGACCTTGTTTGCCAATGTAGTACCCGATGAACCAGTCTTTTTGGATGCACTGAACACGTTCTACGAAGGCAAACCTGATACAGCGACGATCCGCATTCTCGGCGCTGCAGCACGTGAGGTCTAAGTCCTGATTCAAGTGGTAGCCCGACAGCGTGCTGCCAATTAATATTAACGTTTGCCCATAAAAACAAAGCCTATCTATGTCCAAATCGCCAAAGCAAATCGCAGCGTCTCTTTCTGAATTTTGGTCTCCGTGCGTCATCGCTGAAGTTGATGACTCCTACATCAAGGTCGCCAAAGTCATCGGTTCTTTGGCATGGCACAGCCATGAGAATGAGGATGAACTGTTTCTAGTCCTTAAAGGTCATCTGAAAATCGAGATGGAGGATAGGACTGTTGAACTCGGAGAGGGCGAGGTTTTCGTTGTTCCCAAAGGCGTTCGTCACAATCCAATCGCTGAGCACGAGTGCCACATCATGCTGATTGAAAAGAAGACTACGTTACATACTGGCGACACAGTTACAGAGAAGACTCGCTCGTTGGCAGATCAGCTGCGTCCGGCGTGAGTACGTGCCAAGTACTGCGTACTCTCTCATTCAATAATCAGGATACATCATGCAAAAAGTGAGTCTTACCAATCTGAAAATGTCTGAAACCACCGTGCTGCAACGTTTGCTTCAGCTCTACTATTTCGAATCAACAATGTGGAGTAAAGAAGAAATCTGTAGTGACGGGTTGTATGACGGTTCTACCGCTTCAGATCTTGAGCATTATGTTGACGGGGACGATGCAAAAGCTTACCTAATATGGGTCGGTGACAATCTGGTGGGTTTTGTCATGCTTGATAAGATCGAACTGGAAGATCGTCCTATTTGGGAGCTTGCTGACTTTTTTATCTTACCTAAATATCGCGGTGCCTGGGTTGCGCTAGAAGCGGTGCGTCAAATAATTGCTATAGTCGAACAACCCATGGCTGCATCGACATTTAAAGAAAATGAACTGGCCTTTCGTTTTTTTAAGGCAGTAGGAAAACGAGTGCAACTTGATTCTGTGCGCGAGTTGAAAGAAGAGGATTCATCGCCGTTTTATACTTTTATCGTTAATGATTGACCCTGCGACGATCGCAAGTTCGTGGGACACCCATCCCATCATCTATGGATGACGCGCCAGGTTCCTAACTCACGCTATAGCTAATCAATACATATGAATACACTTCGACAGATATTAACCATTCTATTGATACCCCTGTATTTGTTCGTGGGCGCTTTTTTAAGCGAATGGATATCTAGAAATCTTGGTGTATGGATTATGTACGTGGAAGCGCTTGTACTGCCAGTCCTTGGAATTCTTGCGACCTTTTTTATCGCTCCGTATCGCAAGGTCTATAACCTTATTTTCATATACGTAGTCGGCTTAGTTCTAGCCTATTGCTTGGGCTACCCGGCACAATATCCGGAAGGTTCGGCGCATCCTTATCAATGGACGTATAGACCATTTGCACTGACTGTTGTTTGGGCCACCACTTTGCTCGTCGGCTGTATATTTCTGATTAAGCGTGAGAAACGATAACAAGCGCCTGTAGCTCCGCCTATCCGCGGTGGTGATAGCTAAACGCCAAGTTTGAGAAAGGCGCGTAACCTGACAGTCGAGATTGACATCGTTATACTGTCAGCTCCTCGTGCAGGCTGTGAATCGCGGCGCACGCCACTTCGACCTAGAGCTGCCTTGAGCCATCCCTTATGCAAATATTACACATCCACGAGCGCGAGATTCCTGCTGGAGCCTCAGAAGTTGGTGCACTGATTGACTCATCTCAACACCTTCTAATCTGGGAAATTTGGTTCATATCCGGTGTTGAAAAGTAAACGTGATAACTCAGACCATCTTTACCTTCACACCGGAAGAAGAGAACCGCATAATGTCTTCACAATTGCGATGTAGACTTGCAGCTAAATCGACTTGAAAGATGTCTCGTGTTTCCATTGACCATATCAAAAAAGATTTCGATTTCCGTGTTGATCGTACTCGTTCTTAGCGTGAGCGGAATGGGCTGGTTGACGGTGCGTAGCTTACAGTCAGGATTTAATGCGTATTTACGTGAGACCCAGGAAATCGAATTACAGAAAATTAGCCGGGCGATGTCCGGTTATTATCGAGATAATGGCACTTTCCAATCTTTGCAACATAACCCTGGCGAGGTAAAACGCTTAATTGATCGCGCCTTGTCTCGTTTGCCCGCTGATGCCCAGCCACCTGATATGCCGCCGCCAGAGCGGGAGGACTTTGAGCGCGAACGATTGAATCCTGAGCCACGTGCAGATGGCAGGCGCGAACGTGAGCCTCCCCATGAGCGCCCAAGACGACCACCACCAGAACGTCTATCCGGAGACGACCCACGACAGCGTCCAGCCCGAGATGTCTTTGAAATTGCTCCTCGGATTTCCTTGGTGGATGCGCAGGGCGTCGGCATCTTTGGACCATTGCGCGCACATCAACCTAGTTTAAAGGCCGAAGTCGAAGTCGAAGGTAAGAAGGTTGGCGTAGTTCTGGCACCTTTGCCGCAGTTCGCCTTAGAAAAGGTGTCCTCCGATTTTGTGCGTTCGCAGATAAGACAAATTACCTTGATCGTGAGTTGTTTTATTGGTTTGGCGATCTTGGTGAGTATTTGGCTAGGACGACACTTAGTCAAACCAATTGCGGGTTTGCGTAAGCTGACGCAGCAAATTGCGGGAGGTCAATTTCAGGCGCGTGCCGACGTATTAAATCAGGATGAGATTGGTGGTCTTGCTCAGCATATCAATTCCATGGCCAAGGCTTTGGAAAACAATGAACGTAAGCGCAAAAGTATTATGGCGGATTTGTCACACGAATTGCGTACGCCGCTCACGGTCATGCGTGCCGAAGTCGAAGCGATTATTGACGGTGTGCGCCCGATGAACCTAGATGCAGTTCGTTCAATCGAAGCAGAAATTCATCATCTGAATAAATTGGTCGATGACTTGCATCAATTAGCTTTAGCGGATGCGGGTGATTTGCGATTTCAGTTTGCACAGGTCGATGTGGCGGATTTGCTCAAACAAATCGGGGAACGTTTTCAGGCGCGTATGCAGCAAGCAAAACTTCAGCTGCAAGTGGACGTGCCCGATCTACCCGTGATGTTGAATGCTGATGCAGGCAGGGTAACGCAGATCATAGAAAATTTATTGGAAAACAGTTTGCGTTACACTGATCCGAATGGCCGTGTTTTGATTCGGCTAACGCGCGACGCTGGACTAGCGCGTATTTGCTTGGAAGACAGTGCACCCGGGCTCAATGACGAACAACATCAAAAGATGTTTGAGCGCTTGTATCGAGAAGACAAAGCGAGATCGCGTGCCAAAGGGGGAAGTGGTTTGGGTTTATCGATTTGTCGTACCTTGGTGCAAGCACATCGTGGCGAGATTCAAGCCAGTGCCTCGGCACTCGGTGGCGTAAAAATCACTATCCTATTTCCTCTACTAGATGTGAAGCGAGGAGAATGATGCTCTAAGCGAAAACCCCAGCGGCGAAAATCTTAGTGGTGGAAGATGATGCCAAGATCGCCAAAGTTTTATTGGACTATCTAAGCGCGAGTGGCTATCAGGCGGTTCATATTGGCGATGGTTTGCAGGCGCTACAACGTTTGAAAGACGAGACTTTCGATGTGGTCTTGCTCGATCGTATGTTGCCAGGTTTGGATGGCGTCAGCTTATGTCAACAGCTGCGCGGTTTTAGCCACGTGCCTGTCATCATGTTGACTGCGTTGGTAGACGAGAGCGATAGACTCGATGGCTTAGATGCGGGTGCTGATGATTATGTCTGCAAACCGTTCAGCCCACGCGAAGTGATGGCGCGCGTCAAAGCGCAACTACGGCGCGCTGGAATTCACGCAACTACCGCAATGCCGACCAAGCTGTTCGAGGTTAATGAGACAAACCGAAGTATTGCTGTCAAAGGCCAAATCCTGAATTTGACGCAGGTGGAATTTAATATCTTCGCCGAATTGATTCGACATCCCAGCCGCGTCTATACGCGCCAGCAATTACTCGACGTGGCGCGGGACGATTTTCGCGATAGTAGTGACAGAACTGTCGATGCGCACGTGAAAAATATCCGCAAAAAAATTGCCAACTTCAGTGAATGCGCCGACTGTCTGCAATCGGTTTATGGTGTTGGTTATCGATTTGAACTGGGATAGAGAATTGGGGCGGCTTCAGTATGGTAGTATCAAACCAATTCTAACTTCAGCTAACTTTTCTATTTTAATGACACATAAATTAGGCAATTTAGATAATATTGCCTAATTTATGTGGTGAAAACAGCCTGAATTACCTTAACGTTGAATCTTTATGACTCATATAATTGACAATATCAGTTATATTGACCAGTATATGGGGCATTATGGCTAAAAAATCCCTCACACTCTATCCAAATCAAACTGCACAGATGGCGGCTTTTGGCGAACGCATTCGCCTTGCCCGGCTAAGGCGCAAATTGACGACGACCTTGTTTGCTGAGCGTATGGGGGTTTCAAGAGAAACCTTGCGTCGGGTTGAAAATGGTGATCCTACCGTCGCATTTGCTTCCTATTTAAGTGCGTTACAGACTTTAGGTTTAGCCCAAGATATCGATCATTTAGCCAGCGAAGATGTTCTGGGGCGCAAACTACAAGACGCGAGTTTCGTTACAAAACCCAAACAAAGTCTTGCTAGTTCAAAGCCAAAACGAACCCACGATGCCATTACGATAGCAAAAACCATTCAGCCAAACGCACCATCCTTAATCAATCAAGTGTTGGCGAAATATAAGAATAAACCGCCCTCAAACGATCAGGGATAAACATGGCACGTGCATCTACGCTTATCCAAATCTGGTTAGATGATATTGGCTACATGCAGTCATTGCAGATAGGCGAATTACGTATCTCTGATCACACCGATGTACCAGCTTCATTTAGTTATGACAGCACGTGGCTGCAGCACAAAGACGCTTATGCCATCGATCCTTATCTGCCACTAGTCGCTGGGCATCAGTATCCGGTTCGCGGCTCAATCGCGGGTATCTTTCGCGATTCTGCGCCAGATCGATGGGGGCGAGTCTTGATAGAACGTCGAGAATCTTTAAATGCCGTTAAAGAAAAAAGAACTAGCAAGACCTTATTTGATATCGATTTTTTACTCGCCGTACAAGACGCCTCTCGCATGGGCGGCTTAAGATTTCAGGACGATCGAGGCAACTTTATTGCTGCTGCAGAATTTGCTGTTCCGCCTGTTAGTCAACTGCGTGAATTGCAAGCTTTAGCCACACGGATACAAGAAGTTGGCATTGAATCTTTGCCAGAATACGAACAATGGCTCGCGATGCTAATGGCGCCTGGCTCATCGCTAGGCGGCGCCCGTCCAAAAGCTAATTTTCAAGATGTCGATGGCAGTTTGTGGATCGCAAAATTTCCTGCACAAGAAGACCGCTACGACATAGGAAAATGGGAATATCTGGCACACCGCCTGGCAAACAAAGCGGGCATTCAAGTTCCCAATGCCAGAGTTGAACAACTCGGTTCTCAGTATCATACTTTCTGCGTGCAACGCTTTGATAGAGTTAATCATCGTCGTCGTATGTACGCCTCTGCCATGACCATGACGGGCAAACAAGATGGCGAATCCAGCAGCTATTTAGATATCGCCCAAGTGATTGCAGAGCATGGAGCACGCGGTTTTATCGAAGCCGATTTGGCTCAACTATTTAAGCGATTACTATTCAATGTCGCGATCGGAAACCGAGACGACCATTTGCGTAACCACGGCTTTTTGAGAGAACACTTAGGCTGGCGACTCGCACCCGCTTTTGATATGAATCCCGATCCAGCGAAACGTGAACACGCCTTACATCTAGGTATCGCAACGACACCCGACTATGCACTCGAAGCAGTTGTCTCCACCTACGAGTTTTATCGATTAAGCGAACAGCACGCGGCAAGTGAGTATTTGCATCAAATGAGCCAGTAATTTGCATTTGAAAAGAGCCACATTATTGCAGTCAGGTGCGCCATCGGTTGCACACAAATGTGCCACGAAATTGCATAGGGTGCCAGCAACTTGATAATTGGTGAAAAATGCGGATTCAGGACGCTTCTATTTCCTAAACTTTAGGCTGTTGAATTAGTAATAATTCGGGCTGATTTGGAGGGCAAGGAAATTGAAGACGTCGGCCATTCTATTCTGGCCGACGATATTTTTGACGTAGATGGTAGATTTATCTATTTCAGTTTCTTTTGTTTTTTTCTAAGAGACTCGCCTGAAAATTTCAATGTATGCGAACTGTATATTAAGCGATCCATTACTGCATCCGCGATCGTTTTGTTATTCATTGCATCATGCCATTTTTCAATCGGAAACTGACTTGTCAAGATAGTCGCCCCTGTTCCAACCCTTGAATCAATTAGCTCAAACAAATCTTGCTGTGCTCTTTCATCTAAAGAGTTCATCCCCCAATCGTCTAGTATTAGTAATTTCACTTTTGATAGGTTGGTTAGAAATTTATTGAAAGTCCCGGTCGCATGTGCAGCTAAGAAATTTTCCTGAAGCAAAGTAACTCTAGTAAAGAGAGTTGAAACTCCCATCCTACAAGCCTGATTTCCAATCGCGCACGCGATCCATGTTTTTCCAGTACCCGTTGGTCCAGTGATTATTAGATTTTGATTTTCTTGAACCCATTCGAGCTTTGTCAGTGCCAACAACTGATTCTTTTCAATGCCTCTGGGACTCCGATAATCTATTTCTTCAATTGAAGCAGAAATTTTTAGTTTTGCTTTTTTGAGTAAAATTTGAAGTCGTTTGTTGTCTCGATATATCTTTTCATGATCAATCATCGAACGAACGCGCTGTTCGAAAGGAAATTCATTCATAGATGGATTTTGAATCTGCTTCTCAAAGTCATTTGCCATGCCGTGCAATTTCAAATCACTCAACTGATCATAAACATATTGGTTGCTCATTATATTTTTTCCTTTTCAGTATCTTCATCATTTAAGATTTTTTCGAAATACTCGGCGCCACGAATATTTTCGTGCTCTGAACTTGCTACGATCTTTTGCACTTCGATGCTCGAATCTCTTTGTTTGTTTGAAAGAAGTCGATCAAGATTTCTAGCTAAGATTTGTTTGATTGTTTGAGTGTCATAAATCTTATTCTCTACTGCATATTTACATGCCTCTTCAAAACGAACTGAGCCATACTTTTTTTCCAAAGATTTGATTGCATTTAGAAATCGATAACCGAAAGTCTTATTGTTCAATTTTGGTAACTGCAATTCAAATAATTGAGTAGTCGCAAAACCAATGCTTTTAGCCCAATCAAGTGAATCTTCAAAACTCCAATTTGTTACGGCTTTGTGTTCACTTGTTTGGTGCGCATCATCAGTTGTACAGCCATTTTTTTCGAAGCTCCTTGAGTGAGTCGCAACGATTTTCCCTTTGAAAAAGATTTCTAAGTTTGAATTAGTGAGGCGATACTGGAGTTCATGTAATTTATATATATGTGGGACACTATAAGTGTGATCACCGATGCTCACGTGGTAATCGGCACCAGCGCGAACTTTCCCCCATTCCGCAGTTTCGTATCGCGAGAGGGGTAGCGGTTGGAGTGAGAAACGTTCATGCTCAATCCAATGACTAAAGCGACTTCCGTGAAGCTTTTGAAATGGCTTATGATTGAGACCCTCAAGCAAATCTCGTATAGCGACGTTTAACTCATACAGACTAAAGAATTTTCGCTTTCGTAGCTTGAAAAGTATCCATCGCTGGACGAGTAGCACGGCAGCTTCGGCTCGAGATTTGTCCTTAGGTTTATATGTACGAGCCGGGAATGGCTCAGTGCCATAGTATTCGCACATTTTTTTATAACTCTCATTGATAATTGGAAAAAACCGGTCTGCCTTTGTGACCGCAGATCGAAGATTGTCTGGTACAACTAAGAGAGGAACTCCACCAAAATATTCAAACATTTTGCAGTGAGATTCGATCCAGTCATGCAGTTTCTGCGTCAGTGTTGCTTCCGCATATGTATAGAGTGATGCGCCAAGCACGCCCACAAAAATTTGAACGACTTGTAGTTCACCAGTTTTTCTATCAGTTATGGATAGTGTCTTTCCAGAATAATCAACAAAAGCAACTTCACCGTGTGGATAGGTTTGTCTAAGACTGATTCTGAGACTGTTCTTAAATTTTTTGTATTGCCTCGTGAACTGAGAGTATCCAATAACGTTATCAACACCTAAACTTGTTACTATTTCTTCGTGTAATCCCAGAAGTGTTGCGCTCGGTTGCTTCAGTTCAGAGTGAATATTAGCGAAATCAATCACCTGCGACATTGGGTCAATTTGATCGGATTCAACTGGAAATAGCCGCGATTCCAGTTCGTCATCGCTTAAATCCGGCGGTAAAGGCCAGCCGATTTCTGACTTTGCAAAACGATCTTGATAATCAGCCACGACGCGCCGACTCACGGAGGCCAGCTTTGCAATCTTGCGATTGGAATAATTGTGTTCATATAAATATTTTAGAACTATTCGAATTTTTCGCATTTCGATTCTCCTATTTGCCATGTATTCAGCCCTTCGTCAGGACGTGAGACGCCATGCCTTATATAAATTAAGGCAAAGTCCATGATGTTTACTACTTGACAGTGGAAGGGAGAGATAAGAAAATGAAGATACTTATGTAGTAGTTCACTCGGAAGGAGTTAGGTCGCCACCTAACTCCTTCTTCTTATTTCAGCCCATGTTTGGTATGTTTATGGGTTCATTTCATCTTCTCCTTCATTCGTTTGATTTGTTAGACGGATGTATCCTTCTTTAATATTAAGCAAAACAGCGATTTCGTGCGACTTGCCACGGCTGCATTTTGACTGTTTTGATAATACTTGCTGTACCAAATATGGGGCGTAACCATGTTCTTGAGCCCATTGTGCAATGGTCATTCCAGCTCGATTAAAATCTCTTTTTACTTCCTCAATAGTTCTTAAGGGCATGCTATTATCCATAGATTGAAGTGCCATAGATCTAGATATTAATTGACGTATACAAACATATTTAAATGTTTTAAGCAATTGTTTTATATGTTATTGGTCGTCATGTATTTGTAGTTAAAAGTGAGGTACATATGGAAAACAAATCTATTTCCGAGTTTTTTGGTGATCGCCTCTCACAAGAGCGTACGAGGCTGGGCCTAACTCAGTCAAAGTTAGCTGAATTGATGCAAGTAAAACCTTTAACAGTTATTCAATATGAGAAAGGGATTACCAAGCCAAATTTAGCATCGATCTATAGACTTCAGGATGCAGGATTTAGGCTACAGTTCTTATTGTTTGGGCGAGAAAACGTGCCAAAACCTGGCGATTTACCCAGCGATACATTTGAACAGATTGTTAAAACGATTTCGTCCCTAGAGAACAAAATTGCTGACGGCGCTTTCCCACCTGAAGTTAAGTACCGTATGTTTCTAATTCTATTGGATCAGTACTTAGACGCACCTTCATTAAAAGCACTGTCTGAAAAAGATGTTATCTCATCGTTGGTGAAGATGTTATGAGAGAAATCGACCCAGAGAATTCGGAAGCAGCAATTAGAAAGCTAATTGAATCAATTGAAGAATTGAAACAGAAGTCAGGAAATCACTTCACACAAGAGAATTTTCTAGTTGAAGTCGAATCAATTTATTCAACGAAATTAAAAGCACGACCATTTTTACTAAAATTTTCGTTAAGGCTTTTTCATTTTCGATATTGGCTATACGGCCTCTACTTTCAAAATTGGAACTTTGGATCCAAAAGGGAATTAGAAGCTTCTAAGCAGAAATATTTTCGCTTAAAAATGGCATCGAAATATGGTGCAAGTTTGGACCAAGGCAATATTGATTGGTTAAAAAACGAAATTAGTCGGTTGGGTATGTGCCAATTCGACGCTGTTTTCCTAGTGTGGGCAGGTGTAATTCAACCTAGCAAACGGAAAATTGTATTCAACCATTGGGATAGGTTTTCATTTCTCTGTTTGATGCTACCGGTTTGCTTTTTAGCTCTCTTTACGGCAAGTGCGCTTTTTTGCAACTGCGTCAGCGGCGAAGGTAAATATTACTTTGCGACGATTTCGTTATTAGAGGGGTATGCACTAGTCAAATTATTTAAGGCTCAAAGCTATGATGTCTACCAAATTGCAATGAAGTACTACATCCCGACTGGCTGGCAATCCTCCCCGATTGACCGTGCAAGTATAGGTTGTTAAGTCGATTGACTTTATCTTCTCCTACTTCATTTTTTCAATGATACTTTTTCTTGACTTCGATGGTGTTCTGCATCCAGAGCCATGTTTCGATGATACGAAGTTGTTTTGTTTTCTTCCGAGACTTGAAAGCGTTTTGAGAGACTATCCTCAAATCAAAATTGTGATTAGTAGTACTTGGAGAGAATCACGATCGCTTCGCGAATTACAGAATTTTTTTTCAGTGGACATCGCGCAACGAGTAATCGGCGTGACTCCTTGTTGGCGTGATTATCCTGAATTATTTGAAGTGAATGGATATCAACGCCATACAGAGATTTTGACTTGGATACGATTTTCAGACGAGCCATGGGTAAAGTGGGTTGCAATCGATGACAAGGCTTTTCTCTTTAAACCCTTCCTAAAAAATTTGGTCCGAACAAAATCTTTAACTGGATTCGATGCTGCTGCGGAGAATCAGTTGCGTTTATTGACTGATGAAATTTAGAGCAAAAACATGCCAAAACCAATCATCGCGTTAGATGCGGATGGTGTTCTACTTGACTACCATGCCGCATATCGGCAGGCATGGTTCCGAGCATTTCAAGTTATGCCAGAAATCAAAGACAAAGACGCTTATTGGCCAATCGATCGCTGGGCTGTTTGTCAATTAACAGGTAAGGAGCTGCGACATTTCCGAAGTTTTTTTGATGAGCAGTTTTGGGGTACGATTCCCGCTATTTCTGGTGCGGTAGATGCTTGCAAAAGCTTAAAAGAAGCAGGATTTGATTTGATTTGCGTTAGTGCGATTGAATCGCGATTTCAGCAAAATAGATTGGAAAATTTGATCAATGAAGGTTTCCCAATTAGGTCTGTGATAGCGACTGATGGTAAAGATGGAGAAATCAGCCCAAAGGCGAAGTCACTGCGTGAGATCAATCCGGTGGTGTTTGTTGATGACTTTCTGCCTTATCATCGTGGTGTTCCATCAACCATTCACAAGGCGTTGATACTAAGGGAAACAAACGGTAGTCCAAACGTCGGAGACGAATTGAAATTAATCGATTCAACTCACAACGATTTGTCTACTTTTGTTGAATGTTGGCTCATCGATAAAAACTCAAAATAAAGTATTACCAAAATAATAATAAACCTAATTTCGTCACGTTCAAATTTCTAAACAGCGTATCAATTGTATTAGTTGAAGTTTGACTTGGTATTTGCTGTCCATTGACTGCTGGCTTAAACCTCAGCAGCTTCCAACTTTGAGTGCTTCGGGCTAGAGACATGATGCGAATCGTTAGATCCTATACTGCTGAGCCTCAGACTTACTTCAGAGCACCGCTCCAGGCACTTCGATTCCTCTATGAATTGCCTGATCTGATGGGTTAGTTGCACTGACTCGTTTTGACCGCCTTCCTTGAAGGAGCAGCACGAAGCCACATTAATCTATTATCGGAAACCGTTTCGCTGTGGTTTTCGCAGCCTTCTTTGCATCCCGTTTGGCCTTTTCCTCCTCGACGGCCTTCTGTTTTGCGAACTGGCGCACGCCTTCTGCAACGCCCTTGGGGACAAATACATATTTGAGCACTTCGTCTATGATCTCGGGGTGCATGGAAACCGGCGAGTTTAGAAACTTGACTGGTCCAAATGGAGCTGTAGGCGACTGTAGGGGCGGTCACGTGCCCAACCGCGTCAGCCAGCAAGTCGCCATTCGATTAACTGCTAACTGGCTCTTCCGGCTCAGGTCGCAGGCCAAATACATCTACCGCCTGTTCGAAGAGCTCAGCATCAATATCTGAATGTTCTGTTAGCAGAGACGCGAAAAATGCATAGACATCTGAGTCCGTAGCTATCCAACGAATTTGAGCATTGTCCACAGCCGCTTGAATCAAACGCTCAGCATCTGAGCGCCGTAGCGCGTTTCGAAAGTAATTAAGACGGGAAATCGCGGCATGAGTGGTGGTAAAAGACACACTGTCGACAAGCATATGCACAGCTGCTTCTTTTTCTGGATTGACCTCTTCGACAACTTCTTCTTGTGCAGAAAACTGAGGTGGCACCACGATTGGACCTAATTCCACAGAGTCTGGTTGTAGGGTAACAGGCGTCACAGGTGCGTCTACGGCACTATGCCTCGGCACGTGTTGAGTGATAGGCGCTTGAGCAACCATCTCATTATATTTCTTCAAAAACGCCCTGAGGTCGCTATATATGTGAAGATGCCCGCCCTTTCTGTCTCCCCATTCGCTCTCCAACGAAGGATGCGGTCTACCTTTATTTAGAAGCGAAGCATAGTCCCCATCTTTGGAAACTATATGAAGATCGCCCTCTGGCACTTCCTTCAACAATGTCTCCCAATTGTATTGATCGCCAACACTACCATTTTTCCCAGGTGGGTTTCCCTTCTGCATTCGCTGTAGCGCAGCTGCAAAAATGCCTTCGTCTTCAGGATATTTAATTGCCTTACCAAAAACAGCACGAATCAATCCGTCGGACGCAAGGGTCTCATTAGACGCATCGGCCAATGCAAGACTCGCAAGTTGACTCCGCAGCTTCTTTGCTAGCTCAATCGCAGCCACATATTCCGCGCACTGTGCGTAATGTTGCATGTGACGAGGTACAGCGGACGGAAGAGACTCTTTAATGAACTGATCATTTGCGGCTTTCAGCTTAGCTTCACGATTTCTAGCGAGCTCATTTATCACTTGCTGGGGAAGGTGAAGACAAATACCCGTGTCGTTAATCATGTCGATTAGTTGCACTAGTTCCTCCAAGCTGTCATCGGCGAAATGATAAAAGTTGAGGAGAACATTTGTGTCTATAAATAGGTGAATTATCAGCATAGAATTTGTCAATTTAAATACTACAAATAATTTCGATACAACGTGAATGCTTGGCTGCATCGCTTCCGCCCCACAAGTCCATGCGTATAATTTCGCTGATAGCTACTGGCCGAACAAGGATAGTCAGGCCAGCGGTCTAAGCTAGATTTGGCTTTATATTTCCTGTTGCCCTAGTGCGGTTTATATATCGGCAACCAGCGCCCCCATCTTGACACGCTGGTACAGGCCTGACCACTCTTCGTTAGCTGTCGGCGGCGACACGAAGGGCGCTACTTTTTTCCACCGACTATGGCACGCAATTCGCTCTCCTGCTTTTCGCCGCAAGTTAAATAGCGCAAGCTTTTCTACCGAATCAAGACCTTCGCGAACGCATCCGCTTAGTAGTGAAAAACTCAAAGAGACCGCACTCGAATCGCCGATTTCTTTTCGCACTAGTTCCGGCAGCGAGGCAAGGTACGCAAGGTCAGGAACAATCCGAAGCACAAAATCTCGAGCGTTATCACACTTTTTTGTTCTATTAGGAAGAGTACCGAATTTACATTCGATATCGTACAGTGTTCCGCCAGCTATCCAGAGCAATAGAATGGGCTCTAAACGATCCAGAGCGTAGAGCCCCCGCTGCTCATCATCAGTAAGCGTTGTGTACGGCTTTCCGAACAATGTTTCGAGTCCCTGTCCTCTGACTAAATGCGGGAACAAAGAAGCATTATTTCTAAACCAAACGAACAACCAGGAAATCCAACTGGCAATACTGTCTTGGCTCGGCGCCACATTGAAGTGCTGATGCAAAGAGCGTAGGGTTGTTGGCTCGACACCAAACTTAGCTCCAAGGCGGTCGGCCCAGTCTATCGTTTCTTGAGGGCCAGACAATTTCTTGCGGGCAATTAACGCCGATTGAATACGCGAAGAAATCCACGAAGCGTCACCAGCTCTATTGCGCATATATGCGTTAAAGGTCCTGGAAAGAAGCTCCTTTGCAGGAGCGTCAGGATCAGCAGCGTCGGCACCAAGGGGCAGCCTTCGTAAAAAATACTCGGACGCCTCACTCTCTTCGTTTCCTACCGAGTGAATTTGGTCGAGAATTGCCTCAAGCGGATCTTCGATTGCTAGACATTGGTCACTTTGTGAAAAAATTCCTTGTAGTTCAGTCCAGTGATCGTGTATCAGTCCATCTTCGTCGTTGAAGTGAACTACTTTACTTGGAATCACGAGCACGAATCCGTACGAATTTTCTCCAGCTCGGCCAGCTCGACCAGCAGCATTGAGAAGTTCGTGCGCCTCAAGGCGCTCGAGTTGATTCGCACCTTTATCAAATCGGCTGTCGCCGGCGATGAGGACAACTTGACTTGGGAGGTTCATACCCTGGGCAAGTGTCGAAGTCGCTGCCAACACATTAATCCCGTCACTTCTTTTGTATAGAGACTCATGCAAATGACGTTCGGATGG
This sequence comes from Undibacterium sp. Di24W, assembly GCF_049340325.1. Lineage (NCBI taxonomy): Bacteria > Pseudomonadati > Pseudomonadota > Betaproteobacteria > Burkholderiales > Oxalobacteraceae > Undibacterium > Undibacterium sp. Di24W. The sequence goes on from NZ_JBMPOP010000002.1 coordinate 459,534, forward strand.
CAGCAGGCGCGCATGGTGGGGAAGTGCTGAAGACGCTACACGGAGGTCTTCAGTTAGCTCGACAAAAAGAGCTCTTGCCGTGCCCATTTCTTCTAACGCCAATTGGTAAAGAGCAGCTTCGCTTGGCGTCAGTTTCACTGAATAAAGCCCGATTCTATCTCTTGCAGACTCCGCTGTGCTGTTTGCATTCACTGTGGTCTGGCAAAAAACTAGCGTCTTAAGTGGCCGTTCTGCGGAATCGCCAATTGCAGCTGCTGCAATAGCAGAGGCTAATTGGTTTGCATTTGGAGTGAGCCTCCAGAACGAATTCAACGCGAGTGGAACTGGTTTGTCCAACAGACGAATTAAGGCGTAGTCGTTCCGATCTAACGTGTTCCAAGTTTGTTTGAGTCCAAAGAAGCCCTGTGGGTTAGCGAGCAATGTATTTTGGACAGCCTTTGGGGGATTCACCGCACTACTCGCAGCCCGAGCAATGCTCGCGGCCTTCTTAAGCGCGACTATTTCCGACGCGGCATATACGATGCAGCCTCGTACTTGCCGCGTCGGCTTCCAATTCATCGACAGCGATAAGCACGGTCTCTTCGTGATTGTTTGGAGCCAGCCTGCAAGATCGGCGGAGTTACTCATCATCGCCGATAGGAGCAGCAAATCTGCCTTCGGCGCAAACTGAAGCGCATTCAGCACACACAACATCGAGTCAACTGCTCGCTGCCCTCGTTCTGGCGTTGTAGCATGCAAAAGGTGGCACTCATCAAACACGACGAGGCCAACATTTCGAAAAAGTGCTGACTCAAATCCCATGAGCGTCAAGCACCTTTCAGGAGTCATGACAGTAATTGCCGGTAATGTGTCATCTTCGAATCCGAAGGGGTCGTCGCTTGCATGTTCACGCTCAACCTTGGCAGATGGAAAGGCGGCGTCAAGCGCACGGGCAGTCTGATCGACCAACGACAGGGTAGGTGCCAGAAAGACGACTTTCAGACTTGCGCTCAGTGTGGAGAGAATTTTGAGCTCAGAAAGAGTTGATTTTCCAGCACCAGTCGGAAAACTTATCGCCGACGAAACTCCCACATTCAGGTATCCATTTCGAATGGCGTCCAAATGGTTGGGCCAAAGATATGGGCGATTTCCCGCGATAATTGTTACGCCTGCTTCCCACCGGGCAGGGTCGCAGCCACTGGGCACTGGAATGTTTGCGACACTCGCCTCTGGAAAGTCCTGTGCTAAGCACTTAAAAAGTACCGCGAGATGGCGTGGACCCGAGAATAAACTATAAAAGGAGAAGTTATAGCCAGTTGGCATCGAGCTCATTGCCAACTCTTCAATTCTGGCAAACTCAGCGACGATTGACTGCTGGTCTAACTGGCCAAGCATTACCTGTGCAAATTTAGACAAGTTCCGATGGATCAGATGGTAGAGAGCACTACAAGCGCGCTCTGCGGGTGATTCATCGCTAGGATGTATAGCATACTCACCTGGTGTCCCAATTTTTGTTAGTTGACCTGAAGCAAAATGCCCAATGTCACGGATCAGGTGCCCTCTAACTCCATTTTCAGCCACCAAGAAACTATTTATTTCACGACTCATCTGCGAAGCGTCCGCGCTCGCACCTGCTATTAAAAATAGCAAAGTTGCGGAAATCTCAGGAGGAATTGAATTGATGCCAAGACGATTAGATACTTCCGTATCCATTATCAAGCGTCTAGCTTGGAGCAAAACGTAATGTGCAGTCCCAGCGACAAATGCCGCTGACTTTCTATCGATACGGTTTGGGCTTACTGAAATCAGGGCTTCCTGCGTATTGGCTAAGTGTAGAAGGAAGGAAATCTCATTCTGAACACCTTGCCTCAATCCTATGGAAGGATCTGGGGTAACCACATCTTCTGTTTTTTGTTGAGAGCCCATTTTTCGCAATCTCATTCGGGCTGCAACAATACTTGCGAAAATTCTGGTGAAGTCTTTGGGCAAGGCACTAAGGTCTAGCCCCTCAAGCGGGGGGGCATTTCTTATGAGATTCTCGGTTTCGGCATCGAACATTTGAGGTCGCGGTTAGGTGATACTTATTTTCTTAGCGTGCGCAATAGCGAGGTCAGCCAATGTCGCCATCCAAGGTCGTAAATCTTTTATGGGAAAAATTTCACCCCGTCTCCGTTCGACAGCCCCTTTCACAGAGGATGAATATCCCTTAAACAAGGAATTTCGTGACGCTAGCGTGTTCTTCTTTGTGGTGATACTAAGGCGATACCGCTTGGAGCTCTTCCACACAATCGCTGACACCGCTTGCGATGGATTTGGATGTTTTGATGCTGCAAGAATTCCCGCAGCAGCTTGGCTCATTCGACTTACCGCAGCACCGCTCTCAAAATCTTCGAATTCTGGCCAAACAAGGTCTCGTACGGTACTTCTTGCATTTATAGTTGCCTTGTCTTCAAAAATCACGGTTCCGGTCACTTTCTGATTAGCGTCCAAAATTATTTCTAGACCATCCAATCCTTTCTCCGCATGAATCATATGTGGGGCCGCAATGAGAGCATTCGGTGTGCGCTTGTGGGCAGCTAGCCAAGACATGATTTGGAACATCCAACCATCGCGATGGTCCGGTGATTTTCCAGCTTGTGTCAGCAGTTTGACTGCCTCTTTTACCGCGTCGGCATTGGTCGGCAATGGCGCTGCGCCAGCGAGGTGGAGAATGTTCGAGACATGGTAACTTTGTCCAACTGCTACCCACGCTATCCACTTGGCTAGTAGATCAACGTCGGTAATCGTCCATTCGCATCCTTCATATTCAGGATGGGCAGGAAATGGCGTTAATGTGATCGGCATAATTTTTTTCTTACCAGCAACGGGCGAAGCAAGACTCTAACCCATCTGCCCATCGTTGTCAGGTCTAGGATGGCCGTCAAACAACTTTCCCAAAATCCATAGATTCTGAAATTTCTCTTCGAGCTCTCCCGCTACTAAAGTATGCTATAGGAAAACAAAATCAAATGACATGGGCAGACGTGTAGTTTTCTCATTCCGTTTAGCCCTTTCGTGGACCAGTAAATGACCATCAACCCAGAGAAACCGACACTTATACAAATCTATATCGGGGAACCAATCCAGCACCGCTCGGACTATGACTGTCTGAGCGAGGTCTGCACCGCCTTGAGCCAAATGGGGCAATGGGCATATGTTTTTGCGAATTTCCATTTGGCTGATCGACAGGTCGATTTGGTGGTATTTACGGAAAAGACTACAGTCGTCATTGAAGCGAAAAGCTATTCATTCTCAGTACGAGGAGGAACGAATGGCCCTTGGGAACAGTATGGTCCATACGGCACCCGGAAAATTCGCAATGCGTACGAGCAGGCCTGGAACGTTAGAAATGCCCTCCGCGATGAAATCCAGCGAGGTTGCCAAACCGATGGTTACCCAAATGGGTTAGTCGTCATCACCCCCGAGATACCGAAAGGCTCAGTGCTAACCTCCAATTTCAAGGTGGTTATTGCAGGACTAAGCCAGGTTGGTTCAGAATTGGAGCGTCCTTCAGGGGCACTTTTGACTCAAGAGCAATGTGCGGCGCTCGCAATGCGGTTACGACTGGAACAAGTAGCAAGCGTTGCCGCAGCACTTGATGATCAAGTTCTCGCGGCCGAAAGAACACATCGAGTCTACACGGCCGCGTTCCGGGCTTTTCATACTCCACTAGCGGAAGGACTGGTAAAGGACGAATATACGTTCGATGACGCCAAGATTGGGCCAGAGACGGTCCAGTCGCTGGTACTTTCCAGCGAAAGCGGCATCTTCATTAAGGGTCCCTCCGGATGCGGAAAGTCGATGTTGGCCACTTTCTGTGCGGTGTCGTGCTTAGGTGTAGATTGCCTTCCAGTCTTTGTCAGCGGCGGAAGTTTCGAAGGCAATTTTCAGCGGCTCCTCGACAAGGAAGCGGCGTTACTAGGAATGCGATCGGCAAGTTGTATCACCAAAATGGCGCGAACTCTTGGCAGACGCTTGATCTTGTTCATGGATGGCTATAACGAATGCCCAGAAGGTCTGCAGCTCAATTTGACGAGAAGTCTCAGAGCGTTTTCGCTTCGTTATAACGCCAGCGTCGTTGTCAGCACACAGCAGGACATTGTTCGATGCGATCTTCTCGGAGCCCATACGGTATTTGTACACCGCCCGTCTGATGAGCTCAAAGCCAGTCTTGCGAAATTTACTGAAACTGATCCTACCGGAAATCTACACAGCCTCCTCGAAGTTACAACTTCTGGCTTAGAAGCCTCGCTCGCCGGACAAGTTGGAACTACTTTGCCGATTGGGTCGAGCAGGTTCGGGCTGTTCGACTCCTATGCGCGGATCAAACTTGGCACTGCCGCCAGTGAGGGCATTCGGCTCCTCACGTCAGTCGCGGAAAGGCTAGTCTATGGAGCCTGCTTCAGTCTGTCTGTCCGTGAATTTGACCGCCTTTGTGATACCGCCAACTTAGTGCACCTCGATGGACAGCAACTAGTGCAGTCCAAATTACTACATGTGCGGGGCGACAGAATTAGCTTTGTTCACGAGCTGTTTTTCGCTGCATTCTCCGCAGAAGCCGCTATTAGATCTGCAAAAGGAAATACTCAGAGAATCATAGACGCCCTCGAGTCACCTCGATTTTCCTCTTCGAAAGTATTCATTTTGGGAGCGGTGGACGATGACCGGGTCTTGCAAGACGTACTAAGCAATCTGAATGACCGAGACCTCCTCTCCGCTTGTTATCAAGGAGAGTGTGGAGCCACTGCACAATCTTTCGTTAAGAGGAAAATCACAGCTGTACTAGATGTCATGCTCTTGGAAGCAAAGGCTCTGGATTTTCATTTTATTGGCGAAGGACGGAATAGTGTAGAAATTAACCCTACCACACTCAATAGCGAGCTGAAAAATTTCAACGCATATATCAGCGCGATCGGGGATGGGTTAATGCGAGGACAGTATTTGAACGTCGTATTGTCGGCGTGCCAATATGTAGACAATGCAATCGTGAATTTTACGACCAACAATGAAGCTGAAACTAAAGCGATGAAGACGCCGCTTCGACACGAAATGTTCTCCGCAGCGTATGTCATGCATCGTGGAGCAGCTATTTCACAACTCGTCAATTTTATTCATAGCGGCGGGATGTCCTTTCGCTGGCAAGAGACACGCGAGTTTTCGCCTGCGATCCTAGAAGCATGGGATTGTGCACAATCAGTTGGGCAACATTACTTACTTATCGGACTGATGAGATTTACATCGCACAAACTTGAGACGGCACCATATGTGGCGCAACTGCTTCGCAATGTGAGAGCCCAACCTTATCATCTCCAGCTAGCCCTAATCGATTTCGCACAATATTTTCGTGATGCAGGGGAGCCACATCGCACGACGATTATAGCGTCGCTGGAGGCGATACTCGACAAGTTGGGTGTCATGATGAACTCAATTATTTTTGAAGCTCTCGGTAGATTAGGTGCGCTGGAAGAGGACGAACAGAACTATGCCTCTATCGTGCGCGACGAAATTCAAAATGCATTGGACAGCGAAGGTCGCGAGTCCGACTCTGCAGCTTGGGGACTTTTCTCATGGCAGTTTGACCATCCATTTGATGCGGTCTATTGGGACGAAATCCAGTCGTTGGACGAGTCGAGAAAGAAACAACTCTTCACAAAAGCATGTCGAGGGGCGACGGCGAACTACGTTTCGTTCCTGGGAATACTTATTCGTCAACTATCCAAATTCAACGATCATACTGTTGCGCCTACTATTGCACAGTGGACGGCTTTGCCGGACAAATCATGCTTCATGCCACAAGAGGCCGTGGAGGTGTTCGTTATTGCACATGAAGTTCTAGGAAGTTTGGGTGCCAAGCTTCCCGCCTCGAGGGGAAGTGCGATCAACGAAGCGGATAGTGCATTGTTGGCTTGCGGTGAACTCTTTTATTGGGCTAACCGCGCAGACGTTGAGAATGCCGAGATTTCTAATCATACTTTGGCTGCGAGATCGACTCTTTTGGAACGATGCCAGAACTCCGCAGCCGGCGCATTAAAACTTACGACTTCGGCGATGCTCTCCTCTGACGGGACGCCAAAGTCATTAGTCCAGAAGTATCCACTAACCTCATCCGAAATATGCCGAAACGCGCTAGAAAATCGAATTCAACAGGTCAGTTATTTTGAACGCGGTTTCAATTGCGATCCGGACAGCATCGCTTGCTTCGCCATCCAAGTATTAGGCGAAGTCGGCAACATTGACGACTTAGCGGCTCTTCGTGATCTGTCTGATAACAAGAATTGCGGCACGAATGCCCTTAGTGCTATCAGACGGATTGAAGAACGTCACCGTTTCCGTTCCAGTTCATTGTAGCCAACTCGAGGCGAGTGCTTCAGCTCTCTTGCTTTCATGTAAGTTGCATTGGCATTTTCGATAGTTGCTTGTTCAGTCGCTGCAGATTCGTCTTTCTTCGGTGCGCGACATGCTCATGTGGTTGTCCTCATTCGTAGAATCTTGTTTTTCGATTCCAGTGTATTACTCAAATCAGCGTTCATTCGCTTCAGTTCCTGTATTAATTTAAGGTTGGCAATCGAGATTTTTTCAACCCATTCTCACGCTCCAAAAGGAGCGCACGTAACTCTTTAGCCTGCTGTAACTAAAAAATGAAGCTGGAATGAAAATACTAAACTGTTGGCAAAACTAGCAGAACTCGACGCAAGCCAAGCTTGTTAGTTCAAGATAAGCCTCTAATACTGCCAATCCTCATAAGCCAAAGGCAATTTATTCAGCAAAGCACGACTCTCACGCCACTTCGGCAGAAATTTATCCATGTATTTGCGGAAGCGCTCATTGTGATGCCGTTCGAGCAAATGAACCAACTCGTGAACGAGAATGTATTCTAGACACTCAGGCGGTTTCTTCACTAGTTCAAGATTTAGCCAAATGCGTTTTGCCTCGATATTGCAGCTACCCCATTTAGTTTTCATCTTTCGAATACCGAATGCGTTTGGTCTTCGTTTAACGACGGGAGCCCAATGCTGAACTAGCTCATCGACCTTTAATTTAAGTTGTTCGCGATACCAGCTGTTCAACACCGCTAGCCGATTTTCAGTGGAAGTACCTGGTTGGACGTAAAGACGTAATTTTGTCTTCGCCTTTGTTTCAATGCGGTGTTTTCCATTGTCTTCAATGACCTCAAGACGATACGATCTACCCCAGAGATAATGACTTTCGCCATTGGTCATTTCACGCTCGGTTTGTCGTGGCTGCGCGTTGAAGTCGGCTTGTTGGCGTCGAATCCAGCCAAGCTTTGAGATAATGGCCAAACGGACGCGTTCATCCGTCACATGATGAGGTACTGCCACACGGACTTTTCCGTCTGGCGGCAAAACCGCAAGATGGAAATTTTTAATACTTTTACGTACGACTTGAATTTTCAATCCACTGATTACTAAAAAATCTTCTGTCGAACCCGTGTCAATAATTCTGCCCAAAATTCTTGCTTTCAAAAAATCTTATTGATATTCGCGCTGATTTTTTGCCAGCTCCAGCACCTTTGTGATATCCACATCGTAGCCCTCTAATTCTTGACGAATAGCATTCGCAACTTCGCGCTCTTTGAAACGATCACCTACCCAATCCGCTTTTTTGGTATAGCGAATGGCGGTATCGATCTTATTCGCCAAAATCTCGTCATTGTTCAAGTTGTCAAACAAAGCGCGCTTCGCCTGAGTATCAATACTGGAAGGATAAGGATTCTTGGTATCGCCCTGAGGCTTAATCACCTTGCGTGCCAAGGCTTTGATTTTCTCTAAATACTCTTGATAGCTGATTACTTGATTGCGTCGCTCCTCAATGATGGCATCGAGTAATTCCGACATCCGTTCATAGTATTTTGGATTCACTGGATTTTCATCGATGATCGTCTTACGCATGTTGTTTTCAATGGTTTCAGCCATCGCCTCAGGATCCTTTTTGATACCTTCGGGTAATCCATCTAAACCAGCGTCACCATTTTCAACGATTAACTGAATCAAACCTAGCTCTTCAAAATCAATCAGCTTTTCGCTACCTTCTGCGCGAATGTACATATCGAGCAAATGGCGCATGGCTGGTTCAAAGCGTTTCATGTCTAAGTAATCGCCACTTGCCAACTTCACTTCATCACGCATTTTTTCGTAATGAACGACATCTTGCTTTATTTGCTCAGCTTCTTCCCCACTAAACCCAGCTGTACGTAGCTCATTGGCGATATTAGCGTAGCTACGCAATAATTTGCTGACGGTCTTATACAGTGCGACACGCAATGCTTCGCGGTCTAACAAACTCTGCGGCTTACTCGTATCACCACAGAAATATGCAATGTAGTCTTTGGTATCGCGTGGCAGCATGACGGGCTCACACAAAGCTTTAACCGCCTCAAGCGCATCAGTTAGCTCAATCTTCGCCAACCCCAAGCGATCTTTTAATAAGCCAGCTACATCGTCTGCATCGTACCCATCGAGCGCATTTTCGGTATAGCTCTGAACTGCTTTATTCAAAGACTTAAACAAATCCTTGTAATCGACAATGTAGCCATAGTCCTTGTTATCACCATCTAATCGATTCACACGGCAAATCGCTTGGAATAAGTTATGGTCGGCCATGTGCTTATCGATGTACAAGTAGGTCGCTGATGGCGCATCAAAGCCAGTCAGAAGCTTATCAACAACGATGAGCAAGCGCATTTGTCCCGGCTCTTTGATAAACCGTTGTTTTACTTCTTTCTCAAAATCTTCTACTCGATTAACGGCGGCGTCTTCTGGCAGCTCAAAATAATCCGCGAGCATTTTTCGATAGGTATCGTACTTAAACAGTTTTTCTGTTAAACCTTCACCAGATTCTTCGCCTTTAATATCAGATGCAGTCGGTTTATAACTCGTGACGATCGCACATTTATCTTTAAAGTCAGTCTTGCTGAACATGTCATAGACTTTGCACGCTTGATAAACACTGGCACAAACCAACATGGCGTTACCGCGTCCATCCATCAAGCGCGGCTTAGTTTCCATATCCAGCAAGATGTCGTTCACAATCTGCTCAAGGCGGGATTTGCTCGACAACACCTTTTGCATGGTGCCCCATTTTTGTTTCAGCAGGGTTTTATTAAACGCTGTTAGTTCTCGCGTCTTGGCCTCAAACCATTCATCAACTTTCTTTTGAGAGGTAATGCTTTGGTCGATATCTCGCGCTTCATAGCGCAAATCCAAGACCACACCATCGTTGACAGCTTCATTGAACTTATAGGTATGAATGTAAGGGCCAAAAACTTCGAGCGATTTGCGTTTGTCTTTCTTGAGTAGCGGAGTTCCAGTAAAACCAATGAACAACGGTTCAGGCCCCTTGTCGCTAACCAAAATCGCCTTCATCGCATCATGTAACTTGCCTGATTGTGTGCGATGACATTCATCCACAAAAACAAATAAATTACCTTTTACTGAAAAATCTTTTGGGAGATTTTTTCGTAATTCTTCAATGTAGTCATCCGCTGAATTTTCATCCTCATCATCACCATGACGACCAAACTTGTGAACCAAGGAACACAGTAACCATGGATTAGGCTCATTGATACTCGCCATGAGATGCGCACCGCTTTGACTACGCTGTATCTCTTCATCGACACCCTTAAATACTTTTTCGATTTGCTCATCTAATTCGGTGCGATCCGTAATAATTAAGACGCGGGCATCCCTAACATTTTCACGTATCCATTTAGCCAGCCACACCATCGTCAAACTTTTGCCTGAACCTTGAGTATGCCAAATAATGCCGCCTTCACGACGCGCAATATGACGCTTAGCCTCTTGAATTCCAAAGTATTGATTATGACGACAGGTCTTTTTAACGCCGCTATCGAACACAATGTAGTCGTGGATGATTTCCAGAAAACGCTTTTTATTGCAAACCTGAGCAAGATGTCGTTGCAATGGATTTTCAAATTTCTGTGTGCTGTCTTCTTTCCACTCTAAGTAATGCTTCTCTGGTGTCTCAATCGTGCCGTAACGCAGGCCCTGAGTCTCGTTGCCGGCCATCACCAATTGCATCGTCGTGAAAAAATTGCGAATGAAATCTTTCTTTTGATTGTCTAGATTTTGACGAACGCCTTCGCTAAACGACACCGAAGAGCGCTTTAGCTCCAGCACCCCCAACGCAATACCATTCACGTATAAAACGATGTCAGGACGCTTTTTGTTTTCGCCTTTCACCGACACTTCTTCTGCAATAGCAAAATGATTGTTTTGAGGTTCCTCCCAATCAATCAGCCAAATGGTTTGCTTTACATCACCAGCGCCAGTTTTCTCTTTTACGCCATAACGCAGCAAGCGATAGACCTCTTTATTCGCATCGTATAGTTTCTTGCCTTCTCCTAAAGCAGCAGCGCTATCAAGGCGGCGAATTGCTTTCTCGATCAAAACTGGATCAATGCCTCGACTAGTAAGCCATGCACGCAAGTATTGAGGCTCAACATTGCGATTCGATTGGCGATCGTGCCAGTCACCTAAATAGTGATAGTCAAGTTCGGACTGAAAAAATTGAACGACTCGATTTTGAGTGTGCCGTTCTATTTGTCCCACGTTAGTCATTTTTTAGCTCCCTCAATGACTCGAAAAGAGAGGCTAGCTTGCTTATAGTCTGCGATGGTGTGTCGCAAACACCGTAGAAGCCTTCTTGAATGCCACTATCTGCCTTCATACGAACGAAAAATCCAGCAGATTCTAGAATCTTAGAGACATCATCGGAAAACGGGTTCTCATTACCATTTCTAAATGCGAGCTTATACTGATTTGATTCGTACCAAATAGTCAAACGATAGGAACATTTTTCGTGGTGAAACTGTTCAAAGAAAAGATTCGAGAGTTCATACGACGTCTTACTTGGAATATACCTAACTCTTTCAAACGGACTACAATTTACTTTTTCTGAGAGAAGTTTGAGTTCTAAGTATTTCGAAAAAAGTTCACTATGATAGTGATTTCTTTGTGATTCATGCAGCAGTACTATCTCGTGATTGTTGTGAACAATAAATCCTTGTCTGCACAAAGTAAAAAGCTGTGGCATCTCAATCAGTAGCATCCGCCATTCGTTGCCTTGAGACGTATTTAACGCTTTCGCACATATAACTTCCAATGCCCCCTTGACATCAACCGTACTGAAATCTGGATCATCAAACACTGCTTTTACAAAGCTTTGTTTTTGATCCCACAAAGGATCTTTGCCAATTGGGCGTAACAGTCTTTTCCAGCTATGATCACGATCAATATTATTTATGCCACGAGCACTCAAAAGATTAAATCTATCAACAGTAGTCCCATTCATGTAAAACCCTTTGGACAATACAGCACGCTCCCATGCGTAGTTGATATTACGGGAATCGGCAGCTATGAGAGAAAACACAGCTGATGAAGATTGCGCATAGAAGCAAAACTGCTTGAAATAATTGACATCGGAATCGCCCCAATCGGTACTGAAATGTTCGTTGTAATAGTCAACGATTCCGGAAAATTTCAAAATAAACCCGATTTGCCCCTCGAAATAAGGGTGGGCCTCAGTTTTAAGAATCTCTTGTTTCCAAGCTGGCGATTTTGTTAAAAGATGTGCTTTTATCTTTTCTTCGAGTATCTGCTCTTGGGTAAAACCTAAAACAACCACATTGCGTTTAAGCAGGGTATGGATGGGTTCCGCGTGTGCAATTAAATCTCGTAAACTTTTCAATGCCCTATAGTAATTATCTAGAGTATTAAAAGGCGTGTTCTCAGTTAGATTGAATATAACCCTCATCCAATCTAACAAGTGTTCATCCCGAAACCCTCTCGCAAGTAATTCATAAAAAGCATAGAACCGCAATTTTTCAGAATAATTTGTGGTGTTCGTGATAATTTTTTTAAATACCTTCTCTTCATCGTAGTAAGGATTAGTGTCAAGGTATTGCTTTATTTTGCCGTGACTACCTAGTAAATCCAACTGGGTTATAAGCTGAGCCAAATTACCCTGTGTCAGGCATCCTGCCCCCTCATATTCCATGAACGATAATCTTCTAACTACGCCTACTGAACCGAACATTTTGCTCTCTTGCCCGGTTTGTAACAAATGGCAATTGGCCAAAGCCATCGCAATAAAATTCATTAATTCATCGTCATAGGTATTATCGTCGGAGCTCTCATTCCTATAGTCCCAGAAAATATCCGCCCAATCAGTGTCAATTTTATGAATAAAATATTCGTATCCTCCAACAGGCAGATCTCGAAACTTCAATTTATAAACTGGCCATGGTCCTCCGAATGATTTCAGTTTCTTCTCAAGCCGAGCCTTAAAATTTTCAAAATGTGTTAGCGGTTTTCCGCGGGCGTTCATTTTTATATAAAGGTCATCTGTAAGATTAAACTCGTGCAGATTCAGAAAAAGAAAAGTGATGACCGGATTCTCTTCATCAACTAGACGTTCGAAAAAATCAGCACAGCCTTTAAATTTTTGATGGATAGCATCCAGCATATTGAGCATCGCGCGGATAGTTGGATCACCACTCCATGATAGGTAGAACCAACTCGCATCCTGGATAGTGGCGGAAATAATTTTCTCATTTCCATCATTGTTGCGCAGATATTCAAGATTCAGATCATGTTTTAACAAGGCATCGCAAAACTCTCTTGAGCTACTTCGAGTTTTATAAGTAAATCGAGACCGCCCATTGACGCCCAGTGCTGTGCGAAAGTACTCCGCCTTACCGGATATTTGCCCCAAATACCAATGTAGCAGGAAAAGCGTAGTTAATCGCTGCTGTCCGTCAAGCGGAATAAACCGACCAGAGATATCACCGCCGTCGATTAGGTTATCGGCCTCATTGAGAGCAACGCTTCCATAGACGAAATCGAGGTCTCGATGAGTTTTCCCCTCCTCCAAATAACTAAAGAGGGCTGTCAAAAAAGCCTCCCTAACGGCACTCTGTTTCTCTCGTCCTTGAGCATAGTCACGTTGAATAATGGGAATTTCTACTACTAGCTTTTTCTGAGTGAAGAGCTGAAAAAAACTTATGCGCTCGCCTGAATAAGCGAGAGATACCAGATCAGTCATTTCTTTCCCCTTGTTCAGGTAAATAGTCAAAAAGAATCTTAGCAATTGCAGCAAGATAATCATCCGCATCGGATTTCCTCCAATACCTCAGATCGGAAGATGTTTGACTATAAAACTTAAGAAATGCATTTTTTGTACAAATAGGGACAAAGATTCCACGCATGTCATTCTGAATAATTCGTGCTCGTTTTACGGGAAATAACGCGTTCTTATAACTACGATTTGTTCCGGCGTCTAATAATGCTAAATTCCGTAGTTCATTCATCCAAGGTATATCTTCTCCAACGTAATGTCTGTACACATCCTGGTAGAGGGTCGTGAATTCAACATCGTCTATTTTTACCTGAGCGCAAAGTTGATTAATCTTGTCAACGAACTGTTGAATTTTGGGTTCTTTGCAAAGGTCTCCAACCATGAAATATTCGCGCATGTCTACTAACCATGCTTCACGAGCTGGACCAGAAAGTGTTATGCCAGTTTGCGACTGAATATGTTCAATATCCCATTGCTCGTTTTTGAAACGATCAAACGGAAAACGAACGTCGGCCTCTTTGGTCGCTAGAAGTGTTTGAATGTTAAACAGTAACAATACCTTTTTTATCTGAGGCTTATCTTTATCGTACTCCAGTTCAGATAATTGGCAATTCACTTCCTTACGAATTTCGTCGCGCAGATAATTTTTAAAGGCCGTTTTAGTTAGAGCAACAAGTTCAGATTGAGCCTTCAATTTTGCAACGTTGCGCTCACAATCGACTAAAAAGCCGATCAAGTGGTACAGCTCCCTATCCCGAAACCATTGATCAAAAGTGAGGAAGTAGTTCTTAATTTTCATCCACAAATCATCAACATCTTTGTTGTTCATAAAATCAGCATTGAACTTATGAAATGTAAAGTAAGGCTCGTCCCCAGCTTTCTTATCTTGTATTAAATCGAATATGTATTCAATTCTTGTTTCGTATTTTTGCGCCGAAGCACCTTTGTAGATGAAGTGCCAAAAGGCTGGCTCCTGTAATTGTTTCTCTATGGCGTCCCACTCCGACGCAATCTGAATTTGCTTCAAACTTGCACGCTCTTCGGGAAAATGGCTGCGCCGCAAAAATAACGCCTTTACGAGTTCAGCGTTGGTCAACGGAATTTTTCCGATATTGATACGCGAAAACACGTCAATAGCATAATCATTATCTACGCACTCATCTGACAGGTCATACCAGATGACTTTGACTGACTGATTACCACCAGGCTTGGCTAACAACGTTGCAAGCAATTGATTGTTTTCGTTGTAATCTCGCTTGGAAAACCATTCAGCGACTACCTCATAGGCTCTAGCGATATGAAAAGAATCAATATCCTTAGTTTCGCACGATGGTTGGATGTCTTGCAAAACTGCCGCATTCCCCTCGCGTGTTTCATAGGTCATCGAATAAAGTGATTTTTTATAGGCCTCGTGCAGCTCTCTACGCAAATGCATTTTTTCTAGGTAATGCAGAATTACGTAAAGTGTAGTAAGCCGTTGTTGCCCATCAACCAATTCCCATCGTTCACCTCGTCTGGCCACAACAATAGGCTGAAGGCAATAGAATGCTGATTTATCAGCTGCCGACTGTTGGCTAAATTCCCAAATATCATCCAACAGCTCACTTACCTGAATAGAAGTCCACCGATAACCCCGTTGGTAGGATGGTATAAAAAATTGTTCGCCGAGTAATTCATAAATATTCTTTAGGCATAGATTTAAAGGAGTGGCTATTGCATTCATATGAGGCGCGTCTTTCCTGTCAATAATTCCTGCATCATGCCTTGTTTGATTTGTTGGGTTTTGTGTAGGCGTTGTTGTAGGGCTTCGATTTCTCTATCTATGTCAGACAGGACGTTGGCGATGGCAGTTTGCTCTTTTTCGTCTCTCGGTAATGGGATTCTAAAACTTGCCATATCTTTGTTCGTTATCTGATTAATTGTTGCACCCATTACTTCATTTATCTGGTCCTGAATAATATTCGATTGAAACTGATAAAAAACGAATCGACTATTCTTCGAGCGATAAATTGACATAAATGCGCCAAATGCGCACCCAGCAGTCTTCGCATCTATTAATGCACATTTTCCGATCAGCTGACGGCTACCATTTCGAACACATACGAGTACATCTGCTTCTCGAACAATGACCCGATCTGGAAGGACCATGTTGACAAAAACGTTGTTATCGAATGCCAATCGATTATTTTGTACATTTGATGATCGCAAAACTAACGTTCCAAAATCTGAAACATCATTAGGGCTATAAGTTAAACCGATGATTGTCTCTCCGATTTCGCCTAGGGAGGCCACTTCCCAATCCCCCGGAATTTCCCCCAGCTCGGTTTGTTTGCAGCCTGTGTTGAGCTGGTCGAATGGTGGTAAGCGTTTTTTACCGGTGAGGAGTTGTTGCATCGCGGCGGTTTTGATGGCGCTTTTTTTGTTGATGAATTTTTCTAAGGCGGCGATTAGGGCATCGATATCGGATAGCGCATTGGCGATGGCGGTTTGTTCTTGATGGCCCGGCATTTGAACAATTAGTGCTTTGATTTGCTTTACATTAACGCGTTTAAATGTTGTCCCAACCATGCAATCATCTAATTGATTCTTTATGGTGGAAAACGAAAAAAGCTCTTGCAAGAATACTGGTGAATCGTCCTTGTTCTTTCTTCGTAACAAACAAACATCCTGTCCCATAGCGAACTCAGGATGCCAATCCATAACCTGTGCAACTTCACCAACGGTGGCGTTTCGACTTAAGAGAAGATCACCGGTCTCAAGTTTCCTTCCTCCATCGGTTAACAATTTAAAGAACTCATAGGTGGTTTGTTTTGCATCTGTTAGGTCGACAAACCGACTTTGCACTTCCTGGATACTTGCTAATGGGTAGCCGTTTGGAACAAACTTAGCGGTAACATGCTTGCAATCAGTTACGTTCCAAAAATTATCGAGACTTCCAATTCTCCAACTTTCAGGAATAACCCCAACCTCCGTCTGCTTATAACCAGCCGGTATCAATTGCTTTTCCATCGCGTTCACCATACCAAGCCCATTTTTTTCAAATGGACATCCACTTTTCTGCTGAGACTTGCAACTTCATCGATAAAACTAGGCATGGGTGTACAGTAACGCTCTTCCAAGGTTTTGACGCGATTCGCGAGTTGTTGGGTGATGCGTTCGATTTCCGCAATGATGCTGGCTTGCAGACTCGCTAGCCATTTATCATCGACGATGAGTTGTTTAATATCTTCAACGCTGAGTTTCGGGTATTTGGTAAACACTAAAGTATCCAATTCGTCTTGCGCGTCTTTGACGGTTTTCTTGTGTTCTGCTTCTGTTTCTATCAGGTCTTTGACTTTTTTCAGCGCAGCAATTTCATCTTTGTCTGTCGCGATTTTTAAACGTGCGGCAACGCTAGCTTTATTGACTTTGCCAGCGTCATTCATTGCTTCGGCGAGCAAGCCATCTTCGACCGCGTGTTCTTCGATATAGGCTTCCAAGCTTTGCGTACTGGCATCGCATTCGCTTTGTAGAGCGTCGATTGCGCTTTGTTGCGCTTGGAAAAAACGTGCAACGATTAAAGCCGGTGGAATCAATTCAGCTTTATATTTAGTTCTGCCGATGATCAGATCTGGTGTTTCTTTGGATTTGGCATTGCCATCAGCGCTTTTCATGTTCAGCAATTCGCGTAATTGCTTGCCCGCTTGCCAGTCGTCTTGCGTGATGACGTAGACATCGTCCTGCATGAGCTCCGCCCAATAATCCATGATGATTTGGTAGATGTCGTATTTATCCAGCAGCGGTGATTCAGCAAAGGCACTCAACAAACTTTCTGAAATGCGATGGATAATTTCTTTAGGGCTGTCGTGTTTGCCATCGGCAGCGGTTTTTAAATCGCGCAAATTGGCTTGATTTTTCCAGACGTGAAATAGATCAATCGCCGTTTGTGCGAAGGCTTTAAATTCTGCATGATTTAGAATCGTCGATTTCACGGCATGCGCATCGACCAATGCTTTGCTATAACCAGCGCGATCTGGCGCAAATAGCGCAGCGCGTACACTAGGAAAAGCTTGCCAGAAATGTTGCAAGGCATCGATATCGCGGTTGGGGATGCCGCCCTGTAAATGGGCACTGAGATCATGCAAATCTTCTGGTTCGCTCGAATCAATGTAACGTGGGATATTGAGGTTGTAATCGTTGGACTCAATTTCTTTGATGCTGACTTTGCGGCTGAAGCGATCTAACTCAAGTTGCTTGGTGAATACATCCACCACCTTATGAATGTCTTGACTACGCAGACGATTTTTATTGCCGTCTTTCATAAAGCCTTTGCTGGCGTCCATCATAAAGATTTCTTTGCGCGTCGCTGCTTCGGCTTTATCCAAAACGATAATACAAGCAGGAATGCTTGTGCCATAGAACAGGTTGGCGGGTAAGCCGATGATGCCTTTGATATAGCCTTGTTTAATCAAGTTAGTGCGTATTCGTGCTTCGGCATTGCCACGGAATAGAACACCATGCGGCAAAATCACTGCGCCTTTGCCTGTGCTTTTGAGTGACTTGAGAATATGCAGCAAAAAGGCATAGTCACCGTTTTTGTCGGGTGGTGTGCCGTATTCAAAACGACGAAATTCGTCGTCATTGATATTGATGCCGTTGCTCCAACTCTTGACTGAAAACGGTGGATTGGCAACCGCAAAATCAAAACCCTTTAAGCTGCCATCATCGTTTTTCCAATAGGGATTGGCGAGCGTATTGTCTTGCCAAATTTTGGCAGTGACGTTGTCATGCAAGATCATGTTCATGCGAGCTAAGGCGCTGGTCGCATTGTCCATCTCTTGCCCAAAGATGGTGAGGCCACGCGGCGCTTCATCGCTTGCTTTTAACAAGAGAGAGCCGGAACCACAGGCGGGGTCATACACGGTGGCATCTTGTGGTGTATCGCTGGTAATGCCAACCACTTTGGAAACGATGCGAGAGACTTCCGCTGGTGTATAGAACTGACCTTTTGATTTGCCGGAATCTGTCGCGAAGTGGCGCATCAAATATTCATATGCGTCACCGAGCAAATCATCACCATCGGCTTTGTTGCTCGCCAAATCTAAGCCTTGAAAAATACCCACCAATTTGGTGAGTCTATCCACCATGTCTTTGCCTTTGCCGAGTTTATCTTCATCGTTGAAGTCGGCAAGGTCAATCACACCTTTTAAGTCATTGGCTTCAGCAAGTTTGCTGATGATCTTATTGATTTCTTCGCCTATGTTCTTATCGTTTTTTAAGGCGACCATGGCGTTGTAATCAGCGCCTTCAGGCACTTCAATCAAACCGTGAGGGTCTTTGGCGTATTTGTCGGATACGTACTTCATGAACAGCAAGGTAAGTACGTAATCTTTGTATTGGCTGGCGTCCATGCCACCACGCAGTTCGTCGCAGCTGGCCCATAGGGAGGAATAGAGCTCTGTCTTTTTGATTGCCATTGGGCTTCCTGAATGTATTCAAAGGTCCCAGAGGCCCATGAATTTTGAAATTACAAATTCTGTCAAATTCATCTTCGCGAAAATTTTTATTCTTTGCGCTCGCGCTAGAGGGGGAACATTACCAGATTCTGGTGCTTTTAGGCATCAAATGCTAGGTAAAGTTCAGTCGTTTAGTGAGGAAAATCAATGCATCAGCGCGACTAAGACTGCGACGCTATCCATCGACTTGAGGGTCTCATTTATGATGGGTGAGTTTTAGTTGCAGCATAAGCAGCAACATCGACTCTCTTTATTGGAAAGTGAAAATTTTTTACATGTAATTTTTGGGATTCTTTTAAATGAAAACCTTAGAGCTGTGTGACGATAGTTTTGATTAAATACAAGCGGTGATGTAAGTGGCATTTGACTCATGCTCATGAGTCCCATTGCTGGACTTGATTTTGTTTACATGTAAATGAAATCAACTTATGAGTTGGCCTAAATTTCCGGCATCTCATTGAACAACTTTTTATATCCACTAAAGTATATGCATTCAAAAAATTGTGCTCGCTAAATATGCTTGTTGTAAGCGCGCAAATTGAGGCTCCTAGAAAAAATAGAAAAGCACACCCTGGATTAAGTACCTAATTGAATCCACCCATCAAAATTTGACCAAGAGCATTTGGAAGTGGTTAGAATCTCCGATATGTCAGACGACATTGTTCCAAAGTGTATGAGACACATCCCTCGTTTAGATTAAACCAAGATGGCTGCTATTTCTACATTTAGATTTTCAAGGCTTCACCCGTTTGAAGCCACACTTTTCCTATCGATTCCAGACAGGGCAGTTGCTTTCACGATGCCAAGAGAAACTTGATTAATTCCGGTGATCGAAATTAACTCACTTTAATGGTGTATCAAATCACGTGCGATTTCTGGAGAAATCTCAGCATAAAAGATTTTGCTGAACTTCCTTGCGTGGAAATTCATTTGGGTGATAGAATTTCGACGCACTTAAGTGTGCGTGGTTTCTGAGCGACCACCACTGAGTAGCTGCCTTCTCAGTCGATTAGCTCAAAGGATTCGTCCTCACTCTCCAAATCAATTTACTAACCCTTACTAGTTGCTTGAGGCAGCACGGCCTATTGCGTCGTAGCTAAATTGGAGAGTTTCATGAAAAATCGTTCCCTGTTACGCGCAACGCGTGATGTTTATGTATTGGCAGATAAGCCGAATTCCACGTCCGCCGATTCAACAAAATACTGGTCCATAAAAATTGATGGTTTGGATCCAGCCGACATTCGTTGCGCTGTAAATCATCTGCGTGAAAAGCAGCTCGAAAATGCTCAAACTCACGAAGAAAGACAAGCGCTGAAAGCGACCTCGCTTTATGACTCTATCGCAAAATCGCTGGGTGCAAAGTCCCATCGACATTGGTTAAATGAAGAATATCCGAAGATCCAAAAGTTTCTGGATGAGCATGGGATGCATACGCCAACTGATCTCATTAAATGGCAATTTCGACCTGGATTTTGTGATGCTTTGACTGCTCGAAGATTGGCTGACCGCTTTTTCAGCTCCGAATTGCCGCTACCTAAACGCATGTTCACTGGCGTCGGTTCATATTTATTCGCCCCTAGTGGTTATGGTCGTATGGATGTACAAGAAGTGGCGGGTCAATACTTCGACACCGATGAAGCTATATATGATTATTGCGTTGCATTGGCTGAACAAAGAGTTTTGCGTGCTGTGCATATGCGCGACGGTTGCCAACTTTCCTTTCTTGATTTAACAGGTAGGACATTGATGCTTCACGCAGTTTCTGAGTTCATTGGCTCAATGTACTGCTTGATCGGCGACAATCTCATGGATCCAATGATCAAAGAACCCGTAATGAGATCCTACAATATGAGCATCCTAGAGAAGGAATTTGAGTTGAAGGTATTCCACTTATTCCGACAAGAAGTTGAAAGCTCAAATGATGGATGGGTGGAAGTAATTCCACTTCCGGACAATTCACATATTGTGTTTCTTAAAGGGAAAAACGGATGTTTTGATTGGATCATTCGCGACCAAAGAGACGAAAAATATTCATCAAATAATCTTTACCCCTTTTTTAGAAAAGAGGAATTGCCAAGCGCCATCAGCCAAAATAAATTGGATGCACATTTGTATTTTTCAACAGGCAGATGGCAAGAAGAGTTAGAGCATCGGGCGGAGGAAAAGCACTATTTAAATGGTGGGACTGTTCGCACTTGGCCTGGTTATAAAAAGTTAATTGAGAAGGAGCTTTTTGCTGAAGGCTACAATACCCCACGCGTAATTACCGGTAAAACGAATAACTACTTTGTTCCACACCGCTTAGATAAATACTGTTTAATGGTTTCGCCGCTAATCACGATTCGTGAGTTTTTTGAGTTTTACGTTAAGAAGGATTGGGGGCAAACTCGATTGGAACGAGCGAGAGAGGCAAACTGGGATATAGAAAGTAATCTCATGTCTGTTAATTCTGATCCAGATCAGAGTCTTCCGGTAAGTGTAACTTGGCTCGACGCAATTGCATACTGCGGGCTTTTTCAGAGAGAAACCGCGCTTCCCGTGCGTTTACTTTCAGTGGATGAATGGCGTCAAATTGCCCCACCAGCAAAACCTGATCAGAGCGCATTGTCTGCCTTACATACGATTGAAAGGGGCGGTAGCGGTCGTCGGCCACGGGACTCTTATTGGGAGAAAAGAGGCTGGTGTGTAGAAGGTAGTGATCGTCGCTTTGGCAAAGACTCATCCGATTGCTACTCTCCCAATGGCAAATTGCTTTTCAATTCAAATTTTCAATTATTCTCAAATAATGAAGGTTTAGATTTTGTCGAATCCCCTGGATTCGGTGAGTGGCTTGGCGACAGACGCTATGAGAAATCTGCGTTAATAGCAGCTGCTTATGCAGACGAGAAGGCAAGAAGTTCGATTGAGTCTGACTCTCACTCCATTACCTATACGTTGAGAGAAGAAGGATTGAAAACAGGCTTTCGCATCTGTTACATCGCCAACGCCGACGCTTAAGCACCTCACTAGGAGAATATTCATGGTATCACTCCATATGGGAGAGGCGGATGCTCGCCCGCATCTTTCTGAATTGGTTATCAATTGGCATATTACCGAGGTATGCAATTATCGATGTGGTTACTGCTATGCGAAGTGGAATGACGACAGCAAAGAGTTTTTGCATGACTGGGAAAGAACTCAGCGTTTGCTGGATGAAGTATTTTCATTTTTCTCTCCCGATAACTCTTCGAATCCACTTAGAAACCAAATCTCTTGGGGAAGAGTACGTCTGAATTTGGCTGGTGGCGAACCCCTTCTTTATCGAGATAAAGTACTTCGTATCCTTTCGTACTCGAAATCGAAAGGTATTGATACTTCCATTATTACGAACGGGAGTCGCCTTGACGTCGACTTTTTGGATCAGCTCGCATCACATGTTTCAATGTTGGGCTTGAGTATTGATTCAGCCAATAAGGAGCAGAATATTGAAATTGGTCGGACAGATAAGAGCGGTAATCAATTAGGATTGGACTCGATTGCCGACTTGTTCGACCGTGCAAGACAGGTGAACCCAGGCATTAGACTGAAGATCAACACCGTGATCAATGCAATCAATTACAACGAAGACATGCAAGAATTGATCAGTTCGTTAGCTCCACAGCGGTGGAAGGTGTTTCGTATGCTGCCGGTTATCACAAATGATTTGTCGATTTCAAGTTCTGATTTTCAAAAATTTGTCGAGAAACATAAATCACTTGATCATGTCATGTCTGTTGAAGGAAACGAGGATATGAGTGAGTCGTACATCATGATCGACCCACACGGACGCTTCTTTCAAAACAGAA
Source organism: Undibacterium sp. Di24W (assembly GCF_049340325.1). Classification (NCBI taxonomy): domain Bacteria; kingdom Pseudomonadati; phylum Pseudomonadota; class Betaproteobacteria; order Burkholderiales; family Oxalobacteraceae; genus Undibacterium; species Undibacterium sp. Di24W. The sequence goes on from NZ_JBMPOP010000002.1 coordinate 481,987, forward strand.
TCAGACATCAAGGGTATCAATATAGTAGGTCGATTGAATCCGTTGGAGCCGCGAAGGCGTTCGACGAATTACGTTTGTCGGCAGAAACGTATGCATCTAGATACCGAATGATACCGATCAAGGAGGCAATATGAGGCGCTACAGCTCCTGCAAGGATATTAACAAACTGGTTTCAGGCCTACTGTTAATTGGATGGTCATATCAATCAGGCGGCCATCATGGAAGACTGTATCCGCCGCATAAGCATGTGTTCATTAGTGTTCCCTCTACGCCAAGTGACAGAAGAGGATTCAATAACTTTAAGCAAAGAGTCAGGCGTATGGTATAGAAGTCGATGGAAGGATTCGACAACTACATAGCGTGGTTGTCGAATTTGGTGTTAGTCAGGTAGTGATATATTGAATCAATCGTTCTCGAACAGGGTTTAACGTGATCGGAGATTTTATTTCCGAGGTGTTTTTTTCTTCGAAATGTCTTTTCAAATAGTACTTGATGTTTGTGCTTGGAATTTTCAGTTGTACCTTAACCATCCTATTATCTGCGATGGTTATACTGGATTTAATGTACAAGCTGAGGCGAGATTGCAGACAATGTTACTGGGGATAAAATACTAGCCTGATAAACTCTGACCTTCGGTACTATCGTTTTCATAAATTGTTACTTGGTTAGAAACAAGCATTCGTTTCGACACCTCAATGTTATTACTCCACTTCTCTAGAAATTCTTTGTCCATGTGTTTTGTCCCTACTAATAGTTTTCTTATTCCGATTAAAATTATTGCGCGCGAACAATCACAACAAGGAAAATGAGTAACCACAAGCATTTTGTCGCTAAAGTCATAAATTCCAGACTGGATGGCTGAATATATTAGACGTCGTTCTGCATGCTCTGAATATAGGCATCTATCTTCTTCATTTTCAATATCAGCGTTGTCATACAAAGGATTAATATAGTCGTTGCATGCTTCGGCAATTACCCCTCCCATTTTGTCTACTAAAACTGCACCAACTTTAGTACCTGGTTTCTTGGAAAACAAGGCAATTTTGTTGGCGCGGTCTAGTAATGCTAGTACAGAAAAAGTCATCGATCACCTATCTTTTCAATGCAAACGTTAATTACACCTTCCATATCCATGGTCGATGTATCAATACGGAGCCAGCCTTTGCTCTCGCAAGTCCGCGCATAGTTAGCAATCAGCCGTTCTTGGTAAGATTCATCATTCAAAACCTTAAAATCCATATGACTGATGTAGTTAGGATCTCTTGATTCAAGTCTTTTTCTTTGAGCTTCTTTGTTGATATCAAGAAAAATTGTCATATCAGGAGCCTCAAGATCGATAGATGAGACAGGAATTTTCTCGCAAATAGAATCCATATCGATATTGTTTTTAGAGGCATAACCGATGATTGTGCTATAGAAATACCTCGCACAAATAATCGGGCTTAATTCTGATTCTCTATGCTCCCTAATCTCGCGAGAGAGATCAAAATTTGACGCTAGATAGAATAGAAACCTTCCCTTATCACATAGAGTTTCATCAATATAATTGCGCATATCCTTGAATTTACCTGTTGGACTTTCTAAGTGTCGTGCGCCCATTCGTTTAGCTACGGCCGCACTAATTTCGCTTTTTCCCGCGCCATCTACTCCTTCAAAAACAATAAAAGGAAATTTCATTCATTTCACCGATTGAGTTGGTTGATCTTGAAGGCTTCCATTACGGTATAAAGAAATTCCAACGCAACCTTTTTCCTTAGCAAGAAGAATGGCATCTTTAACGATATCGGTTGTTGCAAAGTTTGGTAAGTTAATCGTTTTTGAAATACCACCATCAATAAAACTTTGAAATTTCGACTGCGTTAAGATGTGCTCCTCGGTGGTTAGCTCATTTGCCGTCACCAAAACATGTTTCATGTCCTTATCAATACAGTCAATCAAATCAAGTTCTTTTCCTGAGATCAGTTCTGCGTAAATAAAGTTGTGATCAATCTTATTTTTGCTGAGTAAATACTTAAATGTGGGCTGGAGTTGACGGACAATAACACCTTGAACATTCTGCTTAATGAGATAGCTGAATACTGGTTCAATTCCGCCAGAAACATTTGCAAGTAAACTTAAAGTTCCATTGGCTGGTATTGCCATCAAAGACGCATTTCTTCTCGGAGCCGCTCCGTTTACGAGTAAGCTTGCACTGCAAAAACCACGTTCCTGTCCCAGTTTTTCGCTTTCATTTAGGAGTGATGATTTAAGCAAAGACATTAGTTTTTCTATGAACTCCAAAGATTCATCAGATCCATACCGAAGGTTCAATAACAAAAGAGTGTCGGAATAACCCATCACTCCGACACCTACTTTTCTACTTTCAAAGCACCTCTCTTGAACAACAATAGACGCATGATCTTGAATGTCATGTAGATTATCTAAGCACCGTAAAGCAATGCGTGCTGTTTTTTCGAAACGCTCAAAGTCAAAAACAGAATTTCTCACAAATTTAGTCAAGTTTATTGACCCTATCAAAGATGATTCATTTTCTCGAAGCAAAGACTCACCACAAACATTGTTAATTAATTTTGTGTTGGAACGTTTATTTTTTTCTGAGCTAAAGGACAAGGAAGGACGACCAGTTCTATGAATTGATTCACAAAGAATGTCCCATAGAGCCTTTGAACCTGCATCTTTATCTCTTAGCTTATCGAAGAAATCATCATCAAATTCAACATTGGTGTGGGTAATTGTCAGGTCTTGGCTAACTTTAATAAAGTCATAAATCATGGGATGCAAATATGATAAAGTTACTGCGCTATGCGCCTTGCGCTTTCTATTAGGATTCAGATTTTCAGTTTGCTTTTCAATGCTTATCGTTGCGGAAACTGGGTCTCCCAATTGCGAAAAATCATAACCGATGCCTCCACAGCCATCATGAATTTTCTTTGCAATATTTAAATCATCAAAATTTGATGGCGGAGACAATACATGGCAAGCAAAAAGATTGACATTGCCATCGCCCTCCGAGTTCATCATAACCGGACTATTTGGAAGAAATGTACCGTCACTCACCAGTTTCATTACCTCTCGCGCCCTTTGCTGTGCTACGACTATATTGGAATATTTTTCTTCTGCCTTAAAAAAGAGCTTTCCCACGCGCTTTGGTAAATCACTCCAATCATAATTTTTACCTGAAGAAAAAAAGCGTGGAGCCAGTATGCCTAGATAAGGGTTATCAATTACCCATTCTGGATCTACTTCGATAAATGAGAAGTGATCTGTGTTTGGTTCATCTTTTAAAGTGTTCATGCTGGATAACATACCTATTTTGAGGGAAGAAAATGGATTGATCTGTCGCGTTAAAGTCGCGCGAATCGATAAATTTGGATGTCAATCCTTAAAACGTTTGTAGAATTCGCAACCGATGGTAGTGATCAATACAATTGGTTGTACCGCCTTTGATAATTACACCAGTTGCTTTACCTATCGAGCATAGCAAATTAAGTCAGAATATCGGCTCAATAGACTAAATCAGAAGCACCCACTAACTGCGATAGAACGTGCTGTGCTGTGCTGTGCTGTGCTGTGCTGGCAATAGTGAACACTAGGGTTGTGGCCGATGCGCTTACTAAATTTGCTTTGCTGGCTACAGTGACAAGAATCCCAGGCACACCTTCGGCGTTAGACGGAACTATTATCCTCTATCAGGCATAGCTAAATATGAATACTAAAAGTATTAAGATTCAAATCGGAAAATACCTTACTTGAACACTCGCCCGTTTCGTCATGATCTGGCTGTCCCCAGCAAGACTGACAGTCACTTTCCACTTCAGACCAATTAGCAGAGAGTTGGGGTAAATAAGTTTTAGCAAATTCAGAGGCGTTTTTGGCCACTGCAATGTCGGGTGAATCTGTTTCGGGCACATGATCTATAAATGCTCCCAAAACTTCAAAACAAAACATTCTATAGTCAATGGTAAACATTAAAAATTCATGCCAGCCAACATCAATTATTTTGCTTGGTTTTAATGGGGTTTTGAACAGTTGAGCGTTAAATTTTGACAAACATAAAAATAATTTAACGTCGGCAAATAATTGCTGTGCTTCGTTATCGCTTAAATTGAAATTTTTTTGAATGCTCGAAACAATCTGTGGAGCATGCCAAGAACGTGCTGCACTTAAAATGGCCTTATGTGTTGCTTTGTCGTGAGAGTTGTTTGGAGTTTGCATTATTAAGCTTTCTAAAAATATTGCCCTAGATTTTGATGATCTATTAATCTAGGATAAGTAAAAAAATGGAATTTTTGGCAATTTAATTCAAAGGTATTTGTCGATTGAAGTAGCCGGTTCAATCGCATTAATTGATTTGTAAAATTTGGTCTTACGGTGAATTGCCATGGAGAATAAACGGCGTAAAAGGTGTCATTTGGAACATTTCACTTAATGCGACTGAGATAGCGCTCACAGCTATTGCAATTTCAAATCAGCGATTAGCTTAGTAAAATCAGGAGAGGTGGGTTTTTCACCATTTTTAATCATGGTGCGCAAGTTTTCATACATCTCAATGATCCAAGGTGCACCCTTTCCGCGAATTAATATTTTGTAATCGCCAAAATAGAAATAGTAATCAAATGGCAAGGTGGACTCTGTAAAAAGTTTGCACAATTCTTTATCGTTGATAATTCGGAAATATGTAGCATCATAAATAATTTCTTTAAAATTACTCACGAAACGCTTCTTCATCGTTTCGCTTATTTTTTTCACGCCACGTCCTGAAACTGTGCGGAAATCTTGTGTTCGTTTAGTGCCTTCGTCGTCGCAATTGATATAACGCGCCAAACCCTCCATTGTTCTAAAAGGGCCGAAAATTGGGTGAATAAAATTACATTCATAATATGAAGACAACATTCGACCTATAAGTGTTTCACCTTCAATATCTATGCGGATATGGGTGATGCCATCGCCGCTGGTTTTTTTGTCATCAGCGCTGTTTATGGGCAGACTAATCACCGTATCAGAGCTATCGGTAACAGGTTTGGATGCTCGAGTCTCTACCTGTATTAAACCTGTTCCAGATAAAAGAGCGGATGTGCCTGCTGATTCAACCATTTGGTAATGCGGAGTTACTCCCGGAAAAGTATGAGGCTGAAATGAGTTTGTAGCGTGCGCGTTATTTGAATTCATTTGGTTTCTCTATGGTTAGTTACTGCTTTTAATCGTGTTGTTAGACATGGTTTCTAGCAAAATTTTATTTAATTTACTTACTTTCTTCTTGAGCGATAAGCTTGCCAAAGAAGTGTATGTACTATAAAACTGATTCCACAACATTGCCATTTGGTTGCGATCGCATGCGCTAATCGCAACTTTAGAGGTGCTAGTTCCTTGCGAGAATTAATGTAAAATAAATTTTTGAATGATTAATTAAAAAATTATTATGGCGAAAATTTCTAATCCGAACTCTCCAGTAGCACTCGCGCTGGAAAGGATTAAAAAAGCGGCGGAGGATTCTAAGGAAGCGGCGAAGGATACGAAGAAAGAAATCCTCCTCGAATCAATTGAAGATGTTGCAGCGAAATTGATTGCAGATTATCCGCAATTCGCAGGTTTCAAACAGCGCAATTTAAGCAAACAGATCAGTGATTTAAATAACGGGAATAATCGTTGGTGGCTGAACGAAAAGAACAAATCTAGAGAACTTTTAGATTCCTTGTGTCAACTTCTGGGAATGGAAGAATATCTACCTCATTTTCTAAAAGATAGAAGTGATAGGTTTAACTTTCCTGGCTTTCATGCCCTCAAACCTTTGGATTTGAAGCTTGAGGATGGTTGGGATATTGGGGAAGCAAAGATCGACATTTGTAATGAAAATTCTCACTTCGTTGAAACTTTAGATTGCTGGCTTTCGACGACGAACAGTCAGACACCGTATGAGAAAAATATAGAATTACTGTATGTACCGGATGCAACCGAGTTTGACATGCTAAGCCACAAAGTCTCTGTGGGGCGCCACAAATATTTGAAGATCAACAGGTTATCTGAGGTCATCGATGGTGAAAATCTAGAATCTTTACGTCGCCACGAACCACTAATCTTAGTTATCAACATAAATGAAAGTAACACTAGCGCAATGCAAGCTATTCGTGCTAACCACAAAGCACCGTTACTCATCATCTCATCAACGCCATTTACGCACCTTAATGACAAATCTAATGCTCTGAAATCAAACGCAACTGATTCACATACCAAACATATAGCTCAGTCACCAGACATGCCTACGATTAGAAACTGGTCATGGCGTTTAAATCAGAATTGGCGTGAATCCTTGGTTGCTTGGGTAGAATCACGTCTAAAAATTGATAAAAAAAGCTTTGATGAATCTCCCTTCTCATATGCTGTGATGAAAGAAATATTCGATGTCTTCGATCCCAGAGAACAATGGTTTACCACCGTCCGTGATGTATTGGTACTGTGTAGCGAAAGCTATAATGGATCTGGTGAAATATCCGTAGCGGAAGGTATGGAAGTAAAGAGTGATGAGAAAAAGGCTGAGGAGAAAAAAGCGGAGGAAGAAAAAGAAAAGGACATGGAATTTGTCATGAAATTTTCCAGAAAAATACCAAGTGAGAATTTTAAAAAAAGCTATGAAGTATTACTTAAGCAGCGGTGGCAGCACTGTTGCATAGCTTTTCAAGGTGAACTCACGCAAGGTGATTGGAAAGATTTGATAAGGGCAGGGAAAGACGATTTGCTATTTTCTTGGACAACGTTTGAGTCGTTAAAAAAAAATGGCGTTATTACCACTGTTACGCAAGGGTATGATTTGAGCGATAGCCTCTCAATGCCCTTAATCTTACGCACTTATTTAGTAAAAACTTTAAACGGAGTTTTAAAAGAAGACTCCGTAGAAACTCTCGATTTAGTAGGTTTTGATAATCAACGACGCCCTTATTTTGATGCTGCGCTTGATTCAGTGAATCCTGACACATTGTTGAAATTAGTAAAGCAGCTCAATACGATGCATAAATCAAAACCAAGAATTGGGTTCAATGAAGCGCTGTTCTTGGCTGTAGGTCGTCGCCTCATTCGAGCAGATGATTTTTTCATTAAAAATGAAAATAATGCTGAGCTATTAACCTTAGCCCGTAATGTTATGACTGAGCAACAGAAATACAGGACAGTTGCTCCCTATTCTCCAATGTCACGCACGATGGAACAGCTTGAATGGTTAAGCATATGCTGGGCATGGAGTTTGGTTCTTCCGAGCAATTTTGATAAAGAACTTTTCTCGGAATGGCTTTTCCTAGGTGGTATCTCAACGGGAAAAAAGGAGTCTTTAGAAGTTGAAGTACCTAGTTGGCTTAAACATCGTCCTGGTTACGATGATCAATTTCGTTTTCGAAACGGGTTGACATACACGATGCAGAACTTCATAGCGATAGCTACCCTTTTAGCTCCGAAGCTAAAAGAAATGCCTGTATTTTTGCCAGAAGTAAATTTCGGCATTCGCCTTGGGCTAATACAGCGTTCATGTGAAGAAGGCTGGGAAGTTGTCCCTTCCAAATGGGATGGTATTCTTCGCCAAGAGTTCTTTGAAGATTTTTTGGTTAAATACGCTGACCAGAAAATGTCTTATGAAAAACCAAAAATTGCAAAACTGTGGTGGCCTTCTTTAGTTAGGCACCTAAGAACTCAAAATAACAATAGCAGTCCCAAATGGGGATATACCGATTATTTTGCATCGAATTCATTGTCGCAAAGTTATTCAAAGTTGATGGCCTGGGTGATGGTTAATTTAGGCGAAGAGAGTAATCTCCTAAATGACTTAGATGATGAAGATCGACACTTTCTCGTCAATTGCCCAAATTCACTTCCCACATTCGTGAAAAAACAATTATTAAAATGGTTGTATGACAATGATATGGTGAATCCACCACAAATTCTGCTTGAAAATGACAGTACGTTACTTCGTTTTGGTAATGAAATGGCGCAAGATTTAGTGATGTTTCTTGATACTTGGGTAAGACGTAATGAAGCTGCGAAATTATTATGGCTCTGGCAACCAGTTGAAACTAGAGATATGTTGAAAGCTGGGAAATTATCTGATGAGGCTTTAAAAGTGTTAATTCTTGAGTCGCCATCCATTGCTATGGATCACGTGATCGAATTGCTGGTTCAACTTAAGAGGTTATTAACACCTAGTGAGGTTCGAAAGTGGGCGCTCGAAAAATTACCTGATTCCCGTCATAATGCGGGAAAGCTAATCGAATTGATTCATCAGGCTAATGAAGAAATTAAGCAAGCAGATGAAAAAAACGTAAGGCTTACTACATTACATTAATTTGTGACATAAGGGTTTCTTGCAAAACGAAATAACTGAATACACATTTGTTCACCTCATGGCGACGCTTCACAGAAACGAAGCCATAATCAGATTCGTAGTCCCTGCAAAAACACTCAACGCGACGCGTCCGATTACGATAAAGCAGGTGATCTATTTGATTGGAATTCAATCTGATAGATTTTATTCTACGGGTGACAGCTGTCTAGTTTAGAAATTTATTTAAAGGCTTCGACATTCACTTAATGTGGTTGTCGAATTTCGAATTGGACTAATACCAAGTCCACCAGATAACAGATCTCGAAGAGTAGAATGTCGTCCGAGATTCTACTTTCGAATTGTTTTTTTCTTAGTATTATCTTGTTCAGTTAGCGACTCGATAATGATCTCTAAGCCCTCATGTGGGTCTGCCCCAATGGCATGGCAATACTTAATGAATTCGACAATCTCAATCTTCTTTCTATCTTGCTCCATCTTGCCAACACTCGTGAAATGCGCACCAATTATGGGAGCAAGATCTCGTAACGTTAACGAAGTTAAAGAGCGCTTTTGCTTCAGCCAATGGCGAAGTTTCTCGTAGTGAGGAGAATAGGATGAAGTTTTCATTGTAGCGATATTAGATACAAGCTACAATGTAGCGAAATTCGCTACAACAATCGGATGTTCAAAATGAAGCAAAAGAAATGCAAAAGTGAAGTATTTGAAATTTTTCGGAACCTGGCAGGCGATGAATTTACTACTGGCCAAGTGCTAGATTCATATATGGCAGCATCTTTTCGTGAGCACACAGATTCGAAAATTGCCCGTCAATTTATTCATAGAACCATTTTGAAACTTGTTTCGAGCGGCGACTTGATCAAGACTAGTGTAGAAGGTCGAAGACATAAATATCGGACGACAAATCAGTTCAATTCGCGCCGCATTGAGTTAAATTCAGCACCCATAATTCCTAACATCAACGATTCGACACGGAAGGTTTCAATAAAGGAGAGTCTGACGGAGCGATTGCATCATCAGAAATTGCAACTATTGACTGCGTTGGGCGAAGCTGAAGAATATGATGCAATCTATAAAGAGATGCCTGAAATGCAAAAGCAAATTCAAGCGCTTTATAACGAATCAAGAGACGAATGCTCAAAATTGCTAGGTAAAGTAAAGGCTATCGAAAACCTCATTTTACTTAGTGCAAAATAAGAGTATGAAACTAAGACAATGGCAAGCCGATTGCATATCCTTAGCCATACAAAAATTTGATACAGCAGATAATCATTTTCTATGCCTAGCAACACCAGGTGCTGGAAAAACTTTGATGGCATCGGCTCTGGCGACCGTGCTACTCCGCGAGGATAAAATCGATTTAATATTGTGCTTTTCCCCTTCAGTTGTGGTCGCTGAGGATTTTGGGCGCGCACTTGCGGCGCACACAAATATGCGAATGGATGGCCTTCTCGGATCTAGAGGGCGATCCTTAACGTATCAAGCAATGCTACATCTGGATTCATCATTCTGGAGTTTGTTTGATTCACATCGAATATTCGTGATTTTCGACGAAATTCATCATTGCGCTAGTGATGGCGTTGCGACCGCAAATTCATGGGGCCAGAAAATAATAGAGAATATTCAAGGACGAGCAGCATACACACTTGCACTTACTGGTACGCCGTGGAGGTCAGATCAGATACCAATTGCGTTAGCTCGCTATTCTCACACAGGTAAAATCCATTGTGATTACACATACGGCTTGTCTCAGGCCGTATCGGATAACGTCTGCAGAATTCCTAAGATTACTTTAATTGATAATGATCGGATTATCGTTAGACGAGATAACGAAACTTCAAGATATACCTCTTTTGAGCATCTTCTAAAAGACTCAGGGTGTTCATACCAACAGCTAGTTGAAGATAAAGAATTGATTGTTTACTTTCTTGAGCAATCTTCAAAAAAATTGGATGCGATCAGAAAAGAATTTCCAAACGCTGGCGGGCTTATTGTCGCTGCCTCAGTGGGACATGCGAATGAAATTGCTAGAATAATGAAAGACCGTCTTGGTGAAAGTGCACATGTGGCGACTTATCGAGAAGAAGATCCATTAACCATAATCAGCACCTTCAAAGACAATTCGGAAAAGTGGATAATCTCGCTTGGCATGATTAGCGAAGGAACAAACATACCAAGGCTACGTGTGTGCTGCCATCTAACAAGAGTAAAGACTGAACTTCACTTCAGGCAAGTGCTAGGACGAATATTAAGAAACGAAAATGAAATAAATAGCGAAGCGTTTCTCTATATACCTGCAGAGCCATTACTGATTGAGTACGCAACTAGAGTAGCAGATGAAATACCGAACAGCGTCTCATTAAAATTTGATTCAATGTCGAGCGCAAAATTCGAAAGCAAAAAGTCGAAAATTTTTAATGACGTCGACCATCCATCAAACGAAATATCACTAAATCTCGGGCGTTCCCCTATAGACTATTTAGGGCTACAAAAACAATTACAAACTGGCGAAGTGCAAAGTTCACTTGCGAATACATACGAAACCAGTATGAACATTTTTGGGCGTTTTAGACAAGAGCTTCTTTCACTTGATCTTGGATTTCGGTGATTAAAAATTTACGTTTGATTAATTTTTTTGATGAAGCATTGAAGATACTGGACAAGAAGAAAATTGAAAAATTAATGGATTCTTCAAGTCACAGTCGATAATTATAATTCTCTAGAAAGTCATTTTCGCATCTGAAGCGATTAAGTCCTCACCCGTATCAAATGAGTGAGTGGCACTTTTGTATGCAATCGATTAAATACTCATTTCCATTATATTGGCACAATTGATGCAATTAAATGGCCCATTACAATTCAATTGCGTGGCTCATTTTGTGCAAATAGTCAGCAAGCATTCTGGATGAAGTACTCGGTGCGGTATCTACTTGGCAGGAGGAGGCGAGAAATTTGCAGATCACTGAAGTTGAGATTGAACGTATGCGCTCGGTTTTTAAAATTTAGGTGGACATAATGAGAACGGGAAGCTGTGCTTTTAGCAGTCGTATCTTTTTAACTAGATGACTGACTCAATCGGAAAGTAAATAAAAATAAAAACAAGTAAGGCAAAACAAAATGCAATACCAATTGTCTTAAAAAATACTGATGTTAGGCTAGACTTTCTATATATGCCCGCAGATAGCTAGCCTTATTGGGGGGATAGCTGGGGATGCGGTCAAGCAAGTATCATATCGTTACTTGAAATGCCTATGAGGCTCAACGCCGTTGTGATATCGGTAGGCGTTATTGCAGCACAAACTTGCATGCCTTTCGTTATTGCCATGTCGTCAGAATTGTAATTTAGCCCCCAGTCAATCGCGACAGTTTTGGCGACCTTAATTTTGTTGTCCAATAAGTTGGCGACCCAGCCCCAATCTTTATCGCCCTTAAATGTGTGCGCAGCGTTGAGGATGTTAGAAACAAGAGTGCCGCGTGTTGCCCTGCCGCTTGAGAGTTCGCTATTCCAGTATGTTAATCCTCCTATATCCGCACCATCAATGCGTCCTAGTACGTTCTTATAAACGATGTTTATAAATGCTTCATTACTCATGGATGCGGAAAAACCGGTGAGTGAAGAATAGGCGATACCTGCCGAATAAAAAGAATCGGCGATCTGGTTTAGCTTTAATCCTTTTTGCATTTGTCCTATCCAATACTCAAGGCCAGATGCATCGGGTAACCTGTTAAAGAAAGCAATGTAATGTTCAATTAAACTCTGAACCTGATCTTGCGGTGCTGATGCTGCCATGCCTTGTATCGTAAGGTCTACCGAGAAGTCTGCAAAGGTAAGTGCCTCAGTATTGACGACTCTATCGCTTCCTTCGTCGCCAAGTTTTGCTTTGATAATATAACTGTTGCCGGTTTTAACGATGGAGTAGTCTTTTAAGTTTCCGTGGAATTGCGCCGTGTCAAACCCAGCTCCTCCATCAAAATAATCATCGCCACCATTTCCCTCAAACAGGTCATTACCCGCCAAGCCGGCGACATTATCACTAGCTTTACCACCATGATAGGTTTCATTGCCGGTTTGTAGGCTAATTTGATCGCCTTGATCGCTACCCCACACAATAGTGTAAGGAGCGAATGCATCATATCCGAGGGATTTCCCTATCTTGAGGTAATGATCTAGTGCGTTTTTAATCTTGCCATCGTTGATGGCGGTAACGACCTCGGGATGGCGTCGTAAATAATAGTTTTCGTCAAAGCCTGGCACACCCGAAGCCGCTCCTTCTGCGCCATTCCCAGCTTTGCCATATCTAGCGCTGCTAGTAATTGAATACAAAAAATTGACCGTAGGTTCGTTCTGTGGCCAGCTCGTGATTGGTTTGATGATTTCTCCTACCCAATCAATGCCATTCTTCCCGTCAAGATCGATAGGCACTAAGCGAAGGTCAGGTGCCGAATCTCTCGCTAACCAGCCACTTAACATTTGTGAAGTGGCACGTGGAATGAGGTCTTGTGGCATTTCTGTGAAATATCCTTCACCATCATTGAGTAAAACACGCGTACCAGAATCGACGATATCCAAGTGACCATCTGCATTGACATCGACGATGAATAATTGTCCTTCACCGCTGCCCGTGTTCTGGTCTATATTTACCACATCCTTGCGTGGGTCCGTTGGCAATCGTTGTGCCGTTTGATTGATTAATGTGGTACCGTCACTAACCAAAAACTCTAGAGCCCGACCTTGATAATAGGGCACAGCACGTGTTTCGCCCAACACGACCTCATTGCTCCCATCATGATTGAAGTCGGCCTTTATAGCGTGGTTAAACTTTGTATTGGTAGGGCCGAACACTCCTTCACCGAGTTTTCTCGGGGCGGCGTTTGTAAAACCACGACCATTATCGTTGAGTAACAGATAGCCTGTACTTAATGGATCTGCCTGCCAAAACACAAGGTCATCATAGCCGTCACCGTTAATATCTGTGAGTAAGCTAGACATCGCAAATTTTTCCAGTCGCAACGCCGCTGCTTTTCCCATTAGTGCGCTGGCATTACTGAAATTACCCTCTCCCTGATTGAGAAAAAGGAAATTTCCGGTTAAAAAATCTGGCCGACCATCACCGTTAATATCGCCCGCGGCGAAGTCATGACCAAACATATTGACACCGTGGTCTGAGTATCCATCTTGACCGGCAATTTTTGAAGTGGTATCAGTCCAGCCGCCATTGACATTACTCATTACGGCTAAGATAGGACTGTCAATATGCTTATTAAATAGATCTCCTGTGACGCCTTGTGAAGCGATGGAATCTAAGCGGCCATCTCCATTAAAGTCAACAGCTTGTGTTCTATAGTCTTGCTGCCTTCCTTTTAAAACAGCGTCGCTAAATTCGCTTGAGATTTGCAAGCCTTTGGATGTATGCACGAATAATATTGGCGCAATGGGTCGATGTTCGAGTAAGTGGGGAAACATGACAGGGTAGATTAATAAATCCTGCCCAGGTTTTCCGTCATATTCGCCAAACGTTGCATTGTGTAAGAGCTCTATTGAGTTGTAGCCTGCCGGATAAGTATCGGTCGGTTTCGGATAGTAACCAGCAGCATGTTGGTCGTTCAACTCAAGCTTGTAAAGGATTTTACTATCCGTGCTCCAAAAGGCAGAAGGTTTTGTGAGCTCAGTATGAATGCTTGGATTGTTGCGTGTTTCTGAAGTGATTTTTTTGGGAGCATCACCAAACAGCTCCCATTCAGACAATAAATTCCAATTTGGATCGTAAAACTGAACTAATTCTGTTCCTTTTAAATTAACACTATTCGATGGTTGGTCACGTGATTGATAATTGATTAGCCAACTACCATCTTTCTGTTTGGTCATTGAATAGCTGGTGTCGGAGGTGACGCTAATCTTGACTTTATCAATCCCTCCACCCAAATCGATAGTGTCGTTTCCGCCGCCAGCAAACATGACGCTTTCATTGGCATCGGAACCGATGACAATATCATCAAACGATGTGGTCATCACCTCATCTACACCAGTGAAATGATCAACAGTTCCCCACCCATCCTGGGCCATTCCGGTTTTAAAATTAAAGACGATTCCGGAAGGTGAGTCCCAATACAGAATCGTTGTATGCCCGTTACCTATGATCGTGTCATTCCCTTGCGAGGGTAGAGTTTGATCGGCTGCGGTAATGATATCGTCACCTGCTTTTCCATCGATTCGAGAATAGATGACACCGTTTGGACCATTGGCATTTAGTACATCTGGGCCATCTGTACCAGTTAGAGTTGGCAACTTTCCTCCAGAATCAAAGCCATAAATGACTCAAAAGTATTTGGAAAAACTTATGGGAATTTTGAAAATAGCTTGCTAATGCGATTGGAATTTAGCTTTCGTTTAAATGCCAATGATGAAGAGTAATTTTAACGTGTGCGAAAGACGCTTTGCAAGACCCGAATCAATTGATTGAGTTTCGCTTGCTTAGTGCGGTTAAAGCGGTACGGTTTAGCTTAACAGCGCCAGTTGAGATTTTCGGCCTAACACTTTTGTGATTGAAAAAACTGAAAGAATCACCGTTCAATGAGTAGAAAATACTTTTAATATTTCGAGTGCGATGCTGGGGCGAGCGGCTATATCGACGTCCTTTAGCGTTGTGTTGAAATATTTTACATATTTCGGAAAATTCTCTAGGTCGGAATCAAGCAATTTCTTAAAACCCATGCTCCAGTCCTTAAAGTCTCTGGATTCAATCGCGTCTTTGAGTAAGAGAACGATGCTCTGATGGCGAGGATCTTTACCTATGCGTCCATAGGTCTCTAAGACGTTTTCTTTTTTGCCCTCGAGTACTTGCAGAAAACGACCATTTTTATACACCAGCATACCTGTAATTCCGTTTTTTTCGTTGTTTCTCACACTGGCGCTCAGTATCGTGCTGAGTTCTGATTCATTGGAACCACTCAGATCACTGGCATAAATTAATTGCAATAAACTCATGATAATTCCCCTTGGAGATTCAACGAGACGAATAGGACTGCTGATTTGCTTTCAGATTTACACAAATTTAGTGTGCCTTATTTTTTTTGCTTTAACAAGCAATATACGCTTTGCAGAGAATTGCGTCCAGATTGACTGAGTCGGCCCAAGATGTTAGCGCAATGGCGGCCCATATTGAGGGACGAAAAAGACAGAAATGCGATCAAATAGAGGAAACCAAGCTTCTCTCATCCTGCCATTTTCTGGCAGTAAATGCGCTAAACTATCCGCTTCCTCTCCATTCAAATACTCAACAACCCATGTCCCGCGCTCAACGCTTACTTGATTTGATACAGATATTACGTAGCCATCGATTTCCGGTGACGGGACAACTTCTGGCTGAAGAGTTGGGGATTAGCTTGCGTAGTCTGTATAGAGATATTGCAACTTTGCAGCAGCAGGGGGCGAGTATCGTGGGGGAGCCTGGTTTAGGTTATGTGTTGAAGCCAGGATTTATGTTGCCGCCTTTGATGTTTTCTGAGGAAGAGATTGAGGCTTTGGTACTGGGGTCGCGTTGGGTCGCAGAGAGGGGCGATACGCACTTGGCGCAGGCGGCACTTAATGCATTGCAAAAGATCGCTGCGGTTTTGCCAGAGGATTTGCGCCAGTCTTTAGATACCAACACTTTGTTGGTGGGGCCGGATGCGAAAGCGCCGGACATCGATACTGCCTTGCCTCTGTTGCGTAGCGCTATTCGTAATGAAAGAAAAATCTTATTGGATTATCGTGACGGTCAAGGCAAAGTTAGCCAGCGCATGATCTGGCCGTTTGCGTTGGGATTTTTTGAGCATATTCGGATCTTGATTGCCTGGTGCGAAATGCGTCAGGAAATCCGTCACTTTCGTACTGATCGTATCGTCTCATTTGAAGTTTATGAAACACGTTACCCACGCCGGCGTCAGGCCTTACTAAAAGAATGGCGTGCACAGGAGGGGATTGCATCAACTTAGTTCATCAGCATAGTGCGTCAGCACAATTGACTGCTGACAAAAACTGACAGTAGCTGCTTATAAGATGGCACTTATGGGGTCGCGTACGTATCGCACAAGTAGATCCTATATATGAATACTCTTATTTCTTAACTGGAGCACACCATGTCAGCAAATTCAGCAAGCGCAGTAAACCCATTAGCATCCTCCATATCACATCCCAATTTTGCCTTACTCTACGTTGACGATCCTTTGATCAGCGCGCGTTTTTATGCCGATATTTTAGAGATAGAGCCAGTAGAAGCTCAAACTACTTTCGCACTGTTTGCTTTGCGTTCTGGTTTGATGTTGGGTTTATGGGCGAAGAGCGGTGTATTACCAGCCGTGACTGCGACATCGGGCAGTAGTGAATTGGCGATCGCCTTGAAAACTGAGCAAGAATTTGAGCACATATATCAAAACTGGCAGGCGCGTGGTGTGGTCATTGCGCAGGTGCCGACCTCCATGGATTTTGGCCTGACCTTTGTTGCACTTGACCCAGATGGACATCGCTTGCGCGTATTCGTACCGACAGAAGCGCTTGCCGCATCATGAAAAACTGGATCGCGGTTGCTTCCGCCGAGCATGTTGCGATAGGACGGGAGCTAGGTTTTATGCAAGTGTGTCATGGTAAAGTCGGACCACTACGACGTTTACGAGCGGGTGATAAGGTCGTCTATTATTCACCGACTCAAAGTTTTGGTGGTAAGGAAAAACTACAAAGCTTTACCGCCTGCGGTACCGTCTTGGAACGTGCGCCTTATCAAGTCGAAATGTATGCGGACTTTCATCCCTTTCGCTGTGATGTGAACTGGGATCAAGCTCAGTACGCTAGCATTCTGCCTTTGTTGCCTCGGTTGGAATTTTCTCGTGACAATAAAAATTGGGGCTATCAATTTCGCTTTGGATTGTTTGAGATTAGTGCGGCGGACATGACTTTGATTCAACGAGCTATGTTGGTGGAAGCGCCGTATGACGTGTTTGAAATTCAACAACAGCAACTGTGGTTTTCTTGATGCGACTAGCGGCGCTTCTTAGCACATAGTTTCTCAAGGTTCTTGTTTTGGGTCAGAATGCATGCAAACACTTTTTTTTAGGGGTCAGCATGCATTTTCTTTTTAAAGCAGGTAGTCAACTATCACGTACGGCTTTATTACTCATATTGAGTATTTTGTTGCCGATAGCGTTTGCGCTGTGGAGTGTACAGCCGCGCTTGCTGTCCAGTACCGAAGCAAAAGATGCTACTCCCTTCTCTCTTGCCGCAGCACAGACTCAGTTAAAACAAATCACGCAAGAGCGTCATCCGGCCGGCAGTCCCGGGCATGCGCGTGTACGTGACTACTTGATGGCGGAATTGAAAGCTATTGGATTAGAACCTCAGATACAGAACACTTTTGCCGTATTCGAAAAAGGTAAATCCAGTGGTCAGGTACAGAATATTGTGGTGCGTCTGCCGGGTAAATCTGCGCAGAACACAGCAACTGCAACGCAAGATAAAAAAGCCTTGCTGCTGATGGCGCATTATGATGCGACGCCCTATAGCTATGGTGCGGGCGATGATGGCGTTTCGGTGATTAGCATACTGCAGGCTTTGCGTGTATTGAAGCAGCAAGCACCATTACAAAATGATGTGATTGCCGTCTTTAGTGATGCTGAAGAGGTGGGTTTGCTGGGTGCTAGCGGTTTCGCGGCGGATCATCCATGGATGAAAGATGTCGGCATGCTGCTCAATTTTGATAATCGTGGCAATGATGGCCCAGTCTTAATGTTTGAGCCTAGCGTTGGCAATGGCAAGCTGATCGCCGGCTTAGCCCAGGCAGTAGGTCAGCCTATCAGTAACTCTATGATGTATGAAGTGTATAAGGCGCTGCCGAATGACACGGACTTTACGGTGTTCAGAAAACAAGGCATTCCCGGTCTGAACTTCGCTTTGATACAAAATCTGTCGAGCTACCACACGCGTTATGATCGTTCTGAATTGATCAATCCGGCCTCGCAACAACAGCAAGGCGAGATGGTATTGCAATTAGCACGTCATTTTGGCAATCAAGATTTGAATCAACTCAAGGGGGACGATAGCGTCTATTTTAGTTTTCCCTTGGTCGGTTTGATTCATTATCCTGCCGCTTACGCTTTGCCACTCGCTGCGTTGATCAGTGCCTTGGTGATGCTAAGTTTTTGGATCGCGGCGAAACGTGAATCAGTGCGTATGTTACGCACCGCCGCTGCGGTCTTGCTGTTTTTACTTGTGATTGTTGTTCTCGGTTTTCTGTCGCAACGAGCATGGAATTTGCTGTTGCAACTCTATCCATCGTATTGGACTTTGATCGATCCCGATACCAGTCATTTTTATTTGTCGGGTATTTTGTTAGTAAGCACGCTGATCTTTGTCGCTTTGTATCAATTCTTCTCACGTTGGTTGAGCGTTACTGAAATGCGTTTCGGCGCGGCTTTGGTATGGCTGATATTGTTAGTGTTTACCAGCTTACGCTACCCTGGTGCCAGCTTCTTATTCGCATGGCCTCTATTTTTTGTAACGCTGTCCTGGCTGGTTTTGGATGTCAAAGCAATTGCCTATGAGAGTGCGGCCTATGGTTGGACTTTGTTGGCGGGCTTTACTTTTGCGCTGATTTTGTTTGCGCCGCTCGTCTTGTTATTTAATATTGCACTCGGCTTTCATTCTCTGGGTGTGCCGGTAGTATTGTTCGCACTATTGTTGGGCATTGCGCTGCCTTTGTTGATGTGGCTATTTCAGCATTTGCGTATGCCAGTATTTTTGCTAACGAGTTTCGGATTGATGGCCTATGCCGCCTACGCGACCGCTGCTTTTCATCAAAGCTATCCCGTCGCACCGCAATTGATTTATGCCGCGGTACCGCACACATCACAATACTATTGGCTGACACCACAGAAGCATTTAAATCGTGAGCTGTTAAGTCAATTTAGTGCGAAAGCGGAACAAAAATTAGTACCCGACGTGTTTGGTCGCAGTTCTCCTAGATCAGAGTGGAAGTATTGGACTGAAGTAGCGCCAGCGACTGCACTGGCTGCACCGAAGATGACGATACTGTCGGATCAGATTGTGGGTGAACAACGTGAACTTGTGGTTCACATCCAAAGTCCTGAGCACGCCATCTCTACCCGTATGGGGATTGAGGGTGTAACGGTATTGAAGGCAAGTTTGCAAGACAAGGTGATGATAGAAAAGTCCACTGAAAAATGGAATTTCAGCATCAGTGCAATGCCAGAAGCTGGCGTAAATCTACGTTTTTCTATCGACAAAAATGCCAAACTTGCTGAGGCTAAATTGCGTGCCATGGATGCTTTTTATGAGCCGCCTGCCAGCCTTGGTGGCGCTAGTGGCGCCATAGGACTAAATCTGCCATCAGCAAAATCAGTTGATTTCCTCGCGTTGGCGGTGAGTACTTTAGATATTCCTGTGCTGCCTGCTAAGTAGTTTGGTGGCTTGCCGCTCATACTTAGGAGCGGCGAGCGACTATGCTTTTTTCACTAGCTGCAATAAGCCCTGTGAGGCATCCTCAATATAATCCAAGACGGTATCAAAACCGCTGGCACCGCCATAGTAAGGATCAGGCACCACGTCTGATCGACTGTGAGTGGCGTGGGACATCATCAATGATAGTTTATGTTGATGCTGTGCCGGACAGCGGTCCTTGAGTATGCGCAGATTGTCTTTGTCCATCGCGACGATAAAATCAAAATCATTAAAATCTTGCACTGTCACTTGCCGTGCTCGTTGTGGCGATAAATCATAGCCACGTTTGCGAGCATAGTCTTGCGAGCGGGCATCTGGCGGTTCTCCCACATGGTAGGCATGCGTGCCAGCCGAATCAATGTCTACACTCGCGGACATACCGGCCAGTTCAGCTTGAGCGCGGAACACACCTTCGGCGGTGGGGGAACGGCAGATATTGCCCATGCAGACGAAGAGGATACGGGTTTTCATAATGTGCTGGAATTTACCTGGCTAGAAGATTAAGGACTAATCCTATTGTAGTTTGACCGTGCTTGGTTTAGCTACAAGCATGTGTTTAAATGGCGCATCCTTTTTTTCCCTTTCACTTATGTCAGACACTATTCAAACGCTACTTCAACAAGCCTTAGCGCATCATCAGCAAGCCCGCCTGCAACAAGCGGAGGAGACCTATGCGCGCGTGTTGCAAATCGATCCGCGCCAATTTGATGCCTTGCATTTAATTGGTGTGATCGCAAAACAGCGAGGTGACCTGGAATCAGCCTTGAATTTCTTCGGTAAGGCGATGCAAGTTGATCCGCTACAAGCTAAGTTACATTGCAATCTGGGTGCCACTTTGCAAGAGAAGGGTGAAACGCTGCTAGCCTTGGCGTGCTATGAGGACGCGCTGCGGTTGCAGCCTGATTATGCGATGGCGTGGAACAATCTCGGTAACACTTTGCGTAGCTTACAGCGTTATCAAGAGGCTTTAAACAGCTTTGAAAAAGCCATGCGCTTACAAACTAATTATCCCGAAGCCTATGTCAATCGGGGTATTTGTTTGCAAGAAGTGGGTGAGCATGCGCAGGCTATTTTGGATTTTGAGGATGCGATACGATTACGTCCTAATTATGGACAAGCGTGGTTTGCTTTAGGCTTTAGCCATCAGCAATTGCAGCATTACGAGCCAGCCCTGGCTAGCTATCATAATGCTGTAAGCATCATGCCCGGACATAGCCCGGCTTATTACAATCGCGCCATTGTGTTGATCAAAATAGAAAGTTATGCCGAAGCGCTGGATGATTTGCAGCAGGTCATTGAGATCCAGCCGAAATCGCCTTCTGCCTATCTACAACAAGGCCACGCTTTGCGTCATTTGCAACGGTTCTCAGAAGCGGTGCAGGCGTATCAGATTGCGCTGGAACAAGGTGGCGATGCACAGCAATTACACTATTATCTGGCGAGCTTGGGTGTGGGCGTGACACCATCGATAGCACCAGCAGCTTATGTCGCGGACTTATTCGATCAATATGCCGAGCGTTTTGATCAGCATTTGCAGCAACAGTTAGATTATCAGGTGCCTCAATTGCTACACCAAGCGCTGCAGAACTTAGTGCCTCAAGCAGAGTTGCGGTTTGATCGTGCTTTAGATTTGGGTTGTGGTACGGGTTTATGTGCAGCTTTCTTAAAGGCGATGTCAGCCGCTGTAGACGGTGTTGATTTGTCGGCAAAGATGCTGGAGAAAGCGCGCCAACGTGGCTTATACGACAGCTTGCATAGTCAGGAGATCGTAGAATTTTTGACGCAATCAGTATCGTCTTATGACTTGATGATAGCTGCCGATGTGTTGGTCTACTTTGGTGATTTGCGAGCTTTGTTTGAGGCCGTGCATACCAAATTGGATGCAGCGGGTATTTTTGCGTTCTCGGTTGAGGCTTCACAAGAAGTAGAGTGGCAATTGCAGCGCTCGCAAAGGTATGCACATTCAGAAAATTATCTGCGTAGCCTAGCCAAACAAGTGGGTTTTGAATTGCTGACGCTCGATGCGCATCATGGCCGAAGTGAGCAAGAGCAGTCTGTTTCTAGCCTCATTGTCGTGCTCAGGAAAACTTAGGCTTTTCGCCAAAAATACGCGAGCCCACATAGTAGCAATCCAAAAACAACCAGTAATCGCGTGTCATTGCCTATCAAATAGGGATAGAACATGAGTGCAAAACCCGCCCACTTGAGTTTGCGTTGCTTGTGTTTCCTTGAGATAAACACACACACCATGCCTACAATGCCAAAGAGTATTGAGATGGCGATAAAGACGGGACTGGGCAGCATGCTGATCAGCTGAGCGAGCAAAACTTCTAGTTGTTCTTGTTCGCTCATAGGAAATTTACTTTATCAGTTTGCTGACCAGCTTGCGGGTCAATGGTGCAAATAATAGCACCAAAGGAAACGCACATGCCCAAGCAATCAAAAAGGCATGCATCCAGCGCGCAAGATAGCCATTTGCAATGCCTGTGTTGACCGCGGTTAAAATGCCGGACATCACCAAGGCCATTTGCATCGACATCAGGAAACCGAAGGCCAGTTGCTGTTGTTTTTCTTTAGTCATTGTTGAGAAATAGTTAGATGAGAGAGAACATTGCGACGCTGACGCCAACTCCGCCAAACCATATCAAAGAACGCAAAGTTGATTTATCCATTAAATAAGCAGCCACGTACAAGCAGCGCAAGATAATGAAGGCGATAGCAAGCCCGTCTACGCGACCTTGCTCTACATGAGCTTGCTGCGCCAGAACGACACCCGCAATAAATAAAGGCAATGCTTCAAATCCATTTTTCTGTGCGGCGATTGCGCGTTGTTGCCAGCCAGTTAGTTTGGATTCCCAATCGCGCGGATGGTGATTGTCATAGCCGCCATTTTTTCGTGATACTTTTCCCAGACTACCTTTAGCAAGACCGACAGTGATTACAGGAAGAAAGCAGGCCGCTAGTACACACCAGTTTGCAATACTCATTTTGGATTTCTCATTGTAAATTTTCCTTGCCGATTAAGGCGTTTTATCAGCAAGGAAAATGAGTTGGTAGGAAGTGGCGCAGTTTTTTTGAAGCACCTATTTGCTGCAGTTATTTGATCAAGCCTTCAGCCTTCATTGCAGCGATGACCGCAGGACGAGCGGCGACGCGCGCGCGGAATGCTAACAAATTGCTATAGCCAGAGATATCGACACCGACCAAACCAGCCCAGTTGGTGACATTGAATAAATAGGCATCCGCGATAGTAAAGTGCTCGCCCATCAGATAAGTCTTACCCGCCAGTTCAGCATCGGTAAAGGCCAGGCGTTGACCTAATTTAGCGATAACACTGACTTTGTAGTCAGCTGGTGTGGCAGGGCTAAATAGGGGTGAGAAATTTTTATGAATTTCAGTCGAAATAAAATTCAAAGTTTCTTGTAACTTGTAGCGCTCAAAGCTGCCGTTGGCAGGAGCCAGATTTTTCTCAGGCGCGAGATCGGCAAGATATTGATTGATCGCCGGACCTTCGCGTAATTGACGACCATCATCTAATACTAACAGCGGCACATAACCAAGCGGATTAATTAGGTAGTAATCGCTGCCATCGGGCAGTTTGTGCGTTTTGGTTGGCGCAGAAATCGCCTGATACTCGACACCTAATTCTTCCAAAACAATATGAGGTGTTAAAGAACATGCACCAGCAGAGTAGTAAAGTTTCATAGCGTATCCTGAGTTTGAGTTGATAAGATTGGCAGAGGCTAGTTTCAGCACTAGCGGTTGAGAGACAGCTAGTGCTGAACATCTCAAGTCCTGCACATTGAATTAAGGCGCTTATCTTACGCCAGAAAAAGAAGCTTCGCTGAAAGTGGCGATTTTGTTCGATTTGAAATAGTAGGACACAATGAAAGGCATTCAGGACGAGAATGTTGCGCGCTCACACAGATTTTTTACGACAACCATGAAGCTCACCGCGCCAAGCTTTAACTGCAAGGAAAGCCGTGCCAACTAACCATACTCCGCTCAATAGGGTATCGAGAGTCCGATCCAAGTTGCTGCATTTGCGCGAATACAAACAATCAATACTGACCACGATACTAGAGCTGATGGCGACAATCACAAATAAGCCAAGCGAGTAAAGCACCATACAAAGAACGCGGCGTCCGGCTGAAGGGTAAATGAAGTTTCGCCCCTGATCGCTGTTATTGAGCCATTGTGTCAACGGTTTGAAGGCTTGTGGTAATGACATAAAATTAAAAGAAGATATCGTGAAATGCAGGCGTAATTATGCGCCATTACGGTGCGAGGTAAATAAAAATTGTACCTCGACCTTAGCTACTTGTCGCTATTCTGTGCGATCGCGACTAAATTTTATATCCCCAACTATTCCTGCGGCAAATCCAAGGCATGGCGAACCCGTGCACATAGCTCTAAAGGTGTTTGCGAAATTAAAGCTAAAGGAATTTCAAATTTCTTGCTCAGTCTTTGATAGTCTTCAAAGCCGTAAGACGCGATGAATGGGTGCATACCCGCCGCCAGTGCGGAGGCATAATCTTTATGCTCATCGCCGCAAGCGAAGGAGAGGGCCGGATTGATAGCGAATTGAGCGCTGGCTGCTTTGAAAAAATCCGCTTTGCTGGCACGAATTGGAACATGTGCAAAATAGTCTAAGTCGGCTATGTCTATGTCATGGCGGGCAAATAGCTTGGCCATGGTAATTTGCGGCTCGTTGCTAATATTGCGTGTCACTAAGCCGACTTTGATGTTTTTGTCTGCGATTAATTGCTTGATCAGCGGCGCAAATCCTTCATAGAACTGCGCTTCTTCGCGATAAATCTCCGTTAAGGTAGCGATGACTTGCTGGCGACTTTTTTTGCCCAATTGTTTTTTGATATTGAGTGGAAATTCTTTCAAGCCACCCAAGTATTTAAAGAATTTATGACGCTTTTGAAAGCTTTCTAAGTCGCCGATCGCCATGCTATGCCGCGCGAACGTCTCTTCAATTGCACTAAATGCATCGATAATCGTGCCATCTGCATCAAAAATAATCAGTCGATTGCTATTTGGATACATGTTTGAGCCTTGGGCGTGTTGACATAAGATTTGGGCAATGCGAATGAGGCAAAATGAGTACAGGTTTAGGCGCAAGCTGCGCTACTATGTGAATAAAGTATCAAGCATCTTACTGTCGCTAATTGACCGTTTTATGACAAAAGCCTTAATTTGGCTTATGTGTTGGTTCTGAGTTGATTCTTATATTGACCTGTGTTTCTTTTGTGCTTCATTTCATCCTTACTTTATGTTAATTCCCGCACCTGATTTTCCACAATTAACGACAGAGCGTTGCGTATTGCGCCAGATACAACAGGCCGATAGAGCTGCTTTGTTTGCGGGTTTATCTCACCCTGCGGTGATCGCATACTACGGCATTTCTTATGCCAGCGAAGCAGCGACTCAGGAGCAGTTGGATTGGTATCGAGCGCAGGAGCTCAATAACAGCGGCGTTTGGTGGGCAATTTGCTTAGCAACTCAAGGCGGGCAAAGCCTGATCGGTGCCTGTGGGATTTATGATATCGATGACTATAACCGCAATGCCGACATCGGCTATTGGTTGTTACCCGAATACTGGGGAACAGGCATTATGCAGGAATGCCTGCGACGCATACTGAATTACGGGTTTCATGAAAAGCAACTACATCGTATCGAAGCTGAAGTTGAGCAAGGCAACCTTGCCAGTGTCCGGCTTTTGCAAAAATTGGATTTTCGCTGGGAAGGCAGGCGTCAACAAGTGGCGTGGCGAGACGATCATTTTGTCGATCTGAACTATTACGCGTTATTGGCGCCGAATTTCCAGATTTCAGCGCACCAACAATAAGCATGATGCTGGCTGGCTGTTACAACTTCTTACCAGACTGACGTGTAAGTTACCAAATCCTGAGTGCATTTTCACAGCCGAAGTCTTAAGCTGTGGCTTCCTTTCGATATTTGTGCCTTTTTTATAGAGGTAGCATCATGACTAAGTCCGCTTCTTTTTTTCTGCCTGTATTGAGCCTTGTTTTGCTAACCGGTTTGGCTGGTTGTGCTAGTTCAAATAGGAGTGATACGCTGCAAAGTGAATCAGTACCCGGGCGCAGCGTCCAGCTCGGGAACCAATTACAGCAAGCGCAGATTGATCCTGGTCTCTTTTTAAATCGCCTGACTTGGGGCGAAAATGCCAGCAGCATGGCAGCCATGCAAAGCCTTGGTATGGATAAGTATTTGTATCAGCAATTACTCGCAAAGAATGCGCAGTTACCAGAGGCTGTGCAAAAACAAATTGACGCGATGACCATTTCGCAAAAGCCGTTCGTCACGATGATGCAAGACTTAGATCAGCAGAGGCGCGCATCCGCTGAGATGAAAGGCACTGATGACACTTTGCGCAAAGCCTACCAACAAGAATTGACTCGCATAGCACGTGAAGCTGCATCCCGCTCTGTGTTGCGCGCGACCTATTCTTCTAACCAATTGTTAGAGCAAATGGGTTGGTTCTGGATGAATCATTTCAACATCTCCAACCGCAAAGAGAATCTGCGGGCAATGTTGGGTGACTTTGAAGAAAATGCGATTCGTCCTCAGGCGTTGGGTAACTTCCGCACCTTATTGCGCGCTACTGTATTCCATCCTGCGATGCTGCGCTATTTAGATAATGAACATAATGCCGCGAATAAGATCAATGAGAACTATGCGCGTGAATTGATGGAGCTGCATACGATGGGCGTCGGTAGCGGTTATACCCAAACCGACGTGCAGGAGTTAGCGCGAGTTTTGACCGGTGTCGGGATCAATTTGCGCCCAGCGCAGGTACCTGCTAAAGCCGAGCAACAGGCGAATTTTGTGCGACTTGGCATGATGGAATTCAATCCGCGTCGGCATGATTTTGGTGATAAAACTATTCTGGGTGTGACGATCAAAGGACGTGGTATTGCCGAGGTTGAACAAGTGATAGATTTACTCAGCAGACAGCCTGCGACCGCAAAATTCATCAGCCGTAAGTTGGCGATGTACTTTGTTTCGGATGAGCCTTCGCAAGCACTGGTCGATCGTATGGCCGCGACTTTCTTGCGTAGTGACGGTGACATTCCTTCGGTATTGCAAACGATGTTTTATGCCCCCGAATTCACTGCGTCTCTAGGCAAAAAATTTAAAGATCCCGTGCACTATGTGATTGCTTCGGTACGTCTGGCTTATGACGGTAGCAATATCGTCAATACTGGCCCCATCCTCAATTGGATCAATACGCTAGGCCAACAGCCCAATGGCCATCAAACGCCAGACGGTTATCCCTTGCACGAGATGGCTTGGTCCAGTGCAGCACAAATGACAGCGCGTTTCGACATCGCCCGGGCGATAGCGCGTGGAACACCGAATTTGTTTAAGCCCGAAGAAGATGACGGAAAAAATGAAGCTTTAAATGCGCAAGCACGTGAATTAGCGCGCCCGGCGTTAGCGCAAAATGTCTATGTTAAGACCTTAAGTAAGCGCTTTAGTGCGGGTTCGCAAGAAGCCTTGACGCAATCGGCATCGCCGCAAGAATGGAATGCATTTTTCCTGGCAACGCCAGAAATGATGCGTCGCTAATGTAATCGCCGAACGATAACTGAATATCGAGAGCAGACTTGAAACGAAATGAAAGGAAGACAGCATGAACCGTCGTGACCTATTGAAATCTTTTGCCGCTTTAACGGCAACTTCTGTTGGATTGCCTTTTAGTACGCAATTAATGGCAGCACCAGCGACTCAAAACCGTTTGTTAATGGTGTTTTTGCGCGGTGCTTATGACGCGACCAATTTACTGGTACCGACGTCAAGCCAGTTCTATTATGACTCGCGCCCAAATATTGCGATTGCGAAACCGGGCACTAATCCAAATGCGGCCTTGGAACTCACCGCAGATTGGGGTCTGCACCCCGCTTTACGCGACACGATTTATCCTATGTTTAAAACAGGTGAAGCTAGCTTTATTCCTTTTGCAGGAATTGATGATTTGTCGCGCAGCCATTTTGAAACCCAAGACAGTATAGAAATGGGACAAGCCTTGGGAGCTAGTCGTAATTTTCAGTCGGGCTTCTTGAATCGTTTAGCGATGCAATTGAATGCGGGTAGTGCCATGTCGTTTACCGAGCAACTTCCGATTATTCTGCGCGGTGATACTAAAGTCTCAAATGCTGCTTTATTGAAAGCCGGAAAAAATAGCTTGGACGACCGACAAAGCAAAATTATCGCGCAAATGTACGGCAACACGAATTTGGGAAAACAAGTAAGTGATGGCTTTGAAGTGCGTGGTGAAGTCGTGCAAAACATGAAGGCTGAAGAACAATCCATGCAAAAAATGATGAATAACGACGGCAGTCGTGACGCGATTTCATCGAAAGGTTTTGAGCTGGAAGCCAAACGCATCGCCAAGATGATGCGCGATAAATATTCGCTCGGGTTTATTGATGTAGGCGGTTGGGATACGCATGTCAATCAAGGCGGCGCCAGTGGCGTCTTGGCCAATAAATTGGAAGAATTAGGACGAGGTTTAGCTGCGTATAAAGCAGAAATGGGCAGCATGTGGAAAAACACTACGGTGGTCGTGATCAGTGAATTTGGTCGCACTTTCCGCGAAAACGGCAAACAAGGCACTGATCACGGTCATGGCAGTGTGTATTGGGTGCTAGGCGGCGGCATTAAAGGTGGGCGCATATTGGGTGAACAACAAGCGCTGGAAGCAGCCACCTTGTTTCAAAATCGCGATTACCCAGTATTAAACGAATACCGCGCAGTTCTTGGCGGCTTGTTTGCCGGAATTTATGGTCTAAATCCAAGGCAAATGGATCAGGTATTTGCCGGTGTGCAGACGCGTGACTTAGGATTGGTGTAGAAGAACATGCATGACGTCTGATCTCTCGATTATCTCTGTTTGTGTCCAACAATCAAATTAAGGAATCAGACAGATTTACAACAGAAATCTGGTTTTTTGGGGATATTACTTCTCGGAATTGTTTCTCGGTGCTAAGGTTTTAACACAGTGTCTGGTTAAGTGAGTGAGGATGCAGCTGGGTCACCAGATTTTGAATGTAAAACGGGAGCATGCATAATGAAAAAAATTATTTTGATGACTGGTCTAATGTTTATGGCTTGCACAGCATCTGCCGGTGTTTTGTCTTGCGAAGATTTAAAAGCCAAGATAGAAAAAAAGGTGGCGGGTAAAGGCGTGAAAGAATACAACATGGTGATAGTCACCAAAGACACCAAAATTGCCGGACGGGTATTAGGTAGCTGCGAAAAAGGGACGATGAAAATCATCCATGAAAAAAGCAAACCTAAGGCAGCAGAAAAAACCTCTTAATCTACGCCTAGCTACACCGCAGCTAGGTGCGCAAAAGGGCGGGTGAAACCCGCGCTGCTCAGGTGCTTGATGGACTGGCGGTGCGGGTTTCACCAGCACTACGACAACGTTATGAGACTGTTTAAGAAAAGCTTTAATCCAAACACGCGGCATACTCTTTACTTCCTGCATTAGCCGCGCTTCCTTTGATAATCCTACCCGTCGCAACACCCGTCGCGATCCCGTCTCGCAGTGCAAATTTTCCATTCACTAGTACATGCTCTACACCGGTAGCTAGTTGGTGTGGCTTTGAAAATGTCGCATGGTCTTGAATTTTTTCGGGATCAAAGACAACGACATCGGCATAATTACCCGATTGCAAACTACCCCGATCTTTGATGGACAAAGTCGATGCGGGTAATGCGCTGAGTTTTCGTACCGCTTCTTGTATGCTGAGGACTTTGTCTTTGCGCACGTATTGTGCAAAGACGCGAGCAAAATTGCCATAAGTGCGCGGGTGCGCCGATGCTTGTAAGAATATGCCATTTGGTGCCGCACCAGCAGCGTCTGAACCAAAGCTGACCCAGGGTAATGCTACTTGTTTGCGCAGATTTTTTTCATCCATTAAGAAATACGCGACCTCTATCCTTGAACCATCTTCTATCACCAGATCGACAGCGATATCCTCGGGACTGACGCCACGCTCTTTCGCAACTTGTGCCAGACTTTTGCCGGTCAGTGGTTTCAATTTGGCTGTTTTAAATCCCAGCAACATTGTACCTTCTGCACTCGCACCACCATACAAATTTTCCCAATCTTTGGGATGCGGATTACGCATTTCTGCGATGACTTTGGCGCGAGTTGCCGGGTCTTGCAGGCGTTTAATCCATGCCGCTAAACCACCTGCTTGCACCCAGCTTGGCATGGCAGCATCCAAGCCAGTCGCGCCTGCCGTGTAGGTGTACATATCTGCGGTAATGTGCAGACCTTGCGCGCGAGCCGCCTCAATTTTTTTGATGATGGGATCTATCTTGTGCCAATTGTCTTTTCCAGCAAATTTTAGGTGGTAGATTTCGACTGGCGCTTTGCTGGCTTTGGCGATAGTGATCATTTCATCAACCGCTGCTTCTATGCGATCGCCCTCGCTACGCATATGCGCGCTGAAGATTCCTCCACAAGTTGCCGACTCCTTGGCCAATGCAATCAGTTCTTCCGTCGTTGCAAAGGTATTTGGTACATAAATTAGCGCGGTCGTCAGACCTAGTGCGCCTTCGCGCATGGCTTGGCGCACCAGCTTACGCATGCTTTGTAGCTGAGTTGGATTTGCTGCAATGTCTTCACTGCCGAGAACATAGTTGCGCACTGTGCCGGCGCCGACTAATGCGGCGACATTCGGTCCTAAGCCGCGTTGTTCTATCACTTTCAGATACTCGCCAAAGCTAGTCCAATTGACTTTGTATTTGATATCGCCCTGTGCTGCTTCCATACTTTTTTGCACGGAGGCCGGAATTGGCCCCATAGAGTCTTCACCCAGCACTTCCAATGTCACACCTTGCGCCAGATCGCTCAAAGCACGGCCATCAATGAAAACCGACTCTTCCATATGAGACAGCATATTGATAAAGCCGGGTGCTATGGCTTTGCCCTTAACGTCAATGACGGACTTAGCGGTCATCTTGCGATGTGTTCCGACATAGACAATTTTGTCACCACGAATGGCAATTTGACCGCGATAAGGCAGGCTGCCAGATCCATCGTAAATCACACCGTTGTGCAATATGAGGTCAATTTCTGGCGCGGTTGTTTTCGTCTGAGCACTGGATGGCAAAATCAAGCCGAGGGAACAGCCTAAACAGGCTGCGATGATTTTTTTAGACATGTGTAAAAGAAAAGTCATCGCTAGATCCGGCCTGCTTTTTAGGAGAAGTTTCGTGAGTTCTGAAAGTCGAGTATTTAAGGCCCAATACGTTTATCGTCAATGACCTCACCCGCAGCCATTGCACTTTTCTCATGACCCGGCTCACGCCATTTTTCTCGCAATGCCTCGGTTTGCCATTGCTGCATGGTAGGTAATGCCAGCATGCGTTTGACATAGGCACTGGCTTGCGTATTCATCGGTAAGCTATAGGTTTGGATGCGAAACACCACGGGGGCGAAGAAGGCATCCAGTGCGGTGAATTTTTCGCCTGCCAGATAGGGGCCACCGAAGCGGTTGAGACCTTCACTCCAGAGTTCGTTTAAACGATCGAGATCAGCTTGCAGAGCTGGTGTGATTTCCTTCATGCGTATACGCAGACCGACATGCATAGGGCAGGTGCCTCGTAAGTTATTAAAGCCAGAATGCATTTCGGCAGCGGCACAGCGTGCCCAGATTTTGGCTTGGGCATCAGTTGGCCAGACGCCACGTTGGCGGTCTGCCAGATATTCGATGATGGCTAAGGAATCCCACACGATGGATTCGCCATCATGCAAACAAGGGACTTTGCCAGCGGGTGAAAATTTTCGAAAACTTTCCCAATTGCTGCCTGGTCCAAAGGTGACCAGTTTCTCTTCGAACAATAACTCCATTTCGCGCATGAGGATCCACGGGCGCAGTGACCAGGATGAATATACTTTATTGGCAATATAGAGCGTGTACATGAACTAGTCCTTAGTATGAAGAAGGTGGAATGATGAGATCGATCTATTATCACCGATTTTATCGCTACAAATTCCCAAAAAATTGCTTTCTGTACGCAATTGGGCTGGTTGCTGCGACTCGTTTAAATTGGCGTCGGAAGCTTTCTTCTGAACCAAAACCAGTCAATTCCAAAATCTGGCTGAGGCTGGTATCCGAAGATTCCAATAATTCTTTTGCAATTGCCACTCGTTCCCGGATGACCCATTCATAAGGTGAGTAGCCAGTCAGTGCTAAAAATTGCCTTTGTAGGGTGCGCTCGCTCATCGCAGCGCGTTGTGCTAAGTCAGCCAGTTTATGTTCTCGTGCTGGATGTTCGCGTATCCAGTCTAGCAGTTGTGATAAGCGTCCACGTTCATCTTGTGCAATTGGGCGTGGAATATATTGCGCCTGCCCACCTTCACGATGCGGCGGTATCACCAGACGTTGCGCAACTTGGTTGGCTACTTTTACACCGTAATCTTTTCTTACTAAGTACAACAACATATCGAGACCGGCAGCGGACCCGGCTGAGGTAATGACTTGCCCCGCATCGACATACAAGGCATCGGCCTTAACCTGTATTGAAGGATAACGTTTTGCCAGTTTGTCTGCGTAGCGCCAATGTGTGGTGACGGTTTTGCCATCGAGTATGCCAGTGGCAGCGAGCACAAAGACACCTGAGCAAATGGTGCAAAAGCGGGCCCCACGGGCATAGGATTTCTGTATTTTTTTTATGAGTTGTGGTGGGGGTAGTTCATCTACGTCACGCCAGCCTGGGATGATGATGACATCTGCTTTGTCGAGTAGACGTAAGGTGTAGGGCGCTTCTATGGTAATGCCACCCGCTGCGCGCAATTTCCCTGGCTCAGCTGCGCATACGGCGAAGCGATACCAATCCACATCTAACTCTGGACGTTCTAGAGAAAACAGTTCAACAGCACAGGCAAATTCAAACGTACATAGGTGATCATATGCGAGAGCAACCACGAGAGGCGAGGGCATGAGTAATCCTATTTACTGGTAATACAACATAAGGCGTTTTCTGTTTGTTGGCGTAAATCGACTGCAATATGTCATTCCTGCCACTATACCGTGTTTTCATCTGAGCGCACAATCACCTTGTTTTTGGAACTGACTTTTACTCTCACTCACGAACAAGGAAATTTATGAGCCACAATTCCGTACTCCAAGTAGCTGCAGCAGATAGTGCAAGCGCGATTGAACATTTCGCGGCGAGTTTGCGATTTGAAACCGATTGCTGGGATGTGCATAATGCTTTTGAGAATGGCGACCCGGGTTTTGTATTACTGGATGTACGTTCGCCTGAGCAGTATGCACAAGGACATGTGCCGGGTGCGATCAATCTACTGCGCGGAAAAATCATCGCATCTAAATTGGCGGCGTATCCGGCAGATACTTTATTTGTGACTTATTGTGCTGGCCCGCATTGCAATGGCGCAACCAAGGCGGCGATCGTGCTTGCGCAAATGGATCGTCCTGTGAAGATCATGATAGGTGGGATCACCGGTTGGTTGGACGAAGGTTTTACGCTGGAGCGTAGCCAATAACTTAGGTGAAAGTCAAAGTAGAGTGTGGACAGCGCACTCTACTTTGATTTAATGCTTACTTTTATCCCGGAAGCACCAGGCCAGTAACAAGCTGCAGATCGCTATCCAAAATGGAATCATGCCCCACCAGCCGAAGACCGCCGTGACATAGACAAAGCCAGCCCAGGAAAAATGGTTAACTTGTTCTAACAAACCTGCCGCAAAATTACCGTTAGCGCGTCGATTGAACTGCGCGCGTGGCTGCGGTTTATTGAGCCACAGATTAATCAGGCTGACACAAAACATGGACGCGATGGCGCTAAATAAGGTTAGCAACGCCAAACCGGGTGCGCTGAGCATGACCCACAGTAATACCGGTAAGATTAAAAGCAATACAGGCAAGATTGCGGCGATCAGCTTGATGCCTTGAATTTGTTTTTGATTGGCTGGTGCACTTTGTAGCAGATCGGCGGCGTCTTCCGCCATGACGATGATCCAGATCAGCGAGCCTGCCAAAGAGGAACTTAAGATGATCATGCCCGCTGCCATGCCTGGCAACATTGCTTTGCCATTAAAAATTAAAAACATGGCAGGACACAAGTACAGCAATTGTAGCAAGACATGTGAGATCAGCTGAGGATCTCTGCGGATTAAACGCCATTCTTTCAACAAAACATTGCGCGCTAAGCCATGCGCGAATAGGTGATTTTTTCTTGTAACAGTCTGGCTTGCAAGGCTTGTGTTTGCGATCTTGGTACTTGCCAAGGCTTGTGATTTCGCCATCCCGCTGCTTTGCTGTACACCACGCACAAAAAACTGATGCGTGAATTTGCTGGTTGCATAAAAAGCTGCGAATGCCAGCGCGGTAAATAGAGCCAGTTCGACCGGTGCCCCAAACAAAGCCTTGGCGGGGAGCCACAAGACACTATCGCCGCCTAAAGCTGCACCATCTTCAAATAAGGGGCGAACATCGGTGAGTATCTTTTGTTGAAAACTCTTACCGCTATTGCCGAATAACTGCGATAGCAAAAACATCGTCGCACCAGTTAGTGCCCCTAATATCTGCGCCACAACTAAGGTACGTCGGATACCTAAAATTTTGACTAAACCTAAAGTCAGCAACATGGCGATTGAGGCGGCAATAACTGCCATGCTTAATATAGTGGGATAAATTCCCAGCCATCGTGCCTGTCCCAGCACCAAGCCGACATGAGCGAATGGCGCTAAAAAGAACAAAGCCGTGGCGCTGACGCCAAATACGACGGCCGCCAGTTTCACCCGAAAAATCACTTTCGATGAGATCGGTGATGATAGTAGTAAATCGAGATCGCCACGTTGAAACAAGGCATTCACGCTGCGGTTGAGTGCCAGTGATAGCATCAAACTAAACACGGCAAACATGGCCAAACCTGTCACTATCAAGATGACCGGTGCAGGTTGATCGGATAGGGTAGGTAACTTGCGTAAAATGACCCAGGCCAGAAAGTGCATGAAAATCAGCACGAATCCCATGATAAACATCATACTCTTAGGCATGCCACGCTTTTGCTGAGCACTAGGTTTTTGTCCACTCATTTCATAAAAGAACAGGCGGATTTCATGCCATAGCAACCAACTCAGACTGGCTGGCTTTAGCGCCAGTGTTAGTAAGTTACTTGGTTTTTTTGCCGGCGGTGTCGGTAGCTCTGAACTCAGGCTGGTATGGCTCATGTTGCGGCCTCCGTCAATTCCAAGAACAGATCCTCCAAACTCTTCGCACCTTGCAGACTTTGTTCACGCAACTCTTCCAAAGTGCCTTCAACGATCAATTTGCCATGTTGGATAATGCCTATGCGTTCGGCCAGGCGTTCAGCGACTTCTAGAATATGAGTAGTTAGAATGACTGTACCGCCGCGTGCGACATGTTGTAGTAACAAATCTTTGACTTGGCGCGCTGCTGCCACATCGAGACCCGTGAGTGGCTCGTCCAGAATAATTAATTCTGGTTCGTGAATTAAGGCACCTGCCAAGGCAAGTTTTTGCTTCATACCTCGGGAAAAACCTTCGATGAGTTCTTCCCGATGTTTGCTCAAGTCCAGCCAGTCTAATAGTTCGGCTGCTTTGTCTTGTGCTTGCACCGCGGGCATACCCCATAAACCCGCAACGAATTCTAAGTATTCCAGCGGCTTTAATTTGTTATACAACATAGGATCGTCAGGCAGGTAAGCCAGCTTTTGTTTGGCGGCGGCTGGATCTCGCTGCAAATCGATGCCTAAAATATGTATGCTACCTGCATCGGGCAGTAATAAACCTGCGACCATTTTGAGTGTGGTGGATTTACCGGCACCGTTTGGCCCTAACAGCGCGTAGAACTCGCCGCGTCTGACTTTAAGATCGATTTGATCGACAGCGGGGCGACCAAAGCTTTTGCTAAGTCCGGTCAATTGCAGGGCGTGTTGTTGATCGTCAAGTGCTGCGGAGAAGGAATTGGTCATAGCGTGCATTGATTAGGTTAAGGTAAACATTTAGCAATGGCTAATCATATTCAGCCTGCTGACGAAAAGATAGTTTTTTCGATGTTCATGCCGTTGTGAGAATGATTAGCGATAAAAATAGCTATGCCACTTTCGTCATACTGCAGAGCCAGTCTCGTCAAGACTCTAGCTGCAAGGCTGCACTATATTGAATTTCATAGAAATTATTGATGGGGAAATCGATGAGCCAGGATAACCAAGACACTTTGTTAGAACAACGGCGACGTCATTTGCAGACATATTGGCAAGTGGCTGCATCTTTGAGTTTGTTACCCTTGAGCGTTTCCGCTAACTCTGCCCAAGCCGCAAAGACCAGTTTACCCACCAGCGCCAAAGCGGTGCCGCTGGATCTGGTGCGCTTGTTACCATCGCCTTATCAGAACGCTTTAAAGGCGAATCATGCCTATTTATTGCGTTTGAGTGCGGATCGCTTCTTACACAATTACCATAAATTTGCGGGTTTGCCAGTGAAAGGGGTAATTTATGGTGGATGGGAGTCAGATACCATCGCTGGTGAGGGCTTGGGGCACTATTTGTCGGCCTTGTCGTTGATGTTTGCGCAAACCGGTGAGCGGGAATTCAAGCAAAGAATCGATTACATTGTCGATGAATTACAGCGTGTACAGACTGCGCATGGTGATGGCTACATCGCTGGCTTCACGCGTAAGCTCCCGGATGGCAAGATCGTGGACGGCAAAGAGATATTTGCAGAAATGTTAGCCGGTAATATCCGCTCCGCGGGATTTGATTTGAATGGTTGTTGGGTGCCGTTTTATAACTGGCATAAAGTGTTTGCGGGTCTATTCGATGCGCAACAACTCGCACACAATCCGCACGCGTTAAAAGTCGCATCACAATTGGGAAATTATATAGAGCGCTTCTTCGTGGCTATTGATGATGAGGGCTTACAAAAGATATTAAATTGCGAGCATGGCGGCATCAATGAAAGTTTTGCCGAACTTTATGCGCGCACCGGAGAGCAGCGTTGGTTGAAACTTGCTTTGCGTCTGTATCACCATAAAGTCTTGCAACCCTTAGCGCAGCAAAAAGATGAATTGGCGAATTCGCACGCGAATACCCAGATTCCTAAATTGATCGGTCTGGCGCGTTTGTATGAAGTGCATGGGCAAGCGCATCATGCGAGCACCGCGCAGTATTTTTGGCGGCGCGTCACGCAACATCATAGTTATGTGATTGGCGGTAATGGTGACCGGGAATATTTCTTTGACCCCGATAGCACGGCTAAACATTTGACGGAGCAAACCTGCGAAGCCTGCGGTAGTTACAATATGCTCAAGCTCACGCGCCATCTGTACAGCTGGGCACCGGATGCGGCGTACTTTGATTATTATGAACGCGCTCATTTAAATCATATTCTGGCTCATCAAAACCCAGCGACTGGCATGTTCACCTATATGACGCCTTTGATGGCCGGCGTGGCACGTGACTATTCCAGTGAAGAGAATGATTTTTGGTGTTGTGTTCTATCGGGCATGGAAAGCCACGCTAAACATGGCGATTCTATCTATTGGCAGAATAGCGATACCTTGTTCGTGAATTTGTATATCCCATCGCGCCTGGATTGGAAACAGCAGGGTGCGCGGTTTGAGATGTTGACCGAATATCCGTATCAGGGAGAGATACAACTGCGCTTAAAACAAATCAAAAAGCCCAAACGCTTGCGTCTGGCTCTGCGAATTCCTGCTTGGGCTCATGAGTATCAAATTCTATTGAATGGCAAAGCCTTTACCGCTACAAAGGAAAAAGGCTATGCGATTGTAGATCGGGTTTGGCGCAGCGGTGATTTGATCAGTCTGACCTTAGCTTTGGCATTGCGTCTGGAAGCAACGCCAGGCGCACCGCAAGTAGCCTCAATATTGCGCGGCCCTATGGTGATGGCGGCGGACTTGGGGGCTGCCGATAAACCCTTTGACGGTGTGGCACCGGCCTTAGTGGGTGCGCAGATTTTGCCTGCTATATCGGTGATATCGACGACAGCCGCGCATTATCGAACGCAGGGTATAGGGCGTCCATTTGATCTGCGATTGCGCCCGTTCTATTCACAGTACACACGTCGGTCAGCAGTGTATTTTAATATCTATAACGATGCACAATGGGCGGCTGCTGAAGTAGATTTCCGCAAAGAGCAAGCGCGTCTTTTGGAATTGAGCAGGCGTGCGGTGGATGTCATGCATTTGGGAGAAATGCAAGCAGAGCGCGATCATCAGTTAGAAGCGGATATTTCTTATCCGGTCGTATACCGTGGAAAAAATGGACGCGATGCCAGAACCGGTGGCTTCTTTAGTTTCTATATGAAAGTCAAACCGGGTGCTTTGATTTTGCAAGCGACCTATTCAGGCGAAGAAAAAAATCGCGATTTCACTATCACGGTCGATGGCGTGGAGATTGCTCATGTCGTCTTGAATGGCGATAAAGCGGGTGAGTTTATCCAGCAAGATTATGTCGTGCCCGAAGCGCTCACCAAGGATAAAGAGAAAGTACTGGTGCGATTTAATCCCGCAAATGGGCGTACCGCTGGCCCGGTGTTTGGTTGTCGCTTGTACACGGCAGAGAAGGTATCACATTAGGTCGGTGAGTTGGTGCGCCCTTCACGAACTCTCATAATGCCAACCTGAATGCAGTGTAAATATCACGCGACCAGGTGACATTACGTCGTCCGCTGACCAGCCGTGCAAAGTCTTTCAACATGTGCCAGCGCGCATTGCCGTCCGGGTAGCAATTGACGTAGTGACGGTTATGTTTTTTGCCGGAGCGCCACGGCGTTGAAATTAAGGTGCTGGCGTGGGCAAGACCTATTTGCTTCAGGCAAGGTAAATAATGCTGGGTGTAAACCGGATCAAAATACGGGGTATCGGCTTGCACGCCACCATACACAAAAGGCACATTCGCTGCCATCGCGATGATATGTTTGATTGGTGTGGCTCTTAAGCTTTCTAGCTCTGGTGAGCATTGTGCGTTATTCGAAAGTATCAGAAGTGGTTGATCCTTTTGTCGCGCCAGATAGATGTGAATATTGCTGCCAAAGTGGGAAAATGGTTGATCGACAAATTCTCCAAACATGGTTTCCAAGGTGGCGATCAAGGGCGCAGTAGAGCTAAATGCGGAGCGACCAAGCAGTAATTTGCTGATCGCCTGCACGCCCGAAAACCAATGCGCGTGGTGTTGGCGACGGAAAATCCGCTCAGTTTTTGGATGGCATAACTCGTCAATGCTGATACGGTTTTGTGCCGTGCAAAATGCCATAAATCCAAACAAGGCAAAAACCGATCCTGAAAATGCGTGGATAGCATCGAAGTTGTGCAGCCGTGCTATGCCTATCGCGTTCAAAACGATGTATTGACGCGTCAGACCAGGTCCGGTGCTATCGAGCAGTAAGCAAGTTTCTTGTGCTTCGTGGGCGGCAAAGTGTTGCTCAATTTCGGCATGAACTCTGTG
Source organism: Undibacterium sp. Di24W (assembly GCF_049340325.1). Classification (NCBI taxonomy): domain Bacteria; kingdom Pseudomonadati; phylum Pseudomonadota; class Betaproteobacteria; order Burkholderiales; family Oxalobacteraceae; genus Undibacterium; species Undibacterium sp. Di24W. The sequence continues at coordinate 521,304 of NZ_JBMPOP010000002.1, forward strand.
CTTAAGTTTGATTTGAGTTGTGGGCAATTGCATATTGCTTCCTTTCACAATGTTTGCTTGCTCGCCGCTTGATAGCGCTTTTACCTTGGCCAAACTCAGTCTGCTACAGGTTTGGAGGCGGTTGCTGGTGTGTTTTGTCTTGCCAATGCGGTTTTGTTGTCTTGCGATGACGTTTTGATGTTGCTTGCCGTATTGGCTGTTGAGTTAGCGCTCACGGGATATTGCGCGACTAAATCATAGAAGTCAGCGAGCGGGCCGCGTTTGATTTCGTTATCCGCGATCACTGCAGGCTTTTTCTCATTGGTGCTGACCACTTGAGCAGAGGCATTTTGATTCAAACTGCCGAGTGAAATTAGTAGGAGTAATATGTATTTTTTCATGAGTGTATTTTTATAAAGTAGTTGAGTTGGGTAACAACGTGACTTAAATCAAACAACTTGCAAAATGAAAGTCACTGAATCATGGTACTTTATATACTTTCAAAATGCAAGCGTGTACAATGAAGTTCTTTCATCTTCAGTTAAAAGCAATTAAGTAATGACTAAATCACCACAACAAGCTTGCCCTGTCGTTCGCACTGCCAGTTTGATTGGAGATGAATGGTTTCTATTGATCTTAAGAGAACTGTTCAAACGCTCGCACAAATTTGATGAATTGCAAAAAAACACGGGAGCCGCCACCAACATTTTGACCAGTCGGCTCAAGCGTATGATGGACGTAGGCATCGTCATGAAAACGCCGTATCAGGAGCGACCTTTGCGCTATAAATACCGTCTTACTGAAGCTGGCTTGGGTTTAATGCCAATTGCTTTAGAAATGATGCTTTACGGTGAGAAATGGTTGCCATGTCCCGCACCTATCCCGTTTCTAATCCGGCATTTAAGCTGCGGTGAGATCACTCGTCCGGGGCAGGTATGTACTGTCTGTGGAGAGCCACTGGACGTGATGAACATGCGTATGGAGGACAATCCTGCAGCTGTGGGCGAAGCGGTTGAGTTGGGTGTTGTTGGGCAAGCGGGGAATTAGCGTTAGGCAAGATCTGGTCAGGATCACTATTGCATGACATAGGTTCACTTCATCAAGTTCCTTGCATAAACCCGCACTTCCGAATGTGGGTGACGGATGCTTCTTCATTGAATCTAATCTGAATAGCCGCAGAAGGACCACGTTCTAAAAATGCTTAAGCGCTTCCCGTACACTCAAATTCGATAATTGAGAACGATGTGCGTCAACAAATTCCCCTACCGCTTCAGGCTGCCATCGGGCGTAATCGCGTAGCGCCCAGCCTATTGCTTTGCGTATGAAAAAATCTTCCTCATGCGCCAGTTCTTGGGCGTACCCAAATAGCCGTGTTTGATCCGTTTCTAAGCGCCAGCCTAGTTGATGAATCATGGCGATGCGACGCACCCATATGTTCGGATGCTTTGCCGCCTTGTCCATCTGAAGTTGAGATTCCTGTGCGCGGCTGGCGAACAAAATATCGTTTGTCACCGAAGCTAGACCATCCACGCTATCCCACCAAGATTTATCTTGGGCTAAACTCAGCAATAAGCCAAGTTGAGATAAACCTAAACTCTTTTTGTGCGTCGCCAGTAAATCAATCGCAACGTATTGATATTCCCGCTGAGGGAGCAACCATAAAGCGCGCACCAATCGCTCCAAATCAGTAAGATGAAAATCGACCTTAGCTAAATCTTTGATCAGTGCACGTCGTAACGGCGTTTTGATACCAAGAAAATCAAATTGATCGCGCATATAACTGCGCATCGCGCTGGCATTTTTTGGATTGGCCTGTGTCGTAAAAACCGTTTGAATCTGATGGTAATAGGATTCTACGTGCATGATTGCTCCGACCTATTCCGACTTAAGAACTACTACAACTGCTACCGCAAGAGCTTCCACTCGAGCTGCTATCAGAGCTACTACCTGAGTTACTACCGGAATCGGAGCAACTATCCGATGAACCACCATCAGCACGGTTGCCAGGACTACAGTCCGTATAGTTGGAAGTCGAACTACTCGCGCTACCAAAGTCTGAGCTCGAACTAATATCATTATTTTGCGCGGCCATGAGAGCTGCTTGTTTGCGCTGATAATGTTCAAGCATCGGTGCGCTGATTAAGCCGATCGCCAGTAATTCCATGGGCATGAACGCAGCGGGAAAGAGTGTGGCTCCTGTTCCCTGACCGAGCAAACTCATGTTCTGAAAACCTAATTTATCACCGGCCATGCTATAGCTATAACCACGTGGCATTTTCAATCGTTTATCTAAAGTGAACAGTGCGGGCGCCGTATGGCTTAAGGCATCTTTGCCTTCGATATGACGCAATTGGACTAGTGAAGTCGCGAGCGCCACTGCCATCGAACCTTTAGCTTCGGCATCCATCTGTGCTGCGGGCATATGAGGGATCGTACGTCCAAAATGCTTTCTGCAAAAATTGTCTACGTCAACCTCCGTAAAGCGCGCCTGTGGCAAATCCAGCCAGGCATGCCAGACGGAATCAGCGGCTTTCGAAGGAAGAGCACAAGAAGCATTTCCGCACTGACCTGATTGTTTCACGCAATCAAAAAACATCATCAGACCTTCTGCCGCGCGGATAAAAAAAATGGCATCGTCAGGGATACCCGTAAATTCGTCCTTCGCATGCGCCTGCCAATGCGGCAGCAGACTAGGTGGTAGCTCACTTAAAACTTTGCGATAAGGTGATTGTCGGATGAAGCGCTGGTAACGTAATTGTTGCAACCAACTTTTTAGCGACATGAATGTCTCCTTATCCTCAATATGATCGAACCTAGTTAACTGCTAGCTGGTGAGGTGCGCCCTGCTGGTCATAATTATAGTGCAATAAAAAAAGCCATGTGAAACGCAGCATGTGAAACGCAGCATATGAAACAGCTCATGTAAAACTCAAGGCAAACACACAAGCCAATATCAGTAACAGACTACATAGACCCGCCAGTCGGGACTTCAAACCGATAACCGAGGTACCCATAATCTCCGTGTTTTGCGCGATCAATAGCAATGCAATCACGTGTAAGGGCAACAGCACAGCATTAACCACCTGACTAGAATAAATCAAAGGAATCAGTGGCAAACCGGGTATAGACACGACGCTGACTGCTGCTACGGTTAACAAGATGAATGCCGCATAGAAAAATTGAAAATGTTTGGCATCCAAATCCAAGGATGCGGGTGCTCCCATGCCTTCCGCAATGGAATAGGCAGTTGCCACAGGTACGATAGCGGCCGCCAATAACGATGCACCAAGCAGTCCAACCCCGAACAATACTGTGGCAAAGGAACCGGCCAAGGGCTTCAATGCGAGTGCCGCGTCGCTGGCATTGGCGATGTGAATACCGGACTTGTTCAAGGTCGATGCACAGGCTACTGCGATGGCTATGCCAATAATGCCGGTGAGTAGCGAGCCGATTACGACATCCACTTGTTCCCAGCGCAAATTGTTCACCGAGATTTTTTTGTCCACAGCATAGGATTGGATAAAAGCCAGCCCCCAAGGTGCCAGCGTAGTCCCTAGCGTGGCGGCAATCGCGATCCAGCCCGCCTGATCATCCGGTAAATGTGGAATCAGTGAATAGTGCGCGACCGCCGCCCAGTCGGGCGCAGCTAAAATGCCATCGACAATGTACAAAGCCAGTGTTGCGGATATGAATAGCAGGATTTTTTCTATACGATGAAATGAGCCGAGTACAACCACCAGACAAATCAGTATTCCAGCTAAAGGCGCACTGATCCAGGCCGGGACACCGATTAAACCCAGTGCCGCTGCAATGCCCGCGTACTCGGCGCAGATAGTGCCAAAGTTAGCGAACAGCAGGCCTATCACGGCAGCGTAACCCCAGGTGCGCCCCCAATGCTGGCGTATCACTGCGACAAAACCCTGTCCAGTGGCCGCGCCTATACGTACCGCCATCATGTGAAATTGCACCAGCAAAATGGTCGAGAACGGGATGATCCACAACAGGCGATAACCGTAGTCAGTGCCCAGTATGGAGTAGGTGGTGATTCCCGCTGGGTCATCATCGGATAGTCCAGCCAAGAGACCTGGACCCAAGACCGCCATAAATGCGGCTAACCAACTCAAGCCTTTGACGCGAAATTGTGAAAAGCGCGCCGCGATTCCTCGCTTATGATGCGCTATCGCATGAGGATGTTTGCGCACAATTTTTTTCATGAATTTCCCAAGGTGGTTGTCGTAGCAATCTTGCTGCAGATACTACACCTCGGGACTCGATTTTAATGTGCTTTTTTTTGTACTAAAGCGCTACCAATGCCATGTCGTGCTGGCTCGCTGATAGCGGTGACTGTGCCATCTGGATTAAAACGGATTGCATTGGCTGCACCAATTTCAGCATCACTCTTATCGACGTTCCATTCATGACCAAAGCGTGCCAAACCGGTCGCCTGTGCGCCGCCTATGAAATTGGGCTCAACTTGCGTCATCGCGTTATTCCGTTCCGACATACGGGGTGCCGCCAATGCATCGGCCAGATTCATACCGAGATCGATATGATTGACCAGGGTTTGCAAGACTGTCGTAATAATGGTAGCCCCACCCGGGCTGCCAACGGTGAAAGCGGGTTTTCCATCTTTAAATGCGATCACTGGAGCAATGCTGCTGCGCGGGCGCTTGCCTGCTTCTGGGCTATTCGGATGCGGTGCGCTGAAATCGAAATCTGTTAACTCGTTGTTCAGCAAGAAGCCGTAGCCCGGCACCACCATGCCATTCCCACCCCAATCCTCAATCGTATAGGTATAGGCGACGATATTGCCATCCTTGTCGCTGACTGTTAAGTGGGTGGTGTGCTTACTTTCCTCTTTTTTCTCCTTGATTACAGGGTTCGCCGAACTAGCAAACAAACCTGGGCGCAGTGGATAGCTAGGATCATTTTGAAATGGGAAAGGATCGCCAGGCAATGCATCGCTGCTGCGACTAGCGGCCTGATCGAGGCGCAGTTGCTGCGCTCTTTGTTTGCTGTATTCTTTACTCAGTAAGCCTTCGAGGGGTACATCCACATATTCAGGATCGCCGATGTAAGCATTGCGATCAGCAAAGGCCAGGCGTGACGCCTCTAAGTAAAGATGTTCAACCTGCTGGCGTGACATTTTCTTGGTGTCAAAATTCTCTAATAAATTCAAAGCCAATCCGACAGTGATACCACCACTGCTAGGCAAGCCTAAAGCATACAAGTCATAGCCACGATAAGTACTGTGAATAGGCAGGCGCAGGCGTACTTCATAGTTGAGCAAATCGGCTTGTGTCATAAATCCAGGTCGGACTTTGGCGCCACTTACAGTTGGCGGCTGATTCACCGTTTTGAGTAAAGCATCCGCGATAGAGCCGCGATAGAAAACATTGGCACCGCCTTGTGCAATGGCTTTATAGGTTTTCGCTAAATCGGGATTTTTGAAATGATATCCGACGGGTAAGGCTTTACCATTCTGCATGTATAAAGCACTGCTAGAACTATATAAAGCAAACTTGTGACTAGCGCCTGTATTCAAACGATGAAAAGTAGGTGTAATCGCAAAACCCTGTTCGGCAGTCCGAATCGCCGGTGCAAGCACCTGCTTAAATTGCATTGTGCCAAAACGTTTCAGAGCCTCATCCCAACCGCGCACCGTACCGGGCACGCCGACCGCTCTGCCACTACTGATGGCATCGTCCGACTCCAAGGCTTGTCCGTTTTCAATAAACAAATTGGACGTCACAGACGCAGGTGCAGTCTCTCTATGATCGATTGAAATAAAACGCTTTTCCTTGGCCAGATAAATCAACATAAAACCACCGCCACCTATGCCACAGCTAAACGGATCTGTTACACCCAAGGTTGCGGCGGCAGCCACTGTCGCATCAATCGCATTGCCACCTTGATTTAATATTTTCAAGGCAGCCTGTGAGGCTTCTTCGCTAATCGTCGCAACTGCACCGCCAGTACCGGTGGCGATTGGTGTTTTTGTTGTGTGGGTAGTGCGACTAGGAGCGACTGCAAGATTGCCCGCAAGTGCCACGGCGCTTTGCGCGTTGAAAGTGCATAACAGAATAATTACTAATGATTTTTTGGTGAGACCCATTTCTTTTCCTGAACAAAAACAATGCATGTAAGATAGCTGAAGCATCATCCTCACGTCTGTTTAAACTGGAAAAATCATAAGAAAATTGCTTAATTGGGAGTGGATTGTTGCATTTATGTGGCAATACTTTGGTATTTGGACGACTAACTGGTTTCTAAAACAGATATCAAGCGACAGATAGGGATTGGTAGAATGAGAACCAATTTTCATATTTTCGATTTCCTCATTTCGGTATCAGTAACTCATGAGCTCATTGCAAGCGAAGCCTTATCTACAACAGATTTCTATTCGTGCCGAAGACGACATTGATAGAGATGAGTTTCCTTTTTGTATTCCTGCAATTGGTGAAATGAATGAATTGAAGTTTCATCCTGATGTTACCTTTTTTGTTGGGGAAAATGGCGCTGGTAAATCTACGCTCCTTGAAGCAATCGCAATTGCAATGGGATTTGGTGCTGAAGGTGGGACAAAAAATGTTCATTTTGAAACCGCTAACACAATTTCATCCTTGCATAAGCACTTGCGTCTGTCAAAAAGTTTCAGGAAGCCTAGTGACGGATATTTTCTTCGAGCCGAAAGTTTCTACAACGTGGCGACTTATATGGATGATGTTGGTTACTTAGATGGATATGGCGGAAAGTCCTTGCATGCACGCTCGCACGGCGAATCCTTTATGGCTTTGCTTGATATGAAATTGCGAGGAAATGGCTTGTATCTTTTTGATGAACCAGAAGCGGCCTTGTCGCCGAATCGTCAATTGGCAGCCTTGTCGGTAATTCATCGCCTGGTGCAAGATCAGTCTCAATTTATTATCGCAACGCATTCGCCGATACTACTTTCATATCCCAATGCAAAAATTTACCAATTCGACGGTTCAGGAATTTATGAAGTAGCTTACGAAGATACCGAACACTATGCTATTACAAAGGACTTTCTAAACCACTATCCAAGGCGCTTGCAACAATTGCTGAATGAAGATAATTAGTTAGATTTAAAACAAACAACATTGTAGAAAATTATTGTTGCAAGACTCAGTGATCTCTTAGGTTTGACAAGCAAAAACACCACATGAACATAACAACCAGAACCATGACCGCAAATGACATAGCCAATGTCGCTCAGCTTTTTGATTTGTACCGCCAATTCTACGAGCAACCAGCGAATCCACAACTCGCTTATGACTTCATCCACGACCGATTTACGCTAGGTGAATCGATCATAATGGTTGCTGAAAGTGTCGAAGCAGGCCTACTTGGTTTTTGCCAACTCTACCCAACTTTTTGCTCGGTCGAGGCTGCACCTATTTATTCGTTATACGATCTTTTTGTTTTGCCAGAGGCACGCAAATCTGGTGCAGGTCGACTGTTATTATTGGCGGCAGAAGCCAGAGCTGCCACCGACGGAAAAGTCAGAATGGATCTGACCACCGCAAAGACCAATTTGTCGGCACAGTCTTTGTATGAAGCTTTGGGCTGGGTGCGAGATGAGGTTTTTTATGCCTATAACAAGCAAGTAGGAAGTTGATCGTTGAGTGGACCAAGCCAGTTCATGTCCTCGTCAAATTGCCCCTTAGCGAACCATATTGATACTTACTCCAACATACTCCCAGTCTCACGATAGCGTGTATGCCAGGCAAATGCTTTTTCCAATAAATGTGGCGTCTGCCCGCCGCGGACTTGGGCTTCTTTGACATAGGTTTGCAACATGCTGCGATAGGGTTCTGCGACGCAGTTTTGTATGATGCATGGCGCACGTTCACGTGGCGCTAAGCCACGTAAGTCGGCCAGACCGACTTCGGTGACGATGATATCGACATCGTGTTCGGTATGATCGACATGTGACACCATAGGGACGATGCTAGAAATTTTGCCGCCTTTGGCGATAGACTTGGTGGTGAAAATCGAGAGATAGGCATTGCGCGCAAAATCACCTGAACCGCCGATCCCATTCATCATGTGAGTGCCACCAATATGGGTGGAATTCACGTTACCGTAAATGTCTACTTCTAACGCAGTGTTGATGCCTATGATGCCCAAACGCCGTATCACTTCGGGATGATTACTGACTTCTTGTGGACGTAGTACCAGTTTGTCTTTATAGCGTTCTATATGATTGAATACTTCGTCATGTTTTTTGCTGGAAAGCGTGATCGATGAGCCCGAGGCGAAATCGAGTATGCCTGCATCAAATAGATCAAAAGTCGAATCCTGCAACACCTCGGAATACATGGTTAGGTGCCGGAAAGGCCCGGCTCGGAAACCGGCCAAGACAGCATTGGCAACCGAGCCTATTCCCGCTTGTAGTGGCAACAAAGCATTGCTTAAGCGACCAGCGGCTACCTCATGTTCAAAGAATTTAATTAAGTGCCCGGCGATAGCATCAGTCTCTGCATCGGGTGGAGTAACGGTGGATGCGCTATCTAGTTTGTCGGTGATCACGATCGCGACGATTTTGGCGGGATCGATTTGAATCGCCGTGGTACCAATGCGATCGTCGGCAGACATGATAGGGATAGGAGCGCGATGAGGGCGTTTTCCAGGAACAAAAATATCGTGCATACCTTCCAAGCTTAAAGGCTGGCTCAGATTAATTTCTACTATGATTTTCTCCGCCAGTATGGCAAAGCTGGCGCTATTGCCGATGGAGGTGGAGGGTATGATGGCACCGGTTTCGGTGATCGCAATCGCTTCGATGATGGCGACATCAATAGGTGCGATCTGGCCGGCACGCAGGTGTTCAACCGTTTCGGATAAATGTTGATCAATGAACATGACCTCGCCGCGATTGATGGCAGCACGTAAGACCGGATCTGATTGGAAAGGCATGCGACGCGCAATGACGTGCGCTTCGGTTAATAGTTTATCGACGTCGCCACCCATAGACGCGCCCGTCATCAGTGTAATTTGAAATGGTGCAGCTGGCGTATCTGATGTACCTAAAGCGCGTTCCGCCAAGGCCAACGGCACCATTTTCGCATCGCCCGAACGAGTAAAACCGCTCATGCCGACCGTCATGCCATCTTGTATCCAGTTAGCAGCCTCACGGGCACTGACTATACGTTCGTGCAGCGCTGGTATACGGATACGTAAATGCATACGATCATTGATCGCATCCACATGGCTCAAAACCTGTGAATTATTTGATGCTGAGTCGGAGGTGAAGCTCATTATTCATCCTTGATGGGCATAGCTGTAGAGACATGCAATTGTACTGTTACCAACGTGCAGCCTGAGCGCTTTGAGATGCATTTGAAAGTATCATCCGCACCAACTTTGATTTTTGTCGTATCGCATTTCATGACTTTTCACATTATGATGAAGCAATATTTCTTTGCCCGTCTGCGATTACCTTCATGTCTCGTATTGCTCCAATTACTTTAAGTCTTTTTCTTTGCCTAGCGTGTAGCCAAGCAGGTGCTTATATGGATGATAAGACGACTACACTACAGCGTCCATTTTTTAGCAGCGAACAGGTGATGGCAGGTGCTGACAAAATGTATCGCCAGCGCCTATCCGACATAGAGCGGGCAGGGTATCTCGATAAGGATGAGCTGTTTCTGGCGCGAATTAAAAAAGTAGCACAGGTTCTGATCCAACAAGCAGCGCAAGATTTTCCTGAAACACGGACTTGGCAATGGGAAATCCATAGCAGTAGTGAACATGAAGAGACTGCTTACAGTATGGCCGGTGGCAAAATTTTGCTGAATCAGTTGCAGATCGAGCGTTGGAGTCTGAATGACGCCGAGTTGGCGATGCTACTAAGTCATGAAATTGCGCACGCAGTGCTGGAGCACAATCGACTTGAGTATGAACAGGCATTAGTTTTATTCCCAGCCTGGCATCAGCGTAGCTTTGAAGAACTGGAAGACGCGGTAGACAATGACGAAAGCTTGTTACGCGCTTTAGCACCACTTTGTAAGCAGCAGGAAGAAGAGGCTGACGCTGCTGGCCTGAGGTTGGCCCAGCGTGCCGGTTTTTCTATGATATCCCTGGTCAATTTTTATAAAAAACTCAGTCGAAATAGTGCCAATCCGAACTTCGATAGTAAAAGCCACCCGGCACCGGCACGACGTTGGATGGCGATGCGTGAATTGGCACTTCAACTTAGTAAGTAGTCTTGCATGTGGTGTGCGTATCCAGGAACTGCAGCGCATTTCTTATTATGGTCGGCATACTCCGGCGGTAGAAAGATCTATCCCGACGATTTCGCTATTCTTACAAATTAATACCCGTTAGAATGTTCCTCGTTGATAAGTTTGTGGTGCACTTTATTCTTCCGCGAATTTAGCAATTTTTTATCTAGTTACCACCATTTTTTGAGAATAACCGCATGACGATAGATCCACGCACGATCCTAGTGGTTTGGGCGGCATTGAATATTTTGTTTGCAGGAATTCTGGCCTTGGTTGGTATGCAGGCTGGCAAGGTGCGTGGTGTCTGGCATTGGGCTCTGGGTGATCTCCTGATTGGTCTCAGTTTAGGAATTTCCAGCCAAATTACGATGCCACCTCCGCTGGCGGTGGTTATTTTTGCCTCTTTGACCTTAGGATCTGGTTGGGGTTTGCTTTACAACGGTATTGAAGCCTTTAAAGGCGGGCGCTGTCGTTATTGGATCCCGACCGTTCTGGCGCTGCTGATGCTGGCTAATAATTTGATTTTCGGCGTTTGGAGTCCTGATCCAAAGATGCGTATAGGCTGCAATTTTTTCTTGTTCGCCTTAGTGCATATTGTTTGTGCGCGCGCCTTGTTTGTACGAATCGCGCAACCGCTGCGCACTGCTTATTGGCTCGCTGCCGGATCCGTCTCCGTGATTGCCTTGCTGGCTCTGCTACGTTTGATTTCAATACTATTTGCGCCAGAAGATTCGGTACGTATGTTCACGGCAACAGGGGTTAATCCTGGTGTCTTCTTTTTCGCCAGCTTGGCACAGATGTCAATGTCGTTTGCCTTCATGCTCTTGATCAACTACACATTGGCAAATGAACTAAAAGAGCTAGCTTCGACTGATTCTTTGACCGGAATTTTAAACCGCCGCACGATAGAAGTTGAGACCATGCGTCAGTTGGCTTTGGTCAAACGTAGCGGTGAGAACGTAGCGATCATGATGATCGATGTTGATCATTTCAAGCAAATTAATGATCGTTTTGGACATCCAGCGGGTGATGAGGTATTACGTCAACTAGCAAATTTGATGCGCTCGATAGTGCGTGGCACTGACTATATTGCCCGTTATGGCGGCGAAGAATTTTGTATTTTGTTACCAGGCACGGGTGAAATTCAGGCAGCGGCTCTGGCAGAACGTTTTCGACGCTTATACTCAGAGATGAGTATCGAATGGAACGGTGATGTCTTGAAGAGCACCGTGAGTATTGGTGTCGCTGATTCCCGTCAGGCTGGCGCTGACATGGAGACTTTGATCAAAGCTGTAGATATCGCTTTATATCAAGCTAAACGCCAAGGCCGCGACAGCGTAGTACGTTTTTCTGAAGGCGTTGAAGCCCCAAATCGAGCCATTTGATAGCCTCGGACTATCTCCATCAGCCTAGTTGGTTTCAGACGCATGGTCGACACAGACCTTGATCTCTGACGGAGAACTTGGCGCGCCGTTATTGGTTGCAACCAATGGCGGCAGCTTCTTATTAATTAAGGGCAAATTGGTGACCTCAGACCCGTCAGGGCGCACCGCCTGTTGTGCTGATAACCAATCGCCATTGTCTTTTTGTTCCATGCTTGCCTCGCCATTTGATTTGAATAGAATCTCAATGAAGCGGAAAGCATAAAGCTAGGCGCTGAACTTGGGGTGATAGTGTTGCGAATCTTTGTTTTAGCGCAAACAAAGATCGCAAGCCAAGCCTAGATTAACCTCCAAAAAACTCCGCATGCACTAATTGCAAAGCCAGTTTTTTATCGTCTTGATGCACCAGCATATACGCCGCAACTTCACTAGCGCCAGCGGCCGCCAGATTGACTCGTACGCCGCCAGCTAACGCTGCTGATAAAGCACGGCTGGCAATAGCGCTGCCCACATCTGAGGCGAGTAAAACACCATCACCGACCACTGCCACAATCGCAACCTGATCGTCTTTGGACACTTCGACTACACCCGCCAGATGGTGCTCGGCTACGGCAGCATAGGCAGCTTCCAAGTGATCGCGCGCCAGCAAAATATTAATCGCGGTTTGTGCGGTAAGCACACTCTTGATATTGATGTCATGCTGATCCAGCGTATTCGTTACTTGCGCCAAGATGCCCGGTTTAAAGCCGACACCTGGGCCGTGAAGCTTGAGTATCGCCACGTCTTCAGTCGCGCTGACGCTTTTCACTACATCGCGCGTGACGGTGCGCTCGGCGTTGATGATGGTGTATGGCAGCAAACCGCGTTCTGGTTTGGTGATATTTAAAATGCGAATGGGTATATCTTGGTCAAACAAAGGTTCTACCGTGCGTGGATGCAAAATCTTGGCGCCGAAGTAGGATAACTCCGCTGCCTCGAGATAATTTAATTGGGCAGTGGAACGCGGTGCCTTGACCGAACCGGGATCGGCGCTTAAAAAACCGTCGACGTCTTTCCACACATCGAGTGATTCCGCACCTATGCAGCGGGCGATGGAGGCGGCTGAATAGTCCGATCCACCGCGTCCAAACAAAGTCGTTTTTCCATCGCGGTCAACACCGTAGAAACCCGGCACCACGATGGTCTCATCACCGCTTAAAGCTTTTGCTACTGAGCTGGTACTGGCGGCAAAATCACATGCGGAATTACCGAATATGCCGTCGGTGATCAAACCGATATCTTCCGGCAAGGCTTCACGTGCTTTGATGCCGCGACTCAGTAACACCTCTGTTAACAACAAGCTGGACAGGCGTTCACCATAACTTAAAATCGCGTCGTTCACAAAGGTAGGCACATCGCCTATGCAATGAATGCCTGTTAAGTAACGTTCCAACTGATCGAGCCGCACACCCAGTGCTTTTTCGGTACGCGCTCTGTGTTCTACATCCTTGATATTGGCTTCCAATATTTCTTTTTTTAAGGCACGCAAGGTTTGCGTGTAGTCGCGGCTATCTGCCAATGCGGCTTTGGTACCAGCACCTTCTTTTGCACTTTGTACACAAGCGATCAGCGCATTGGTGATGCCGTAAAATGCCGAAACGACCAAGACTAATGGGCGATTATAGGTTTGCACTACATTGATGACGCGATCAATATCTTGTGGTTGGCGCAAGTTGGAACCACCAAATTTGACGACAATTTTCTTCATAGCATGTTTCCTGTAGCGTTCTATTATTGTAATGTTGCAGCTAAAACCACCCTTGCTCGGGCGTAATTCGCCATGCGCATGGCTTGTTCTGGACTAGCTGTCATATTGCCGACGACATGTGCGTGTTCCTCTACATCGGCTCGCTTTACCCGCGCTGCCAAAGGCATTTGTATGACGCGTTGTATGTAATCGTCGTAAGTTTCGTCAGGGCGTCCAGTTAGGATCTCGACTGCTTGTACGATGTCGCTTGCAAATCCTATTTCTAATAGCTGCTGTGCATGCATACCGCCATCCTCGATCACGTCGTGCAGCATCGCGACCTGACGTTCGTCGTCGGCCTGCAAGCGCAACATGACGCGCATGCAGTGCAATACTTCTGGATCACCATCTTCGCCAATACGACCAGCATGGGCACGTGCCGCTGTTTCTATGGCTATTGCGAGTGTGGACATGTTTATTCTTTCTGTAGTGGTGGCGTTTCTTTGCTTATGTTGTTGCTTGATTGGCTACTTAATTGGAACTCAAATTAGCCTGTTATTGTAATCTGAATGGGATGCTTAGGAACAGGCTGCCGCTCAACTGAGCTCTATGACGATACTTGAGGAGGAGATTTTTATATATTTTTTGCATCAAAAAAACTAAAACGTCCATCAAACTACTTGTTTGATGGACGTTTGCTTATAGCGTGATTAGACTTGAAAACGGAAGCGCAACGGTGGGCATAAATGTTCCCTCTCCCGCAGGCGGGAGAGGGATAGGGTGAGGGGAGTTCAGAAGCCGCACTGCGGTTTTAAAGGCAAAGTGGTGAAGAGATAGCGTTTTTTAGATCTTTAAATATCGTTATTCGAGTCTGAAACTCCCTCATCTCCGTCCCTTCTCCCGCAAGCGGGAGAAGGGAGTTTCAAACTGAAACTGTCAAGAGAATTATTCCAGATACTAGTGTGCGTAGGCGGGAATGACGGACTATGAGGCAAGGGCTTCACTATCCTGCATTCTTGAGGTGACGAATTACTTGTTCAACAAAATCGGCTCACCAAAACCCAACTCCTTCATACGCGGTAACTGAGTTTTTGCATCGCCAACGACCAGCCAGAACATCTTGTTTGGATCGAGATATTTCTGTGACAAAGACTTGATTTGTTCTACTGTCATCGCCTTCACAATTTGTTCACGGTCTTTGACATAGTTAGGTGTCCAGCCATATTTGCTAATGTTTTCCAACATACCGAGTTTTGCATTCGAGGTTTCAAAAGCGCGTGCATTGCTCTTGATCAGGAAACTCTTGGTGGTTTCCAAGTCGGCGTCTGAATAAGTCATGGCGTAATCTTGCAAAATTTGTTTGACCAATTGCGCCGATTCCAAAGTCACATTGGTACGCACGCCGCTGCTAATACTGAAATCGCCCGTGCTCTTGCTGCCTGAGAAACCAGAACGTATGCCGTAGGTATAGCCTTTGCCTTCACGCAGTTGCTGGGTCAAGCGTGATGCGAAGCCACCACCACCCAAGATGTAATTCATCACTGTGGCGGCGTAGTAGTCTTTATCGGTTGCAGCTAGTGCCGGATAGCCGATTTGTAATACGGATTGTTTGGCATCCGGCACATCGACAAAATAGACCTTAGCGGTGCTCGCTCCTGCACTAACAGTAGCAGGCGCTGGCAAATCCACTTTTTTGGCTTTCCATTTTTTGCTTAGATCGTTAAGCGATGCGGTAACGCCAGTTTTTTCTAAAGCACCCACCACATGCATTCTAGCCACAGAGGGTGACAAATTCTTAGCGTAATACGCCTTCAAATCGTCTAGCGTAATGGCGTTGATGCTGTCGGCGCTGCCCAGAATATTGCGCGAGCGGATATTGTTTTCACCGTACAGCAGTTTGCTATAGGCGTTGCCTGCAATCGCATTCGGATTCGCTTCTTGTTGGCGGATTTGACTGATGACACTTTGCTTGAGTAAGCCAAATTCTTTTTCATCCCAACGCGGCTCTAGTAAGATTTCCTCCACCAGAGCGACAGTCGCTTGATAATTACGTGCCAGTGTATTGACCGTGATGCGTACATCTTCAGTGCGCGCTGAGACGATGATAGATGCGCCTAATTGCTGAATCGCTTCTTCCAATTCTTGCGGTGTTTTCTTGGCGGTACCTTGCGTCATCATGCGCGCCATCAGATTGGCAACGCCGATCTTGTTGATGTCTTCTAACAGCAGGCCACCATCGATGATGATGTCAAATTGCATGAGCGGCACTTCATCATTTTGTATACCATAGACCTGCATGCCATTGGCTAGCTTGTTGTTCCATACTTTAGGAATTTTTACCTCAGCAGCAGGACCGTAGGCGGGTTCTTTATCACGGGCGATTTTGGAGGGGGTCTTGGTATAGGTGGCATTGATGTTAGGGTCAACGGCTGCTTCTGCACCTTGCACAATTTTTTCTTCCGCAACTTCGGCTTTTGCTGAGCCGCTCAAAGCCAGATTCAGCTTGCCTTTAGGGACAAAACTGGTCGCCACATAATTTTTACCCTTCACATATTTTTCGTACACGCGCATGACATCGGCAGGCGTGACCGCCAAAATATTCTTGATATCTTGTTCCACGTAGCCAGGATTACCTGTCAGGTAATTGTATTCTGCCAGCTGAGAGGATTTACCTAACACGCTAGACAGGGAATTGTAGAACTGTGTCTCTTGTCCGGCCTTAATACGATTTAAATCTTTTTCAGAGATGCCGGTCTTTTCAAACAACGCAAACGCGTCGTTTACTGCGCTTGCCACTTCATCCAAAGACTTACCATCGAAGGCACGCACGCTGAGCATGAATTGGCCCGCCACTTCGGAGGTGCGGTTGCCTATGCCGACGTTGGAAGTGAGCTTCTTATCTTCTACTAATACTTTGTAGAACGGCGCCTTCTTGCCGCGTGACAGGTATTCACTCAAGACGTCGAGTGCATAAGAATCGGCATGCAATTGCTCTACCGCAGGCCACACCATGGTCAGTGCGGGTACGCGGGCGAAATTATCTTCGTGATACAGCTTTACAGTTTCTTTGACAAAGCCTGCGCGTTTAGCGAGTGGCTTGACTTCTTCACCACGTTTGATTTCGCCGAAGTATTTCTCTACCCACTGTTTCGCTTGGGTGGTATCAAAATCACCGGCAATCACCAGCGTTACATTGTTAGGCACATACCAGCGACGGAAAAATTCTTTGACGTCATCCACGGTTGCATTTTGCAGATCTTCCAGCGAGCCTATTACTTGCCAATTGTAAGGATGGTCGGCCGGATATATGGCTTTGTCGATTACGTAGGAGGTGTGTCCATACGGATTGTTATCGACGCTTTGACGTTTTTCATTCTTAACGACTTGTTTTTCTTTCGCCAGTACTTGATCGGTGACGGTATTGATAAACCAGCCTAATTTATCCGCCTCAGCCCAGATCATTTTTTCTAGCGCATCTTTAGGTACCGTTTGCAGATAATTAGTGCGATCGTGTGACGTGGAACCATTCGCTCCCGAGCCGCCTATGCGCGCCGTCATTTTATCCAGACCACCTTTGCCGAGATTTTCGGATTCTAAGAACAAGAGATGTTCGAACAAATGCGCAAAGCCAGTACGACCAGCTTTTTCACGGGCAGAACCGACATGGGCTGTTAAATTGACCGCAACCACAGGATCAGATCTGTCCACATGGAAAATCACTTCTAGACCATTTGCTAAAGTGAATTTTTGATAGTCGACTTTGAGTGCGGCTTTTGCTTTGCCCTTGGATGGCGCGGCTTGCGGTGTCTTGGCCGGTGGTTTGGGGGCATCTTGTGCCAGCGTTGTACTGAGCGGCAATAAACAGCTGGCTGCCAGAACCAGTGTAGATGAAACAGCTCTTGAAGCGACTTTCATAGGTGTTCCTTTTTTCGTTTTTGATTATTGTTGCGTGAAATGACGGTAGATCTAATTTGTCTTTGCTGTAGTCGCTGCATCAGCAACGGCCGCAGAATAGTGGCTGAAGTATTCCCTAATCAAGCTTATTTCACAAGTAAATTTGTGAAGACCTGTATTAAGAGAATTGGCGTAGCTAGGAAGGAGTCATTTTTTGACTCAGGATTGATTTTGATTTGCAAGGTGCAAGGTCAGCTTAGGCTGTCAACGTGTGTCGCATTGAGCGGGTACTGTCTAGTCGTGATGTAGAGGCCGCTTTTTGAGCAAAGATTAAAACTCATTAACGTCATGCCGGACTTGATCCGGCATCCAGAATTGATCCACAAGCCAGTGAAATTGGATGCCGGATCAAGTCCGGCATGACGATAGTCTATCTGATTTACATCCTTGATATAGCTTCCGAATAGTCACGATTCGTATTCATCGCTCTTCTAGCTAACGGGTAGCAAATTTAACGCTAGATTCCCCGGAACTACGAGCAACGCACTTTAACCAAATTGCGAATGGTTGAAAAAATGCCGGCCATGGAAATGCTTAAATGTGCAGCCTTCTTGTCGAGCGTCCTTCTAAACATCTGCGCTCCCTTTGATTTTTCTTCTTCGAGAAATCCGATTTCGCAGTCTTCCTAGTGTCGGTGTTTTTTTGCGACTCTCTCGCTGAACATTTGGATCAATTGACTTTACTTGCAAATCTTTAATGCCTGAACAAATGATTAGAACCCCGATAACAAGCCAAAACCATGCGTTTATATATACAGCATAAGGACCGAAGAAGTATTTCAATGTGGCATAAAAAGATTGCGTTTTCCAGCGCCCGAACGCAGGAAAATCGTTGCTCAACACCTGAGCAACACCAAACTCAAAACAAGGAAACCCAATACGATAAAACCAGATGCAAAAATTTTCTGTTTAATCATACTGATGTTTAACGCCAATCTATTTATAAAACGGTTCGACAGTACCTTTAACTTTAATCATCATCGGCATACCTTTGCGATCTAAGGTCTTGCCTGCTGGCACAGTAATCCAGCCTTCGCTGATGCAGTATTCTTCTACGCTTAAACGCTCTTTGCCGTTGAGCAAAATGCCGACGTCGTGGTTAAAGATTTCAGCGACATAGAATTTGCTGCGAGGATCGACGGAGAGGCGATCTGGGAAGGCTGGTTTTGTGGTGTCGCTCATGATGGGTTCCTAAAAATATGAAAACTCGCTAGCCAAAACAGGTCAAGCGTGAAAGTCGCTAGTTTATCGGTTTTTGAAGTGGAATTGTTTGTTCAAGCGTAGCAGTTTACCTGTTGAGCGCGCTTAGTTCGCGTAATCGCTGATGCACTTCATCCTCGATATCGAGTTTGATTTGCTGTTTTGCACGTAAATAATGATCAGTAAACACGTCCAGATAGGCCGCTAATGTTTGCGCGGCTAGCGTGTCGCCCGCCAGTGCCAAACAGATGGCGGCGACTTCCGACGTGCATAAATGGTCATCACGGCGCGAACGGCGCAAGCGATAGCGTGATACTTGATCGGGTGCCAGGCTTAAGACAGGAAACTGATTGAGGTAAGGGCTTTTATTAAAAATCTTGCGCGCTTCCGGCCAGGTGGCGTCTAATAATATGAATAATGGCCGTTTGGCGACAGCGGTTTTATGGTCGTTTTCCGTCGACAATTCTGGTACGTGATCAGGGACTAATTCGCTGACTACGCGCTCAGGCGCAACGAATTCACCGGGAAACACTACATACGGTTGCCATTGCGGATCGGCTAGTAATGCTAGTAATGCAGGCTCCACCGTCGTACGTGCCCAGCCAAATGCTGTGGTTTCGGGAATGACATCGGCAATCAGCCAGCCGGTATTGCTGGGTTTGAGCGTTTCATGTTCTGCCATTAATAAGCAAATGCCAGCGCGGCTCGGCACGATCGTACGGAAATTACAAAAGCAGTGACTCAAAATCAAGCGACATCCGGTGCAACGTTCGCCATGTGGCCCGCCACGAGCGAGGAAAGGGCGAGTACTGCGTTCAAGACGAGCGGAGCGTAAGCGAGATACGGCGTGCGGAGGGGGGAGGGAATTCATTTAAAACCTAAAGCGAGACAAAGACGGCATGGCTTCTTGTACATGCCGCCATTTGGAATGTCTATATGTACTACTTATTATGCGGAGAATTTTGCATAGTAAGCCACGACGGCTGGATGTTCAGCGATGCGTTTCATATGTGCATTGAGTGCTGGTGCAGTCTTTTCAACCAGATCAGTAGGTACATGGTCGAGTCGACCTGAGTTCAAAGTACGCACGTCGATGAATACTTTTAGATCCGCAACGGTCAAACGATTGTCGGCAAAATAGTCACCGCCATTGGCCAGTAATTTCTTCTCTAACCAGGCCAGATAGACAGGTATAGAGCCATTCACCAAAGCCAGACGTGCCGCTTTTTGTTCTTCGCCCGTCATGCGGAAAGTTGGTCCCAATTTGACACCCGCTTCTTCCACCACATACATGACTTCATCACACAACAACGCCTGATACGCGTCATTTGGGTAGAGACCTGCCAGTTTACCGGCATAACGCAAAATAGAATCGCATTGCGTAATTTGCACGCCGTCGACCTCTAAAACGGGAACCTGACCAAACGGCGTGTTTTTGCGCACGTCAGCAAATTCTGGATAGGCGAAGCGATGGTCATCAAATGCGATGCCACCTATGGCTAAAGCCAGACGTACTGGCTCGCCGCGGCCACCGTGGAAGTCGAAATAAGTAATTTTAAGTTGAGGCATGATGTTTTCCTGTGGGAGTTAGCGCGTTTTTTTGCGCGGAGAATAAGGAGAAATCGTATAGCGCCAAGCATCATATCACGCCGCGTTTTTCTCTTCAGGAGCATGCCATCTTGTGTATTTGTTTGTGAAACTGAAATAGAAACCGCGTTGCTAACAATTCGCGCGAATTGCCGCAACGCGGTGCAGGCGTCTTCATATTCGACGGATGTCGCCCTTGATCAGCTCAAATTGAGAGACTATTTAGGCATAAACTGCTCGCTACCAATGATTCCCAATGACTTGATACCGCGGTTTTGTGCTGATGCCAGTACACCAGCGACGTTTTTATAGGCGGCGAGACGATGGGCGAGCAACTGTATCTCTGGTTGCAGCGTCAGCTTTGCGATCGCGTCGAATTTACTGTCGAGTTGCGAGCGATCCACAACTTCGCCATTCCAACTTAGTGTACCGTCGAAGTCGACATCCACACGCACGACCTTCGGTTTCGCGCAGTCGCCTAGACAGGTACTGGGCATATTCAGCGTCACTGCATTGTTTGCGATAGGTAAGGTCATGATAAACATGATGATGAGCACCAGCAAAACATCAATCATGGGTGTCATATTCATATCCATCATCGGTTCTGATGTTGTTGTAGATGCAGCGGCAGAGCTGCTTGAGGCGAGTTGGTGTTTGCTAAGTTCCATGACAATATCCTTTCGACTGTTTTGTTGAGAAATCAGACAAAGTACAAATACTTATGGATACAGCGATTGTGCTTACGCTAGTGCTAATTGATGGTGAATGCTGTTGGACACTAAGCTAATGATAGAAGCGAAGAATTTCGCAAAGAACGTTTTGAACAAAAAATTGAACCTCCTTGCTCTCAATATGGACGATGCGCATGCGGAATTCAAGGACGAATTTGCTTTACAAAAAAATGAGCAAATTTGCGAGTGCGGAAATAGTCTTAGAACATGCCTGCGAACAGGCGACACCAGTTCGCAGCAAGCAGTACTCGCTACATAGCCGCCGTGGCAAGTGTAACGCCCCAAGTGGCGCCAATCGAGTTACCGAAATGAACAAGCCAATGAGCTATACCAACAAGTCACGCATATCATCCGCATGCTCTTCTTCCATCGCCATAATGCCGACCAACATATGTCGCGTGGTCGGATCGGTTTCACCTATTTGTTCTATCATCTGGCGATACGATTCAATGGCGACTCGCTCAGCGATCAGATTGGCTTTGATCATCGCTTGAATATCCTCAGCTTCATCGTATTCAACATGGCTGCGTGAGATCAATGTCGCAGGATTGAAGTCCGGTTTGCCGTTGAGTTGCACGATACGCTCTGCCAACAAATTCGCATGCGCCTGC
The DNA here is from genome assembly GCF_049340325.1 of Undibacterium sp. Di24W. Classification (NCBI taxonomy): domain Bacteria; kingdom Pseudomonadati; phylum Pseudomonadota; class Betaproteobacteria; order Burkholderiales; family Oxalobacteraceae; genus Undibacterium; species Undibacterium sp. Di24W. Next base: position 542,720 of record NZ_JBMPOP010000002.1, read on the forward strand.
TCTTCTGCGGCATGTTGTAGAAACTCCGCTTTGATAGGACCATTTTGCAGACCGCTTGCGGTGTAATAGTGACGTTTATAACGTAACACGCAAACCAACTCTGTTGCCAGCGCTGCGTTCAACATCGCAATCACTTGTTTGCGATTCGCTTGATAACCCGCGGTGACTGCGCCATCATCAAAATTCCTAGCGGCAGCGCGTATGGCATCGGTGTTTATACCTTTGTGCACAGTGTTATTGAGTTCATGCATGATGTTCTTTCGACGAGAGAGGGTAATAGTGTGATGAAGTAGTGGCGTAGATTCAGGGCGCTTCAATAAACTGTAGGGCGTGATTAGACGGCGTATGTCCTGACCCACGCAACATATGAGTCCATCCAAGTTTGGATAAACTTTTTACTGCCGGGATTGACCTTACCGTCTTCGTCAAAAAAACCTTCAATCAAGTGGATGAAGGCTTCCGGTTGTCCTAGCGTAGGTACATCCAGATAAGCGAGAATATTGCGTAAATGTTGTTGTGCTAAGGCGGTGCCGATTGCGCCAATTGACACACCTATAACGCCCGCAGGTTTGCCTTGCCATGCACTGTCACCATAAGGACGTGAGGCATGGTCGATCGCATTTTTGAGTACACCTGGAATCGAACGATTGTATTCGGGCGTTACAAAGAGTAAACCCTGTGATGCCTTGATATCGGCTTTCAATCGTTTCACCGGCTCCGAGGGATGGGCATCAGCGTCTTGGTTGTAAAGAGGTAAATCGCCAATATTTATCTGTTTAAAAATGAAATCTAGTGGCGCCATTTCCGCCATGGCGTCCGCCAGTTTGCGGTTAAGTGAAGCCTCGCGAAGACTACCTACAATGACAGCGATGTGATATTGATGCATGACGATACCCTTTAGATTGCTCAACTTTGCTCAACTTAGTTCGAATGGATGCCGACTGACTTTTCTTTCTTGCATTGCCGGTTCTATGCGTTGACTATTTTGATGATCTACACCCGCATCGACCATTTCGGGTGCGACCTCAATGCGCGTGATACCAGAGTTCACTGAAATTGGATCGCTGGATGGAAAGCTCATCTCCAATGCATCGTCGAGCAGGCTTTCTTTCGCGTTTTCCTTGGCCTTTTTTTCATTTGGCTCGACCGCTAACTCAATGCGTGAACCAGGCTTGGCCTTAGAAATGTCAGTGGCGTAGTCAAAGGCTTTATCTCGGGTCTCAAACGTGCCTAACGGGGTCTGCGTACCCGTTTCATTGACTTCCCATTGGGTATCGCTGACTTGTCGTATTTGTATAAGCACGCCGCTCTTTTGATCAATTTCCATGCTCGTTTCCTCAATGCCTGCTTAATAGTGAGAGGACAGCATGCGCCAGCCAAAACATTTAGTTTGTTCGTTGGCGTACTGAAAGGTGAAATTAGCGAGTCGTCGCTACATCGCTAGATCGTAAGAGTTAAGCGTTTCTTACGCTTTGAGAGAAGGGCAGGATCACACCAAGCCTTTTCTATTTGCTGGGGAAGGGGGTGTTTAGGGTGCCTGGTCTTTGGTATTGTCGCCACTCGCTCTGAATAAATCTTCCAATGCCGCCCGACTGGCATTCGCAGAGGTGCTTACACGACCACGCTTGCCGTGAAATTCCTCTTCGATATTGTCCCGATAAAAACTCCAGGCCGCACTGGATGAAGCGGTCGAGAAGCGACGCCAGACTTCCTGTCCGACACCAGCATAATCGATAGCGGTGCCGTCATCTAATTCTACTCGCAGCACTCGCTCGCGCAAGTCGTAGCCAATCGCGCGCAGTTTGCCTGCATTGATCCGTTTCATGTCCATATCGGTCTCCTCTAGTTTCTATTCCAGAATTTTAATCGATAGCAACGGAGGTTTCGATAATTAGCTGGCAAAATTGCTTAACGACGCATGAAGCATTTTTTCAAAGCAGATACTGTTTGAAACACCTTGGTATTGGCCATAATTCGGAATAATGTTGTAGCCACTTTTTTGATACAGACGTATCGCTTCCAGTTGTTTGACGCCAGTCTCCAGTAAGCATGTTTTGTAAGCTAACTGTATCGTCCAGTCTTCTAGTTCTTTTAATACAGTGGAGGCGATACCTTGGCCGCGCGCACTTGGGGCGACATACATACGCTTCACTTCCATCACGCCATCCGCATAGTGCTTGATCGCACCACAGCCAACCGGAGCATCCCCATCGTAGGCCACGACCACGTATTTCAAACCGTCCGATTTATTGTATTGCGCATAAAACGTATGCTCGTCACCATCCATGATCGCCAGGTAACGATCCAGCTCTACGACCAATGTTTGGAAATCGGTATTGTTTGAATCGCTGCGTTTTAAAGTAATCATTTCTTTCTCGCTTATTTAGATTTGCTTAGTTGGGTTTGCTAAATTGAGTCGGCTGAATAAAGTTGGCTAAATGAAGCGCTCAGTTAAATTTGCGCAAAAAGAGCCATCATAGTCATCAATAAATAAACGCCATTCAAAAAAGTATTCGCAAACGCTTGTTTTTTGTACGTGTAATAGATCAAGCAGCAACATCCGAATACATTCATCAACAAAAATGTCAGAGAGGTGCTGGCCAGTAGCTGTTGCGTATTTAAGCCATAAGCGATCAGGCAAATAATTCCACCGCCCCAGCCTAGGCTATTCAAGTATTTATCTTGCTTTGTCTGTTGCATTTCCATACGCATCCCTTCGATTCACACGTCACACTGAATTGCTAAGCTTCAATTGCCAGGCTCATAGACGTAATTTACGCTTCTGTTTAATGCATAAAAATGCTAAATTCGAGTTAATTAATGCGATATGTGAGTTAATTAATCAAATCGACGGCAGCTTAGCGATGAACCTCCAACAAATCCAATACTTCCTAGCCCTAGCCGATGAACTACATTTTTGGAAAACCTCCGAGAAAGTCTTCATCACGCAGTCTGCACTCAGCCGCCATATCAAAAGTATGGAACAGGAGCTAGGGTTTGACTTGTTTGAACGGGACAAACGTAATGTCAAACTCACGTCTGCCGGAGAATTTCTGCGCGACCAATATGCCAAATTACTCGCTGACTATGAAAGCGTGACGCGCCGTGCCCGCCTGATCGCCGCGGGAGAAGTCGGTGCGATACGCATAGGATTTCCGGCTTCGATTACTTTTTCAGTGTTACCTGATCTGTTACTCGCCTTGCATCAAAAGCACCCACATATCGTGGCGCAAATGATCGAAGTTGATGCCAGTGATGTTGATCCATTCTTACTGGCACATCGTATTGATATCGCCTTCAATCGCGAATCGGCAAAGGCCAAAGGCCTGACATCGAGTCATTTGATGACAGAAAATTTTGCGCTGGTAGTTCCTGCTGGTCATCGTTTTGCGGACAAACGAGAGTTCAAATTACAGGACTTGTATAAACTCAGGGACGAGGAATTTGTATTGCCCGCACTGAACGGAAAAAGCGAACATGCCTCGCAGTTACGTGCGATTTTTCAAGGTGCAGGGTTCGATCCGATTATTCATGTGGAATCCGATTTTGGCGTTGCGCTATTGGGCTTGGTCGCCAAAGGACTAGGCATTTCTATCATGCCGATTTCTTACTCGCATCACTTAAAGCACGAGGTCAATTTTATCAAGATCCCACCGACTTCAGATCTGCTGGCACTCTGGCGTGAGGGCGACGCGAACCCCGCTTTGCAAATATTCCTGCAAGTGATTGCCGCGTTTGATTTTAAGTTGGCGCCTTAGATTTTTGAATGCGCGCCTAATTATTTAGCGAGCAAGACAATGTCTCTTTGGCGAAATACAAAAAATGTTACCGCTATATGGAAGGGGATTTGTGTCGATTAAGTGAGAACCGACGCAAATCTTTTTTTACCCACAAAATTAGCCTGGAATTACATTCCCAACGATCGCAAAAGCTCATCGCTATCATCATCACCCGCAGGCGCTTCGGCTGGTGCTGGTTTGTCTTTTGCGCGGTCTGCTTGTTCACTATCAAGCAAGGCATCTGGGTCGAGCACTTCGCTAGAGTCGAAATCATGCAGTTTGATGAACTCGGTACGATCAATAGCCAGCTCCAAATAGAAGATGTTATTGTTTTCGGTGAAGAAGGAGACGCGGCGGATTTCTGGGCGGTCTAGCGGCGTGTCTACGCTGAGCATGACTTGCTTGTTGAGCACCAACATCTTTGGTTGATTTTGCGTGATATTGGTTTGCAGTTCACGGCGGATTTTGCCTGTGAAGTCACCAACAATTTGATTCATCAGTTCGCCCAAAATATTCGAGACTTCGTCCGATGTGAAGGCGGAAGCCAGCTCTGATTTTGGCATGCCCATACTCAGCATATACTTTTCGTAGATTTCCAAAGCAGCTGAGCCAGAGAAATTCAAGACGACCAAGCCAGAGAAGCCACCATCGAACAAGACGAAGCAGCCAATGTCCGGCTTCAATCCGATCTTGGTAATGCGTTGAACCATGGCGGAATAGTGAATTTTTGTTTGTGTCGCTACGTTCAATACCCGCGTCACGGAATTACATAAAGCGGTTAATAAATCTTCCGTTCCGTACACAACACCGTTTTCGTCCTTGCCCATAACCAACTCCTAAAAAACTTTTAAAAATATGCAAATCTTTGCCACTCAGGGCGGGATATTTTGACGATCAATGAATTGTTCAGCAAGTTTTTCACTGATATTGCTACTGAAATTAGCATTGAGATAATTACTTGCTCACCACTTTGTTTATTTAGCAAGGCACTTACCGAATAAGAACCCTTACTTGAGAGAATAGTGAAAGAATATTCCTTTGGGGCACATGCCGTCTAGTTGTTTCATGTTTTCTGTGCGGTTTATCGCTTACTGGTGCGTGCTTTTCAAAAGGCAATAAGAATTACATGAGCAAAAAAACAATAAAGGCTGCAAACGCAGCCTTTCATTCATCTTACTCTCGTAAGCAAGTATTTCTCAAATTGTCAAAGCGACACGTCCTACTCTTCAGTCTCATGACAACAGATGCAAATCTTGTTTCCATCAAGATCACGGAAATAGGCACCGTAATAATTGGGATGGTAATGCGGTCGAAGACCAGGTGCACCTTCGCAAGTGGCGCCGAGGGCGATGGCTTTAGCATAAGTTGCATCGACCATTTTTCGAGTTGTGGCTAACAAAGCCAGCATCTGACCATTACCGACACTCATGGGCTCGCCGTCGTAGGGCTTACCAATACCGACGATGGGCCGAAGCTTACCTTTCTCAACCCAGCCCGACCAGGACTTTTCGGGATAACAAAACTTTAAAACATAGCCCAGCTCATCCATGATCGCGGAATAAAAATCATGGGCACGCGCGTGTTCGGTAATTCCTAGGAAGACATGTGAAATCAATGATTACTCCTTTATCTAAAACAAATGAATCTTACTCGGACCAAAAAAACAAATGGCCTCTGCAACCATTTACGAATAACGAACACTAGGCGTTTAGCTCCTATTGTCCAGCTTCCTCTTCGCGTTCTCAATTTGCTTAACACTGGCTTCCGGCGTGGGCAATGCCTCAGGCATGGTGCCACCTAATTCGGTGATAGTTTGGCGTACTTTTTTTCCAACCTCAAAATGCGTTTGGTTGGCCTTTTGTTTTCCGCTGACTTGATCGCGTTTCAACTTTTCTTCTGCTTGCGTGGCGCGGAACAAATTTGCAGCTAACTCAGTGCTACCCATATGATCCAGAATCTTCTGGCTCTTCTTCAAATCCTTGCGCGCATGAATGTCTTTGGCGCCCAAGCCACCATACAAACCGCGATAGCCGTGATCTTGAAATATGGCGTAATCAATTGGCGTCGCAACACCAGCATCTTTGGCCGCCGCAGCTAAATGCTTATTGTGCACGGCAAGCTCATTGCGGATGGCGAGGCGCTTTTCGTTTTCATTGAATAGAGCAAATTGCGCATCATCCGCCAACTCTTGGCGACGTGTCTGCATCGCAAAATAGGTCTGGCCGTTAGCGATAACAGTTTTGCTTGGATCGCCGTTTTGCACGATCAGGTAACAAGCGTAGCGTGACAGGCGTATATCGCTCAATTCGCGTTTTGCCCCTGAGCCGATTTCGACCATTTTGGTGAGATCACCGAAATGGTCGTCAATTGCTTGCGCAGATTGTTGGCAAGCCACTTTAGCCTTTTCCACAACTTGCACAAAGTTGCGCCAATCTTGGTATTCAAGCAGTGGAGCAAGATCGCGCGCCAGCCAAAACTCATTGCCATCCTCATCGACATGTCGAGCGCCCTCAAAGGTAGCATGATGTTGAGTGATGATTTTTTTATTAGTCATGGCGACTCCCGGTTTTTGGCCCTAATTCGAACAGTAAAAGTAAACAAATATTACAACAAAAATCATCAAATAACTGAATATTTAATCAGTTGTTTTAAGTGGCCTTAAAATCACTGTTTCAATCAAAATAGACCTGATTCAATCAAAGAAAAACCACCAATGTGACTCATAGTCCGTAGACAACAAAGCTGTATCGCCGCATGATGGGCTTACCGTATCAGCGGTTGGCGATTAAAATTTATTCAGAAACGGAGCATGCAATGAACATCGAAAACAACGAGGAAGGCAAGCTGAGTTACGAAAATATTTATCGTGGCGTGGAGATTTATATTAAAGCAAATCCAGACCATTACCGTGGCGGTTTTGCGTGGTCTGTTTGCCGGGATGAGAACGAACTTGATTGCGGTCTGGCATTGACAGAAAACGAGGCGATGGCCGAGGCGCAGCGGGCGATTGAAGAGCTAGACGTTAGCCTTGCCTGAGATTTCTATGGCGAGCGTTGTCGGTTCATGCAGCCAATCTTCTAATTCGTCGATCACCGAATCAAGGGTTTGCCTGGTGCTCCCTTTGATCGCGCATTCCCACACTATGCCCAGGCGCCAGCCGGCATCCAGCAATTGATCGTGTACGAGGCGGTCGCGGCTCATGCTATTGGAGATCTTGCCTAGCCAGAGTTCTTGTCTTGTTTTTGGCGTGCTGGATAGATGGCAGTGGTGGCCGTGCCAGAAACAGCCATTGACAAGAATCACCGCTTTGTAACGGGGTAAGACAATGTCAGGGCGGCCTGGCAGGGTCTTCACATGCAGGCGAAAGCGCAGGCCGCATGCGTGCAGAGCCTTGCGGATTGTTAGTTCCGGTTTGGTGTTTTTGCTCTTGATCGCGCTCATGTTTTTGGAGCGAACGCTTGGATGATGAACGTCTGTCAAAACCTTCTCCCTCTCAGCGTAAGAACTGACAGTAATCAAAAACTACACAAGTGACGCATAGCGCTGTGGTAATTCTTCCCACTGCTTAGACGCTATCAAATCTCGCGCTGATGTGTGGAAGATCTTAAACGACCTGACACTCTTCGTGGTGACAGGCTGATTGATCCGTCGGGATGAACCTAGTTTGATCAGCCAATACTCGTCTGTACTGCTATTCAGGCTACCAGCTTGTTCAATCGTCAGATCACAGCGCCTCTTAATCTCTATCGAGATGATGTCATAGATAAACTCCACGACTCTTTGGGTGTTTGCCACATCATAGGCAGCCAGAGCACAGTAACGCGATTCTTGCATGACATGGTGGGAAATGGATTTCTTTAGCGTTGTAGTAACAGGTACGTGATACCAAGGTGCGGTACCATTGTTGAATTTATCTATGTAAGATTTATCACGGCCTTTGGATGGTGCGGTACAGGCTACTAGCGCGAGATCATGGTACTGACTCAGATAGGCACCGGTAACAGCAATCCGTGCAGAATCTTCCACTAAATACCGGTCTGATTCTGGTCGTAGATACGGCGTAGCAGACTTGGCATTACCAAATTGTTTTTCAAGGAAGCCGCGCAACCAAAGATTCGGGCGATCCGGTAATAATGGGAATGCGCCGATGCCTACATCATCTATTGAATTGTCATACGGATTATTGGTTTGACTCTCGTCAAACCAGCCAGGGTAAAGAACAAACGCACCTAGCACCGGACGGCTTTTTTCTTTCCAGCCATCACCGGCTTTATCGATATGAATAAGCGCATCACGATAGCGATGCATCTGATTAATGGCATCATCTGGTGCCATATCTGCGCCATGATCGTCCCAGATGCGATATTTTGCGTCAAAAATCCAACGCACAGTTTTACCGTTTTCGAACGTCGCTTCCAAAAAAATATCTGGAATCTGCGTTGTCGTCCAGGAGTAGATACCTCCCGCTGTACGTTTCTTTTGCGGACTAAAATTGGGTTCATGTGACAAACGGATATTTAGCTTATCGCACGCTCTGTAAAGTAAAAATGCAGACGTACTACCATTCACCATACTCTTCTCTAGTCCCGTGTTTTTCAGGTCAGCTTTTGTTGAAGAAAGTTCGGTAAAGCCAAGTTCTTCCAGCATGCTTTTGATCTGCAAAAAGCACCAGACTTCATAGAGATCTGCAACCGATTTCATCGACACTGCAGCGTTTTGGCCAAATACGCCCAGATACATTTTTAGCTCTTGCCATAGACGATAGATATTGGCATAGCCAGCTCGCTGATGCAGTACCAGCGACTCACGCTCCTGACCTTCATAGTCCCCAACCTCTGTAAAAAGAGGCTGATTGAGCAACTGATCCAGAGGTTTTTTCCAGGAAGCCAGTTCATCAAAAAAACTAGCGGACAGTTTTCCGCCTTCCTCCGGTGCTTTCTGGTTTTTTTGTGCGAGCTTAGTGATGGCGCTCAGCTCAGCGCTACAACGCTTCAAGACCATCTTTACAAAACGGTTTTCAGGCGTATCTACTGACAGGCGTCGGCTGGTAGTCTGGTAACGATGATGTGTTTCGTTTTGTGACAGATGCTCGTGTATTTGCGCTTCTAGTTTGGGCGTTAATCGACCACGCAAGCGTTCAAGTTTAATCGCTCTTTGTTGCGGTAGCAGACGGGAATGTGGAGCGCGTAGCACCAGTTTTACCGCGTCTTCCAGACGTGCTCTTAATTGTTTGAAATGCGCAAGCCAGAGCAGGGCAAAACGTTCATGCTTTTGATGGGAACGTGCCAGCTCCTGTTCAGTCTTTTGCGCAAAAGAAAATCGCCAGAGTGGATAAGCAGCGTCGATAGCCTTATGGATTGCCGCCAGATCGCTATCCATGGCCATTTTTGTTGGCAAAACTTCGAATGAAATAGTCTGTAGTCGCTCTTGCCCATCTTCTGTTTTATAGCGAAGACCAAGACGGAACCAGCCTACATCATTGCCAAAATTGATGCTGCCATGAAGTGAGTTAGATTTTTTACTAAAGTGAAAGTTGTCTTCAATGGCGACTAATCTGTGGACGATTTTTGGATTACTCGTGAATCCCGATAAATCACTAAACGAAAATTCAAAAAAATATTCTTTGTTCTCAAAAAACACAGGCGCAGGTAAAACCAGTTCGGATGACAAACCTTTGTCTTCTTCGCCTTCTGTGATGGGTTCCAGAAGCTTGATCTCTGAAGGCGGCGATAAATACAATTTGCTCGCTGGCAAAGGACGACCACGACCGGCCATCGTTTTGTGCAAAACCTGCAAACGGTCGCTAATGTCTTTGACCCAGACGGTCAGCTCCCAGTCACGGCTTTTCAGATTTAAGACATCAGGCACGAAGTTGTCCCCATTCCTTTGTACGCATGGCGTCTGTGCTTATGGCCAGAAAGAGGTAAAGCTATTGTCAGCTAAACGCTTTTGCATCCACTGTAGTTTTTGCGCGCTACGACAGTTGATCAGTAGCGGTGATGGCTGCGATGATTGATCTATATTTTCACGCAATAAATCGGGCCTTTGTGTATCCCAGATAGCAGGCATTTGCTGCTTCGAGATATCTTCCAGTTTAGTGAGTAGACTTTCTTCTCCATCCAAACCCAGTTTATGTCCGTCACCATCAATGCGTGGCAATACTTTCGTCATTAAAAAGTCGTCCCAGACTGCTTGTAACGCTGCATCATCTTCTGGCTGAAAACAAACCAAGGAAATCAGTAACTCATTTAATGCGCGAAACGCTAATTCAAACGGTGTGTTCTTGAGTACCGAATTAACTGCATTCAGAAATGCGATGCTCTTGCTTCCGTCTGGATCAGCATTCAAATTACTCAAATCGCTCGGTGCTACTTTAGATAAAATTGGGAAACTCAAGGTTTTATTTACAGTGGCTGGCGCGAAGTAATGCGAAAAATCATTGGGGAAAAAAGCACCGAAATCGATCGTGAACGCACGGTCTATCACTTTGCGGGAGAAACCATGCGTGGTCTCATCCATGTTCACCGTGCCAGCTACAATCAGGTTCGGCGGTAATGGAATACCCGTCGTCTTGAAGTAATTCCACAGATCCGTATAGGCCGCATCGTCAAGCCCAAGATCCTTGCGCAATTGTTCAGTGATTCCTTCGCCTTTATTGAAAAGCTCTGCCTTGAGTAAAGGCAAACAGCGATAACCGTCTACGTTCCATTCGCGAGATTCCAATACGGACAAATAATCAGCAAAATATTGCTCCACAGGTGCCAGATTCATTTCGTCCAGGCAGAGCCAATATGGCGTCATGACATTGACTGGCTTCGTCACGATTACATCCACTGTCGCTGATTGTGTGGCGTCCTTCCATGCCTTCACCACAAACGACAATAGCTCAGTAACGACATAACGTGGTGTGCCTATGCGTGAAACATAACCGAGCAAATCGGACGGCTCATGCCAGTCTGGTCGAACAGGGATCAGGCAATAATTGCTCAGATCGTCTTTGTGTGCTTTCGCTTGTTCGCGTATGAAGCGTGTTTTACCTGTGCCAGAAATTCCAGCTAGGAGAATGAAAGGCTTCGGCAGACTTATTCCGATTGCATCAGATGTATTCGTCACAGTGTTAACTTCCTTTAACTCGCCTTCAATCTTAAAAGAATCCCAAAGTGGTTCGATCTTTTTGTAAAAACTCATCAATTCGAGTAGATCTGAAACAAGCTCTGCTTCACTTGGTATCGCCTGCGCATCATAGAATTTCGCGACGATATTTGGAAGTTCGTATGATTTTCCCAGCGCGGTATTTGCTCGTAGAAAAATTTCTTTAGTTCCCCATTCCTTGAGGCCGCTTATTTCTGTACGTAGAGTTGAGGAGATCTTATTTGCTCTTTTTTCTGCCTCCAGTTTTCCTAACAATTTTTGTGGATTCGTTGTTCCTTGGTTTAGCGATAGGTAGACACCTGAGCCGTCTGCTCGAAAAAGATAGCCGGGATAAATTCCATCTTGAGTTGATGTTGATATTTTCGGATTTAGTATCGTAAGCCACGGTACGTTGGCCCAATTGCCTGCACCAGCACTTCCGACAACGGTAAAATCAGGGTATTCATTACTAATAATTTTCTGAATTTCTTCTTTAAGGCTTTGACGAATCGCATTTGCAATCGGATGAGAAGTAAATGGCTCTCTGGTTGCGTCAATCCATCCGTTCAGAATCTGTTCAATTGTTGTTTTTAACATTTTGCATCGCCAAAAGTTAGCTGGAGTTAATTCATACTAGAAGCGCGTAAAACAAATTGACGCTTTCTAAAGAAGCTGTTTTTATTTAGTAAACCTGTGGTGGCTTTTTCCCGACCAGCGAGCAAAGGGAGCTTCGATTGATGCGATAAATTGCTGCAAAATAAATCCGTGATGAATTGATGGTAAATGTGGATTTTGAATGTCTTAACTAAAACGGGCAAGGACTAAAAAGCTTTAGATTTGGGTTTTTTGCTAAAAGCCCCCTTTGAGCTTGATAAAAAATATTTGGTGGCGGTTTACAGGTGAATTCTTCAAAGAAGAAGGCGTTTTTACCAAATTCAGAGTGCAGTGCATTGCCAATTAATACAGAATTTATCTTTTCCTTAAGCTCTCGCTAAGGTAAGGGAAATTGATTTCCCTTACCTTACGAAGAGGCTAAGATAAGTTTCGAAGACATATAAGCGATGTCTGGTAGCACCAGTGACTTCGCGTAATAACCCAAGTCTGATGAAGTCTCGTATCAGTGCATTGGCTGTTGGTTGACTGACGCCCAGGTTCTTCTCTAAATCCCCAGCACTCAACATAGGCTTGCGATACAGTAGATTAAGTGCTTGTTTGGCATTCGGCGCACGTTTTCCTAAGCTTAATAATTTATGTTCGGCTTCGGTACGTAAACTTAAGATTTCTTGAAATACATTGCGGCCTTTGGTCGCTGTTTCGGTTACACCTTGCAAGAAAAATCGTACCCAATGGATAAGATCATTTGAAATGCGGACTCGCATTAATGCATCGTAATAATTGGCACGATTACGCTCAAAAAAATCGGATAGATATAGCGATGGTTTGACCAATAATTGGTGACTCACCAGGTACAGTGGAATTAATAAGCGGCCAATGCGTCCATTGCCGTCCAAAAAGGGATGGATGGTTTCAAACTGATAGTGACTTATCGCCAGACGAATCAGGTGTGGTACCGTAATACTTTCATCGTGCCAGAATTTTTCTAAGTCACTCATCAAGGCGGGTACGCCGTCTGGATGTGGTGGGATAAAAACAGCATCGGCCAGGCTGGAGCCACCTATCCAGTTTTGACTAATGCGAAATTCGCCCGGTTGTTTGTGTTCTCCGCGTACCCCTTGCATTAAAATTTCGTGTGTTTGCTTTAGGAGCCTGTTGGATAAGGGCAGGGTATCGAGTTCTTTAATGGCCAGATTAACGGCATCTACGTAGTTACGCACCTCACGCCAATCGTCTCGTTTTTCTGGTTGAATCTGGTCTTCAGACATCAAAGCCTCATCCATGCCGGTCTGAGTTCCCTCAATGCGGCTAGAGGTTTGTGCTTCTTTGACGACATGCATTTCTATGAATAAATCAATATCCGGCACGATGAGAGAAAACGCATTCAATTCACCTAAAGCACGATTAGCTGATTCTAATAAGGTGTTAATGGTGGGGTCTTCCCACAACCACGTATGATTGACGGGTACAGGCTCAAAACTTTTGTATTGGTATCGAGATTTCCATACACCTGCTTTAAAGCTTTCAAATTTCATTTTGGCTCCTTGTTTTTGGCATACGTCCGAATTTTTCTTGTCAATGATGGCTACTGTACCTATCAAAATGTGCAGCATCGATTAAGCGTTAATTGATTCTGCCCCTTTCGTTTTTATCATTGCTGCGTATGAGATCTAAAAAATGGCTCCATGCCAATTATCTTGACAGTGTCGAGACAATTGAGAAATCAGAGTCCAATAAAAAAGCCCAACAAACTGCTGGGCTCCTTTTGAATCAAAACTAAATCAAACGTCAATATTCCCAGCCCGCAAAGCATTAGACTCAATAAACGCACGACGCGGTTCCACGTCGTCGCCCATTAATGTCGTAAAGATCTGATCCGCGGCAATCGCGTCTTCGATCTGTACTTTGAGCAAACGGCGTACTTTTGGGTCCATCGTGGTTTCCCACAATTGGTCTGGGTTCATCTCGCCCAATCCTTTATAGCGCTGTTTGGAGACGCCGCGTTCGGCTTCTTCGCGTAGCCAGAGCATGGCGTGGTGGAAGTCTTGTACTGCGATTTCTTTCATGCGCTCGCCTTCGCCGCGGCGTATGAAAGCGCCTTCGCCTAACAAACCTTTGAAGGTTTGTGCGGCGTTTTCTAATACTTTGTAATCGCTGCTTTCGACGAAGTCGGCGTCGATGCTGCTGACTTTGACGTTGCCGTGGTACATGCGTTCTATGCGCAGGCTGAGCATACCTGAGAGTTCGTCACTGCGAACGACGGCTTTGACGGCTGGGTCGTTCATGGTTTTGGTCAACTCTTGTGCGGACAATTCCGCGTTTTCTGGCGTGTCCATTTTCAGTGCGACACCGGTCATGATCGCGGTCAATGCTGCGCGATCGATCACGCGGGTTAAGCGCGTCATGATGGCGTTGGCGAGGTTGAATTGGCGGACTAACTCGCCCAGTGCTTCACCGACGATAGGCTCTGCGCCTGTGCTTGGTGTAAGTGATGCGCCGTTTAATGCAACGGTGGTCATGTAGACCGCTTCTTCGGCGTCATCTTTTAAATAGCGTTCGTCGCGACCGGCTTTGACTTTGTACAAAGGTGGTTGCGCAATGTAGATGTGACCGCGTTCTACCAATTGTGGCATTTGGCGGTAGAACAGTGTTAACAACAACGTACGAATGTGAGCACCGTCGACGTCCGCATCGGTCATGATGATGATGCGGTGGTAGCGCAATTTGTCGGCGTTAAATTCGTCAGGGCCGATGCTGGTGCCGAGTGTGGCGATCAGCGTCGTGATCTGTTCGGAGGACAGCATTTTTTCAAAGCGCGCCTTTTCTACGTTCAAGACTTTACCGCGCAGTGGCAAGATCGCTTGGAATTTACGATCACGGCCTTGCTTCGCAGATCCACCCGCAGAATCACCCTCGACGATGTAGAGTTCGCATAGCGCGGGGTCTTTTTCTTGGCAGTCGGCGAGTTTAGACGACAAGCCCAAACCATCCATCACGCCTTTACGACGTGTGAGTTCGCGCGCTTTGCGGGCGGCTTCACGAGCGCGTGAGGCTTCGACGATTTTGCCGCAAATGATTTTGGCGTCGTTCGGACGTTCCGCTAAATAGTCAGTCAAAGTCTTAGTGACGATTTCTTCCACTGGGCCGCGCACTTCGCTGGAGACGAGTTTGTCTTTGGTTTGTGAGCTGAATTTTGGTTCTGGTACTTTGACGGACAACACGCAAGTCAAACCTTCGCGCATATCGTCGCCTGTGACTTCCACTTTGGCTTTCTTGGCGTATTCGTGTTCGTCGATGTATTTGTTGATGACGCGCGTCATCGCTGCGCGCAAACCAGTCAGATGCGTACCACCGTCGCGTTGCGGAATATTATTGGTGAAGCACAGCACTTGTTCATTGTAGGCGTCGTTCCATTGCATGGAAACGTCGACCGTAATGTTGGTGCCTTGGTCCGACATCTTTTCACCAGTCGCCTGGAAAATCGTTGGATGCAAAACGGATTTGTTTTTGTTGATGTATTCCACGAAACCGCGCGTACCACCTTCGAACGCAAACAATTCTTCTTTGCCTGTGCGGTGATCGTTCAGCTTGATGCGGACGCCGTTGTTCAGGAAGGAGAGTTCGCGGATACGTTTTGCTAAAATTTCGTAGTGGAATTCAACGTGCGTGAAGATTTCTTCGTCGGCCCAGAAATGGACTTCGGTACCGCGTTTGTCGGTGTCGCCTAAAACTTTGATCGGTGAACACACTACGCCGTCGATGGTTTCAATTTCACGATTTTGCGGTACGCCACGGACAAATTCCATCGCGTATTTTTTTCCATCGCGACGAATCGTCAGCTTTAATAATTTGGACAGACCATTCACGCAAGACACACCCACACCGTGCAAACCACCGGACACTTTGTAGGAGTTTTGATCGAATTTACCACCTGCGTGGAGTTCGGTCATGACGATCTCCGCCGCGCTACGCTTAGGCTCGTGTTTATCATCCCACTTAATGCCAGTCGGAATACCGCGACCATTATCGGTAATCGAGATCGAATTGTCATTGTGGATGGTGACGTTAATTTCGGTACAGTGGCCAGCTAAAGATTCGTCGATGGAGTTATCCAAGACTTCGAATACCAAATGGTGCAAACCTGTGCCATCAGAGGTGTCACCGATGTACATGCCGGGACGCTTACGTACGGCTTCAAGACCTTCAAGAATTTGAATGGACGATGCGCCATAGCCAGCGGATGTGGCAGACTCAGTTGCTGGTACGTTTGCTGGCGTTGCTGTGTTGTCTTGGGTATTCTCGGACATGGCTACCTTCTGAAATTAACAAGCAGCTTTTGGCTGCGATTCTTAGTGCTTTGTTTGCTTCTTTTGTAGGGCGGGTGCAACCCGCGCTGCTCAGGTGCTCGGTGGGTTGGCGGCGCGGGTTGCACCCGCCCTACATTTATTTTTTTACTCCCTCTCCCGCAAGCGGGAGAGGGTTGGGGTGAGGGTGGTTAAATTCTTGAATAAATCAATTGTTTGTTGAAACCCAATTCCGGTACTTTGGAAATTCATGAATTTCTGAACGCCCCTCATCCCCGACCCTTCTCCCGCTTGCGGGAGAAGGGAGGTTTTTTGCATCAAATTCGCATCGGCATGACTACGTATTTGAAATCACCATTCTCAGGAATCGTGATCAAGGCTGATGAATTGGAATCACCCAACGCAACATTAATCTGATCGACTTTGAGGTTGTTCAATACATCTAACAAATACGTCACGTTAAAGCCGATATCGACGCTGTCCCCACCGTAATCGATTTCGATTTCTTCAACGGCTTCTTCTTGATCCGCATTGGTGGACAAGACGCGCATTAAACCTGGTTCGATCACGCAACGTACGCCTTTGAATTTGTCCGATGTCATAATCGCGACGCGTTGCAAAGAGCGCAGGAGTTTTTCACGGCTTAAGGTGAAATTGTTTTTGTAACCTTTTGGGATCACGCGGTTGAAGTCAGGGAATTTGCCTTCGACCAATTTGGAAATCAATTCGATATCGGCAAAGGTCAATTTGACTTGGTTGTTGGCGATGTCGAGTTGGACTGGTTCGTCTTTGTCTTCCAACAGACGTTGCAATTCCAAAATCGTTTTGCGTGGAATGATGACTTCTTGACGTGCGAATTCTTGTTCGACTTCGACTTGCGCATACGCCAAACGGTGACCATCGGTCGCTACCGCAATCACGTTTTTACCATCGACGACTAATAACAAGCCGTTCAGGTAGTAACGAATATCTTGTTGCGCCATGGAGAAATGCACCATGTTGAACAAGTGCTTCAAGGCTTTTTGCGGGAGGCTGACGCTGGCATTGAAATGCTCAGCTTGAGCGACCGTTGGGAATTCTTCCGCAGCTAAAGTCTGCAAAGAAAAGCGTGACTTACCCGATTGCACGGTCATCTTTTTGTTGTCCAGCTTCAGCGTGACGTCGTTGTCATCTGGTAGCGCGCGCAAGATGTCGAGCAACTTACGGGCTGCTACTGTGGTTGCCGTGACTTCGCCACCTGAGCCGATTTCTGCGTGCGTCGTGATTTGCACTTCGATATCCGTCGATAAGAAGGACACTTTTTCGCCGTCTTTACGGATGAGGATATTGGCCAGAATCGGCAATGTGTGCCGACGCTCGACAATACCACTCACAATTTGCAGGGGCCGTAATAGGGTATCCCTGTGAGTTTTGACCAATTGCATGTTATATCCTCACTATTCAATGTTAAAGGATGCATCATCGATACGAATAATTCGTACCGCATGTTCGCAACTAATTACTACGCTTACATTGGGAGGACTTGCGAAAAACTGCCCAAACTTCTGCGGCCAATTTTACGTAAATCCTACGCCGGTCTTTACTGCTAATTACTACTTACGTCTGTCTTCACTCCCGTCTCCCGCAAGCGGGAGACGGGATACAAATCCTATAAACTATCCCTTCAAAGTCTGTTCCAACACATGAATCTCATGGTTGCACTCAGGACTCTTAGCGCGATCCGCCGTGATCTTGCGTACTGCATGCAACACTGTGGTGTGATCACGTCCGCCAAATAATTCACCGATCTCCGGCAAACTCTTTTGCGTCAATTCTTTGGCCAGATACATCGCAATCTGACGTGGTCTGGCGATATTCGCTGGCCTACGTTTGGAATACATGTCGGCGACTTTGATGTTGAAAAAGTCGGCGACAGTTTTCTGAATATTTTCAACTGAGATCTGGCGGTTTTGTACCGACAACAAATCTTTCAGCGCTTCTTTGACAACATCAATCGTGATGTCTTTACCGTGGAAACGTGAATAAGCCAAGATCTTACGCAAAGCACCTTCGAGTTCACGCACATTCGAGCGCAAATGTTTGGCGACGAAGAAGGCCACGTCATCGGAGAAGTTGACGCCTTCGGTGTACGCTTTTTTCAGCAAAATCGCGACGCGCATCTCTAATTCCGGCGGTTCAATTGCGACTGTTAAACCGGAATCAAAACGCGAGATCAAACGATCATCCATACCCGTGATTTCTTTCGGGTAGGTATCGCTGGTGATAATGATTTGCTTCTTCGCGGCGATCAAGGCTTCAAACGCATAGAAGAATTCTTCCTGCGTACGGCTCTTGCCACCGAAGAATTGAATATCATCGATCAGCAACAAATCGAGCGAATGGTAATAGCGTTTAAATTCGTCAAAACCTTTGCGCTGGTAAGCAGTCACAACGTCGCGCACGTATTGCTCGGCGTGGATGTAACGGATTTTTGCGTTTGGTTTGTCGTGCAAAATCTGATTGCCAATCGCGTGGATCAAATGTGTTTTGCCGAGGCCAACACCGCCATATAAAAATAGCGGGTTATAAGAAACGCCCGGATTGTTAGCTACCTGTATCGCTGCCGCGCGTGCTAATTGGTTGGCTTTACCTGTAACGAAACTATCAAAGGTCAAATCGAAATTAATGCGTGCATTGTCACGGCGTGGCGCTGTTTCTGGCGGCGGTTCGTTAGGGATGCCGTCGGCCTGCGCTGCTTGAGATGTACGTTGTCCGTGATCTGCGCCATTGCCTTGGCCTGAATTGGCAGGTGCAGTCGTGGTTGAAATGGGTTTCTTGCCAGCTCGTGGATCGATGATGAATTCGACGTCAACGGTGTCGTCCCAAAATTGCGCAGCAAATTCGGTGATGCGGCTGGCGAATTGGGCTTTGACCCAATCTAATTTAAAGCGATTAGGCGCACCGATACGCAGGCGACCTTCTTCAAAGTCAACCATCGTCAAAGGCTTAATCCAAGCACTAAATTGCTGAGGCGTGAGTTCCTGTTCAAGTTGTGAGGAGCAGGCTTGCCAGAAATTTTCCATGAATCGCTTTACTGTTTATTTACTTATTACTTAAGTTTTTGTTCTTATCAAAATCGACCAAGTCTAGGATCGCCAGACACTATCGATTCTATTTTAATGTAACTAAATATCTGCTTTAAACACTACCAATACTGATATCTGCCGAGCTCAGTGCTCGTTGCGTAAAAAATGATGCTGATCGCTACAAACTCAAACGATTATCGATTATAACGGAGCAAATCCAAGCACCAAGCCTTAAATTCGTATTCGTTTGCATCAAATATTTATTGAAATAATGATTGCATCAGGCAATAGTTCAGACCCCGCTATTCTACTCTTCGCGGGCATAGTTATCCACAGGCGAGGGTAAATTTCTTTTCATTAACACTTCTGAAAATCCAAGAAAAACAGGCAAATGGATTGACAGTCGGCTTCAAAATGGTGTCTAATTACGGGTTCCCTACCCTGTTTTGTTAGATGTGTGCTTTTATTGCATTGACGCTATCTTGATAGTTTGTTGATGATAAGAGCGAAACCACAAGATGAAACTAAGCATGAGCAGCGGTTTTGGGGCAGTAATCGTGTGAATAGCGTGTTGCTATTGTTTATATAGTGCTTCTCCATAACGGGGCATCATCAAAGCAACGGCGCAATGCACTATTACCCGTAATTCCGATTTATTTTTTGCTCAAATAGTGAGATCAACATGAAACGTACTTATCAACCTTCCGTAGTTCGTCGTAAGCGCACTCACGGTTTCCGCGCTCGTATGGCAACACGTGGCGGCCGCGCAGTTTTGAACGCACGCCGTGCTAAAGGCCGTAAGCGCCTCGCAGCTTAATCGCGAACATAAATCCAATTCTAGGGCGCATCTCGTCGTTACAAATGCTCGCCATACTTGTGTATGGCTGTGCTTTGCGCCTAGATCTGCATCCCTATAATTGAATTTCTGAATCGCGCTTTGGTCTAGTATCTAGTCTGTTAGTTAATTCAATAGGTTTAAAAATTATTGTGACTAATTTGACTACAACTCCTGACCTAGCTCAAAACCAGTTGTCCGGCGGTGATTTTGCGCGGGAGCGACGAATACTTAAAACGGATGAGTTTTCATCCGTTTTTCGTTTACGCCCTGTGCAAAGAACGGCGCATTTTGTATTATATGCGCGCTCTAATGCTTTGCCGCATGCTCGCCTTGGTGTGGTGGCTGCAAAACGTTTCGCACCGCGCGCTGCTACGCGCAATATGATCAAGCGTGTTACACGTGAGATTTTTCGACAGTCTGAACTGATGAATGTGGATTGCATTGTGCGCTTATCTAAGCCAGTCAATAGCAAAGCCGGTCCTGCTACTAACGCGCAATTAAAGCGCGCTTTGCGGGACGAAGTATTACGTCTATTCGTTTCGCAACGCTTAGCGAAGTCCCTTATCTTGGCGCAGTCTGTCGCTGTTCCCGAGTCTTCCCCATGAAATCCTTATTGCTGCTGATCTTGCGTGGATACAAGCTGGCGATTAGTCCTATGCTAGGGCAAAATTGCCGTTTTTATCCCAGCTGTTCAGAGTATGCGATGGAAGCGATCCGTGAATATGGCGCGGCCAAGGGTTCCTTCATGGCGGGTAAGCGACTTTGCAAGTGTCATCCCTGGCATCCGGGCGGTATTGATTTAGTCCCGCCCAAGTCAGGTGAAAAAACTGCAAACGACGGGGATGAAAAATCGGCTAATGCCCCCACATCAGACTGCACCCAAATAAGTAAGCAAATAAGCAGCCAAAATAAACAACTTAGTAAGCAACTTAGTAAGCAGCCAACTAGTTAAATTTTTCCGATCTTCAACATATATCAA
Source organism: Undibacterium sp. Di24W (assembly GCF_049340325.1). Lineage (NCBI taxonomy): Bacteria > Pseudomonadati > Pseudomonadota > Betaproteobacteria > Burkholderiales > Oxalobacteraceae > Undibacterium > Undibacterium sp. Di24W. Next base: position 563,431 of record NZ_JBMPOP010000002.1, read on the forward strand.
CACCTACACAAGTGGATAAAATGGATATAAAGCGCACCGTCCTTTGGGTTATTTTCTCGATGTCTCTGTTACTCCTGTGGGATAACTGGATGCGTCATAACGGAAAACAATCAATGTTCTTTCCGGCAACGACTACACAACAGGCTAAAAACGCTAGTGCTTCGGCAACTGCTACGCCAGCGAGCGCTGCAGCAACAGCAAGTGCCACCGCTGCCGCTACTGACACGAATGCAATTTTTGCACCTGTGATCAGAAGTGAAACGATCACGATCACAACCGATTTGATCAAAGCGGATATCGATACGATAGGCGGCGAGATCAAACGCTTGGAATTGTTAAAGTATCCGGATAGCAACGATCCTAAGAAAAATGTCGTGCTATTTGACAGTCATGGCGATCGGATGCGTACAGAAGAAACGGGTTTCTTTGGATTTTTCAAAGGAACAAAGCAAGTTGCTGAGCCAGCACGTACTTACGCCGCACAGACAGGTTTGTTAGGCGGTAATTTCCCTAATCACAAATCCGGTTTTGTCGCTTTGCCAGGTCCACGCTCTTTGGACGGCGCGAATGAATTGAATTTGGTGATGGAGTCCGAACAAGCTGGCGTGAAGTTGACTAAGACTTTGACCTTCAAAAAAGGCAGCTATGTGATCGATGTAAAACACACGGTTGCTAACAGCACAGCGGCGGCGATTACACCTTCCTTGTATTTGCAATTAATTCACGACGGTACCAAACCAACGTCCGGCGGTATGTTCTCTGGCCAAACTGAGTTTTACGCACCTGCGGTATACACGGAAGCCAAGCATTTCCAGAAGCTGAGTTTTGAAGATATAGAAAAGCGTCACGCTAAAGCAGATGCCAAGCCAGATCATGAAACTATTTCTGAGAATGGCTGGGTTTCTATGATTCAGCATTTCTTCGTGTCGGCTTTCATTCCAGAAGATAAAGTAAAACGCGAAATCCGCACTGAACGTGTGCGTGACAATATTTATTCTGTAAGTTCAGTGATTGCTTTGGGCAGTGTTGCACCAGGCGCTACAGCAACGTCTAGTGCGCGTCTGTATTCTGGTCCGCAAGAATCTGCGATCTTGGAAAAAGTCGCACCAGGTATGGAATTGGTCAAAGATTATTGGTATTTCGCCATGATCGCTAAGCCTATGTTCTGGATTATGGAATTGATCCATAAAGTCTTGGGTAACTGGGGTTGGACTATTGTGGTGTTTACGATTGCGATCAAGTTAGCCTTGTTCCCATTGTCGGCGGCTGGTTATCGCAGCATGGCGAAGATGAAAGTGGTTACGCCAAAAATGACCGCGTTAAAAGAGAAATACAAAAACGAACCGCAGAAGTTAAATGTGGCGATGATGGAGCTCTACAAAACTGAGAAAATCAATCCGCTCGGTGGTTGTTTGCCTATTCTGATCCAAATGCCTATTTTCTTGTCCTTGTACTGGGTTTTACAAGCCTCAGTTGAAATGCGCGGCGCACCATGGATGGGTTGGATTATGGATTTGTCTAAACCTGATCCCTACTTAGTCTTGCCGATTTTGTACGCAATTTCTATGTATATTACGACTAAATTGAGTCCAGCTCCTGCTGATCCGGTACAGGCGAAAATGATGTTGTTTATGCCTTTGTTGTTCTCTGTGATGTTCTTGTTCTTCCCGTCCGGTTTGGTCTTGTATTGGGTCGTCAATAACGTTTTGTCTATCGGTCAGCAATGGGTCATCAATAATAAGATCGTTCCGCCTGAGCATCGATAAGCTTTCATTCGATTCTGAAGATAAAAAAGCCCATCTATCATGGGCTTTTTTATTATCCTCAAGCGCCTTTTTTGCTGCAGATCATGTCGTGTTTACGATACAGCTGTCAGTATCAAACTCTGCAGTTTTTTCGCAGATTTCCCTATAGCAAGGTTAGAATTTCCTTATGACACACACTTACGACAGCACCCCGATTGTTGCTATCGCTACCGCGCCGGGTCGCGGCGGTATAGGCGTGGTGCGTATTTCTGGTAAAGATCTCAGCGAGATCAGTCGCGCATTGTTTGGTAGCGCGAATTTAAAACCGCGTCACGCTACTTACCTCGACTTTACTCAAGCCGATGGCACAGTGATCGATCAAGGTTTGGCGATCGCCTTTAAAGCACCGCATTCGTATACGGGCGAAGAGGTATTGGAGTTGCAAGGTCACGGTGGCCCAGTCGTCATGCAAATGCTCTTGACGCGTTGTTTAGAAGCAGGCAAAGAGCAGGGCTTGCGTTTAGCCGAGCCGGGAGAATTTACCCAACGTGCTTTCATGAACGACAAGCTAGATCTGGCGCAGGCCGAAGCGGTTGCCGATCTGATCGAGGCATCCACCGAAGCCGCTGCAAAATCCGCATCACAATCGATGTCCGGTGCGTTTTCCAAAGTGATTCATGCCTTAGTAGAAAAAGTCGTGCATCTGCGTATGCTGGTCGAAGCGACTTTGGATTTTCCTGAAGAAGAAATTGATTTCCTCGAGAAGTCTGATGCACGTGGTCAGCTCCGTGAAATTCAAAAAGCCTTGCGTACGGTGTTTGAACAAGCCGCACAAGGTGCACTATTGCGTGAAGGTTTGAACGTCGTATTAGCCGGACAACCGAATGTCGGCAAATCATCTTTGTTAAATGCACTAGCGGGTGACGACATCGCCATCGTGACGCCGATTGCTGGCACTACCCGCGATAAGGTGACCGAGACGATACACATTGAAGGAATCCCTCTAAATATTATCGATACTGCCGGCATCCGTCATGATCATGACGAAATGGTCGCGGGTGAAGTGTCGAATAAGATCGATGCGGTTGAACGTATCGGGATAGAACGTACTTGGAATGAGGTACAAAAAGCGGATGTGATCTTACATTTGCTCGACGCCAGTCGTGGTCCGACGCGTGCCGACGAAGAAATAGCAGAGCGTTTTCCGGAGACTGTCCCCGTTATCTGCGTTTGGACCAAGATCGATATATCCGGGCATCATGCTAGTGTCGATACGGTTGGTGAAGTAACTCAAGTGTATTTATCCGCGCAAGAACACTTGGGCATGGATTTACTGCGTCAGGAACTATTGCGTATCGCTGGCTGGCAGCAAACAGGTGAATCTTTGTATTTGGCACGCGAGCGCCACTTGATCGCTTTGAAGCATGCACACGAACATTTAGAGCAAGCGGCTGCCTATGCCGCGCAAAATGATCAGTCACTCGACCTGTTCGCAGAAGAGCTGCGTCTCACGCAAGACCGTCTCAATAGCATTACCGGCGAATTCACTTCCGATGATTTGTTGGGCGTGATTTTCTCGCGGTTTTGTATCGGCAAATAGAAACATTCTTAGTGCCGTCTATCGATGGCACTGAGCGTCTTTTGCAAATCCTCCACCAAGCGTTTGGGACTACTTTTTGGGTATTCCAATGGCGAAAAAGGCATGGCGTTGTCGGCATACTCATCGATGAGTTTCTTCAGCGCTGCCAGATCCTCGCCCAGGTAGTCGATACGCTTTCCGTTGTCACTGATGGCACTCAGTTTTTCCTGCAAAATCTCTTTGTGCACGATGTTCGTGATGCTGTCAGGCTTTGCTACACATAGGCTGAAAACGCCGTTGAGAAAGTGCTGCCAGTTGCTGTTGACTCGCTGATCTATTCCGGCCGCAATGGCTTTGCCAGTCTCATCAAAACAATCTCGCAGGCGGAAGGTGTTTCCATTTTCGATCGCTAAAGCTTGCGCGAATTCTTCGGCAAATTGCTCTCTTAAGATCGCTTTCGCTTCGTTAGCACCGTGAACTTGCAAAGTATCGAAAGCATGTTTTGTCCAAGCTGATGCGGCTGGATGAAAGTAAGTTCCTACTCGCAGTTCTACAGTGGAATCCGGATCGAGAAGTTCGCCAAAGACCACGGACTTGCAGCGCTGAGCATCAATGACTAGGTAGGACGGCGCTGGAATAAGTTCGCCCGCGACCAGCTCTTCGATATCTTGAAGGCAGAGTCCGCAGTGTTCCGCAAATTGAGTTTGATCAAGGTAATGGCGATCGAGGTAATCTTGGGTTGAATTCATACTATTCCCTAAGGATGTGCTGCGCGGCTGTCGCTTGGTGCTTGCTCGCGCTCTGTGAGGCCATAATCACGCATGACCGCAGCAATGCGAATCCGGTAATTGTTGAAAATGGTTTGACGGCCTTGGCTCTGAGCTGCGCGGTGTTCTTCGGTGTTGCGCCATTGTGCTACAGCTGCTTCATCACGCCAGAAAGAAAGTGACAATAGCTTGCCGGGGTCACCTAAACTTTGAAATCGTTCAATAGAAATGAAGCCATCCATCTCTATCAGTTGAGATTTTAAGTCCGCAGCAATATCAAGGTAGGCTTGTTTATGAACCGCATGTGGCTGTACTTCAAAGATCACGGCGATCATGACATATCCTTATGATGTGTTTGAAAGATTGGCAAACGCCCGTTGACCGATGGTCGATATGTCCAGTGTAAATGATTCAAGGGATGAACATTTGCTGGACGGTTTGAACGATGTGCTAAGGACGCCAAAATGTGATGCAGTCCAGCACTGGCAATGCGGAGAGCCATAGTCTCTCCAGGACAAGCATGTCGGCCATAACTAAAGCTTACAGAGCGCCGGTCGCTACGATCCAATATTAGTCTTTCTGCATCAGCGTTTCCTGCTGGATCTCGATTGGCCGCAGCCAATAACAATAAAATACAGTCACCGGATCGCAGTGAGGCACCATAGAATTCACAATCGCTCTTTGCGAAGCGGCGTGTAATTTGTACTGGCGAATCAAAACGCGCAACTTCGTCGATTAGTTGAGGTAGCTTTTCAAGATCATGTTGTAGTTCGGAGTACAGCGCAGGATCACTATGTAGCGCAATTAAGGTGTTGCCGATCAAGCCAATACTGGCCTCATAACTTTGTGAAAGCAGGCCAACCAAATTGGCGAGTAGAGCAGATGCGGAATCCCAACCTGCGGCCTTTGCTTCGGCTTGTAGTCGATGTAAAAAACTATCAGGATCGCTGCCTGCACTTGATAGCAAAGTTTGAAATGAGCTCATTAAAGTTACGGTTGATTTACTCGCGGCCTCTAATTGTTCAGGCGTACTGATAGGCGAAAAGCATTGCACAAACTCATCGATCCATAGACAGATTCGCTCGAGTTCTGAATGTGAAAAACCGCAAAGGCTTGCGATGACAGAAACGGCGACGCGGCTGATCCAAGCATTGAGCTCATTAGCCTTATTGATATCGTAGCGTCGTGATAAATCTTCGACCACCTCGGCGATCACTAAGTCGAGTCGCTGCAGATCTAGTTGGTTTAGGCTGGTTTGCAATACCTGTTTTCCTAGACGATGTTTGTCACCCTCATTCATACGTATTAATAGTGAAAACAGCTCGCCAGCGCTACTGCCAGCAATAGGTGGCGGTACTTGTGCACTAAGTGGTCGAACTAAAAATTCGGGCGACGCCAATATCTCTTGAACGACGTTGAATTGAGCCACAATCCAACATTGTGTGCCTTCATCAAAGCGTATTTTGTCTTGCGAGACATGCCATTGATATGCTGGATAGGGGTCTGGATGCGAAGGCAGCGCTAAAACAGGGATAGAGGGCATCGGATACTTTCTGAAAAATCAAGTGATTAGTCTAAACCTTGTTTGTCTTGAACAATTCGCTTACCATCAAACTATGTCTGTAGATGATATCAATATTCAATTGGCCAAGGTCGCCGCCGCGATTGCTGAACCGGCACGCGCCACAATGTTGTGCGCGTTGATGGATGGTCGCGCACGTACCAGTACCGAGCTGGCGATGTTGGCAGAGATTAGTCCATCAACCGCGAGTGTGCATTTGGGAAAATTGCGTGAACAAAGCTTGGTGCAAGTGCTGGCGCAAGGTAAGCATCGCTATTATCAATTGTCCGGCGGACAGGTCGCTGCTGCTTTAGAATCCTTGATGGCCATCGCGGGTCGTATGCGACCTGATTTTACGCCATCAACACCTGAGCGCCTGCGTCAGGCGCGTACTTGCTACGATCATATGGCGGGTGAATATGCGGTGGCGATACACGACTATTTATTGAGCAACAACTATCTGATAGCACAACAAGATCCCAGGGCTTATGAATTAAGTGCTGATGGTGAACAATTATTTGCCTCGATCGGTATCGAGCTGGCAGCAATGAAAAAAGGGCGCCGACGTTTTGCTTGCGCATGCGTCGATTGGAGCGAGCGCCGTCCTCATCTAGGTGGTGCAGTCGGCGCTGGTTTGCTCAAGCACTTTGTGCAACATGCATGGGTGGAAGCTGACTTAGACAGTCGCGCTTTGCGGCTAACGACGAAAGGTCGACGCCAGTTCGCAAAGCATTTTGGATTATTTTCGACTTGATCACATGCTTGGGTCTGAGCAACTTAGACTTACTTCTGCAATCAATCAGCCCAGCTCTGCAGCGTTTCATACACCAACCGGCTAGGAACGCAATCTTCGGGGAAATGCGCCATAAAGTCGGCACGCATTGCATTTGCAAACTCACTCAAATAACGTTCATAGTTGGCAGTGCTGCTCGCCTGATAACAGGTGCGATAGTGAGTAGGATTTACTTTGTCGAAGCGGATTTCTTCAAAGCACTTGGTCGCCCAGATTTCAGGAATATGTTTTTCACGCATATACCGTTCAAATTGTTCACTTAAATCGATGCGGATATTCACGCTGACTTCGTAGAGGATCATGGCTGATTTCATGTGTATTTCTGTAGAGCTTATTAAACTTCCCAATTAAAACTTGTAAACCTACTCGTCATCTTCTTCTGTACCAGCTGAGGGGTCCCGTCTTTCCTTGTCTAAACTTTCTTTTAGTTGCTCAGCATCTTTACTGAATTCATCGATACTAATGTCTTTACTTAGTCGCAAACCAGGTGAATACAAATCACCCATATACAAGTCATCACCGAAGCTGCCCGTGTTCTTATACTTCGACATTAATACCGTACCGGAAGCCAGCGCAGCACAGAACATGACCATCCACAATTTGCGACGTGAAGCTCGCGTGCTGATGGTCACCAGATGAAAATAAATCATAAAGCCTATACATAATATTTGTGTATGGCTACGGTAACGAGGTAACACTTCCCAAGAAAAAATGAAGCCAGCGAGTGTCGCAACGATCGCGCACACTTGCATCGCAAAAATGCCGGTAGCGACAATGAAGAGATGTCGTCCAAAACGAGGATGGCGTGCGAACAGGCGATTCGCACCAGCCCACAAGCCGCTCCAGACCAACGCGAACAGCAACATACCTATCGTATATTGGGCGTAGACGGTAAAGCTAAAGGTGTCCGATTGAGACATCCATTTTGTGACTACAGACTGGAAAATTATCAATAAGAAAGCAGCAAGCGCCGGACGCCAACCTTCCCAGCGATAATTGTTGGCATCGAGTACTTCAGGTTCGACCACAAAGTGCCGATCACGTACCCGGATAAAAGTCTGTCCTAAGCGTAGCACTCGATTGCCATCTAATTCTAGTGTGCTATGACGGCGATTTTGATAGGTGAGTCCGTTCTTGCTATCCAGATCACGAATTTGCAAATTGCCCTGTTCGTTTAACTCTATCTGCGCGTGATGTGCCGCCGAGTGTGGGTCATCAAGAATGCAATCATTATCATAAGCTCGACCTATACGTATCGGCAAGCTATCAAACATTTGGCGGTGTTCAATCTCACCACTACGGGATAAGAGTTCCAGGAAATAGTGGGCGCTCATTGCTTGCTCCCATTCGCCGCTTTAACAGGCATCGCCGTTGCGGGTGTCATGTTAGAAACGATTACTGACTTTCTGCCTATCATTTGTAAGAACTGGCGGGTCAGGCGCAAGCCATTGTCATACGAAACGCCTTTGGCGCTCAAGAGACTTTGTAACACTTCTTTTTCCTGATCCATGCTGTAAGTGATAAGGCGAAAGTCGTAGATGCCTGCAAATTTGCGGTAAGCGCGGACACAAATCACGGCGCGCATTGATAGTTGAGAGAGTTGCTCATTTTTAATGAATTCCTCCGTGCAGGCGGGGCCGGTGAGGTTGCTTTGCTTATTTCCAGCGTAGATTTGATTCTTAAATTTGTCACTCATGGCGATGGAAAAACGCAATGCATCCAGGCTTTTACTCTTGGAGAAGCTATGAGAAATCGCAACGTGTCCCGTCTGTAATTTGCCGGAGACGTAGATAGAGGATTCCATATTGCAGCTGATTTTATCCTCAGTATAAGTCGCTTGCTCTTTGGTATTTGAACTGCCCCAACAACGCATCTGCTCGGATTCACGTACTGGCACCATATAGGGGCCGAGTTCTTTGTTATTCAAGGGGTGTTCAAGTAATTTGTCTAGCATCAGATTTTGATGCATGATCAATTGTCGTCCGACTTCTTCATTAAAATTACCGGGTATGGATTTTTGTTGTTTTACTTTGTTGAGTAATTCCACTACGAAGCGCGCTGGCACCAGAAAACTAACCAGTTCACCATCGGTCCGTTTTGCTACGTTCACTCCAGCTAAGGCGCCGGAAGGCGTCACATTCGGGCCACCGCTCATGCCTGAGTTGATCGAGCCTGTGAACAAAAGTTGATCATAAAAAGCTCGTCCTATGATCCCGTTGTAGGCACCTTCGGAAATCGCAAATCCCAAATCTAAGGGATTGCCCAATGAGTATAAATATTGACCTTGATTCAGCTTCGGTAACTGCGCACTGTCTTCCGGGATTTGGAAAAAGCCTGTACCACGGCGACTGATACGAACCACGGCAAGATCATGTAGCACGTCCACAGCTAATAACTCCACAGTGCCGCGTTGATCATTGGTATCGACAAATTCTCCGACATAGACTTCGGGCTCCAACGCGATTTGTGAAACCACGTGGTAGTTGGTTACGACCAGATCGCTTTGACCAATCATGAAGCCTGAACCTACCGAAGATTGCGTACGTCCATTCTTCACCAAGACGCGAATTTGTAAAAGGTCGTTCTTGGCGGCGCTATACAATTTTTGAGCGGCGGAAGAGGTCTGCTTATTATTGCTAGCACTATCCTCGTCGGATTTATCCTGTGCCTGTGCAGGATGGAACAGGAAGGATAAACATATAGCAGTACAGGCGAGAGCACGAGGTAGCAATCGAAAATTCATACGGAATGTCTTTGGAAGTGAGAGTAGAGGTGATTGGTCATAGCACAGTCATTGCACAGTCATTGCTCAAGCGTAGCTCAATCATAGCGTAATCGCGTCGTGTGCGCAGCGAACATTACGAATTGCTGTTCGCCTCAAACGATTTGAGCTTTTACTCATCCACATCGGGTGGCGTTAGTAGGAAATGATGCTCGGTAGCGTCACCTTCTATTAGGGCATTCAAGCCTTCAATCGGAATTGGTTTGGAGTACAGGTAACCTTGGAAGGTCAGACAATTATGTTCGATCAAGAAGCGTCTTTGTGCAACCGTTTCTACACCTTCTGCAATCACGTCCAATCCCAAGTTCAAACCTAAGGAAATAATCGCACGCACTATCGTCGCATCACTTTCATCATCACTCAAGTCGCGCACAAAAGACTGGTCAATCTTTAATTGGTTCAGCGGTAGTTTTTGCAGGTAGGCCAGTGATGAATAACCAGTACCAAAATCATCCATAGAGAATGCGATACCGAGTTTTTTCAGTTGTTGCATTTTCTCGGTCGTTGCATCGACGTTGTCGAGGATGGTGCTTTCAGTCAGTTCGATTTTGAGACGCGTAGGATCTATATTATGGAGGCGTACGATCTCGGTGACGGTTTCGACAAAATTCGACTGTTGAAATTGTTTAGCACTGACGTTGACGGCTAGACTCAGATGCGCAGTCTTAGGATTGCGTGCCCATTTCTTTAGTTGGTTACAGGCAGTTTCTAGGACCCAAGTGCCAATCGGAACGATCAAACCAGTCTGTTCTGCGATGGGGATAAATTCCAAGGGCGAGATAAATCCACGGTCAGGGTGTATCCAGCGCAATAGGGCTTCGGCACCGACCACGTTGCCATCTGCATCAACTTGTATTTGGTAATACAGTTGAAACTGTTCTAAAGCTAAAGCGATGCGCAGATTCGATTCCAACATCATTTTGACCACCAACACGGCTTGCATAGCCGGATCGAAAAAGCGCACCGCATTGCGCCCCGAGGTCTTTGCTTCGTACATGGCCGTATCTGCACGTTTAAATAGATCTTTGACCGTGGTATCACCACCTTGGAACAGGCAAACACCGATACTACCGGCACCGTGGTGAATAAAGTCGGTGATTTGATAGGGTTCGTTGAGTAACAAACGAATTTTTTCAGCGATACGATCAGCCTGGCGGGCTGCTTCGTCGCGATTTGGGTTGAGCGCCTGTAACACCACGACAAATTCATCACCACCCAGACGTGCCACGGTATCGCTTTCACGGACGCAGGTTTGCAGTCGTTGCGCTGCTTCGACGAGTAGCAAATCACCGGCATCATGGCCACGAGTGTCGTTTAGTGTTTTGAAGTTGTCCAAGTCAATAAATAAAATTGCGCTATGGGCATCATCGCGTTGGTTCATGGCGATCAGATGCTGTAATCTATCCATCAGCAGGCGGCGATTAGGCAGATGCGTTAACGGATCATAAAATGCCAGATTGAGAATTTCATCTTCATAGCCTTTATGGCGGCTGATGTCAGTAAACGATCCTATGTAATGCGTAATTTGGCCGTTTTCATTGATGATGGCCGTCAGCGTGATCAGCTGAGGATAAATCTCCTCATTTTTTCTTTCTGCCCATAGTTCGCCTTGCCAGTATCGATACTGATCCAGTGCCATATAGATGGTGTCGAAGAAGCCAGCGTCTTGTTGTTGGCTGACATGACGCGGTAAAACTTTGCCTATCAGTTCTTCAGAAGTAAATCCAGTAATCCTTGAGTAGGCTTGATTGATACGTAATATCTTCCACTGATTGTCTGCCACGAAGATGCCTTCTTGTGACTCAAAGGTAATTGCAGCCACACGCAAATCTTGCTCGGCGTTTTTTCTATCTGTGATATCGCTGATAAAACAGTGCCATAAAGTACTTCCTTCGGGCTCTAGTTCAGGTAAGGCGTCGAGGTAAAACCAGCGGACACTGCCATCTAGTTTGTGATAGCGAAACTCCATTTGATAAGGCGTCAAATGTTCAGTCGCGTAATCATGCTGTGTCAGGAAAAGTTTCTTATCGGCTGCGTCGATACGTTTCACCAAAAAAGACGCATTGTGGCGGATGTCTTTCGCCCGCATTTCAAACATGGATTCGACCGCATCACTGACATACAGCACGCTGGTGCTACGATCGGGTTGAATTCTGTATTGCATAATCAGGCCAGGCAGACGCGAGGCAACTTTGCTGATGCGTTCAAAGGCGTCACGCAATTCGCTGGTGGCAGCATTTTTTTCCGCTTGGAGCGCGGTGATCATCAAAGCAGTAATCGCTAGGGTGGCCATGTACAGCCATAGCACGATAGAGCTCTCGGAGGCTTCCAATGACTTGAAAGGTCCAATACCTTGGTGCGTTGCGATGGCTGCTACGGCGGAAGACGCCAAGACGGTCATCGAAGTGAACAATTGTCCCAGACGTAAAGCGGCCCAGATCATGACCGCCATCGAGACAAAGGTCAGATGTAACAGGCTTTGCCCGGAAAAGAATATCAACCAATGTGTGGTAATAAATAGACCGATGAAAGCGAGATTTTCTTCCGCAGTTTGTTTGAATTTTTTACCTTGTTGGGTCAAGGCTAGTAAAAATGGTGCAGCTAAAAATAGCCCGACCGTGTCGCCTGCCCACCAACTAAGCCAAGCATACTGGGGACTGGGAATGATGCCTGCTTGCCACAGACTTAAGCTGCCGCAACTTGCTGAGATACACATCCCGACCGCGCCAGCCAGACAGAAACGGAGTACATCGTCACGGTGTACAAAGCCCATAGAAAAGTTCTTTTTGCGCAAATAGAGTGCGACACACATGGGTCCTAAGGTATTGCCTAAGCCTATCAATAGTGCAGTGAAAATAGGCGTACCGCTGGAAACGTTGACTAACACTGAGGCAACAAAAATCGCCGGTGCCATTCCCAAACCAGCTTTGAGTAAGGCAGCAAGTGCAATGCCGGTCGGTAACCAGATTAAGGTGACGTTGGGAGGGATAAAAGGGAAACTGAGGCCAAGTTTTCCCGCGACGAAATAGGCGATAAACGTCAACAACAGACGCATTATCAAGCGTTTGCGACTAGAGCTATTATAAAAAAGAAAGCTGCGAGAGTCTGGCATACCTGCGATTCATTCTGGCGCTACAAATTCTTCTATTATGCGGGAAACCATCTCGAAAAACATTCCTTGTGGCAAATTTTAGGAGAAATTTGCACACGCCTTTGTCCTTTGTCATTCTTTGGCGGTTCTTCCAGCTAGCTTGCTACTCTCAATTGACCAAGTGGCGCGCCTGACGTTTGGGGGCTTTGCCTGCCGGTGCAGTCTTTGCTTGTTTAGTCTCACTGTTTGCTTGAATCTGGGCCAAAACTTCCGGACTTTGTTTGTGTTTTGCGTCGCCTGCGTAATCTTTACCTATCATGGTTTGCGCGGCCTGCAAATCCATTCCTCGCTCTTGGCATAACCATTTGGTGACCAAGTTTGCTAGTCGATCTAGGGCGATTTTATGAGTGGCATCGGTTTGCGCGTAAATCCAGTCCGATAAGTCCATGAAATTTTCAAATGCTTGGGTGCCTAATATGACAGGCAGAGTATGTGTGAAACGGCCAGAATTAGCGATCAGATCCCAATAGCGGGCAAAGCGTATCAGGCGTTGCATGGCGGCGAACGGTACGTCCTTGTTGGTTAAAATGGTGTAAGGCGGGTAAGGATCGAAACGCATGGCAAAATCGTCGGTGTGGCGAATGATAGGCGTGCCACGCAGACGTTTCAATATGCCAAATTGAATTTCATGCGGTCCTAAGGCGTGCAATTGATTAAAGCCTTGCGCAAAACTTTCTACAGTCTCACCAGGTAGGCCAGCAATCAAATCAACATGCAAATGCGCTTGTGAATGCTGCATCAGCCAGAGGATATTCTCGGCCGCTTTGGCATTATTTTGTTTGCGGCTAATGCGCGCTTGTACCTCGGGATTGAAACTCTGTATGCCAATTTCAAATTGTAGTGTTCCCGCTGGGAATTTTTGTATGCCTTCTTTTAATGCATCAGGTAAATGATCAGGTACGACTTCGAAGTGAGCGAATACCGGATCGTCTGGGTTCGCTGCCAGTTTATCGAGGAAGAATTGCATAATCTTCAAACTGGTTTTGATATTCAAATTAAAAGTGCGATCAACGAATTTGAATAGCCGCGCGCCGCGCGCATGCAGACCTTCCATCTCCTCCAGAAAACGATCAATGTCGAAAGGCCAAGCGGTTTTATCTAAGGCAGATAGGCAAAACTCACATTTGAACGGGCAGCCACGCGAGGCTTCCACATACAAAGTCCTATGCTTAATATCCTGGTCGCTATAGTGTTCGTAAGGTAAACGCAGCTCATCAAGCGTGGCTTGTACGCCGGCATGTATTTTCATCAGTGGCTTGGGACCATGCAATATCTGCTGACATAAAGCCGGAAAGCTGATGTCGCCCCAGCCCGTAATTACATAATCCGCCATACCAACGATCGCTTGTTCTTGCGATTCGTAGGACACTTCGGGGCCGCCTAAGACGATGATAATTTCCGGCGCGACGCGTTTGATCAGCGCCACTAAGCGTGTGGTTTCTTCCACATTCCAGATATAAACGCCAAAACCTATGATGAGTTTTTCATCAGCACGTTGCCAGGACAACAAGCGTTCTAGTAAGTCGGTGGTTTTAGCACCAATGACGAATTCTTGTAAATGCGTTTGCTCCTGCAAAGCACCCATGTTGGCGTAAAGGTAACGTAAGCCTAGGGAAGCGTGGGCGTAACGGGCATTTAAGGTGGACAACAGAATGGTCATAGCAACAAGAGCAACAAGCGGGAAAAACGCTATTGTACGCTGGACTGACTGGCGTATGCCAAAAGCGCCGAAGCGGGATTCACCTTGCCTAAGGTCAATATCGTTGAACCAGGTGATGAACTTAGCGCTAAAGAAGCGGCAACTAACTTTCGCAATCTGATTTTGTAGCTTTGTCCCTGCGTTTTTGCATTTCGTCGCAACTCGCTCGCGCTTGCAGAATCAAATCTCTATAGTTCAACCATCGACAAACGTCGACGAGTTCAAAAAAAACTGAATTCAATTTAACTTAAAAGGAAGAACAAAATGAAAACCTCTCTTACCACTAAAACTGTAGTCGCAATCGTTTCTTTAGCTGCATTCATCAGCGCAGCAACTGCGTTTCAAAGTAATGATGATAAACAACCCTTGAACACAAAAGTGGCGACGCAAAAAATGCAAAAAGTCGTAGTTAGCGCAAAACGTATGACTGCTGAAGAAAAATTATCTTTTGACCTGCAAAATAGCGCCATGCAAACCGTCGTTATCAGCGCGAAACGTTTGACCCCTGAACAAAAAATAGCGATGGATGCACAAGAACGTGCCACACAAACTATGTCCGCAAAACCTGAGCGTAGTACAGCGATCAAAGGTTAATGGTATGCAGCAAAAATTAAGCCAAAAGGTGAAGTAGGCGGCGTTGAATCAGCCACACACTCAGTAACAGATTTCAAGTGACTTCACCTTCGTTTCGCTTATAAATCAAAGTCTTTTCTGTCGTTTTAAATTACCGAGAAGTTTTTGATTTGTATTCGAAAAAATGGATAGCAGGGCAAGCAGTAGCATTAGGCAATGATAAGCTGAAGGAAAATATCAGCTCTCTAATTCGGCACCATAATAGCGATGTCGCCCATGCTCTTTTGCCTTATATAACTGAGTATCCGCCAAACTGATCAAACTCATAGCGCTACCATGTATGTGTGCCGGCTTACAGCCTACGCCTAGGCTTACCGTGACGTAAGGTGCGACTGAGGATTCTGCATGTTCGATTTGTAGCCCATTAATTTCGTGTCGAATGGCTTCTGCTAAGCGCATGGCACCAGCGAAGTCGGTATCCGGTAATAAGCAAACAAATTCTTCTCCACCATACCGAGCTACATGGTCGCCCGCGCGCATCAAACTATTCTTCAGGGTGCTGGCGACACGGCGTAAGCAGTCGTCACCAGCTTGATGCCCATAGTGGTCATTAAAGCGTTTAAAAAAATCGACATCCAACATAACCAGGCTGAGTGGTGTTTGGTTGCGAATTGCACGCCCCATTTCTGAATTCACACGCTCATCGAAAAAGCGCCGATTATGGACACCTGTCAGACCATCGAGATAGGCCCAGCTGCGTAATAAATCTGATTGGGCTTTGAGCATCAGGTGGGTTCTAACTCTGGCCTTAACAATACGTGGGTTGATCGGTTTCGAGATGAAATCGACTGCACCCAAATCGAAGCCCATTTCCTCAGCGGATTCGTCCGTTTGTGCAGTGATAAAAATCACCGGAATATCGCGAGTCGCCGCGTCTTCTTTCAACTTTTGACAGACTTGATATCCATCGATATCAGGCATGATCAAATCTAACAACACCAGATCTGGCTGTCGCGCGGCACATAGAGCAAGCGCCTGCGCACCGCTAGTGGCCATAAAGACCTGATAGTCACTCGACAAAATTTGATACAGGACTTGAATATTGGCAGGTTGGTCATCGACTACTAACAGGCGTGGTCGAGACTGCACTGGGAACAGCGCATCGTGCGAGGTTGCGGCTTGAATGATATTGCTAGCCATTAGGTTGCTGCATCTCCTAATAAATCTGCGCACAGTTGTTGCGCCGTGGTGAAGTCCAAAGCGTTGATCGCGTTTGCCAAGGGTATCAGCTTATCATGCAAATCTGCGGCAAACCGATTTTGTAATTCTATGATGGTTTCTGTTGCAGCCATATCAGCATTTTCTAGTTGTTCTGCCAAGTTAAGCAGGCTGCGGCGGAACAATTCGGGGTCGAAGACCTGATTTGTATCAGTTTCGGCAATTGGCTGATTCGATACCAGATGAGGTAGCAAGGCAGATAGGTTTTGTACCAGAGCACTGATGATCTGGCAGGCGTTCTCTATCAGTTGTTGCAGTTCAGGCTGTGGTATTTCTGTATTTAAATCTTGCTCAAGAGCCGCTAGCGCAGCCGCATACGAATTTGCGCCCAAAGTTGCGGTCAAGCCTTTAATGGTGTGCAGTTGCCTCAATACCGCCTTACTTTCAACCGCCGCCGCATCGCGTAATTGCTGCGGTGCCAATGCAAGATCACTCAAAAACATATTGAGCATGCGCAGATACAAGTCTTGCTTCCCGCCCAGGCGATTCAAGGCCGACACAATATCGATATCTAATGAGCTGGCAATGCTAATGATATTCGTGTCCGGTGCATTGACATGAGTAACACGATGTTCCAGAAAAGCGGTTGATTGTTTGGTGTAACGTAAAATAACCTGAATCAGCGTGTGTAGATCAAACGGCTTACCAATATGGTCGTTTAAACCTGCTGCCAAACACGCCGCTTTGTCGGTTGCCATGACGTTGGCCGACATGGCAACAACAGGTAATTGCGTACGGCCTAACTCATGACGTATTTTCTTTGTCGCGGTATAACCATCCATAACAGGCATCTGTAAATCCATTAAGACGATATCAAATGGACTTCGTTCGCTAGAAATTAATTCCACCGCTTCCAGTCCGTGATTGGCAATCTGCACCCTTGCTCCTTCGGCACGTAACAATTCATAAGCGACTTGTTGATTGTTGATATTGTCTTCTACCAGCAGGATCCGGATATCTTGTAAGCGTTTGGTAGTACTTACTAGTTGATTGTTTTGCAGGCTTGACGCCAGGCTGGCACCACTTTCGATCTGCTTATGAATATGGGCTAGTAGTTTATTCTTTGTGAGTGGCTTGCTGAGCACCGCATTAAATAGTAATTGTTCTTTGGGGGCGACTTTCTGTAATAATTCACGCTCGTTTTCGCGCATCAAGAGAAAGAGCGACTGACCAGTCTGGTCTGCCAAGCCGCGCATAGTCCAGATGTATCCCCAACCATCCACTTCGACGATATCCCAATCAATTAAGATCGCCTGGTGCAAGACTTTGCTAGTTTGCATAGTCAGTAAGGCCGCCATACTGCTATCGACAAACTCTGCCTCGAAATGGAGCTCCTGACAGGCCGATTTGATATTTTCACGCACAAAAATATTGGCTTCAACGATTAACAAGCGCGTCGATAGCTGATTCTCAAGTAACTGTTCGTTATGCAGAACTAAAGCTGAAGCCACAGGTAACTGAATGTCGAAGTAAAAGCATGCACCCTGGCCCAACTCGCTCTCTAATGACAGCTTGCCGCCCATCATCGACACGAGGCCCTGACTGATCGCAATGCCTAAGCCAGAACCACCGAAGCGACGTGTGGTGGAGGTTTCTGCCTGGGTAAAACCTGTGAAAATCTTTTCATGGTTTTCAGGTGCGATACCTATCCCTGTATCTTTCACTGAAAAATGTAAGTTCACCGTATTGGCGTCTTGCCGTAGCGTTTTGATTGCAATAAGCACTTGACCTTGCTCAGTGAATTTGACCGCGTTGCTGGCGAGATTAGTCAGGATTTGTCGCAAGCGCATGGCATCACCAATCAATAACTTGGGAATGCTGCGGTCAATATCGAACAGAATATCAACGGCCTTATCTGCCACCGTGATGGCCAATAAATCAGACAATTCACTGAGTAAGTGGTCGAGTTGGAAGGGATGCGGATCCAAACTCATTTTGCCCGCTTCGACTTTGGAAATATCTAAAATATCGTTCAGTAAATTAAGCAAAGAGCGCGCAGCCCCTTCGGTTTTGCTGGCGTAGTCATTTTGTTGTGGTGATAGGGCGGTCTTACGTAACAAACTTAGCATGCCTAAAATCGCATTCATCGGAGTACGAATTTCATGGCTCATATTAGCCAAGAAGGCAGACTTGGCCTGATTCGCGTCGTCAGCCGCTTGTTTCGCTTTGCGTAGCGCTTCTTCAGCTTGATACTGTAAGGTAATGTCGCGATTAATACCGGTAATCAAAATAGCATTGCCATCGGCATCTCGCTCTACACCACCAGCTGCTTGTATATATCGAATCCCATCAGTCAGACTGAGGATGCGGAAAATAGGTGCGTATAGGTCATTATTTTTTAGTGAGGCTTGCAGTCGGCGCTCTGTTTCTTCGATGTCATCCGGATGTACACACGAGCGCCAGTAGCTGTAACTTAACTTGCCGCTTCTAAGCTCGGCTGGAACCTCGTAAATATCATACATACGCTCATTGAAAGCGATTTCATTGGTCGTGACATCCCAGCTCCAGATACCGAGTTCAGCGACTTCGGCTGCTTTGGTGAGCTGGTCACGCACAGTTAGTAACAGCTTGGTACTGCGTTGTAGTTCCGCCTCCGCATTTTTTCTCTCAGTAATGTCCATTTGAGTGCCGGAGACCCATTCAGGCTTACCAAGTGGGGTAAAGGACGAGATCCTGCCTCGTGTTAACACCCAAATCCAGTGACCATCTTTGTGTCGTAGGCGAGTTTCACATTCATAGTAGGAGAGTTCATGCTCAAAGTGTCTCGCCATAAAGGCTTTCGCTTTGGTTAGATCATCCGGGTGGGTTAATCCATCCCAGGTTGTAATGTTTAGTGGTGCTAATTCGTTGAGCTCATAACCGATTTGGTCTGCCCATCGCTCGTTCAGGCGCATTTCGCCAGTTTCGACATTCCACTCCCAGGTGCCTACGTTGGTACCTTCAATGATATGTGCCAAAGCACTACGCTGGCTTGCAAGACGGCTTGCGGCTTTCTTGCTGGCGGTAATATCGGTACGAATCGAGATGTATTTTTCGATTTCGCCCTCGGCATTCTTGAAAGGCGCGATAAAAGTATCGACCCAATATAAGCTGCCATTTTTAGCACGATTACAGACTTCACCGCGCCATGGCGTACCAGAAGAGATCGTGCGCCACATGTTGGATAAAAAGTCAGGCGATTGAATACCTGTTGCGACAATACGATGGTTTCCTTCCAAGATTTCTTCTTTGTTGTAGCCGCTGATACGACAATAGGCTTGGTTGACCTCAATGATGCGACCCGCTTTGTCCGCGATTGAAACGATCGCATGCATATTCAATGTGCTAAGTAGCGCATCGCTGTCGCGCAATGCTGCTTGTAATTGTTGAGCGGCTTTCTTTTCTTCTGTGATATCGGTGCGGATGGCAATATATTTTTCGATAACACCTTGATTGTTCTTAAAAGGTGCAATAAAAGTATTGAACCAAAATAGCGAGCCATCTTTGGCTTGGTTGCAGACATCGCCGCGCCATGGTGTGCCGTGAGAAATGCTCTGCCACATATCCGCCCAGAACTGACTAGACTGCTCGTTCGAGTGTATCAGTCTATGGGTTTGCCCTATGAGTTCATGACGTTGATAGCCACTTATCCTACAAAACGCGTCATTGACGTCAATGATGGAACCAGTCGCGTCGGTGACAGAGACGATAGCATGCATGTTCAAGGTGCTGAGCAGGGCTTCGTTATCGCGTAAGGCGATATCCAGTTTCTTTTGAGTTTGGTCACCCCAACTCAGCTCAATACGTAGCAAGGTAGTGATCAGTATGCAAATCACGCTCACCGCGATAAAAAACAAAACGGGCAGCGTGCGGTTCATACCGGCTTCAAAATAAGCGGTGCTGCGTATGCTTAACTTAAAGATGTGCTGGTGCACTTCGATTTCGCGGCGTTGTTCAAACATTGCGGTGTGTGACACCGGCTCCTTATCATCTGCCTTGTGCGCCGCAAAGCTGACTATGTTGCCGTCCGGGTCAGGTAATGTATTCTGTAGATCAAATACCAGGTTGCCATTCTCAACATCACGCATTTTTGCCAGTAAATCGGGCAACATGACTGGCGCATAAACCAGACCAAAAATAGCCGCTTGTCTTGCGCTGGGTGTATTCGTTATTGCATCTTTCTTAAACACGGGGACGAACATCAAAATACTGGCTTTTTTCTCCGTCTTTGGTGGCGCATAAATCAGGGGGCTGATTGAAGGTTTACCAGCATTGATCGCGTCTTCAATTGCGAGGCGACGGCGAGGATCGGAACTAAAGTCACTGCCTGGTACAAAATGGCTAGGAAATGGTGAGACAAAATATTTTGCAATGTAGCGATAAGCGTTTTGCGCGCCCTGAAACTCTTGCAAATTAAATTGTGGATGGACTTCTACTTTTTGTTGCTCTATGTATTTGGATAAATCGGCTTGCGCGATTCTTTCCACAAAACCAAAACCCCGCACGCCTGGAAACTCTTGTGGTAAGTTGGTGGTACGAATTGCTGCTGCAAATTCACTGGCACTTAGATTCTGTTTGATTCCGAACAAACTTTTAGCGCTGTTCACACCAAAAACGGGATTATTAAATCGTTGTTGGATTTCTGCCGTTATGCGATCTGCTTTATTTTGAAATTCGGTTTCTAATTTGCTTTTGAGGTTATTGTTCAACCACCAAGTACCGGCAGCCGTGATGCACATACCCAGAATAAAAATCGTGGTGGGTAAGTGTTGTGGAAACAACCATTTTCTATTGAGCCAAAAATTTTTCACAAAAGCTTCCATAAACTTCGCTGAAAATTGAACCTATGCCTCGTAGGGTATCTTAGCTCAATCTGATTTTTTTACATTTCAAAATTCTAGGTCTTTTTCCACTGCAGTCGATTAAATATTTCTTTTGAGAAGCGTCGTTTTACGCCAAAATGTAACATATGCGGGAATTGTTCAAATAATTATTTGAATAGCCACAGAGTGACTACCTTGAACCTAAGTACCTTATTGGTATTTTATTAAAAGATGATGATGAAAAAAAAGTATGACATTTATGGCCTGGGTGCCGCCTTGGTTGATACCGAAATCACCTTGGATGACGCTGACTTAAAGCATATGCAAGTTGATAAAGGTGTGATGACTTTGGTCGATGAGGCGCGCCAAAAAGAATTGATCGCAGCCTTAGATCACCACCTGGTCGCATCAAAACGTGCCAGTGGTGGATCGGCGGCAAATACGATTATTGCTGCTAGCTATTTTGGTTGCCAGAATTTTTACTCTTGCAAAGTTGCGGCCGATGAGAATGGCGCTTTTTATTTGAATGACATGCAGGCGGCAGGCGTAACTACGCCCTCTCACATCACGCCTCCCGCAGGAACCACAGGTAAGTGCCTGGTAATGATTACGCCAGATGCTGAGCGTACTATGAACACCTACTTGGGCATTAGTGAACAATTGTCTGTGAATGAAATTGATTTTACTGCAGTACCAGAAGCGAACTATGTCTATATTGAAGGTTACTTGGTGACTTCTGTGACAGGCAGAGCCGCAGCGATTAAATTGCGTGAACATGCTCAAGAACATGGAACTCAAGTTGCCTTAAGTTTGTCTGATCCGGCCATGGTGCAGTTTTTCCGGGATGGTTTGCTAGAAATGATAGGTGAGCAGGTTGATTTGATTTTCTGCAACAGGGATGAGGCTTTGGGATTTATTCAAACCGACGATTTCGAACAAGCCTGTTTGGGTTTGCAGAAGTACGCTAAGCGATTTGCCATCACTTGCGGTGCTGACGGTGCTTTTGTATTTGATGGTGAACAACTGATACAGGTTGCTGCGCCTAAGGTCGAACCTATCGATACCAATGGTGCCGGTGATATGTTTGCCGGTGCGTTCTTATTTGCTTTGAGCCAAGCTCACAATTTTGGGCAAGCAGCAGCGTTTGCTAACCAAGCCGCCGCTCAGGTAGTTACACAGTATGGTCCTCGTTTGCAAGCGGCACAACACCATGTTCTGAGGGCAGATTTTTTCGGTGCCTAAATATTGCGGCATCAATTTTGGTACCTGAGTTTCAGCGCCTTAATTTTGATGCCGAATTTCGATGCAGATAAATGAAGTTTGTCTGCATCAGAGAGTCTGCGCTAAAGCGGCTTTCAGCTTGTGCAAAAGTTTCCACCTCGACGCTACCCGCTCAATCACAAAGAACAACCACAGAGTACAACGCAGTCTATGTTTGCTTCATTTTCTAACCGGATGACAGGCTATTTCGCCGCAGTATTAATTGCGTCGTTGGGTATTCTGTTTGTCCTTTGGTACTTTGGTTGGAGTGCGCTCGGTTTGGTCGGAGCTAGTCAGCAGAGACTCGATGCAGTGATGCAAATGCTAAGCGTGAAAGTGGACTTGCAACGCGATATGATTTCGCGTGAGTTGCAACAGGCAAGTGGCGATGCTTTGTTGATAGCGGAAAGCGCTGAGTTGCAACAAGCTTTCTTGGCGCAGCCATCGCAGAGAACAGGGCAAGACGTAATGGCGAATTTAGCCAACTCCATGCAAGCAATATTGAAACGTCAGGAACGCGCCTATCCACGACGTTTTAGCCGTTTGATGTTGCTTGATCCTGAACGCACTTTCATTCTTGCTAGCAGTCTGGATGCAGAGTCACAAACTGCATTGTTTGACACGGGTTTTACAACTCAGTGCCAGCAGCTATCCGTGCCATGTCGTATCACCAGCTGGATGCGCCCAGGTGGCAATCGAGAACTGATCGTCGTACGCGAGATCAATCTTACGAGTTCAGCGCAGCCTCCAGTGTCTACTTTCAATTTAAATGGAAATCCTTTGAATGCGCAACTGCCCACCAAATTGTGGTTGATTGCCGTGCTCAATTGGGAACAGATGTTCAGCGCCGACATCGCGCTAGCAACGGGTTTGCATCACCAAAGCGATAGCACTTTACTGTACGATAGCAACGCCAATTTATTGATGCGTTTTCCTATACTGCAGCAAACACAAAATCAATTGTTAGATGTGGCACCGGGTAGTGGTGTTGAAAAAGTTTTACTACAAACAAATCAAGTAGGTGATGAGTTTATTGTGGTTTATCGCCAGTTGAGATTGGGGACACAAGCCACTTGGAACTTGGTACACAGCGTTCGTAAATCAGAAGTTCTCTCCGGTCTCCCTGAAGGCCTAAATTTCTTGCTGATCGCAGGCACATTAATTACTTTGCTGGCACTCAACCTGATTTATCTCGCCTCGCGCCGTTTGACCCGTCCACTGGACTTATTAGCCGATGTCGCTAAGAAATTAGGGGATGGCGAGTTGGCGGTCCGAGTACCTGAGACTGTTGCGGAGTCACGTGAAATTCGTGTTTTGTCCGAAGCATTTAATGGCATGGCTGATGCAGTACAAAATGCCCGAGAGTTATTAGAAGCTCAAGTCGCACACCGCAGTCAGGAACTGGCGTGGTCTGAGGCGCGTCACCTGACCTTGTTTAATGCTACTGCCAACGCAGTGATGGTGATGGATGCTGATCGTATGATCGATTGCAATCCCGCCGCAATCAGTCTGTTTGGTGCGCAGGATAAAGAAGATTTGCTTCAGTGCAAACCTTCTGATTTGTCTCCGACATTTCAAAAAAATGGGATCAGCTCTGGTAGCTTGGCGCGCGATTACATTTTCTTGGCGCGTGATCAGGGACAGCATAGCTTTGAGTGGATGCATCGGCGTTTGGATAACGGTGACTATTTTGATGCTGAAGTCTTGTTAAACCGGGTTGAGCTTGATGGAAAGACCTTGATTCAGGCAAGCGTGCGAGACATTTCAGCGCGTAAGCGGGTTGAGGATGCCTTGCATGCAAGCGAAGAACGGCACAGAACCTTGGTTGAGTGGTCGCCAGAGGGAATTAACGTCCATCGCAAAAGTCGCCTGGTTTATGTGAATGCTTCGGCGATACGTATGCTTGGTGCTGAATCCGCTGATCAATTGATTGGCCGTTCGATCCGGGACATTATGCATCCCGATAACCATCATTTGATACAAACCCGGATTAAGTCCATGAATGAAGTGGGTGGACGCGATCAGAATTTCGAAATGAAATTTATTAAAATCGATGGCAGCGTGATTGATGTCATGGGTCAAGGTGCTTTAATCGATTTTGATGGCGAGCCCTCGGTCTATGTTGCCTGGCACGATATCACTGCTTCTAAGCGCCATGCTGAATCGCAGAGGATAGCGGCAACCGCTTTTGAATCGCAAGAAGGCATGTTTGTCACCGACGCAGCGTGGAATATTCTGCGTACGAACCAATCTTTTAATCAAATCACCGGATTTACTGCAGACGATGTGGTGGGGGCGCCGCCGCACTTCTTCAATGAGCAATTTAAGAATGAAATGGCTTACGCTGCCATGCAAAGCAGTATTCGCGAGCGTGGTTCCTGGCAAGGCGAAGTTCTGGATCAGCGAAAAAATGGGGATATGTTTCCCGCTTGGATCAATATTTCTAGCGTCACCGATGAGCAAGGCGTCATTACCCATTACGTCGGTACTTTTAACGATATCACTTTACGTAAATCGGCTGAAGATGAGATTCGTAATCTGGCGTTTTATGATCCCTTGACGCAACTGCCAAATCGCCGCCTGTTGATGGATAGATTGGAACAGGCCTTGGCATCGAGTAATCGGCATCAGCGTAAAGGCGCGCTGTTGTTTATTGATCTAGATAATTTCAAGACCTTGAATGACACTCTAGGGCATGATCAGGGCGATCGTTTGTTGCAGCAAGTCGCAGAGCGCTTGAATAGTTGTACGCGTGAGGGAGATACCGTGGCGCGCTTGGGCGGTGATGAGTTTGTCGTTATGTTAGAAAATCTTGACGAGTATTCTTTCGACGCCGCAAATCATGCAGAGACAGTCGCTATCAAGATTCTTTCTGAATTGAACCAAACCTACTGGTTAGGTGTGAATGAACATCATAGTTCGCCCAGTATTGGCATTACCTTATTTGGCGAAAAAGTAGAAACTATTTCCGAACCTTTAAAACGCGCTGATCTCGCCATGTATCAAGCGAAAGCGGCGGGTCGAAATACCATACGATTCTTTGATCCCAAAATGCAGGCGATGGTGACGCAGCGTGCGGAACTGGAAGAAGATTTACGCGAAGCGATGATGAACGATCAGTTTGAATTGTACTATCAGGCGCAGTTTAACGATGAGGGCCGTTTATTCGCGGCGGAAGTCTTAATCCGCTGGCATCATCCGGTACGCGGCATGATTTCACCTGCCGAGTTTATTCCGATTGCAGAAGATACTGGCCTGATCGCGATTCTCGGTTATTGGGTATTGAATGTCGCAACGCATCAATTAGCAAGTTGGGCGAGCCAACCAGAGTTTGCCGATCTAACCATAGCGGTGAACGTTAGCCCTAGCCAATTTCATCAGAAAAATTTTGTTGATCAAATGGAAGATGTGTTGGAACTCACTGGCGCAAATCCCCGTCGCTTGAAACTAGAGCTCACTGAAGGATTTTCGATTTCGAATATCGAAGACGTCATCGACAAAATGTCGCAGCTAAAGAAACGGGGCGTGAGTTTCTCCCTTGATGATTTTGGCACCGGCTATTCCTCACTCTCGTATTTGAAGCGATTGCCATTAGATCAGTTGAAAATTGATCAAAGTTTTGTGCGGGATATCTTAATCGACCCGAACGACGCTGCGATTTCAAAAATGGTGATTGTGTTGGCGGAAAGCCTGGGGCTGAGTGTAGTCGCTGAAGGCGTAGAAACTTTAGCGCAAAAAGCCTTTTTACAAGAGCAAGGTTGCCGTGCTTATCAAGGCTACCTATATAGCAAGCCTCTGCCACTCGCACAGTTCGAAGCTTTTGCACGGCAAGCGTATTCAGACTAGATAATAGTAAAGTAGGGCGGCCTGCGCACCTCTACGACTTCTAATCGATACTCAGGTTTGAACAGCACAGACCATTACAACGCACTCTACCAAGCTGTTTGAATAAGCCTTTTAATCTGAGCATGATTAATGATAGGGAAAGTCATTTCGTCAATCATTGCTCAAGTAGAGTTCTCAAGTGCTCCAATTCACCGTATCTATTCCGCTACTCGTGCGGAACTTATTTTCCCTGCACTAGTCTTAAACCATTAGTATCAATTCGTCCCAAGTAAAATCAAGTGGTATCTATGCCTTATCGGGTCGGCCTACTAGGTTCGGCTTAGCCCCCCGATAGCCACACCACGATGAAACTTGGTAAGAAGACTTTAACCGATAATTCAGGAGACAAAATGCAAAGACGTGATTTTCTTCATTTAGGTGGCGCCGCGCTAGGTGGTTTATTGATGCCCGCATTTGCCCGGGCGATCGAAGTCGAAGAATTATTAAAGCCAGTGTCGAATCAATTTCGCAAGAGCTTGGCCGATGTCGCCTTGAATGCCGCAACCGGCGCTGGTGCTAGCTACTGTGACGTGCGTATTGGCCGTTACTTGAACCAATTTATTTCTACACGAGATTTGAACGTGGAAAACGTGGCAAATACCGAATCGGCGGGTGTTGGTATCCGCGTCGTCGCGAACGGTGCGTACGGTTTTGCCGCCACCAATGATATGTCGCCTGACAGCGTCGCTGCCGCAGCGCGTCAAGCAGTTGCGATTGCGAAAGCGAATAGTAAATTACAAACAGCGCCGTTGCAGTTAGCCCCAGTGAAAGGCGTGGGTGAGGTTAGTTGGGCAACGCCGATCAAGAAAGACTGGCGCATCGTTCCGATTCAAGAAAAAGTTGATCTGTTGATTGCAGCGAATAAAGCGGGTATGGAAGGTGGTGCTAATTTCATGCAATCAGTGATGTTCCAGGTTAACCAGCAAAAATACTTCGCTTCCACGGATGGTTCCTATATCGATCAAGACGTGCATCGTTTGTGGATGCCGATCACAGCGACCGCGGTGGATCAAAAAACTAACAAATTCCGTTCACGTCAGGGGCTTTCCGCGCCAGTCGGTATGGGTTATGAATATTTAGATGCGCGCCCAGAAGACAAGATCAAAGCGGCTGGTGGCGTCGCAACCCTGTACAAACATTCCTATGATCTGATTGCGGATGCGCGTGCCTGCGGCGCTAGCGCCAAACAAAAATTGACAGCAAAATCAGTCGTGCCAGGTAAGTATGATCTGGTATTGAGCCCTGAACATATGTGGTTGACGATTCACGAGTCAGTTGGTCATCCGACTGAATTGGATCGCGTACTCGGCTATGAAGCGAACTTCGCTGGTACCAGTTTTGCGACCATCGATAAATGGGAAAGCAAGAAATTCAAATACGGTTCCAACAACGTCAACATCATCGCCGAAAAAACCACGCAAGGTTCACTTGGTGGTGTCGGTTACGATGATGAAGGCGTGAAGACGAAACGTTGGGACATTATTAAAGACGGCATCTTGGTCAACTACCAAGCTACTCGTGATCAGGTGCATATGCTGGGTCAAACTGAATCGCATGGCTGTTCTTATGCCGACAACTGGAGCAGTGTGCAATTCCAGCGCATGCCAAATATTTCATTGGAAGCAGGCAAAAAGCGCCTGACGCCAGATGAAATGATCAAGGATGTGAAGAAAGGGATTTATATCATCGGTGATGGTTCCTTCTCTATCGATCAACAGCGTTATAACTTCCAGTTCGGCGGTCAGATGTTCTTTGAAATTAAGAACGGCAAGATCGGTGAGCAATTAGAAGACGTCGCCTACCAGTCGAATACACAAGAATTTTGGAATGCCTGTAGCGCCACTTGTGACGAGCGCGACTGGCGCATGGGCGGCTCTTTCTTTGATGGTAAAGGTCAGCCTTCGCAATCGAGCGCGGTATCGCACGGTTCTAGTACCACACGTTTTAATGGTATTAATGTGATCAACACTGCACGCAAAATTGCTTAATGGCTTAAGGGAGCTTGATCATGAAACTACTGAGTCAACAAGAAGCGCAAGCGATTTGCAATAAAGTCTTGAGCATATCCAAAGCAGATGAATGCAATGTGCAACTGGGCGGTAGTAATACCGGAAATATTCGTTTCGCGCGTAATGCGGTATCGACCTCTGGTGCCGTTAGCGATACGCAATTGGTCGTGTCCGTGGCATATGGCAAAAAACAAGGGATCGCAACTATCAATGAATTTGATGAAAAATCATTGGAGAAAGTGGTACGCAGGGCAGAAGATTTGGCTCGCCTAGCACCGGAAAATCCTGAATTCATGCCAGCAGTAGGCAAGCAAGATTACAAAGCCTCAGCCACATTCAGTCCAAAGACAGCCGCGATTGATCCTGATTTTCGTGCTGAATTAGCGGCTTACACGATAGAAGCCTGCCGCAAAAAGAATTTGGTAGCAGCAGGATTTTTTACCGATAACAGCAGTTTTTCCAGCATTGCCAATTCGAATGGCGTATTCGGTTATCAGCAAGAAACTGGCCTGGATTTTACTTGTACCGTGCGCACTGAAGATGGTCGTGGTTCCGGTTGGGTTAAACGTTCTATCGGTGATGCTGCACGTTTTGATGCACGCGAAGCGGCTGACGTAGCAATCGAGAAAGCGCTGCGCTCGGTGAATGCAAAGGCCTTAGAGCCAGGTCGTTATACCGTGATTTTGGAACCCGCTGCAACGTCCGATTTGATCGGCAATATGCTCGGTGGCTTCGATGCGCGTCAAGCCGATGAGGGACGTAGTTTCTTATCTAAAAAAGGCGGTGGTAATCGCCTCGGCGAAAAGCTGTTCGATGAGCAAGTCAATATTTGGGCCGACCCATGGCATCCTGAAGTTGCCGTCCTGCCTTGGGATGGTTCGATGTTGCCACGTCAACGCACCGAAGTGATTAAAAACGGTCGCGTGAATGCTTTGGAGTATTCTCGCTTCTGGGCACAAAAACAAAAGCGTGATCCGCTGGCTGGCCACGGCAATATGATTATGGCAGGCACTGATAAAACCACGGCAGAGTTGATAGCGAATACTAAGAAGGGCGTGCTAGTTACGCGTACTTGGTACATCCGTATGGTCGATCCGCAATCAGTGTTATTGACTGGCTTAACGCGCGACGGCACTTTCTATATTGAGAACGGCAAGATCATGTATCCGATCAAAAATTTCCGTTTCAATGAGAGTCCTGTGACTATGCTGAACAACATCGAAGAAATCGGTAAGCCGGTGGTGATCGCTGGTGATGAAGTACCGTATCAAATGTTGATACCACCGATGAAAGTAAGAGATTTCAATTTTACTTCCTTGTCGGATGCGGTTTAACCGGTACAGATTGCGAACGGAATTAGTTACGGTAAGTTTTCTCTATTTATTCAGGAGTTGCTATGGAAAGACGTAGCTTTTTAAAGATCAGTGGCATCGCCGCCGGCAGTATGATGATCCCGGTTTATGGCAACGCAATCGCTGCCGAAGCGCTGATGAACCCAGTTGGTAATGCCTTCAAAAAATCTTTAGCAGATGCGGCAATGAGTGCTGCGACCCAGGCGGGTGCCAGTTATTGCGACGTGCGCATAGGGCGTTACGTGAATCAATTCATTACCACCCGTGATTTGCGTGTTGAAAATATCGTCAATAGTGAATCGATGGGCGTCGGCGTGCGTGTGATTGCTGGTGGTGCTTATGGTTTTGCCTCTACCAATGATCTTTCTGTTGATGCGGTGGTGAGTATGGCGCGTCAGGCGGTAGCAATCGCTAAGGCGAATGCTAAGTTGCAGACCGAACCGCTGATCCTGGCACCAGTAAAAGGTGTAGGTGAAGTCGCTTGGGCCACGCTATTCAAAAAAGACTGGCGTACGATTCCCGTCAAAGAAAAAGCCGATATGTTGATCGCAGCGAACAAAGCAGGCTTGGAAGCTGGCGCGAATTTTATGCAGTCGAATTTATTCCAGGTAAATCAGGAAAAATATTTTGCTTCGACCGATGGTTCTTATATAGATCAAGACATACATCGCTTGTGGGCACCGATGACAGCGATCGCCGTTGATAAAGCGACTAACAAATTCCGTACTCGCGAAAGTCTGTCGTCTCCAGTGGGTATGGGCTTTGAATTCTTCGATGTCAATCCTATGGATAAAGTCATGGCGGCCGGTGGTGTGGCTAGCTTGTATAAACACTCGCTGGATGTCATAGAAGAAGCGCGTGAAGCAGGTCGTCAGGCGCGTGAAAAACTTTCCGCTAAGTCGGTCGAGCCAGGTAAGTATGATTTGGTTCTGAGTCCAGAACATTTATTCTTAACGATACATGAATCTGTCGGTCATCCAACCGAGTTGGATCGTGTTCTCGGTTATGAAGCAAATTACGCGGGAACTAGTTTTGCGACGCTGGACAAATGGCGCAGTAAGAACTTTAAGTTTGGTGCTGATCGCGTCAATTTTTTCGCTGATAAAACTACACCGGGTTCTCTTGGAGCAGTTGGGTACGATGACGAAGGCGTTCCAGCAAAGCGTTGGGATATTATCAAAGACGGCGTCTTGGTTAATTACCAAGCGACACGCGATCAGGCGCACATCATTGATGAAAAAGAATCACATGGTTGCTCCTATGCTGATAGCTGGAGCAGTGTGCAATTCCAACGTATGCCGAATGTCTCTTTAGCAGCAGGCAAAGCGCAACTGACACCGGATGAAATGGTGAAAGACGTGAAGAAAGGGATTTATATCCTGGGTCGCGGTTCTTACTCGATTGATCAACAGCGCTATAACTTCCAATTCGGCGGCCAGCTCTTTTTCGAAATTAAAAACGGCAAAATTATTGGTCCGGTTGAAGATGTCGCTTACCAATCGAATACCCAGGAATTTTGGAATAGCTGTAGCGCGATTTGTGATGAGCGTGACTGGCGTATGGGAGGCTCTTTCTTTGATGGTAAAGGTCAGCCGAGTCAAGTCAGTGCGGTCTCACATGGCTCCTCTACTGCTCGCTTCAACGGTATTAATGTGATCAATACAGCGCGTAAAATTGCTTGAGGTACTTGCCCATGGCATTTATCAGCATAACAGCGGCATAAAATAAATAAGGACGATAAGATGAAAATGATGACTCAGGAAGAAGCAAAACGTATTTGCGATCGTGTAATCGGTTTTTCCAAGGCAGATGAATGTCGTGTCTCGATACAAGGAACACGTGCTGGTAATATTCGTTACGCACAAAATAGCGTATCGACTGCGGGTTTGAATCAAGATACGCAGTTGTCAGTCAGTGTTGCTTTTGGCAAGCGTCAGGGCACTGCCACCATTAATGAGTTTGATGATAAATCCTTGGAAAAAGCAGTGCGTCGCGCCGAAGATATCGCACGCTTGGCACCTGAAAATCCAGAGTTTATGCCTGCTGCTTCTAAGCAAGAATTCAAAGCGACGCCAACTTACTTCGAACAAACAGCAGCGATTGATCCCGATTATCGTGCTGAGGTCGCATTGCAAAGTATCAGCCTGGCGAAAAAGAATAAGCTGGTTGCAGCAGGATTTTTCTTGGACACCTTGGGTTTTGAAGTGATCGCTAATTCAAACGGCGTATTTGGCTTTCAAGAATCCTCTAACCTGAGTTTCAGCTGCACCGCACGTACCGAAGATGGTCGTGGTTCCGGTTGGGTGACGCGTACCGCGAATGACGCTCGCTTGTTTGATCCGCGTGAAGCTTCCGAAGTCGCGATTGAAAAAGCCATACGTTCGGTCGATGCTAAGGCTTTAGAGCCAGGTCGCTATACAGTGGTGTTGGAGCCAGCGGCCTCGTCAGATATTTTGAATTTCATGTTTAATGCCTTTGATGCGCGTCAGGCTGATGAAGGACGTAGCTTCCTTTCTAAAAAAGGCGGCGGCAATCGTCTTGGTGAAAAAATGTTTGATGAACAGGTCAATATCTGGACTGATCCGTGGAATGCGGATGCACCTGTCAATCCTTGGGATGGCGCGTCTATGCAAGCGCGCGAACGCAGTTCTATTGTTAAGAACGGCAAGATCGAGTCGTTGCAGTATTCGAATTTCTGGGCGAAGAAACAAGGTGTAGCCGCCAAAGGTCGTGCTGGCAATACGATTATGGCGGGTGGCACCAAGTCCACGGAAGAATTGATTGCGTCCACCAAAAAAGGCATCTTGGTCACGCGCACTTGGTATATCCGCTCGGTCGATCCACAATCCTTATTGGTAACCGGCTTAACGCGTGACGGCACTTTCTATATCGAGAATGGCAAGGTTAAACACCCGGTTAAAAATTTCCGTTTCAATGAAAGTCCAGTGACCATGTTAAACAATATCGATGACCTGGGTAAGACACAGGTTTTCGGTGATGGTCGCAAATCGGTGGTGCCTGCAATGAAATTGCGTGATTTTAATTTCACTTCTTTGTCGGATGCGGTATAAAGTTTTAGAGAAACCAAAGCCGATAATGTCATACCGGGCTTGACCCGGTATCCATGTTATTAGTGTCATTCGTGATTGAAACATGGATGCCGGATCAAGCCCGGCATGACGGTTCTAGCTTCATTTTTACTTCCCTCTCCGCATGAGCAATTACGACTTCTATTTCACCCGTTTAATGTATGACTCCGGCGATTGGGATGTGGATATTCGCATGCCTAGCAATGTCTTAAATTCGTTGGTGGAATACACCACGCTTCGGGTTGATACGGTGGAACGGGTGCTTGCTTTATCCGATCCCAAAATGTTGGAAGCGCCATTTTGCTATATGGCGGGACATAAGCTGGTGCAATTAAGTCCAATAGAGCGAAAACACCTGGAACGTTATATCAAGGGCGGTGGCTTTTTATTTGTCGATGATTGCAATCACGATATTGATGGCTTGTTCGCCAAATCATTCGAAGCGGAAATCGCAAAGATATTTGGAACTAAAGCTTTAAAAAAGATTCCTAATACGCATCCACTCTACACCAGTTTTTTTAGATTTGATGGACCGCCCAATACCACTGTGGAATTGAATGGCTGGGGCGATGATTTGGTACATGATTATCTCAAAGCGATAGAAATAAACGGACGTATTCGTCTACTCTACAGCAATAAAGATTATGGCTGTGAGTGGGATTATGATTTCAGGAACAAACGTTTTTTAGCGGTAGATAACACCCGTTTTGCGGTGAATATTATTCAGTATGCCTTAGGAGCGTAGTATGCAGTCGAATGTGCAAGCGAGTTGGAACGAGCAGGAAATCAGCGATCTCAGCGGCAAAGTACACGCGCTTACCGAGAGCATGTCACAGGTGATTATTGGTCAAAAAGACGTGATTGAATCTTTGGTCATTTGTCTGTTAGCCGGTGGTCACGCATTGGTTGAAGGTGTACCCGGATTGGGCAAAACTTTGCTGGTGAAATCATTAGCCCAAGCCACTGATTTGGAATTTCGCCGCGTACAATTTACGCCTGATCTGATGCCATCAGATATTGTCGGCACAGAGATTTTAGAAGAAGATACCACGACACGTCAGCGCGTATTTCGCTTCCAAAAAGGACCTGTATTTACCCAAGTTTTATTGGCTGATGAAATCAACCGCGCACCACCGAAAACGCAATCGGCTCTATTGGAAGCGATGCAAGAGCGCTGTGTGACTTTCGCTGGCCATACGCACCGTTTGCCAAAACCTTTCTTCGTGTTGGCCACGCAAAATCCGATCGAACAAGCCGGAACTTATCCTTTACCAGAAGCGCAGTTGGATCGTTTCTTATTGCGTATCGACGTTGGCTATCCGAGCGAGGATGAAGAAATGCTGATGGTAGAGCGTACCACGCATGCTGGCATAGGTGATGCAGTCAGTGCGATGGATGTCGCCTCGCTGTTACGCCTACAAGCCTTGGTGCGCGACATCGAAGTCGGTGAACACTTAGTTCGTTATGCGACCCGTCTGATACGCGCGACGCGTCCACAATTGACCCAGGTTGAGAGCGTGCGGAAACATGTGGGCTGGGGCGCTGGCCCACGTGCAGGTCAGGCTTTGGTGTTGGCATCGAAAGCACGTGCATTGATGCATGGCCGTCTGGCGGTGACGCGCGAAGATATGGCGGCAATGCTATTGCCGGTGCTAGCGCATCGTGTCTTGCGCAATTTTGAAGCGGAGGCAGATGGTGTTGCTATCGCCGATATCTTGCAGGCTTTGCGTGAGCAGATCAAGATAGATTAAGCAAAAATGTTGAATACCGCCGCTCTATTGGTGCACAGCCAAGACCTTGATTTGATCATTCGTCATGTATTGGCGGGTTTAGGTCATGGTTTGCATGCCGGACGTGAACGCGGTGCTGGTGTCGAATTTTCTGAATACCGCGCCTATGCGCCTGGCGATGAATGGCGTCGTGTCGATTGGAAATTGTTGGCACGTAATGATCGCTATTATGTGCGTGAGGCCGAGCGCGATAGTCATGTTGCGATCTGGTTGTGGCTAGATGCCAGCGCATCGATGGCAGAGCCTAGCTATCAATATCCCGGTGTGACCAAATTACATTTCGCGCGTGCTATCTTGGCTTGTCTGGCAGCGGTAGCGCAACGTCAGGGTGATGCATTTGGCTTACTCGTCGCTCAAAACGCTAGACTACAAATCACACCCGCGTCACGCGGACCGCGACAGCTCCATCGCGTCATGGCGCAGCTCAATCAAACGCAGGCACAAGGCGCTTTGCCCGATGCCGCTATGGTGAAATCTCAGCTGCATTTCGCCCGTGCGCCTAGCTTGATATTCGCTGTCAGTGATTTCCTTGAATGGCCTTCGTCCAGTTCGGAGAACCTGATCCGCCTGCGTCAAATGCAGCACGATGTACGTGCGCTATGTTTGCAGACGCAAGCGGAGCGTAACGCCAGTTTTTCGACTGATGTCGCCTATGTTGATCCCGAACAGCCAGACAATCTGGTAAAGATATCGGATAGCAGCCGAGCCGACTATAAGACCGCACTGGAGGCACACTTTGCGAACGTCGCACAGCAATGTCGCCAAGTGAATATTCCTTATCTTGCCGCATGTATAGAGCAAGATATAGGCAAAGTCTTGCGTGACTGGCTAAGATTGGCGGGACGCGCATGAGTAGTATGTCTGCTTACTGGTGGCTATTACTGCCGCTGATTATTCTTCCGATCATGTGGTTACGCCAAAAGCGTGAGAGTTCGCTGCGTCAAAGTTTAGCGACTGCAAAATTTCTAGCTGCGGCCAGTCCGCACATGGTGCAAGTCTGGCGCTGGCAAGCGTGGCTATTACTCATTTTGCGTTGCCTGTTACTGTTGATCGCGATCGCTTATCTGGCGAGTATCTTTATGCGTTGGCGCGGTGACACGGTGTTGATTGCGTCTGGCAGTGATAGTGC
Organism: Undibacterium sp. Di24W; assembly: GCF_049340325.1. NCBI lineage: Bacteria > Pseudomonadati > Pseudomonadota > Betaproteobacteria > Burkholderiales > Oxalobacteraceae > Undibacterium > Undibacterium sp. Di24W. The sequence continues at coordinate 598,675 of NZ_JBMPOP010000002.1, forward strand.
TTGGGTAGAGCAACAGATCAATGCCAGCAAAATGCAGGATGCTAAGCGTATGAGTTTTTGCGCCAACATCAGTTGCGATATCCAAAGTACACAGATCCTATATTGGCTGGAACAACATCAAAGCTGGTGGAAAGAATCGGCACGACTCTTGGTCTTGGGCGATGCGAACCAGATTAGACTCAATGCACAAAGCCCACAATTGGCGCAGGCTTTGGAAGTAAAAGTACGGCCGCCTTCAAATGCCAACAAGCAGGAAAAAACTAAGCCGGCAGATCACTACATCGCCTTGCACAGCGACAGAGCCGCAGCATGGCAGCATATGTTCACGGCGTTTGCGGCGGCTGGTCGCGCTGATCACAATTATGTCTGGCAGCAAGCGCCGGACGCGCAGACTGAATTAGTGATTTGGGATAGCACGCAGGCGGTTCCGCAAAACTGGAAAACGAATTCAAAAGCGCATCTTTGGTGGTTAAGTTCAAGTGCCGGTATCGTCAATGATCAGGCAACGGAAGAGAAACACCCTGGCTTGCAATCGCTGGCAGACGGTAAGACTTTTATTAAACAATTCAAAACTGCTGAGAGCCGTTATTGGTTAATGCAGAGCGGCAGTGATTGGCCTATAAGTCTAAATGACCGACAAAACGCAAAAAAACTATTCGAAGCCTGGCAAGTGATGAGTTTGAAGGTACAGGATTATCCGGCGACTTCGTTCACTCTGCCCGCGAGTAAGAACGCCATACCACTGCAGCAGCAAGAAAACACGCGCGATGTTTTGCTGGTTTTACTGTTGTGTATTTTCGCCTTAGAACGGATATTGACCCATGTCGGACGTCGCTGAAGTTCGCCGTCGTGTAACGGCTAAATTGTGGCGTGCTGCCAGTTTGTATAGTTTTCCGGCATGGATAGCAATAGTCGCGCCCTGGATCATTTTGCGCCAGCTCTTACCGGTGTTAATGGAGTTGGTCGCAGCTGTCTTATATTCTTGGTGGACAAAAAAACATATAGACGCGCATTGGATCAGTTGGAGTAACGCCAGTTTTCCTGAGTTGGAAGACAGTATGCATCTGCTAGCAAGCGATGTTGATACCGCAGCATTAAGCTCCGTCGCACAATTGCAAAGGGCTCGCCTCTCTCAGAAGATTGAACATGCATTTAATGACGCCGCTTGTCGCCATCTGGCGAGACGGTATTTATCTTTTCCACGTAGTTTGATTATTCTCAGTTGTTTGCTTTCAGTGGCATGGTTTTTCGTACCAGCTCAAACGACTGCACTTAAAGATGGTTCGCTGATAAACGAAATCAAAGCTAAGCCAAGCTTACAACACCATTCAGCATTGAGTGTGCATGTGACACCACCGGCTTACACCAAGCTGCCTGCTTTCACGAGCGCACCAAAAGAAATGCAAATTCCGGAAAATAGTCAAGTGCGCTGGTGCATGGCAACGCCGTCAAGCGCCGAGAGCGCTAAAGAAGCGCTGAGTATTCATTTAAGTAACGGACAAACGCTGATTTTTGTTCAACGTGGCGAAGTGCATTGCGCGGAATGGCAGGCAAGTGAAACCGTATTCTGGAGTTGGAGTGCCGATGCAGCTAAGACCCGTATCGTACTCAAAGTGCAGTTAGATCAGGCACCGCAAATCAAAATCACAACGCCGACCGACATGGTGCAGGTGCTGGCGCAGGATGCAAAACAAGTCCGCATCGCATTGCGTATCACGGATGACTATCAAATTACGCAAGCCAGTATGCACATGACCTTAGCTCGCGGTAGCGGCGAAAATATTCGTTTCAGCGACAAGGAAATGCCAGTCCCGCAAGGCAAAGACAGTAAGCTGCGCGAGTGGGATAAACTATGGTCATTAAGTGAATTGGGGATGGAGCCTGGTGACGAGCTGTATTTCTTCGTTCGTGCGACCGACAATGCCGACAAGAATCCGCACATTACACGCTCACCGACCTACACTTTACGTCTGCCGTCACCCGACGCCGCGGCAGAAGAAAGCTTGGCACTGCCCATGATGGTCAAAGTAGAGTCCTTGCGTAGCCAGCGTCAGATTATTATCGACACCGAACAACTACTGGCCGATATCAAAGCTAATCCAAAATTAAATCCTAATTTGATCCGTACGCGTAGCGAAATGATCGCTGGTGATCAGGGTGCGTTAAGAAGACGCTATGGAAAATTCTTGGGTGAAGAATCGAGCCTGTTTGCTGATGACGACGGTGATCACGGAGATCATTCTGACCACGATGGGCATGGGAAGAAGGGCGATAGCGCACCCGTCGATTTAGCCGCCCAATATGGGCACGCTCACGATCAAGAAGAGAATGCGACTTTATTTGATGAAGCGACTAAGAAGATCTTAAGACGCGCTCTGGCTGCAATGTGGGATGCAGAAAAATCTCTGCGAGCTATTACGCCAGCCAGCGCATTAGCACCAGAAAATAAGGCCTTAGAAGCCATCAAGCAATTGCAACAAGCAGACCGAATTTATCTACACAAAGCTGCATTTACACCGCCCGCGATCAAAGAAGAAAAGCGCATGAGCGGCGATGTTTTAGATTTGAAAAATACGAGCAAAAAACAAAATGAGGCCGCAGTTATTGTGCCAGAAGCTATTCGTAATCTATTGATCACCTTGCAGCGTCAAGACAGTTTGCCAGCGCTGTGGTCAAAAACAGCACGTGATTGGATTGCGGAACAAATCAACAACGAAGAACAACGACTTGCAGCACAGGCAGCGATACAAGATGTGATTGATGGTTGTGCGACTTGCCGCCCCGCCTTAGCGGCATGGATACGTCAGGGTATATCGCATGCAGAGCTGATTTTGCAAGGTCGTAGCGTTTTAAAACCTAAGCAAAACAGTGCCTTTGATAAAGCGTGGGAAGCGTCTTTACAAAACAAGCAGCCGCCATCAGCGAATGGAAAACAGCCATGAGTGAATTAGACTTTTCTTTATCAAATTGGCAGTTGATTTTGCTCTTAGTCCTATTCGTCATTGCCGGAGTCTCTGTTTTTTATTATTGGCGCAAGAGGCAAATTTTGGATGCGCTGTTGATTAGCTGCGCTGCTGTATGCATTGCCGTTTTGATTCTAGATCCGCGCATGCTGGCGGGTGACAAAGTTGTTGTAATCGACAGTGATGATAGCCACTTGAACATGGCGCAGTTAGCGTTAGACATGAGCAAAGCACAGAGCGCACAACTCAAAGGCGATGGCTTGAACGAGGCGCAATGGCAAGACTTGCCGCGTATTCCTGTGCAATGGTTAGCGCAAACTGAAAAGCAAAAGACGACAGAAATTGTCCGTTTAGATTTTCCTATGCAGTTAGCGCAAGGTCGCATGTTCAATCTCGCCGCAGAGCGTGAACAGGTGCAAGGCGAATGGCGTCTGCAATTGCTTGCGGAGAATCAGACCGTATTAGCCGAGGCTCGTGGTAAGGAAAAACGACTGCGCTTGAACTGGTTGCCACCCGTTGCAGAGCGCATGGTATTGCAAGCACGTTTGCTCGATAGCAAAAACCAGCTAATCGAGCAAGGTCCCGTCCCTTTAGAAGTCACACCTGCACAAAGTCTCAACGTACAGGCACGTTTCGCCGCTCCCTCTTTCGATACGCAAACTTTGAATGAATTATTCACTCAAAGCCAGGCTAAATTAGATTGGCAAACCAGATTAGGTAAAACTGTCACTCGCTCCGAGACTAAAGACGACGCTGTAAATGCGAATGGCAGCCGTTCGTCCGAGAATAATGAATCAGAGCGCAATATGCAGAATAAGCAAGCACCAGACTTAGTGATACAAGACGCTGCTAACTTTGAACAGATGAGTGCTATTGCACGCACGCAGCTCTTACAACAAGTCGCGCAGGGCAGTGCACTGATCATACTCGGTGCCAATGCCCGCGACAGCAATGTATGGCAGCGAGAAATAGGGCTGCGCATATCGCCGACCCCTTCGGATAAAGAGCTAGCCATTAACTCTCTGATGAGTTTGAGTCCTACTTCACTAGTCCCGCAAATCAAGCAAAGTCAGGACTGGCGTCAACCTGCAGACCGCCCATGGTTAGCGCAGCGCAGTTGGAAAAAAGGGCAAATAATCTGGCTCGCAGTCGCCGACTGGCACCGCTACAAAATAAGCGCCCCAGATGCCTTAAGCTTGTGGTGGCAAGATATTCTGGATCTGGCGCAAGTAGAAAAAAATCAGGACTGGCGTGTGCAGTCCGAGCAAGCTATGCCACAAATCGGTCAACGCATGCGTGTCTGTAGCCAAGGTTTACCATCACAAGATTTGATCCTACTTTCACAAAATTCACGCCAACATTTGCAAGCGGCGGCGGATAAAGCAGATGCATTATGCACGGCATTCATTCCAAGCAAAGCTGGTTGGCAAGAATGGCAAACGCAAAGCGACAACAAAGCTACTGCCAGCGGTGCCTTCTACGTTTATCAAAACCAAGACTGGCCAGCATGGAAAAAGGCACAGCGCCGTGACGCAACCACCGCGTTTGTCGCTAACACAGCATTGAAAAATGAATCTAAGCAAGCATCGCAACAAACAACAGAAAAATGGCCCTGGGTTTTGGGTTTGATCGCTTTGATGTTGATGTTGTGGTGGCGCGAACAGCGTGCATGAACTATTCAGACAAGCGATCAACAAGAATTTATCGATCGCTATTGATGAAAAATTGATATTACTATAAGGTCATGGACTTGGGAATCAATACCAGCGACCGACATACTTAGCATGAACCATCAAGAACCACCAAGAGCCGAGTCAGATTATCCACCTTTTTACCTTAAGCTCATCCAGATCCGTAATGCGGGTTTGATAGTATGCTGTGGAAAGAGCTAGTGTATCGATGTGAAACTAATTTGAAATAGCTGATCAAGGCGACCCGGAGCTGAAGTCTAATTCTTGGAGAATTAATAGGTCAGACGTCATGCTGATCTATATTGGTTCAGTTTTTCAATACGATTGGTAAGAAAATGAAACTCGTGAAATTAGGAAGTAAAAAAGTATTTGTTATTTCAGGCTTTGTAGTGATCTTTGTTTTAGTGTTTGCAGCTATGTCATTTGAGTCTTCCGATACTTTAAAAGTGAATCCTTTTGTACCCGCCGTTATGGATGAGGCCCGTTTTTCTCGTGTCGATGCTGTGGGGGACTTGGGAGGTATGCCCGTTACCATTCCTAGACACTTCGCTAATTTTGTTGAATATGAAGGCGACCCAGGTTGGAGCAAACGTGAGGGGCCTGTACCTGCGCGTGATCATCATTCCAAATTGGTCAGCTTTGGTTTTAATGTGAGATTTCCAGACATGGTGGGTTTGTCGAGCGAAGAGCTTAGGGAAAATAAACAGAGTTTTAATATCTACAATACACCATGGATATATGTCGGGATTACTACTGGTAAAAATTTTGGTGATGGTTTGGGTTTAGAGCGTACGTTTGCAGGATACATGGAAGAGAATGTGTCAAAAGTAGAGCATCAAATGACTAAGCAGTTCGACTTGGATATCTATACACATGTTGTCGTAGAAGCGAATACTAAAAAAATAATTGTTGCTGATTCCTTTGATAAAGACGTCTTTATCGAGCGCAATGCTCAAGGTAAGCTTGTTGGCTTTATTACTTGCAGCAAGGTTAGCCATGCAGCGGCACCATGTGATTTATTTTTTCAATTAGATCCGAATCTTAAAGCGTGGGTCAACATTATTTTTCGACGTAGTCTTTTATCTGAGTGGAAGCAAATGAAGTCTTTGGTAACCACACTCGTACTTGATTTTAGAAAACCAGTTGACAAGGTAGAGGCAAATGCTTCCTCTGCATCGATAGCTAAGTGATGGCAGTCAAAGTAAGGTAGCGTCATGATCTTTGTAATTGCCAATATCTAATCTGACAGGCGCAAACCTCCATATCACAGCATCAAACCAAATTTGGGTCAAAACCACTTGACCCAAATCCTTGTCACAATAGGTTAAGCAGCGATCAGTAGCTTACTTCGCACTTTTCACCACAACCCCGCCCTTAATCACCACCGCGACGTTTTCTAATAGACGTACATCCTTACTAGGATCACCCGCCACCGCCACCATATCAGCAAAGCGGCCTGCTTCGAGTATGCCTACGTCTTTGCTCGACAACGCTTCTGCGGCATTGATCGTGGCGGCCTGAATGGCTTGTACTGGCGTCATGCCGTATTTCACCATGGTGGCGAATTGTTTGGCGTTGTCGCCGTGTGGATAAATACCAGCATCAGTGCCGTATACCATCTTCACACCTGCGGCATGGGCGCGGCGGAAGCCTTCGCGTTGTACGTCGGCGATTTCTCTATCCTTACGCAGATTGTCTTCCAGCACGCCGTTCTTTTTGCCTTCCGATTGGGTGTAGTCTGTGTTGTAGATATCCATAGACAAGTACGCGCCATGCTTTTTCGCTAGTGCGATACCTTCATCATCGATCAAGCTCGCATGTTCTATCGTATCGACGCCGGCACGGATCGCATCTTTAATGCCTGAGGTGCCATGTGCGTGGGCTGCGACGCGCAGACCCCATTGATGAGCTTCTTCAGCAATCGCGGTCATGTCTTTCAAACTCATTTGTTGTTGACCAGGTTCGGTGTTGTGCGAGAACACGCCACCGGTTGCGCAAATTTTGATGACCTGCGCGCCGTATTTGCGTAACTCACGTACGCGCTTACGGCCCTCTTCAGGACTATCCGCGTTGTATGGGCTTTGTTGATTCATCGAGGGTGGAAAGAAAGTCGAATCGCAATGACCACCGGTCGCACCAAAAGAGTAGGCGGCAGTAACGACGCGCGGACCAGGAATCTTGCCTTCGTCAATCGCCTGACGCAGACCAACGTCATTCCAAGCATCGGCACCAACATTGCGCACAGTCGTAAAGCCTGCATTCAAAGTGCGGCTCGCATGTGGCACCGTCAAGACCGACCAAAAGCGATCACCAAATTGCAGATTGCTGTAGCCGCCATAAGTGGGATCAGAATCCAAATGCACGTGCATGTCGATTAATCCAGGCACTAAGGTCATACCAGGCAGATCAATTTTTTGCGTATCTTTATTGGTCGTAGCGGCAGCTCCGGCCTTGGCACTAACGACGCTGACGATGCGGCCGTCTCTGACCAGAATCTGAGGATTGGCAATCATTTTGCCGCTGCGTACATCCAGCATATTGCCCGCAGAAATAAGCACATCAGCAGCAATAGCGTTACCAGCCAAGCTCAGAGCGGCTGCGAATAAAGAAGTATAAAGGGGGGATTTCATCTAGGACTCCGAAGATTATTTTAATTGCCAGACAGATAGTTTTTGGCAGCTGCTCAGTATCCTGCCTGCGCTGCTGGCGGTCAAATTTGTTTGCTTGAATTGATGTGCTTGACCAACACATGATGTGTCTGATCACGAAGTTCTGCACATGTCATGGTTGCATAAAGAAACGGAGCTTGTGATTGAACTTGCACAAGGGCTAAAGCCGATGAACCGATGCATACGATCCAAATAATTTATTTAGATGCAGACTCATTTATGTTGCGAAACTGGCGATTATGAAAATCATAAATATTTCAAGCAATTTAAAAAAACAAGCTTTGCTATTGCCCACAATAAAGTGTTGCTTTTTGTATTTTTTCAACTTGGAATCTTGCCTATTTGCATGAAGTCTTTTCAGTACGCGCCTATACTTAAATCCATCAACGCCTGTTTCTATAACAAATTGAGCACTTTAGCGCTAAAAGAGCGCTAACCGAGCGCTACGATTTTTGTGCCTGAGAATCAGGTAAAAATAGAAAAAGCGTGATGACCCCGTGTTCGCTGCTTCAATAATTCCCAATAACTGGAGGATAGAAAATGGCTAGATCAAAGGTGGTTAACTTATGTCGCGTTCTTGCGATGTTGAGTGTAGGTGGTCTCTGTAATATCAGCTATGCAGTTGATTTTACGTATTCGGGATTCGGTAACATTAGCGCAGGTAAGGTATTTAGCTCGACCGGTGTTGAGACTGGCTTTCCCGATAACAGCAAATGGAAATGTCCTTGTTACATCGCTGACTATTCCCATGGCAGCGTGTATGAGTCGCGTTGGACCTTGACGCCTGAGTCTCGCTTGGGTTTGCAGGGAGTCGCAAGCTTTAGCGATAACTTTTCGTTTACAGGTCAGGTGATGGCACGCCACGCGGCCGGAGATGCTGATCTCGGTATCGAGCAGGCATTTTTTAGTTATAACCTCAGCCCCAAGTTGACCTTGCAAGTGGGGCGCAAACGTTTGCCTCTTTTCTTCTATTCTGATTTTCAAGATGTGGCGTTCGCTTACAATTGGGCACGTGTTCCGCCTGATGTTTATGGCTGGCCTGTCGTGAATTATAACGGCGCAAATCTCACCTTCCGCGACGACATTGGCGGCTGGGCGGTTAAGTCTACGGCGTACATTGGACAAGAACATTCTAAGGAAGTCCCTATCGCGAAATTAGGCGATCCCTCCCGCGTCGATATCCATTGGGATCGTATGTATGGGATCGATTTGGAAATCAACCGTGATTGGTTCACGGCAAGGGCTGCCATTAATAAATCTCAGCAACGCCGTTTGCGTCTTGGCCCTAAGGGATTAGAACAATTCTCACCTGATCCTGCGGTTTTTGGCAAATCTTCTCCTCAAACTTATTCTTCCCTGTCATTGAACGTAGATAGAGATGACCTGGTCGTACGCAGCGAATTCTCGCGTGTCAACGCAGCCCCTGCGCGTGGTAGTTATCGCGGTTATTTGTTGGGTGCCGGTTATCGCTTCGGTAATTTCTTGCCTATGGTGACTATAAGTCGATTGAATGCGTTTAGTGCAAAAGGTGCTGCAGAAGAAGTCGATCGAAATATAGGTTTGAGCGTGCGTTACCAACTGAGCGACAGTAGTGCTTTGAAAGTTCAGCTTGATCGCAGTCGCTGGGATTTCTTAAACGGCACAGATAACACGCGCAAGTTGGCCACCGTCTCTTACGACTTTACATTTTAATGGGAGAAGATCATGAACTTTTCCCTATCAAAAAAAATGTTAACAGCGGGTTTTTCTGTGCTTGCGCTGTTTGGGTTAAATCAAACAGCGTCGGCTGATGTGGTGGTGATCGTCAATCCAGCGAATTCAGCCAGCATTGATGAAGAACAGATTGCAAAGATTTTCTTGGGACAGACCAAGACTTTCTCAAACGGTACCGAGGCGACGCCTATTGATCAAAAAGAAGGCGCAGTCCGAGAGGAATTTGGCAACAAACTACTCAAGAAAAACCCTGCTCAATTGAAGGCGCAATGGGCGCGGCAGATCTTTACCGGCGGTGCAAAGCCACCAAAAGAATTAGCCAGTGACGATGAAATCCTAAAGTTCGTCGCCAGTACTCCCGGCGCAATCGCGTATATCGATTCATCGAAAGTGAACAAGACTGTGAAAGTGCTCAAGCACTGAGTAATCCACGAGCCATATGATTTGAAATATCGCGGCAGCCAAAAGATCGGTTGCCGTTTTTTTTGATCGCTTCGTCGGCAACGGAACGGATACAAAATCAAATCCACAATGCAAAAAGCCCACCAAAGGCGGGCTCTTCATGTATTGCGTAATCCACTACTAGCCAAGACTATCTGTCAGGTGCTATCAGCTGTTCTGGCACCCATGCTATCTGCGTGGTGTACCTGTCTGAATTAGGTAGCCATCAAAATCTGATCACAATTTTGATAGTGCAATCTAACCCAAATTTTCTATTTGGCGCGTCTTCGACGCTATTTGAGTGTTGGCGTCGCACTTTTGGTCATTTTTCGCGTTCTTCGTCGCTAATAGCTAGCTATTAGCGCCTCATTCACGCAAAAACTGCCTCAAAAAGTGCATCCGCCATCATCTCAAATCCTCATGGAAAATCTGGGCTAACGAATTATTTGCTGCAATATCCGATATGCAAAGCGCACGTGAGTCGCGTTGCCTGTATCGGAAGCACAAATGATTTTCTTATTTTGTTAAATTGTCTTTCAGCGAACTTGCCGTCCACCTTGAAATATTCAAGATGGCGGCGTCGCCTGGCTAAACCATTTTCCTACGCCCCACACTATCTGTGTGGTGGTATCGGCCGGTTAGAACCAGTTTGTGCGGCTATTGTGCTATCACCTGGCACAATCAGCGCTTGCTTTTCGAACGAAATCTTTGCGGGGTTTTATCCACCTATGCTATCTGCATAGTGTGCATAACCGGTAATGGTGCCCCATAAATAAGCTCATTCTGAACGATGCTTAACGGTAAAACTAGTGATGTTCATGCAGCGTTTTTCACAAAATTTTGTATAGACGAATCTTACAAAATTTGAATATTGCTGGCTTTGTCGCCCTTAGGACTAGCGCTGCGTTCGAAAGAAACGCGTTGATTTTCCGACAGGCTTTTGAAACCAGAAGATTGGATGTCTTGAAAGTGAGCGAATAAATCCGCGCCACCAGCGTCAGGTGTGATGAAGCCGAAGCCCTTAGCATCGTTGAACCATTTGACGATTCCAGTTTGAGTGCTCATGTTATTTCCTTTAAATTCAATATGGCGGCCACGCTCTCGCTGCGAAAAAACCAACATGCGAGCGAACAGATTGCCGATAGGCGAAATTGCCTGCTAGGCACTTAAGACCAAGAGATGAGACCGAAGGAGATAAAACAGAACGACTAGAAGAGAACAGCCATGCGGAATTGGGACCAACAATAAAACGACCTGATGCAAGTACAAGCCGAAATATACACAACTATTCCGAAATCACCTAATTTATTTTTCGAAATTTTTAGAATAAATTGTGCGGCTTTCATAAATAGCGTGTTGCAGACATGCTGAAAATTGCTGAAACGGCTTTGATAAATATGCCATTATTGTCTTTATGCATTCACTTTCCCTCATAATAGGGCGATTGCGCTATTTCATCCGTCAACGCAGGATACAAAGTAAGCTCGAAGTACACAAAATCGACGGAAATTCTTCTCGAAGAAAGCAGGATCAGGATGCAGCCGAACCAAGCAAAATCAGGCACACAGCAGAACGCAGCTGCAGAAACCTCAACCCAGCGTTTATTATTCTTTAAACGACTGCAAACGCTGACGAACAAAATTCATGCGACGCAAGCAGTTGATCAAATTATGCTCAACTTGAGTCAGGATATTTGTGATTTGTTTGACTGTGACCGGATGACGATTTATGTGGTGGCCCCCGATAAAGCAAATCTGATTTCTAAGGTGAAGAAAGGCTTGAATAGTTTCAAAGACATACGCTTGCCTATTTCAGACCAAAGTATTGCGGGCTTTGTCGCTTTGCATCAACAGGTTTTATGCATTAAAGATGTATATGACGAAAAAGAATTGCACAGCTACTCTCCGCACTTGCATTTTCAAAAAGCGATCGATGAACGCACCGGCTATCGCACCAAAGAAATGCTGGGCGCCCCCATCGTCGATGCAGAAAATCAGCAACTACTGGGCGTCATTCAGTTTATCAATAATCAGCATGGCGTTGCGTTTACCTCGATTGCGACCGAGGGCGTGAAAGAGTTGTGCGAAACATTAGCTATCGCGCTCACGCAAAAAAATAAACCACTCAATTTACCGCCGTCTAAATTCAATTATCTGGTGTCTGAAGGTATCTTATCTGCTCCAGAGTTTGAATTAGCGATAAGTTCTGCACGAAAAAAGCAAATCGACCTGGAAGATGTCTTGATTGATGAATTCCAAGTGCAGACGGCGCATATCGGTATGGCTTTATCGAAGTTTTTTGCGGTGCCGTATGAAGCCTTTAAACCGGATCGCGTGATAGATGGTGAACTCACCAAAAAATTGAAACGTCAGTATGTAGAAGAGACCAATTGGTTACCTATTTCTGATGATCCAACCGGCCTTAGTATTTTGGCCATCGACCCAGAACATGTGAAAACCACTCGCGTGGTCAATCTGATTTTTTCTACGCCTCGTCTGCACTATCGGGTGACGACTAAGCGTGAGTTCAAGCTCACCATTGATCAGTTTTTTGGACAGAGCGTCGATACCGGTTCGGTCAATGAACTGCTGTCGGGTATGGAAGTGGACGAGATTGATGACACCAACAGCACTGCAGACGTAGCGGCTGCCGCAGACAATGAATTGGTCAAACTGCTCAATAAAATTATCGTTGACGCATACCAACAAGGTGCTTCCGATATTCATATAGAACCACGTCCCGGCAAAGAAAAGACCATGATCCGGTTCCGCCGCGATGGTTCACTTGCACCGTATATCGAGATTCCTGCTAGCTATCGCAATGCGCTGTTGGCACGCATTAAGATTATGTGCGATCTGGATATTTCAGAAAAACGCAAACCACAAGACGGCAAAATTAAGTTCAAAAAATATGGGCCGCTCGACATTGAATTGCGGGTCGCTACCATTCCTTCTTCCGGAGGTATGGAAGATGTTGTAATGCGTATTTTGGCCGCAGGTGAACCGATACCGATGGCGCAACTGGGTATTTCGCCGCACAACTTGCAACGTCTGAAAGACGTGGTTGAAAAACCATATGGGATCTTCTTTGTGTGTGGTCCAACTGGTTCAGGCAAGACCACCACTTTGCACTCCGTGCTGCACTACTTAAATCGCCCGGAAACCAAAATCTGGACAGCGGAAGATCCGGTGGAGATCACGCAAAAAGGTTTACGCCAAGTGCAAGTCAATCGCAAAGCGGGGATGGATTTTGCAACCGTGATGCGGGCTTTTTTGCGGGCTGATCCCGACATCATCATGGTCGGCGAAATGCGCGATAAAGAGACGGTATCAATAGGCTTGGAAGCCTCGTTGACAGGGCATTTGGTCTTTGCCACTCTGCACACTAATAGCGCGCCTGAGTCGATAGTTCGTTTGCTTGATATGGGCATGGACCCATTTAATTTTGCCGATGCCTTGCTAGGCATTTTGGCACAACGTCTGGCCAAGCGTTTATGTATGAATTGCAAGGCTGCTTATCAGCCAGCGCCGGAAGAGATAAAAAGCATGCTCGATGAGTATTGCGCAGAGTTATTGGCCACTCCAGAGTTTCAGATTGATACCGAGCTTGCCAAACAAAACGTGCTCAAAAAGTGGCAGAAAAATTATGCTGACCCGCAAGGTAAATTCACCTTGTATCGCCCAGTCGGTTGTGAGAAATGTGTAGGCGGTTATAAAGGTCGGGTTGGCCTGCACGAGTTGATGGTGGGTACCGATGGCATCAAGAAACTGATACAAGAACATGCCCGAGTTGCGCAATTATTTACCGCGGCTTTGAGCGACGGCATGCTTACTTTAAAAATGGATGGGATGGAAAAAGTCCTGTCCGGCATCATGGATATGAAGCAAGTTCGGGTGGTCTGTATTAAATAAAGCAGAGAATAATCTACACAAAAATTGTGCTCTATCTTGCGTACGCAATCACAATTTTGTAAAAAAATCTAAAAAAATTACCGAATAATTATTAAATACCCTTGGAACCTAAAAACCATGTCTAAACAAATGAACTCTCAGCATTCAGTACGTCCTTTTCCATTGCGACTAACGGCGCATGCGGTTTTGTTACTCTTGGCAAGTAGTGCAGTGCAGGCGCAGGACGCGACACCCGTTAAACCGATGGCACGGGTAGAAATTACCGGCTCAGCGATTAAGCGAGTTGATAGTGAATCGGCGCTGCCTGTGCAAGTTATCAGCCGTGATGAAATTTTGAAGGCCGGCGTGACCACTGCTTCCGAATTATTAGCCAAGGTCGCAGCGAATGTAGGCGGTTTGAGCGACGGCATTAGCATTAATGTGGGCGGCGATCAACGTGGTTTTAATTCAGCCAATTTGCGCGGGCTCGGTACTTCATCGACCCTGATTTTGCTGAACGGGCGACGCATGGCCAATTTCGCTTCACCCGGCGATGACGCTGGTGTGGATTTGAACAATATTCCTGCAGCTGCAATAGAACGAGTGGAGGTTTTACTCGATGGTGCATCGGCGCTGTATGGGACCGATGCCATCGGTGGCGTGATTAATTTTATTACGCGCAAAGACTTTCAAGGCTTCGAAGCCAGCACGTATTGGGGACGTACGCAGGAAGGCGGCGCTGGCAAGCGCACCCTTACGCTGGGTGGCGGTGTCGGCGATATCGTTAAGGATGGTTACAATATTTTCGCCGTTGTTGATCAACAGCATACGGATAGTTTGTTCACCTCACAAAGAAAATTTATTCCCGCACTACAGATCCCTCAGCGCTTGGGACATTTGCTTTCTAGCTATACCGATCCGGCGAATATTCGTTTGACGTCGAACCAGCGCGATTACCTGCAAGAGCAAGGCTTTAAGATTAATGGCAAGCCTATCGTTAATCGCTTGATTAATTTTTCAGCGCCCAATTGCAAACCACCGGCCAATCTCTATTTGCCCGCCGGTACTGGCGGTGCAAATGCCTGTACTTATGACTATATGGGCGATACCGAGTTATATCCAAAATCAGATAAATCAAGTTTGCTTACGCGTGCTGTGTTTCAAATAAATCCTGATCATCAGTTCTACGCCGAATCAACCTGGAGTCAAGCCAAAACTTATTATGTTGCATCCTCGGCGCGCGTGACAGGTGCCATCAACTATAAACTTGTGCCGCAATTGGCGAATACGGGTTTAGACAAGCTAACAGATGACGATGTACCCGGCGAACTTACTTTACGCATGCGTTTGAAAGAAGCGGGGAATCGCACCAGCGAATTGACCAGCGAAGCACAGCGTTTCGTCATGGGCTTTACGGGCAACGCTGCAGGTTGGGATTACGATATAGGCTTGAATCAAAGTGTGAACACCGTGCGTGATCGTGATACGCATGGCTATGTTTTGTACGATAAATTGATCGACGGTATCAATCGCGGTTTGGTTAATCCCTTTGGTCCTTCCAGTGCAGAAGGCGTGAAGTATTTGAACGGTATACAAGTCAACGAGGAAGTGCGTTATGCGCGCGGCACGATGACTGCTTTGGACTTTAAAGCATCGCGTCCGCTGATGCGTTTGGACGGTGGTGATTTGTCTTTAGCCGTCGGTGGTGAATTGCGTCGTGAGCGCTCCGTGTTCACACCATCGGCCTTGTTGATGAGCGACAATATCAACAATGATTTCGCACCAGAAGGTGGTAAAGCAACTCAGGATTCACGTCACGTGGAAGGCATCTATGCTGAATTGCTGGCACCCATGACAAAGGAATTGGAGGCGCAATTAGCCTTGCGACATGATCGTTATCAAGGCGTTGGTGGTGCTTCTAGCCCTAAGCTGGGTTTGCGTTACCAACCAAGCAAAGATTTATTATTTCGCGCCTCCGTAGGCAGCGGCTTCCGTGCACCTTCCTTATCGGATTTGTATCGCCCTACGCAGTACAGCTCTACCGCGACTTTGCCTGATCCTGTGTACTGCGCAGACAATGACAATGATTTATCGGTGTGCGCTGATAATTGGAACACCCGCCGTTACAGCAATCCAAATTTGAAGCCAGAACGCAGCCGTCAATATACGATGGGTATGATTTTTGAACCTAGCCGTAACTGGACACTTAGTATCGATTATTGGAGCATTAAGCGTACTAATTTGATCAGCGAAATCGGCGACGATGTGATTTTGGGTAATCTGAGTAAGTACGGTAACTTAGTACATCGCGATAAAGACGGTTATATCGACTATATCGAATTGCGCAAAGAGAATCGCGGCGCACAGAAAGCCACTGGCCTTGACTTGGCAATGGAGCTGCATGGTATCAAAACTGATTGGGGCAAGCTCAGCGCTCGTATGCTCGGTACGCTGATGTTGGATTCTAAATTGCAGACTAATCCCGGCGACGTTTACGTTAGTAATCTCGGTAAATTCGTAACCGAAGGCGTGGTGCAACGCTGGCGTCATCGCCTGAGCTTGAATTGGGAACAAGGCCCACTGGCAGCAACGTTAGGGAATACTTATTCCGCTGCCTACAACGATCAGAATTCCGCGATCAATATCGACAATGGCAGCGTGGTCGCTGCGAACAAAGTGAAAGCTTATTCGCTATGGGATATGTCGGCGAGCTATGCAGTCAACAAAAACCTGAGTGTGCGTGGCGGTGTGCAAAATATCTTCAATACCGCGCCACCTTATTCAAATCAAGCGAACTTCTTTATTTCTGGTTACGACCCTAGTTATACCGATCCACGTGGACGTTTCTTTTATGTGAGTGCGCAATATTCGTTTAAGTAAAATGGTGCTGCATTTCCATTGGTGAATGCCGCTTTTTTTTGTAAAACTCTGTCACTAAGAGGAAAAGAAAGATGCCGTATTTAGGAGTTGGTTTACACGTTTTGGTAGCGATTTTTTTTGCCGTTCACGCGATACGTCATCGTCGTGAAATGTATTGGTTGATGATTTTGTTTGCCTTCCCCTTGTTGGGGAGTATCGTGTATTTTTTCGCGATTTATTTACCTGATAGCCGATTACAGCATGGCGCCAATAAATTGACCTCAGCGGCATTGAGGGCGCTTGATCCGGGCAAAGAGCTACGCGAAGCGCAACAGGCTTTTGAATTGACACCGTCAGCGCAAAATCAAATGCGCCTGGCATCCGCGTATTTGGAAGCAGGTGATCCACAACAAGCGGCGGTGCAATATGAGGCTTGCTTACGTGGGCCGTTCGCTACCGAGCGTGAAATCCTGTTTGGTGCGGCAAAGGCGCGCTTGCAAAATCAACAGGGTGATGCCGCTTTAGAATTGTTGTTGAAAATACGCCAATTACACGCTGATTTTCGTAAGGAGCAGGTCGGTTTATTGTTAGCTCAGGCGTATGCCTCACAAGGGCAAAACGACGCAGCGCGGCAGGAATTTTCTAAAGCTGCTGTTGATCACGGTAGCATTGATGCTTACGCTGAGTTCGCGATTTGGGCATTAAGCATAGGTGATGTCGCGACCGCGCAAGCGCAACGTCAGGAAATAGAACACATGCAAAAGCATTGGAATAAGCATCACTATGCAATGCATAAGCCCCTGTTAAAGCGTTTGGAAGCTGCATTTTCCAAAGCTTAAGCGCTACAGTCTCCTCAAAATTATCTCTAAATCTTTGCGGGCCTTAAGTCCGCAAGATTTGTCAAATCACTCCATGATATTGTTCTACTCATCGAAACTGAGGAGAGCAAGATGCAGCAAGAACTTACCGCTATTAGCGCACATCGCGCCAGTTACGAGCGCCGTTTCCGGCGCGTCGTTGATTACCTGCACGAGAATTTGGAACGCGAACTAGACCTGAATCATCTGGCAGAAATCGCCTGCATGTCGCCGTACCATTGGCACCGGATTTATCAATCTTTCTGCGGCGAGAGTTTAGCGGCAACGGTCAAACGATTGCGCTTGCAACGCGCCGCCAATTTGTTGGTGAAGACACCGCACAGCATAGAGAAAATTGCCCACGACTGTGGTTATAACAATCTGCAATCCTTTACACGTATTTTTTCTAGTGTCTATGGCATGCCGCCTGCACGTTACCGCAAGCATGGAAGCCATATACAATTTTCTGCAGCACAATTAATAAGGAGTGAGACGATGTTCCCAGTACAAATTCAAGAAGTCGCGGCGATGGATTTGGTAGGTATTTCCCATCGAGGAAATTATATGGGTATTAGTCAGGCGTTTGATCAATTAGTCGGGATTGCCGGAGCGCGCCAGTTGTTCGGCCCTGACAGCAAGATGATAGGCATTTATTTTGATGATCCGGCGCTGGTTGCGGAAGCGGAATTACGCTCTATTGCATGTCTGACGGTGAGTTCCGAGCATCAAGCCAAGGCACAAGCGCCGCTCGAATCCTACAACGTCAAGGCAGGCTCTTATGCCGTGTTGCAGTATCAAGGACCGTATTCAGACATGCAGGCGGCGTACCAATGGTTTTTTGGTGTCTGGTTGCCGGCCTCCGGCTACGAGGCGGCAGATGTGCCTGTATTTGAAGAGTACTTGAACAATCCACGTGATACCGCGCCGGGCGAATTGAAGACGGCGATTTATTTGGCTTTGCAGAGCGCTTAGTTTTGCAATTTGAATTAAATAATCATGCATAAAAAACGGGCGACGCTATGTTACTTAGCTTGCCCGTTCGTTTTGAAACGTATTGTAGACGGTGTTGAGCGAGTCAAGTTACGGTGTTGTCCGGTAGTGATGAATCACTTCACCCAAGCTATGCGCCTGTGGCACCTGGTGTTGCATGAACCAACCCAGACCTACAAAAAAAGTTGCACCGATCAGAAATGGCAAAATAGTTTTGCGTAATGCCGTGTGCAACCAATGTCTTGTATGCAGACCTTTCAAGCGGTGATACAAGCTTGCTGATAAAAACGCATCCACCATTAATTCAGCGAACAGAACCGGCGCACTGGCTATCACGACAGCCGATGAGGCTAACAGGGCGAATACCGCAGCGCCAATCGCGATAATAATGATTAAGGGAATCGCAAATTCGTCTGCCTCTCCTGCAACTTCTAAAGCATCACCGACACCGCCTAGCGGCACTGACGTTCCTTCTGATGCCAAGCCTTCAAAGCTGCCGCTAGCACCCGCCCCGGAAAAATTACCGCCTCCGGCTTCCAGTATATTCAACGACGAACTTGAAGCACCAGATGGCGATGGAATCACATTCAACAAATCAACGGTGTCGACCAGATCTCCACTGCGCTTGTACAGCCATAGCCAGAGAAGGGTGAAGAACACTGCATAGGCCACGCCAAAGGCACAAGCATAACGCAGCCATATCGTTAACAGGCCGCAATGCAAAAGCAACACAGAGGTAAGAAACCCTGATAAGCCAGTGAAGGCGACGATCAGTGTCATTTCCAAACGAGGAAAGCCATCCTGCTCAAGATGAACACGGATGCGTTGTACGAATTTTTCTCTAGAGAATTTTGTCTTCATAACTTGACGATGAATGAGTTGATCGTTTTCTTGTAATGCGTCGCGGTAGTGTAGGAGTAGCGCGTGCACCCTTGGTATAAATTTAGAAAAAATTTAAACAATCAACGTTGCAAAATACCACGCTTATGTTCAGGAATATGTGCTGCCGGATCTTTTGGGCTAAAGACATAATGTTGAAAAATACTTCCCCATGCCGCTTTTTGCGCCGGAGGTAGTTCTTTAAAACTGAGTAAGGCTTGCAGTAGCAAACCATAGGGTGAAGTTTTATTGTCGGTCGAAAAATTTGAACCTCCCCACCAATAATTAATCAAAATATTGATTTTCTCCATTGACTCAACGTGATGCCACCATAAGTTGGGGATATAGATGGCATCGCCTGGTTCTAGTATCGCGGTTTGTGCGTGTTCAAGTGCGATACGATAATTGGGAAAACGCTCGAAATCAGGATCGCGTAAGTTCACCAGACTAATTGGCGACGGTGTTGGCGCAAAATCCAGTGGGCCTATATAGAGATTGGCGATTTGCTCTGGTGGAAATAGTACAAATTGACGCCGCCCACTGACCACACAGGCGATATTGTCTGAGCCATCTATGTGGGTGGGAGTCGTGATGTGATTGCCCAGCCAAATCCGTGGTTGAACCTCGGCGTCCAGCAAAGGCATGACATGATTTTGCAGCAGGCTGGGCAGACATTCAGCGATAAGAGCGCTTTGTATTGCGACCGAAGGTGGCGTTGGGAACTGCGCATAGCGAGCCAGTTGTTCTAAAACCTCGGTAATCGTCACGCGCTTGCGCAGGAAGTTGAAACCATCCATGGCCTCGTTATAGAACAAACGTCCATGACTTTCTGGTCGCAGCAAAATGGCATCGACTGCTGAACCCGAATCACGTTGGTGTAGATTTTCTAGTGTATCTGTGGCGCTACTGCGCGCCATTTGCACCAAAGGCCAGTCACTGACCAGACCACGCAAAATGGCGGGCCGATAGCGTGGCGCAATGTCTTCTTGAAATTGCTGAGGGGTGACTTTGTGCCACTCCGGTATCGCTGCAAAAGATGGTTGCATGGATTGATCGTTCTATCTGTTGGAATAGGTTTAGCTTTGTTTAGCTTAAACGTTAGCGCACCTAATTCGGTTCAGATGGAGGTGCCTTTAGCCATAGCGTAACAGAGCAGATCAACTCTGTGCAAATCAGGCAGATGCGTGGCTTACACTTAGACAATCCAGATTGACCATCATTGATGTTGGTTCTTTAATTCAAACCGCCGGGCGGTTTGAATGTTACCCGACCCTAAGTAGCCGAACTTTGCTTAAGTACCTTTGGCAATAGATAAAGAATTTCGGTTTGTCAGCTGCGCGGTACTTTTTCGTCCTTGACTTAGACGACGGGTGTTCGGTGCATCGACCTTGCTTATCAACGGTTGTTTATCGGCGCTCATGCCTTGTTCATCAACACGAAACACCGTGACCGCTTCGCTGAGTTTGAGTGCCTGATTATGCATACTTTCAGCTGCTGCTGCCGCTTCTTCAACCAAGGCGGTATTTTGTTGGGTGATCTGATCGAGCTGGCTGATTGTCGCGTTGACCATCGTGATTCCATCACCTTGCTCCGCGCTGGCGTCAGCAATGGCTTGTACATTTTGACTCAGCGCTTGAATCTGATCGACAATTTGATGCATGGTTTTTCCGGCGTTTTGTACTTGCTGGTGACCGGTTCGCACTTGTTCGTTGGAGTTAGTGATCAAGATTTTGATTTCTTTTGCCGCACTGGCAGAACGTTGAGCCAGATTGCGCACTTCGCTGGCAACGACCGCGAAACCACGACCTTGTTCACCTGCACGCGCAGCTTCTACCGCCGCATTTAATGCCAGAATATTGGTTTGGAAAGCGATGCTGTCGATGACCGCAATGATGTCATTAATTTGTTTTGAGGATTGCTGTATGCCTTCCATCATATCTGCTAATTGCTGTACCGCTTGTCCACCTTGTTTTGCCACAGCGGTACATGAGAGTGCTTTTTGATTTGCCTGCTGGGCACTATCTGCATTTTGTTTGACTGTGACGGTTAGTTCTTCCATGGAGGAAGAGGTCTCTTCTAATGAGCTAGCTTGTTGCTCTGTTCGTTGCGATAAGTCGGCATTGCCATGAGCGATGTCGCGTGAGGCGCTGCCGATGTTATCGCTGCTTTCGCGTATGTTAGCGACTAGCTGTGCCAACACTTGACGCATGGTATCGAACTCTTTGAGTAATTGCGCAATTTCATCATTTGCGCTACTGCTGATTGTGGTGCTTAAATCACCATCCGAGACGCGATGTACTGCTTGGCTTAAATTGCGCAGCTCTCCTGAAAATGCCAAATAGAACCCTGCTAACAAATAACTCGCGAGGCCAAGTAATAAAAAAATACCCAACAGCATTGCATTGCGATTCCATACATTAATTTCCAGTCTGCGCTGCAATTTGGATTCGATCAAATCAGCAATTGCGCTGTTGAGTTGAAACCAATTCGTCACCACCTGTTGGCCAGCTGCTAAGTAGGCAGTACCTGAGCTTTGATTTAAGGTACTGAGGATTTCGTTTTTGGTGCGCTCTAAAAACGTCAGATTTTCCGCTTGCAGCTTTTCGCTTTGTTGCTCTAATTCTTTCAGTGCGGGATTTGCGAGCATCACCGCTTTGAGTTGGGCACTGATTTTCGGCAAATCTCTTTGGCTCAACATTACGTTCGCGTTGATTAGGACATCTTCATTAGGCTCCATCAAACCCGTGTCGATGTATGGTGCACCGCGTGCGCTGGTGTCGGCGATGACGGCGGCGAATTCGGGTAAGGATTTATTGAATAGGCTGATCAGGTAGTAGGTGTCAACTTGAGGATCGATGCTGAGGTGGGTATTGTCGGCAGTTTTAATCGCCAGTTTATTTAGCTGTTCGAGCAATTGTTGATGCATCAGATAGCTATCTTTGGCTTTGCTTGTGCCGGCTTTTTCCTTTATGTTTTTCCAGCTTGCAAGTGCCTGTTGCAAGTCTTCCTGCGTACCCAGTTTCACGTGTTGCTGGCTCAACTGTGTCAGCTGGTTAAACGTTTGTTCGATTTGTTCTGCTGCTTTTGTCGCATTGCTTATCGCTTCGACATTGCCAGCCAAACCCAAATGTCGCAGTGCCCTGTGTTGTTGGCTCAGTTGTGTCAATTGGTGTATAACTCGTACTTGCTGTACGCCTTGTTGTTCACTCTGCGTAAGCGTGATCGATTTATTCAGCTCCCAGATAAATAAACCAGATACCACGATAGCCGGTATCGCGAACAAGCAAGCGACAATCAAGAATTTTGGTAGTAGCCGCAAGCGGCGCATCCCGGAGATGGCGGGGGCGAAAAATATTGACATAATTACACCGTAAAAAATTGACACAAAGAAATAAAAACTTAGTCCGAATGTACTTGGTGACTATGACCAGCGTATGACGAGGTCTTTTCTTAGCTAGACTTTTACTGTGTCAAGTGTAGGTCTATTCCAGACGACAAGCAATGATTAGCGCGCCCATAACATTGGCTTGCAAGTGAAATGCCTGCAGAATACGTTGACGTTCTAGCGGATCAGCAGGCAAAGCAAACGTTACATTCAGTTGAGTCAAGTTTGCAGTGGATGTGCCGGTAGGCTGATTAACATCACGCATGCTATTTTTTTGGATAGTCTTATCTGCATTTTGGTAGCCATCTAAGGCGAGATCGACAACCGGTGCCGCCGTAGACAATAAGCCTTGTGCCTGCATTTCTGCTATGACCGCAGCGAAGGGTATTGTTATGCAATCATGCGGTTCGAGCCAACGCTTGCTGCCACCACTGGTACTGACGATACCGCCGGTAAGCTCAACCGCAGCATCCGAAATCTTTTCATAATGGAAGGCCTCCCAACCCGGCAATCCACGCTGACGCTGAGCGATTTCTGCCATGATTTGAGCCACTTGCCCGCCGTGCGACACCATACCGACCGGTAACATTTCCGCGAAATCGATCATCTTCTATTTTCCTAGGGTAAATATTTCTTTGATGTTTGTGTTGAAACAAGCGAGCAAGCGATGCAAACTGTGCGAATTTTAAGTGTAATTGTGAAATCACAGGTAGAATTCGCAATCGCTTTTTAAACGATTTACTAATCAGCTGCACATTTGTTTAGCTGTTTAGCTAATTTATTCTTTGCAGCATAATTGTTAACCACATTATTAACCCGCAGCAGTGACAACTGCTGCTTTGTACCGAAAATCATAAAGGAAGACCACGATGTTGATTAAATCCCGTTTCGTCATTGGTAGCGCAATTGCACTCATGGCATTGGCTGGCTGCTCAAAAAGCACAGACAAACCTGCTGATTCAGTAGCAGATGTAATCGCCGCGACCGTCAACGGTAAAGCTATCAGCAAAAAACAAGTTGATATGATCATGAAGCAGCAAGCGGCACAAGGTATGCCTGACACGCCAGAAATGCGCAAAATGATTATCGACAATTTGGCATTGCAAACCATCGCAGCAGAAGAAGCGATCAAAAAGGGCCTGGATAAAAAAGGCGAAACAGCAGAACAAATCGAAATGTCACGCCTCGGTATCTTGGCGCAAGGCTTTGTCGATGACTTCTTGAAAAATAGTCCAGTCACTGACGCACAATACGCTGCGGAATACGACAAAATCAAAGCGGCAGCAGCAGGCAATGAAGTCTCTGCCCGTCATATCTTGGTAGAAAAAGAAGAAGACGCAAAAGCCATCATCGCTAAATTGAAAAAAGATGTGAAGGTATTCGCAGCTTTAGCTAAAGCCCAATCCAAAGATCCAGGCTCCAAAGAAAAGGGTGGCGACTTAGGCTGGTTTGACCCACGCGGTATGGTCCCAGAATTCGGCGCAGCTGTCGTTAAATTGGAAAAAGGCAAATTCACCGAAGAGCCAGTGAAATCTCAATTTGGCTACCACGTCATCTTGTTAGACGACACACGTACCAAAGAAGCCCCAACATTAGAACAAGTTAAACCACGTTTGACTCAACAAATCCAACAACAGAATTTGAAAAAATTGTTGGATGAGATGAAAGAAAAAGCCAAGATAGAAATCGTTGGCGCTTCCGCTGCTTCAGCAACTGCATCAGCAGCAGCCTCTGCACCTGCCGCAGCATCTGCTCCATCAGCGACTGACAAGAAGTAATTCAATTTTTCTCTCATAAAAAAACCGCCAATTTGGCGGTTTTTTTTTGCCAAATTTTCGGTCAAGTATGCCTTAGTTAAGCTTGCCGATATCTATCTGAATCCAGATCTTCTCTTTTTCCGCCGCATCGGTGCACCTTGGCGTCACGTCGCCAAGCAAATAATTCGGGGCATTTATGCCTTGGATTATCACCATCTATTTGAATTTCTAAACTTACAAAATGACCCAGTCATGACTTCGGCTAGAGCGAATTCTCTACTGACTGTCACTGAGTGGTCATTTGTTTTTCTTACGATTCGTTCGTCTTGCCGGCTTAACAACCTGCATAGCCGTGGCTTTTGTTTTGCATCTTTGCTTTTATCAAAAACAGAACTCAAAGACGAGAAATTATTCAACCATAACAAAACATATTTGGACGAGAAAAATGAAACCTCAATTGATGTTAAAACCACTTTGCTTCATGGTCTTACAGGCGATCGCAGTCATGTCGCATGCGGCAGTGATCGATACAAACGCTAGCGATACCAATGAGCCTGATGTGAAAGTCGAAACAGTCACGGTCTTAGGCCAAGGACAGTCGCGTCAAGTACAAAATATTAATCGCAGTGATCTGACCAAAGTGACGCCAGGTACTAGCCCTTTAAAAACCTTGGATAAATTGCCTGGTGTATCGTTTCAGTCAGCGGATCCGTTTGGTAGCTATGAATGGTCGACACGTTTTAGTGTACGTGGCTTTAGTCAAAATCAATTGGGTTTTACTCTGGATAACGTACCGCTCGGCGATATGAGCTACGGTAACAATAACGGTTTGCACATTAGCCGTGCGATCTCAGCAGAAAACTTGGGTCGTGTGAGTTTGTCGCAAGGTGCGGGTTCTTTGTCGACCGCATCGACTAGCAACTTAGGCGGCACTGTACAATTCTTTTCTGCCGAACCTAGTGAGACGTTTACATTGAGTGGTGAACAAACCTTTGGTAGTAACAAAACCTCCCATACGTTCGCGCGTCTCGACTCTGGAAAATTTGATAGCGGCACAAAATTTGCATTGAGTGTGACTCGCCATCGTACTGAAAAGACTAAGGGTGCTGGTGAGCAGAATCAAGATCAATTCAACTCTAAGTTAGTGCAGAATTTCGGTGAAAATCGTCTGGACGCATTCTTCAATTATTCTGACCGTAAAGAAGTCGATTACCAAGATATGTCGTTGGAAATGACTAAACGTTTAGGTTGGAATTGGGATAACTATGCTCCTGACTGGCAACGTGCAGTGAATGCGGCCAAGGGTGTTTTTACTGGCGGTGTAAACAATCTTGATGATGCCTACTATGAAGGTAGCGGTTTGCGTAAAGATAAGTTGGCAGGTGCGACTTTCAGTTGGAAGTTGAGCGACAGTACAGAACTCAAAACAACGCTTTACCATCATAGCAATGAAGGCCAAGGTCACTGGTACACACCTTACACCGCCACTTCGAAGACTGACCCTATCTCTATTCGTACTACTGAGTACGAAATCAATCGATCAGGTCTGATCAGTGATCTGAATATGGACATTGGCATGCACTTCATCAAGGCTGGTTTTTGGTTGGAGAATAGTGACCATACTTTAACGCGTAATTTTTATGCTGTAACTGATGGATCAGACAAAAATTATTTCTTGAGAAATCCTTTTTCAACTGGTTTTAAGCAGAAGTTTGATACAAACACGACCCAGTTCTATGTGCAAGATACCGTAGAATTAATGGACGGTGCATTAGCGTTGAACTTTGGCTTTAAAACCCCAAAAGTGAAGATCGATGCGACGAGCTTAGTTGGCACGCGTGCGCAAGGTTCTATCACTGCGAAAGAAAATTTCTTGCCGCAGCTGGGCGCGAAGTATCAACTCAGTAAAGAGGATGAACTTTTCGCTTCGGTGACCGAAAATATGCGCGCTTATCAACCAGGCGTTTCTGGCCCGTTCTCACAAACGCAAGCGGCGTTTAACACTAGCGTGACAAATTTAAAGCCTGAGACTTCGACTTCTATCGATCTTGGTTATCGTTTTAAACGCAGCGATATACAAGGCTCAGTGGCGTTGTATCATGCGGAATTCAAAGATCGTTTGCTGAATGTTGCTAACTGTGCGGGTATCGTAGGCTGTCCAAATACCTTCGTTAACGTCGGTAAAGTGGCGACCAACGGTTTGGAAGCTGTGTTGATCTGGAAGTTGTCGAACGAATTGTCATGGTTTAATTCCTACACTTACAATGATTCACAGTACCAATCAAACTATTTGGATAAAGTGATCATTCCAGTCAAAGGCAAACAAGTCGTTGATGCACCTAAGACCATGTTCAATACTGAATTAACGTGGGAAAACGAGAGCTTCTTCACACGCATTGGCACCAAGTTTACGGACAAGCGTTACTATACTTATTTAAATGATGGCAATGCACCATCGTTCTGGTTGAG
Organism: Undibacterium sp. Di24W; assembly: GCF_049340325.1. Lineage (NCBI taxonomy): Bacteria > Pseudomonadati > Pseudomonadota > Betaproteobacteria > Burkholderiales > Oxalobacteraceae > Undibacterium > Undibacterium sp. Di24W. Next base: position 625,238 of record NZ_JBMPOP010000002.1, read on the forward strand.
TAATCTGGCTTTTGGTGTGAAGCAAAAGACTTTGGCTGGTTTGAAAGATGTATCGATTCAAGTCAACGTAACGAATCTGGCAAACACCAAGTACTACAGCACGATAGGCTCGAATGGTTTTGCCACGTCCGATACCACGGGTAGCTTTGCTACTTTATTGACAGGTGCGCCACGTCAAGTATTTTTGAGTTTGTCCGCGAAGCTGTAAAACCTCTTTAAGGGCATTACTAAAATGAACGCCGGCCTTCATGGTAAATGAAGATCGGCGTTTTTGATTTGAGCACGAAGGATAGAAAACATGAGAAAAATAGTAAATCCAAAATGGGCATTGTTCTGCTCTGTGGTTGGAGTCACATTGATGCCAACTTGGTTGCACGCGCAGGCTATTAGCGCTACCGCTACGCGCGACAAAGACACCACGACACCGATCAAACATGTGATTGTGATCGTTGGAGAGAATCGGACGTTTGATAATCTTTACGGTGTGTATGAGCCCAAGAAAGGCCAGAGTATTTCAAATTTGCTGTCCAAAGGTATCGTCAAAAAAGACGGCACACCTGGTCCGAACTTTGCCTTAGCTAGCCAAAAACTAGCCAGTAATTTTGGAACCTACAGCCCTACACCAGAAGTCAACGCAAACTATACCCATTTACCGCAACCTTATGCGGCGGGCGCGTTTGGACAGCGCAAAGATATTCCAGACAATCGCTTCCCAGCGAAGATGTCAAACGGCCCGTTTCAAATTACTCATCACGTTAGCTATGGTGCTCACACCGGTGATCCTATCCATCGTTTCTTTCAGATGTGGCAGCAAGTGAATGGCGGCAAAAACGATTTGTTTGTATGGACTGCGGAGACGGTTGGTGTCGGCCCTAGCAACGCACCAGCACCGATAGCGGCGGGGCGTACCTATCAAGGCGCTATCGCGATGGGTTTTTATAATATGGCGACTGGCGATGCGCCGTATTTTAAGAAGCTGGCCGATACCTACGCTATTTCCGATAACTACCATCAGCCTATCATGGGCGGCACGACTGCAAACTATTTTGCGCTGGCGACCGCCGATGTGGCGTTTTATACGGATGGTATTAAGGCAGCGACACCACCAAAGAAGCAGATTGAGAACCCAGACGCACAAGCGAACACGAATAATTGGTATACCGAAGACGGCTATCGTGGTGGCACTTACGTGAAATGTGCTGACGAACAAGAGCCAGGTGTCATAGGCATCAAGACGCTATTGAAAAAATTGCCCTATCCTGCTTTCAGACAGGGCAACTGCGAGCCAGACACCTACTACATGGTCAATAACATGGAGCCAGGTTATACGCCATTAGGGGCAGCGATGCCGCTTGGCGATACGATCTTCACGATACCACCCCAAACCATGCCACATATTGGTGACGCCTTAAGCGCCGCTTCAGTGTCTTGGAAATGGTATACCGGCGGTCGTAACGATGGCAAAAACGTCGATAAGGAGTATTGCGCGATGTGCGATACACCGAGTTTCTTTACCTCGACGATGACAGGGCCTGATAAGGAAAAGCTGCAAGACCTCAGTCAGTTCTACTTAGATGTAAAAGATGCCAAGGCGTTTCCTGCCGTCTCTTTTATCGCACCTTACGACAGCATTTCTGGACATCCGGGCTATGCCACCCAACCCAATTTTGACGAGCTGGTCGCCGACGTGGTGGCGCGAGTTCAAAGCAACCCCGAGCTATGGAAAGATACGGTCATTTTGGTGACCTTTGATGAAGGTGGTGGTTACTACGACTCTGGTTATATTCAGTTGATTGATTTCTTCGGTGACGGTACCCGGATTCCATTGATTGCGGTGTCACCTTTTTCCAAGAAAGGCTATGTCGATCATACTTACTATAATCACGCCTCTATCCTAAAATTCATACAACGCAATTGGCGCTTATCACCGCTGTCTAAACGTAGCAGGGATAATCTTCCGAATCCGGTGAGCGACAAAAAAAATCCTTACGTACCACTCAACCGCCCAGCGATAGGGGACTTGATGGATTTGTTTGATTTTAAAAAGTAAGTAGGTTTGGCATGTATTGAACCTAGGCTCGGATTGCTGAATATGATATACACAGCATGAAATTTTGGGGATTGCGAGCAGGCTAACTTAGCTGAGAAATTGAATAACAAAAAACCGCCTATCAGGCGGTTTTTTGTCTACCAATGCGGCCTAGCACATCAATACTTCTTCGCCTTACTTACGCCTTTAACCGTTTCAAAACGACTACTGCTACCACCGCGTGCTGTTGCTGGCTTTTTGACGCGTGGTGCTGCCTCTTTTTCAGCGACACGGCGATTGCCACCTGCAATACGTTCTTTCAAAGGCACTGGTTTAGCATTGACCAACATAGTGCTCGGGCCGATTTCTTTGATGTCTAATTTTTTACCAGCGACCCACACGCCTTTTAAATGCGTGAGTATGTCTTTTGGCATACCGACTGGCAGATCGACAGTCGAGTAATCGTCAAACAAACCGATATGACCGATTAACTTCGCATCCAAACCTGCTTCATTGGCGATCGCGCCGACGATATTGCCTGGTGTGACGGCGTGTTGCTTGCCGACTTCGATACGGAAAGTCTGCATAGGAATCGCGACTTTGCCTTTGCTGTCTGCACGTTTTTTGTCAGCTTTAACTGGGGCTTCATCGGCCGGGAAAGTGGCTGCGCGTTCGACGACTTTGTCTAGTTTGCTGCGATCAGATTTCCTTTCGAAACTATCACTGCGCTCTGTGCGCTCGGCACGTTCAACACGAGGTGCGCGCTCAGTACGTGGTGCACGTTCGCGAGGCGCTTCGTCATTGCTGCTAGCCGCTTCGCCGTCCGCACGGATATTGAGTGCCTGGCCTGCAACACGCACGCTCTTCAAATGCGACAACATATCTTTTGGCAAATCTTCTGGTAAATCTAAGACCGTGTAATCGTCGTAGATGTCGATGCGACCGATATGTTTAGAATCGATGTTCGCTTCGTTCGCAATCGCGCCGACGATATTGCCTGGCTTAACGCCGTGCTCATGACCTACCGCGATACGGAATGTGCGCATGCCAGGTTCAGCGGTGCGTGGGCTGTGCTCACGACGTGGGCCGCGGCTTTCGCGATCGCTGCGGTCACCAAATCGGCTGCCACGTTCATTGCTGTCGCCACGATCACCACGTGCTGGACGATCTCCGCGTTCAGTACGGCTACCGCGTGAAGGAGCCTCATCACGCCAGCTGTCATCGGTTTTCACTTCGCGTTTGTTCTTATCTAGTAGCAGTGGCTCGTCGCCACGAGCCATCTTGGCTAATGCAGCGGCGATTTCAAACGCTGGGACATTGTGTTCGCTTTCGTATTCGGCGATCACGTTCAGGAATTGTTCGAGTTCGCCCTGTGCCAAAGTCTCCGTGATCTGATCTTTAAAGCGTGAGATACGCACATTGTTAACAGCCTGAATGGTTGGCAATTCCAATGGGGATACCGGTTGACGCGTCGCGCGTTCGATCGCCTTTAAGAGATTTTTTTCACGTGGTGTGATGAACAAAATCGCTTCACCGCTACGGCCTGCACGACCGGTACGACCGATACGATGCGTATAGCTTTCTGGATCATGTGGTACGTCGTAATTGACGACGTGGCTGATACGTTCTACGTCCAGACCGCGGGCAGCAACGTCGGTTGCGACCAAGATATCGATCTTGCCGTCTTTTAATTGTTGAATCGTGCGTTCACGTTGTTGCTGTTGAATATCGCCATTGATCGCAGCGACTGAGAAACCACGCGCTGCTAATTTGGAAGCGAGTTCCTCGGTACCGAGTTTGGTACGGGCAAAGATGATCATGCCGTCAAAAGTTTCCGCTTCCAAAATACGCGTCAATGCGTCGAGCTTATGCATGCCGCTGACCAACCAATAACGTTGGCGAATATTGTCGGCCGTACCGGTTTTTGCTGCGACTGTGATTTCAGCAGGCTTGTTCAAATAAGTTTGGGCGATGCGCTTGATCACGGAAGGCATGGTCGCGGAGAACAACGCGGTCTGATGACCTTCTGGCGTCTCTTGCAAGATGCGTTCTACGTCATCGATAAAACCCATGCGCAGCATTTCATCGGCTTCATCCAGTACCAAAGTTTTGAGTTGAGATAAATCGAGTGAGCCTTTATCCAAATGATCAATCACGCGACCCGGGGTTCCGACCACCACGTGCACACCACGGCGCAACGCTGACAATTGTGGACCATAGCTTTGACCGCCGTAAATCGGCAAGACATGGAAGCCTGGAATATAACGCGCGTAAGTCTGAAACGCTTCTGCCACCTGAATCGCCAATTCGCGCGTTGGCGCTAACACCAGTGCTTGCGGTGCGGTTTGACGAATGTCGATCTGCGACAAAATCGGCAAGGCGAACGCAGCGGTTTTACCAGTACCTGTTTGCGCCTGACCTAGAACATCGCGGCCTTCTAACAAAGTTGGGATAGTAGCGGCTTGAATCGGCGATGGCGATTCGTAGCCAACGTCGCTCAATGCGCGTTGGATGGCTTCACTCAATTGCAGGTCAGCAAAGGTGATAGTCGGGGATAATTGGGCTTCAGACATGGGGCGGGCTCACTAGAGGAACATCGGGTACAAGAGGCGCGTTTTTCACAGGATGCGAAAAAGCATAAGGCCGTAGTTTACTCTCAGATGCGGTTTCTGCCTAATGGCTTTGCTGATTTTCGCTTAAAAATCATGCAATTAGCTTTAAAAGTAAGCTTTTTTAATGGCAAAAAAATATCTTCTGTCGAATTGACCCTGTTATGGTCGTCATTGCGTGGGCTAGGTTTGCGCTATAACTTGGGTTTTCCGTGCGCCTCGGTGTTGAGAGGCTTTAGATTCCCACCATCCTCAGTTTAAAGGCAGTGCGGCTTGGCTTAGTCTGTTGCACACCATGTAGCATTGATGTTAAAGATAGTTTTTTCATCTTGCTTCTGATGTCGAATGAGGGTATTTTCTTTCTAAACTAACTGATTGAATTTGTTTTCGTCCTTAATTTGAAGGTTGGGTAGAAATGGCTGACGCGTGTGAAATTTTGGTCGTCGATGATATTGCGGCGATCCGTAACATCATTGTGCAACAGCTCAGATCTTTGGGATATTCTAAAATTCAGACTGCTTCGAATGGTGATGAGGCCTTACGAATCCTGAACCTGTCCTCGCCGAAGTTAATTATTACAGATTGGTCCATGCCGGTGATGAATGGCTTGGAACTGTTACTCGCCGTTCGGCAAGATTCGCGCCTGAAAGACATCCCTGTGATTATCGTTTCGGCGGAAATGCAACGTGACTATGTCATGCGGGCGATTCAAGCAGGCGTGAAAGATTTTTTATTCAAGCCATTTAAGCCTGAAGAGTTAGCGCGCAAAGTTCGTAATGCGCTCACCAATTCCTACAATACACCTGATAGCTCGGGTAGCAACGCTGAGACGGTTGCCGGAAAAACCGAGAATAAACGTCCAACGGTATTGGTAGTGGACGATACGCCATTTAACCTAAAAATGGTGGCTGGTCTTTTGCAAGATCAATATCAAATCAAAATTTCCGCTAGCGGCCTTAGAGCGATCGAAGTATGCCAAATCGCTGCGCCAGACTTGGTGCTGCTTGATGTGATGATGCCTGAGATCGACGGCTTTGAAGTTTGTCGCCGTCTCAAAGCCGATCCTAGAACCGCTCATGTTCCTGTCATTTTTCTTACTGCAATCGGTGATGCCGACAAGATTGCTGAAGGGTTTGAGCTGGGTGCGGTGGACTACGTCACCAAGCCGATAGAACCCGTCATTTTGAAAGCACGCGTCGCCGCCGCGATACGTATCTCACTCAATCACGAACACATGCGCGAAAAATATGATCTTTTAATGGAGAACTCGCGCCTGCGGGAGGAGGTGGAACGGATTGCCCACCACGATCTTAAGAATCCTTTAGCAATCATTTTGGGACACACTGCCGCGTTTTCTGAGGATAGCGGGTTAAGTGATGAGCAGCGAGAAAAGATCAAAATGATAGAACAAAGCACTTATGAAATTTTGCAGTTAATTGATCTCTCGAATGACCTGCTTAAAATCGAGCAAGGCCGCTATATCTTGCAATCGAAGCGTGTTGATATGTGCGCATTAGTGCGCAGGGTGTGTGATGAAAATCAAAAACTATTCATGAGCAAAGACGTGGTCGTCGAGGCAAAATTTGGTAACGATGGCGTAGCGCACGACGAGTCTGTGCACGGTGAACAAATGCAGGGTGAACAATTACTATTGTATTCCATGCTGCACAATTTTCTAAAGAATGCAGCAGAGGCAAGCAATGCGGGTGATCGCGTCTCGTGTGAATTGCTTGTTAATGACGCTATCGAAATTCGTATACATAATCCAAGCCGCGTTCCGACTGTGGTCGAGTCACGCTTTTTTGAAAAGTACGTGTCGCATGGTAAAGCGCACGGAACGGGTCTCGGTACTTATTCTGCCAAGCTCATTGCTGAAGCGCATGGCGGTACGGCTAGCATGCGAAGCTCGGACGAAGAGGGCACGGTAGTCACGCTGCATTTTCCACGCCAGTCGTCCGAGTCGCTGTTAAAAAGTGATCGAGAATTGCTTAGTAACGAAATAGCTTAGAATTTTCGAGAGCTTAGACAAATCCTAGATTTCTGCTACTGGCATTAAAATTTGCCAGATTCGGCAATAAACTGAGTAATTCAGAATCAGAGATACCTAACCATTTACCTAAAGTGGCGGCGTATTGGTCGACCGAAGTGCTAGGCAATAAACGTCCTTGACCAACATCGTCAGGGCCATTGCTGGCGACGATCGGCGCGGTGCCGTAAAAGCGTTTTCCGTTCACCGCACCGCCGAGCATAAAATGCATACTGCCCCAGCCATGATCACTGCCATCGTTATTGCCACTCAAGGTGCGGCCAAAATCGGAGGCAGTAAACGTGGTGACTTGATTCGCGACTCCCAGCTCCAATGTCGAATTGTAGAACGCTGCCATGGCATCTGCCACAGTTTTCAATAAAACGGGATGATCTGTGAGCAAACCATCGTGATTGTCGAAGCCGCCCAAAGACACAAAAAACACTTGGCGTTTGGCGCCCAAAGTCGGCGCGGCAGCGATCATGCGTGCCACCATTTTGAGTTGGTCACCGAGACTATTATCGGTAGGGAAAACGGTTTTTATTTCTGGACCAGAAGCGAGTGCGCCACTGAGAACGAGATCGGCATCGATCGAACGTTTGGTCACACGGTTGTATTCGTTTTCAAATACATGGCTGCGGCTTTGCGTGACCAAATTGCGTAAGGCATCGGAACAGGCGCTGGAGCCAAATAGCGGCGATTGCAAACCAGCAAGCGGCACTGATCCATTGGTAGTGATTTGGTATTGCACTGCTTGATTTCCGGCTAAATACACGGCGTTGCCTGATACATTGACGCAGGTAAATGTGGCATTGCCATTGCCCGATGCAAACAAATCGCCCATACGGCCACCCCAACCGGACGTCGCGCCCTCAGGAGAGGATGATTGCCATACCGATTGTTGATCGTTATGGGAGAATAACTTCGGCGGTAGCGGTACGCTTTTGTTGTTGTACTCAAGTTTACTGGTAGGTTGTATCAAAGTGCCGACATTGAGCAGTACGCCCATTTTTCCGGCATTAAAAATAGGGAGTAGTGGCGCTAATTCAGGTGCCAGCGCAAATTCACGCGCAACACCTGCGCTATCGACAGGCACTGCGCTGGGTACCAATAGCGTCGAAGTCAAGCTCGCGCGTTGATATGCCAAGCTGGGACGCAGTTGTTGGTAAGCGTTGTAGTTACTGCTGTCGTAAGGTACCAGGGTATTGCCGTAATCATTGCCACCGTACATAAAAACACAGACGATAGCTTTGTAGTCGGTGGCGGTGGCTGCCGCCGCTTCAGCCATCGCAGCCAGATTCACCGCCCAAGGTGTGGCGACGCCAGCGACTGCGAGCGCGGAACCACGTTGTAAAAAAGCGCGACGCGATGCATTGATGTTATTCGGCTTATTTGAGTTCATGATGTTCTCTCTTCTTTATTTATTTTAAGACGATAAATTCAGGTGCCGCCAAGATCAGCGTCAACGCCGCATAAATTCTTTGACTGCGATTGCGGTCATTGGTCGCAGGCATGCTGGCAATCGCATTTTTTATGCTAGTAATGTTGGTGTTACCAATTTGATTCGCTGCCAGTAATAAATTTAGTTCATCAACTAAGGCCTGAGGATTGTTCGCCAGTGGTAAGAGAGCGTTGTAATCCCCGATGAGATCGCCAGCGATTCGAGTGCCACTCACAGCGTTTTGCATGAAATTGATATAGCCAACGACCGATGATTCGCTGACGATTTGCATCTCTGGCGCGACTAAGTTGGCATTGGCAATCGCGCTATTGGGCGGCACATAGCCAGGTCGGAAAAAATTGAAAACGGAGGGTGAACGTAGCGGACTTTGCCCCAGTTTAGTGCCTGCATCCGAAGTGTCGCCGACGCGCCAGGTGTCGCTGGCGGAGGTGGCGTTGAAAGCGCGAGCCCAGTTCAGAAATCGAACTATTGGTTCACGTACTTTGCCGAAAGTGGGATTCGTTATATTGATAGTATTACGCGCTTCGTCATCGAGAAAAATCGCTTTGATGACTGCTTTTAAATCGCCCTTAACCCCAATATTATTACTACTAAACACCGAACTGACGCGCGCCACGTAAGCGGGGCTCGGATTGCTGGTGACCAGCCGTTGTATCAGTTGGCGCGAGATAAATGGCGCGACATTGGGATGCTTAAAGATGATGTCCAGACTCATGCTTAAAGCCGCTTCACCACTCAGACCCGCTGGGACGGTTTCGCCTAAAAAGCTGGATGCACCTGTTTCATGTTTGCTGGGAACTTGCTTGAGTGGGCGACGATGGTAATCGGGTGTACTCAGATTGCTGCTACTTAAATCAAAATCCCAACCGGTGAAGACGCGGGCAAGACCCGTGATGTCGTCGAGCGTGTAAGTTTCTTGCTCGACACCATCTCGCAACACGGCCGTTCCGTCGGGATGTAGTTGCAGTAAACCGATGCTGAATAACTGCATGAGTTCACGCGCATAATTTTCATCGGGAAGTGCGCCGGTACTGGGATTGTATTTTGTATTGCCACGGAAAGTTAGATACAAACTCATCGCGCTTGAGGTACTGACTTTTTGCAGTAAGTCGCGGTAGTTGCCAAAGCAGTTTGCTTCCAGCATATCTAGGTAACTGGCGGCGGCAAAAGCCTTCCAACCGCCACCGTTGACCAAACCATTGATGCTGATGACCAAAATTTCTGATAAGGCCAGCGTTACTCTTTGGCGCAAAGTATCTGGGGAATTGAGTAATTTACGCCAGGCACAAGAATCAAAACCCGCTTGTGAATTGCGCAGGCTGATATCGTTCATGCCTTTTGACACTAGCCAATCCCAACGGCTCATACTGAGTGGCATGGCCATCTGTTCATCAAGCCAGCCGCTGTAGCCTAAGCTTTGTACTTTTTGTATCAGCGCTCGAGTGACGCCTAACCCCGCTTGCGCTAAAAATCGTGCGGCCTCTGCATCGCTAATAGGGGCAAGCGTTGCCATACTAGGCGCACCCGCCATGCCAGGATTGCTAGTGGCAATGGCGTTATTGGCATTCTCGTTCATTGAGTTATTTCCACCGCATGCGCTCAGCAGGCTCACAACGCCCAAGCTAGCAATTGTGGTGGTGGACGATGCGGTCGAGTTTTTGGCGGCCGCGTTATTAGTGGGCGTAGGCCGGTTGGGAGATATTGTCGTTGTCATCATGTTCCCTGTCTGCAGTGAGTGGTCGGTGCGTTGATAAGAATTCGCATTCGCGGTAGGACTGCGTCCAGATTAATGAAGCTTACGAAGAACAACAAGCAGGCTTTGTAAGCAAATGTGAGCGTTGAAACAGGCGGACCAAAGCGGATTTAAGCAGCAGAAAGAGCGACATTGCCATGTTTTGCTTCGAAGCTTTGTTACATCTCTTGCGGAAACATACAATTCGTTTGGTATGGGCAGATGAAAAGAATGTAATAAATTGAGCTTCTGCAATGCTTTGATACAAGCTTTGGCTCAGATTGAGGTATCCTTGCCAACTTCCATGAAAAGCAAAGCAATTTGAATTAGAACCGCATGAAGTTGTACACAGAATCACGAGAGCGCGAGCTAGAAGAGCAGGGAACTATTCAGATCCACATTCGTATCCGACCTAGACGTCTGGCGGCGATAGTGTTGGTACTGTTATTGCATGGCTTGTTGCTATTTTTCTTGTTAAAAATTCGTGCTGATATTCAAAATGGCAAACCAGTGGGTGGTCCCATGATTTTTGTCATGGACAAAATCGCTCAACTCAAAAAGGGTGAGCCTGCGCCTAAGAAGTCGGCAGCTAAGGCACCGCCAAAGTCTTCTAATAAAGCGATTTCGCGTCCGGTGAACCCAGATGCAATTGTTGTTCGCACGCAAGAGCCAGTAAAACCAGTCAAGGCTGAGGAGCCAATGCCAGATATGGCCAGCATGCTCAACGCCATCCGTGAACGCCGACAACAATCAGAAGCCGCAGCGGCCGCAGAAAATCAGGCGGCACAACAAGGTCAGCGTGGACAAAGTCCACAAGAGATTGCGGAAGCGAATGTAAAACGTAGTATGCAGCGCGCCTCCGGACAAGATGGCACCAGTGGTGTATTCCAGATCATCAGTAAGAGTGTGCGCATGGGGACTTTCTCTTTCCGTGGCTGGAAGGTGAATAGCAATGGCTGGAAGCAAACCATTGAGGTTGATGCTGGTGTGAATGGCAATATCGATTTGGCGATGGTGCGTAAGATGATAGAAATTATTCGTACCCATTACAAGGGCGATTTTCGATGGGAATCGAATCGCTTGGGACGTGTAGTGAATTTATCGGCGCGGGTGGAAGATAGTGCGGAGTTAGAAGCATTTATGTTGGAAGAGTTTCCAGAGTTCGCCAAGCCTAAGCGTTGATTTTATGTTTGCTTAGGCTAGGACTTGATAAGCTGTCTAAACGCAGCTCAGATTTACACCGCTAAATTCAACGTAGATTGTTCGGATTTTAATAAACGTAAAACCACCAACGCACGCACCAAGAAAGCACCATTCAAAACGCCAAATATTGCACTGAAACTAAGTGTGAAAGCGGCTTGTTGCGCCAATGCTGGTAGTATCGCCAGACCTGCGGAGACTGAATATTTGGCCACAAACATGGTCAAAATTAATAATAGTGGTAACCAACTTCCAGGTACGCGGAACAATTTGCTTTCCTTCTCATAACGGATGCCGCGACCTACACCGATTCCCAATAAGCCAATTGCGCTGATGACCAACGCGCTTCCCCAAACAAATAAAACGGCAGAAGACAATCCCAAGCTCGATGCCATGCCTGACAGTGAGAGACCCAGCATCACCAATGGCAAAATACACAGGCGTTGCAGCGATAGCTGGCGACTGCGTGTTTGGCTAAAGCCGAGCACACACAGACCCGTTAATAACAGCCAAACCCAGCCTGGCGTATGTGATACTAAGCTAGATACGAAGGCTGGAATCATTGATGTTGTCATGTCGTTCTCCGGTAAGTGATGGAATGGCGTCACTGTGCCTATCCGGAGGGATGGCGGCTAGCTAAATGCGACTAAGAGCCGCTTTTTAAATCTTAAAGGTCTATTTTCGACGTGAATGGTGAGAAATATGGACGAAAATTGTTGTCGCCTGTCAATGTTAAAATACTGTTCATGTTCAATTGCAGGAGAAATATCGTGCTCAATCTACATCTGGGAAACATCGGGCAAATCATTCAACTGGCAATTGCCCCAGTATTTTTGCTGACCGGTGTCGGCACCAATCTGACTGTCCTGACGAATCGACTAGCGCGCATTATTGATCGTTCACGAGTATTAGAAGATATCGTTACCTCGCAACCAAATATAGGCTTAACACCGATTATGCGAATAGAGTTGGACGAGCTCTATCAACGTTCGCACTTAATTAACCGCGCGATTACTCTGAGCTCGACTTGTGCTTTATTGGTATGCCTGGTGATTGCTGCCTTGTTTCTCGGCGACGCTCTGGGCCTTAGACTCGATAAAATTATTGCTTCCTTATTTGTCCTTGCCGTATTGGCATTAGTCGGCAGCTTTATCTTCTTTTTGCGCGAGATTTTTGTCGCTACTAAAACTTTAAGACGCCAGCGCGAACATGGTGCGAAGTTTTTGCCTTAATCGCGGTCAATGCTACAAGAGCGTGAACGAAAAACCACGCTCTTGACCATTCCCCCTTCAAACCAGCGTCTAAGGCTTGTGTTGTCCTTCATTTGAGGCACAATGGAATTTCATTACTTAATTGCCTCATTGAAGACCGCGCTTGCAAGCAAATTGGTTGTCGGCTTCTGAATTTAACGAAATAAGTGATTCCCTACAGGAGTTGACGATGATGACTGTGCCCATCATTATAGATTTCGAAGCATCCGGTTTTGGACAGGGTAGTTATCCAATTGAAGTCGGCTTCTCTGGCCGTCATGGCGAAGGTTGGTGTTCATTAATTCGCCCCGAGGAAGATTGGGATCATTGGGATGCCGGGGCAGCCAAGATCCATGGTATTCCGCGCGAAGTATTGGTTGAGCGTGGCAATACACCGCAATTTGTTGCCGAACAATTAAATTTTTTTCTTGGTGGTCGTACCGTGTACACCGATGGCTGGGGACAAGACTACGTTTGGATGGCGCGTTTGTTTGATGCGGCGCAGATCACTCCTAGATTTAAGCTCAATGATCTCTTTGAAATTATCGAAGAAGAGCAAATGCCAAACTGGCATGTCACCAAAGAACAAATTGCCAAAGAACTATGCGTCGCGCGGCATCGTGCCAGCAGCGATGCTAGGGTGCTGCAATTGACCTGGCTGCGCACCTATGATGAAGCAAAGAAGCTGACTGTATAAAAAACCAGTCTTTTTCGCCGATCTGCCGAAACACACCCTTACACTCCCGTATAATATCGGGATGCAAAATCTCCTACACAATCTCAATCCTGAGCAGCTCGCTGCCGTCACTTTGCCAGCACAATCGGCCTTAATTTTGGCGGGTGCTGGTTCTGGTAAAACGCGTGTCTTAACTACCCGAATAGCCTGGTTAATTCAAACCGGTCAGATCTCGCCGAATGGTGTGCTGGCAGTAACTTTTACCAATAAATCGGCAAAAGAAATGTTAACGCGCTTGTCGGCGATGCTGCCAATCAATACGCGCGGAATGTGGATAGGGACCTTTCACGGATTGTGTAATCGCTTACTGCGCGCCCATCATCGTGATGCGGGTTTACCGCAGACGTTTCAAATTCTGGATTCGGGTGATCAGCTTTCTTTCATCAAACGCTTATTGAAAGCGAATAACATTGATGACGAAAAGTACCCGCCTAAAACTTTGATGTATTTCATCAATAGTGCCAAAGACCAAGGTTTGCGTGCGCCGCAGGTGGACGCTTATGATGACTTCAATCGTAAGATGGTGGCGCTGTACGACCTATATGATTTGCAATGCCAACGCGAAGGCGTGGTTGATTTTGCTGAACTCTTATTGCGTACTTACGAATTACTGAGTCGCAATCAACCTTTGCGCGAACATTATCAGGCCCGCTTCAAACATATCTTAGTCGATGAGTTTCAAGACACCAATGACTTGCAATATAAGTGGCTCAAGCTGATGGCGGGCACGCAAGGTGCGGTGTTTGCGGTGGGCGATGATGATCAAAGTATTTATGCTTTCCGCGGTGCGAATGTCGGCAACATGGCCGCGTTTGAAAAAGAATTTCGCGTTGAAAATCTGATCAAGCTGGAACAAAATTATCGCTCGCACGGACATATTCTGGATACTGCCAATGCGCTAATCGAACACAATAGTAAGCGCCTCGGTAAAAATTTACGCACCGATGCCGGGCATGGCGAGCTAGTCCGAATTTTTGAAGCCAGTAGTGATATTCAAGAAGCACAATGGATTACGGAAGAGGCGAAGAATTTGATTCGGGATGGATACGAGCGCAGTCAGATCGCGATCTTGTATCGCTCAAATGCCCAATCACGGGTGATTGAACATGCCCTATTCTCGGCGAATGTACCATATCGCGTATACGGCGGCCAGCGCTATTTTGACCGCGCCGAAGTCAAACATGCAATTGCCTATTTGCAGTTGATGGACAATCCGCATAATGATTCTGCATTTATGCGTGTAGTGAATTTCCCAACGCGTGGCATAGGTGCGCGTTCGATAGAGCAGCTGCAAGATGCCGCCAAACAATACAATATTTCGCTGTATGCAGCGGTGCCTTATGTCAGTGGCAAAGCTGGTTCTTCGCTAGGTGGTTTTGTAAAACTAATAGAAGGCGCGCGCTTTGAAACACAAAACTTACCTTTACCAGAAATGGTGCAAGTGGTGCTCGATCTGAGCACTCTGCTGACCCATTATCAGAACGAAAAAGAAGGCGCGGATCGCATAGAAAACTTAGAGCAATTGGTAAATGCAGCAACTTTGTTTGTGTCCGAAGAAGGCTTCGGGCATGACGCACCAGCCTTGGCGGGGCCAGCGTCACGACCTGCGAGCAGTTTGATCGCAAATACAGATGGCATCGAAATCATTGATGCTGATGCTGCCTTGCCAACCGTGATGTCGCCGTTGTCTGCGTTCTTGTCGCATGCGTCGTTGGAAGCTGGAGATAATCAGGCACAAGTGGGGCAAGATGCTCTGCAATTGATGACCGTGCATGCGGCCAAAGGCTTGGAGTTTGATGCGGTGTTCATCGGCGGTTTGGAAGAAGGTTTGTTCCCGCACGAAAATAGTAGCCAGGAAGAGTCGGGTGTAGAGGAAGAACGCCGTCTGATGTATGTGGCGATCACACGTGCTCGGCAACGTTTGTATATGACCTTTTCACAGACGCGTATGCTGCATGGACAGACGCGTTACAACCTGCGTTCGCGCTTTTTTGAAGAGATGCCGGAAGAGTCCTTGAAATGGTTGTCGCCTAAGATTCAGCCAAGCTGGTTTGCGCGTCCAAAATCGGCTTGGGACGAGGCTCCAGAATCCGGCGCCAACGCCATTGCACAGAATTTTAACAAAAACCAGGTCAGTAGCGGAAACGCTTGGCGCATAGGTGAAAACGTCGCGCACGCCAAGTTTGGCGAAGGTGTGATCGTGAATATTGAAGGCAGCGGAACTAACGCCCGCGCTCATATTAATTTTGGCAAATTTGGTATGAAATTGCTCGATCTGAGTATCGCCAAATTAGACCGGACTTAATTTTAGAAATTAGACGTTAAATATTAGATATTGAATATTAGACATGATATGCGGTCGTGGTCATCAGCTTGGCCATACCGCGCATCAGCGCCTTGACTGGCGCGGGTAAGTCGCTGGCACCTAAATTTTGAGCAGCGGTACCGTGTTCAATCTCATCGACGCGCATTTGCTCGACGATCGCTCGTGATTTCTCATCTGTCGTTGGTAATGCTTGTAAGTGGCTGGCGAGATGCGCTTCCACTTGCTTTTCCGTTTCCACTACAAAGCCAAGGCTGATCGCATCGCCGCAACGCCCTGCTACCAGACCGCAAGCATAAGCGCCGACGTACCATAACGGATTAAGCACACTGGTATGTGAATTGAGTTGCTGCAGGCGTTCTGCCGTCCATGCCAGATGATCTTCTTCTTCTATGGCAGATCGCGCAAATTGCTGACGCACTTCGTTCGATTTCGAAAACACTGCTTGAGAGTCGTACAGCGCTTGTGCGCACACCTCACCGACGTGATTGACTCGCATTAGTCCTGCACTATGTTTTTGTTCAGATTCTGACAAGCTGTTCTCGGCGCAAGTATTGCCGGGAGTCGTGCGAGAGGCTTTCGCGTGTCCAGAAACAACCCGGAGCGAGCGGTCAAAATTAATCAAAAAATGATCGAAATTTTTACTAAACATAATTTTTCGGAAGCCTGTGAAAAAAGCGTATTGTAAGCGCCCATGAGGCGAAAACCTTGATTGCGCTCAAATTTTGCGTTAACAGAAAAATTGATTTTGTTGCTATTTTTTCGTGCTTTAATTGAGCAATGTTGTTGCAATGCCACATAAATCGGAAATATGTCTTATAATAGCGTGATTCAATTTGCCCAAAAGAGTGTTATTTGTTCCAATGCCACTTAGTATACGAGGCAAAAAGCATCCGCGCGTACTTTTTTGCGTGGCGGCACCAAGAGACAAAATTTATGACAGATAATCAATTTACAACACTGTCTATTAAAGAAATTTATTAACCTTTGGAGAATTTTTCAATGAAAAAATCACTTATCGCTTTCGCAGTATTGGGTGCATTCGCATCTGTTGCATCCGCTCAATCTTCCGTTGTTTTGTACGGTGTAGTTGACGTTAATACGACTTACGTGTCAAACCAAACTACAGCTGGCGGCAAAAAAATGTCTATGGACGTTAGTGGCTTGAGCTCATCTCGCTGGGGCTTTAAAGGTAGTGAAGATCTGGGTAATGGCTTGAAAGCAAACTTCAATTTGGAAAGTTCATTGAACATTGACACTGGCACTGCTGGTAATTTGTTTGACCGTACCGCAATTGTCGGTCTGTCTAGCTCCACAATGGGTGCATTGAACGCAGGTCGTCAAACTAACTTGGCTTACGATACTTTGGTGCAGGTTGATCCTATCGGTGGTTCATATTCAAGCACTAATCCAAATATCTTTTTTGGTGCAATGAATGGTACAAGTTTGTATGGTACGCATGGCGCAAGTAACGGTGCATCTTCTGCAGCTCGTCAAAATAATTCTATCAAATACACAGCACCAAGCGTATTGGGTGGCATCGTATTTAGCGGTATGTATGGTTTCGGCGAAAAAGCTGGCGATACACAAGCAAGCAGCTACATGGGCGCATCAGCAGCGTTCTCTGAAGGTGGTTTGACAGCAGTATTCTCATACTCACAATTGAAAGACGCTGCAAACAATTCTACTTTGCGCGCTTACACAGGTGGTGCTAAGTTCGTTGTGAACGAAGATGTAACATTGAAAGTAACTTACGCAGAAAACGAAGTTAACACAACAACTCGTAATGTTGGTGTTTTTGGCGTAGGTGCTGATTTCGCTGTTGCACCTGCAACGACTTTGACAACTGGCTACTATGGCACACGTCGCTCTGGTGACGTAAAAGGTAAAGTAGATACATTCGTGGTATTGGGCAAATACGCTTTCAGCAAGCGTACTGCTGCTTACACTTCTTTCACATATGCAAAAGCAGGTTCTGCATTGGCTAAAGATACTGACATTGGCATTATCATCGGCGCTAACAACCGTTCTGCAGCTCGTTTCGCATTGGGTGTAAATCACGCATTCTAATTTGCTTAAATTAGCAAACTTAAAAAAAACTGCCTTCGGGCAGTTTTTTTTTTGAACTATATATTAAATATATTACTCTAAGCCCGCAGTTTTGTTGCTCCTCTCTGGCCGTACTATTTCCCTTCCGTAATGCTGACATCACACCATGATGAACAGGGTATCTGTTTTGCTAATATTGAGAATTTCGACAACTACTCATTAACGATCAAAATCTCATTACCTGACATCATGAAGAAATCTCTGTTTGCTTTGTGTGCCCTGTTCTTGTTGGCAATCTCTCCAGCACAAGCGCAATTTAAGGCACTCCGCTTAGACTCCGAAACAAACAACATTAAACTTGATGGCAAACTAGATGAAAAGCAGTGGCAAGGTGCTGAGGTATTTGATCGCTTTTATCAGACACAGCCTTTTGATAAAGCCTTGGCGCATGAGCGTACCGAAGTGCGCGTGCTGTACGATCATCGCTTTTTGTATGTGGGTGTAAAAGGTTTTGATTCCGACCCAAGCCAAATTCGTGACTCATTCTCGCGTAGGGATAAAGTGAGTATTGATCAGGATTTCTTTGGCTTGTTCATTGATCCAAGTGGCGGTCATAAAGCAGCACAAGTTTTCTATGTCAACGCCAGGGGCACGGTGATGGATGGTATCTATAGTGATACCAGTGGTGATGACACAGCGCCAGATTACGAATTCTCAGTCGCCACCGCTCGCTTCGATGGTGGATGGAGTGCGGAATACAAAATTCCGTTTGCCTCGATTGCTTATGACAAACATTCCACGACACCTTGGAGCTTACTGGTGATGCGGAATATGACACGTGATCAGCGATATCGCATGTATAGCGGCGCAGTGACTCGTGCTACCAGTTGCAATTTATGCTTTTCCGATGAGATTGCTGGGATGCAGGAATTGCCATCGGGAGTGAATTGGAATGCTACGCCACAGTTGGTGATGCGCCGCTCGACTGACGAGCAGGCGGGTAAGTCGACGAAAACTGCCCGTTCAAATGATATAAGTTTGGATATGAAGTTTCGGCCGAATTCTTCGACCACGATAGACGCTACGATCAATCCAGATTTTTCTCAAATTGAATTGGATTCACCGCAGTTATCTGGCAACACACGTTTTAGTATTTTCGTGCAGGAAAAGCGCCCATTCTTCTTGGAAGGCGCTGATATTTTTCGCACACCCTTTAATGCAATTAGTACGCGCAGTATTGCCGATCCTGATGCGGGTCTACGATATACCCAACGTGACGCGGATAAAGATTTTAGTATCCTGACAGCGCGTGATGCTCCGGGGGGACTGGTGCTGGTGCCACATACCTATTACACCGCCTATGCAACCAGTCCTGTCGCCTCGATGGCAACCGATGCGCGTGCTAATTTTAGGATGGGATCGCTTTCAGTAGGTGCTGTCGCGACCGACCGGACTTATGCCGATGAGAAGGGCTATAACCGTGTTGCGGGTCCCGACTTTGTCTGGCAAATGGATCATAATCAATTGATGCGTGGGCAGTTATTGATGAGCTCAAGCAATGCGCAAATGGACGTCAACGGGAATTTGATACGTGGCGCTACTACGAATGGGCACGCGGCGTATTTTGACTGGTCGCGTGGTAATGATCAATGGGGTGTGTCGGCTAGCTTGCGTGATTTGAGTAAAGACTTTCGAGCGGACAATGGATTTTTTTCCCAAGTTGGATTTCGTAGTATCAACACGGATCTGACCAAAAAATTTGGTCGCGTCGGTGCCTTGAATGAATTAAATGTGTATGTATCAGGCGAATACAAATTGGACAGCGATGGCAATTTAATGGCTAAGAGTCTCACTCCGGGTGTGCGTATTGCTGGACCCTATGATAGTTCAGCCTATTTAAATATTAGTCCCACTGTGAAGAATCGTGTGAACCAAAACGGTGATTTATTTTCTTTGGCGCGTATAGCAACTGGCTTCGCTGCCAGCCCGGGTAAAGCGATTGCGCGTGTAGCGTTTGATATGTCGTTTGGTGACGTGATCGATATTTTGGCGAATCGTCTTGGTCGTGGCGGTTCTTATTCTATGAGCGCAAAATTGCGCCCGATAGATCGTTTGGAACTCGAACCTAGCTTTGCCAGCAGCTGGATTAATGAAGAAAAAACGCGCAGTGGTGAACGTGCGTACTTGGAAACAGCTATGCAGATTAATAGCATTATTCATCTGAGTTCGAAAGACACTTTGCGAGTCATCATCCAAGATGCCCGTACCACGCGCAATCCTGATTTGTACTCAATTGCGGTAGCATCCGAGAGTAGCCGGAATGTGAATTCCGTGGTGTACACCCATCGAGCGGGTGTCGGCACTGCGACTTATTTAGGCTGGACCATGACCAAATCCGAAACTCCAGGTTTCGTTGCCAAGCGCAAGCAAGCGGAGTTATTTGCTAAATTGTCATGGCAAATCTAGCTCTGAATGTGTAAATCGTAAATCTAGCGGATACAAGCAAAATAGTAGGGCGACGAAGTCGTTGCATACTTTTTGATCAATAAATCGTATTTGACGACAGCCGCAGACTTCGCTATCCTTCACACATTGCGCCGATTTGAAATCAGCTTGCGGGCGCGGTTTGAATGTTTGAAAAAATGTTTAAACAAATAAATACGGCTAAAGCGAGCTTGAATGCCGCAGTACCACTTTCCTCATTCAGCCCCTCTTTTAGCCCCTTTTTAAATTAGAACTTACGCAAAACAGACGCTGACGTCGTTTCGTTTGCCTCGCCGTACAAATGTACTGTCTTCGGCTCCGTGCCTAGTCAGCTCAATTTTGCGTAAGTCCCAAGATTTTTTAAAGTGAGGCCTTTTGGTCTCAAGGGAAAAACCTATGTCATCCGTTGGAATCGTCACGCCACAAGCGTATCGCTTCAGTGATCCTTTGCCCTTGCAAAGCGGCGCCAGCATCGCCGATTACACCTTGATGGTGGAAACTTATGGCACCTTAAATGCCGACAAATCGAATGCAGTTTTGGTGTGTCACGCTTTAAATGCCTCACACCATGTCGCCGGTTATTATGCCGACCAGCCAAAAAATATAGGTTGGTGGGATAACATGGTCGGACCGGGGAAACCTTTAGACACGAATAAATTTTTCGTCATTGGCATCAATAATTTAGGCTCATGTTTCGGCTCTACGGGGCCTATGCATATCAATCCAGCGACGGGAAAACAATACGGCGCGGATTTTCCGGTCGTTACGGTAGAAGACTGGGTACGAGCCCAGGCGCGGGTTGCCGATGAAATGGGTATCGCCCAATTTGCCGCCGTGATGGGAGGCTCGCTCGGTGGCATGCAAGCATTGGCGTGGAGTATTTTGTTTCCTGAGCGCCTGCGTCATTGCGTGGTGATTGCTTCAACACCCAAACTTTCAACTCAGAACATTGCGTTTAATGACGTCGCGCGGCAAGCAATTCTGACTGACCCTGATTTTCATGGCGGCGATTTTTATGCGCACAAAGTCGTGCCCAAAAATGGTCTGCGTGTGGCGCGTATGATAGGTCACATTACCTATTTGTCGAACGACGATATGGCCGAAAAATTTGGACGAGAGCTGAAAACTGCTGACTATCAGTTTGGTTATGGCGTCGAATTTGAAATCGAATCCTATCTGCGTTACCAAGGCGATAAATTCTCTGATTACTTCGATGCGAATACTTATTTGTTGATTACCAAGGCGCTCGATTATTTTGATCCGGCGCGTGAGCATGGCGGCGATTTAAGTAAAGCCTTGGCCGGTACGAAAGCGCAATTCTTGCTCGCTTCGTTTACGACTGACTGGCGTTTCTCACCGGAGCGTAGCCGCGAAATCGTCAAAGCGCTAGTCGATAACAAACGTACGGTGAGTTACGCTGAGATCGACGCGCCGCATGGACACGATGCCTTCCTATTGGATGATGCGCGTTACCTCAATTTTGTGGCGGCTTATTACAATCGTATTGCGCAGGAGCTCGCATGAATGTTCAAGAATTAAAACTGCACCGTCCCGATCTCGCCTTTATTGCTGATTGGATTAAACCTGGTTCGCACGTCCTTGATGTCGGTTGCGGTGATGGCGTGATGCTCGATTACTTGAGGACTGATAAGCGTTGCAGTGGATACGGCATCGAAATTGCGGATGACAAAGTCTTGGAATGTACAAAGCGCGGCATTAATGTGATTCAGCAAGACATGGAAAATGGCTTGAGTATGTTTGGTGAGCATGCCTTTGATACGGTCTTATGTTTATCTTCGCTACAAATGATGAAGCATGTAGAACCGCTATTGCGTGATATCGCTCGCGTCGGCAATGAGGCCATCGTGTCTTTTCCGAACTTCGGTTATTGGCCGCATCGCACGGCTCTCTTGCAAGGGAAAATGCCGGTGTCTAAGTCACTACCGTTTGAATGGTACGACACGCCTAATGTGCGCTGCGCAACGATTTATGATTTCGCCGATCTGGCCGATGACGTCGGTTTGGAAGTGATGGAATGTGTCGCGCTGCATGAAGGTAAACAGATACACTGGCTGCCTAATTTGCGTGGTAGTCTTGCGGTTTTCCGTCTCAAGAAGAGAACTTAAGATATGAGCGATCAAGATCAGAAGCCCAATCAAAAACAGACCGCACTCGCCGTGAATAAGTGGCAGACCTATTTCAATAAGCGTATGTTGATTTTGGTCTTTCTCGGTTTTAGTTCCGGCCTGCCACTTTTTATTCTGATCAATCTAGTGCAAGCCTGGTTAGCGAAGTCGGGTATCGATATCAAAAAGCTGGGCTTGTTTACGCTGGTGATGTTTCCCTATCCGTGGAAATTCGTCTGGTCGCCTTTGATGGACAGATTTAGCTTTGGCTCGCTTGGTCGGCGCCGTGGTTGGATGGCGTTTACCCAGGTCGCCTTGTTCTTGTGTGTCGGCGCGATGGGAATGCTTGATCCTATCGCGCAGTTTTCATGGGTGATTCCGCTGGCAATTGCGGTGGCGTTTTTCTCTGCAAGTCAGGATATTGTTATTGATGCCTTTAGCCGTGAAATTCTCGACGATAACGAACAAGGTTTGGGTGCCGCCGTCAAGGTGAACGCCTATAAGGTAGCGGGCCTTGTGCCGGGCGCCTTGTCCTTGATATTGGCGGACATGATTTCCTGGACCTGGGTATTCTGGATTACCGCCGCGTTCATGTTACCAGGTCTGTTCTGTACTTTGTTAGTGCAAGAACCTAAATCTTATGGTGTGCCGCCGAAAGACTTAAAAGAAGCCGTCGTTTTGCCTTTCCGAGAATTTGTGACACGCGCCGGTTGGTTGCACGCATTTTGGATTTTAGCTTTTATCTTTTTATATCGTATCGGCGATACCATGGCGGCAACGCTCGCGACCAAGTTTTTTCTGGATTTGGGATTTCAGCTTTCTCAGATCGGCACTATTGCAAAGCTCACTTTGTTTTGGGGCAGCATCGCCGGCGGTGTGGTAGGTGGCGTTTGGATGATCAAGCTTGGAATTAATCGCGCACTCTGGATATTTGGTGTGCCGCAAGCCCTGAGTATTTTGGGATTCGCGCTATTAGCGAAACTCGGTCCTGATCCCATCATGTTAGGTGTAGTACTTGCAACTGAAGCTTTTGGCGTTGGCCTGGGAACTGCTGCTTTCGTGGCTTATATAGCTCGTGCCACCGATCCACGCTATACCGCCACGCAATTTGCCTTGTTCACCAGCCTAGCCGCTGTTCCGCGCACGTTTACCACGGCGCTGATCGGGTTTATTGTTGCCAGCACCGGATGGTTTAACTTCTTCCTGATTTGTTTTGCTTTGGCGATTCCTGGTATGTTACTTTTATTTAAAGTCGCGCCTTGGAATGGTGATCAGGTGAAATCTTCTGAAACAACAAGCACGGCTAATTAAATGTTTCCATAAAGTAGCGTTAGCAATCTTTTGCAATTGAAAAATGCAAGTTCTGCTACCATTCTGGGCATGAAAATGGAGAACAATGTCATCATGAAAAAATCTTTGATTGTTTTGTCGATTGCAAGCGCTTTTGTATTCCCCGTCACTGCACTAGCGCAGGACCATGAGCCGCAAGATGGTGTGAAAGTCGGTAAGATGTCGATGATGCGCAAACTTGGCAACCTTGGTGGCGCCTTAGATCAACAGGCGGCTGCGCAATATGTGCAGACCATGAAAGAAGCCGAGCAAAAACGCGCATTAGCGCCAGACAATCACCCACAAGTCATCCGTTTGCGTGCGATTGCAAAAAAATTGATTCCCTTCGCCTTGCCGTGGAATGATCGCGCCGCAGAATGGAAGTGGGAAGTAAATTTGTTAGGCTCAACGCAGATAAATGCCTACTGTATGCCCGGCGGTAAAATCGCTTTTTATACAGGCATACTCGACACCTTAAAACTGACTGACGATGAAGTTGCGATTGTGATGGGCCATGAAATTGCCCACGCACTGCGCGAACATGGCGCTGAGCGTGCTGGTAAATCGATGGCGACCAATTTACTAGTAAAAGGGGCTGCGCTATTCGCCGAATACAAGGGTTATAACGGTCAAACCGTGGCGGGGCTAGGCGGCGCAGGAGCAAACGTGATGATGTTGAAATTCTCTCGCGATGATGAGACCGAAGCCGATATCGTCGGTCTCGATATCGCTGCCCGCGCTGGATACGATCCTCGTGCTGGTGTCGTACTTTGGCAAAAAATGGGTATTGTGAACAAAAAAGCGCCACCCAAATGGCTCTCAACGCATCCGGCCGGTACCGACAGGATTGATGAAATTCGCAAACATTTTCCAGAAGTAATGCCGCTTTACGCCAAGGCGATGAGCACTACGATTGAGGGTTTACCGCCTTATCGTAGCAATGTGAAGTCTATCCCTGATGTGGCGAATTAAGGTCAATTCAGATTTTTGAAGAAATAGAAAAGCCGCTTGATCATCTTCGCATGCGGCTTTTTTTCGTCAAGTAAGGGATTGATAGTAACCAGTGATCAATAGTTGATGATCAGAGGCGAGTGATCACTAAAACGTTCATCCTTATAAATCGCAGCGGCCTTTGCTTTGGCCGCGATACCCGGCGTCGCTACGTGATAGTCGATACGCCAACCTACATTGTTCGCCCACGCCTGACCCCGATTGCTCCACCAAGTATACGCTTCAGCTGTGGTGTCAGGGTGCAGACGGCGATACACGTCGACCCAGCCCATTTCTTCAAACAAATGCGTCATCCAGGCACGTTCTTCCGGCAAGAAGCCGGAATTTTTTTGATTACTCTTCCAATTTTTTAAATCGATTTCTTTATGGGCGATATTCCAGTCGCCGCAGATGACTAACTCTCTGCCCGCATCGATTAAGCTTTTTAAATGCGGCGCAAATTCTGCCATAAAGCGGAATTTCGCTTCCTGCCGTTCCGGTGAAGATGAGCCAGAGGGACAATATACAGAAATGATGGACAGATCGCCAAAGTCACAACGCACGTAACGACCTTCCGCATCAAACTCCGTGCTGCCAAAACCGATATGAACCGCATCCGGTTTTTGTTTACTGTACACGCCAGCACCAGAGTAGCCTTTCTTTTCGGCATAATGAAAATGCCCATGATAGCCATGTGGCCGCAAGAAATCTTCAGTCATATCGTCTTGCTGTGCTTTTAACTCCTGCACGCAGAGAAAATCGGGTGCTTCTTTTTTCATCCAGTCAAAAAAGCCTTTTTTTGACGCGGAGCGTATGCCATTCAGATTGGCGGAGATGATTTTTGTCATTGTTTAATTGAGTAGGTAAAAATTCTTGAAAGCGAATAGAAAACAAGATCTCTAGGATAACAGAAGGGCAGCGACTTGTTCTTGAATTGGGTTTGAGACAGGCATGGTTTATACTTACAGGTATTACAAAAATCCGGTTGATAAACGAAATTGATAAACGAAATGACGGAAGAGCAATTACGCGACCAGCTAGATGCAGTGTATGCCAGCACTTCATGGAAGATTACGGCACCATTGAGGGCGACTAGTGGTCTTTTTCGTAAAATCCAGCAACTCCTTTATAGACCCAACGAACCGGTTGTGTCTGACCATTTGAGTTTGCCCGAGGATGACGCGGTTCCCTTCGTGATTATCGACCCTGATATGAGTCGTGATGCCTTGAATATATTGTCTGAATTGAATTTACTTACAAAACAAGAAAAAAAAGAAGATGCGCATCGTCATTGATTTACAGGCTTGTCAATCGACTGGTAGTCGGCACAGGGGCATTGGGCGCTATTCCTTGTCGCTGGCAAAAGCGATGTTGGAAAATGCTAAGGATCACGACTGTCGTTTGTTATTGAGTGGTTTATTCCCAGAAACGATTGCCGATTTACAACGTACTTTTGCGGCGTATCTTCCCCCTGAAAAAATTCATGTTTGGCAGGCAGCGCAACCCGTTGCCGAGCTACTGCCGGAAAATCATTGGCGATGTCGTACCGCTGAATTAGTTCGTGAGCAAGCGCTCGCGGAGTTGCGGCCAGACATGGTACATGTCACCAGTTTATTTGAAGGCTCTGGCGATAACGCAGTCGGTAGTATTGCTGCCAACGGCAATGCGCTACCTAGCGCAGTGACCTTGTATGACCTCATTCCTCTGGTCTATAAAAAACAATATCTGACAACTGAGGCGCAGCAGGATTGGTACTATCGAAAATTAATTAGTGCAAAGCGCGCTGATTTGTTGCTGGCGATTTCAGAGGCAACGCGCCAAGAGGGCATCGATTATTTGGAGTTGTCCCCAGAGAAGGTCGTCAATATTTCTTCGGCAGTCGACCCGCAATTTACAGTAAGAAGTGCCAGTGATGAAAGTATGCTGGCGTTGCGCCAACGCTATGGTTTATTGAAACCCTATGTGATGTACACCGGCGGCATCGATTTGCGTAAAAATATCGATGGATTGATCGAAGCGTATGCCGCCTTGCCAGGTCACTTGCGGCAACAACATCAACTCGCCATAGTTTGTAGTGTGCAGGCACATGATCGTGAACGTTTACTGGCATTAGCCGCCAGGTATGGTTTAGCTGAGCAGGATTTGGTATTGACGGGTTTTGTGCCAGATCATGATTTGCCTTTGCTCTATCAGGAATGCAAATTATTTGTGTTCCCTTCCTGGCATGAAGGCTTTGGTCTGCCAGCATTAGAAGCGATGTCTTGCGGTGTGCCAGTAATTGCTGCTAACACAAGCAGCTTGCCTGAAGTACTCGGCTGTCAAGATGCCTTGTTTGATCCGCGTAGCATTGAAGCGATTACCGGCAAAATGACGCAGGTCCTAAGCGATACGCAATTCGCTGGATTTTTGCGCGAACATGGTTTGCAACAAGCGCGGCAATTTTCGTGGGATGCATCAGGTAAAAAAGCAATCGCTGCTTTTGAACAAGTTTATGCCCAAACAGACAAGATGAAGCGCACCAGTTTGCTGGATAAGCAGCCGTTTTTATCAGCACCCGTTAGCACTCAAAAGCCACGTTGTGCCTATATTTCACCATTGCCAGCAATCGCCTCTGGCATTGCCGATTACAGCGCTGAGTTAATCCCTGCACTTGCGGAACATTACGAAATGACTTTGATCGCAAGTCAGGACAATGTTGCTGATAATTGGTTGAGAGCAGGTTTCCAAATCAAAGATGCGGATTGGTTTGCACAGAATCGCGCAAAATTTGATCGAGTGCTTTACCACTTTGGAAATTCGCCTGCGCATTTGTACATGTATGCCCTGTTTGATCGATTCCCCGGGACTATCGTATTACACGATTTTTTCTTAGGAGATTCGCTTGCCTATGTCGACCTTAATGATATCGCACCAGGCTTGTGGACTAAGTTGATGTACGAGGCGCATGCCTATCCTGCGATACTAGCGCAGCGCGCTGCTGAGTCACATCTTGATTTGATTCGTCGATATCCATGCAGTCCTGCGTTAACCTTACGCGCCGACGGTGTCATTGTGCATTCTAACTATTCCAAGACATTGGCGACACAATGGATAGGGGCGGAGCCAGCGAGTCAATGGCAAGTCGTGCCGCATCTTAGGCGCTTGCCGCATCGTCAGAATAAGGCTGAAGCACGGACTCTGTTAGGCTTGGATCAGGACGCATTCTTAGTGTGCGCTTTTGGTATGTTGGGCCCGACCAAGTTAAACCAAGAGTTGATGCAAGCTTGGGATGCCAGTACGCTGGCGCATGCTGAAAACTGTCACCTTGTGTTCGTTGGACAAAACGATAGCGGTTCGTATGGCGCGGAGTTGGGCGCTATGCTCAATGATAGCCCTGCGCAAGACCGCATTAAGATTACCGGTTACGCAGATCTAGATTTGTATCGCACCTACTTGCAAGCGGCCGATCTCGCAGTGCAGTTGCGTACGCAATCACGGGGAGAGTCGTCTGGAACGGTGGTTGATTGCATGGCCTACGGACTGCCTCTGATCATTAATCGTAATGGCGCAATGGCTGAGTTGCGCGAGGATGTCGCGTATGGACTTGAGGATCAATTTTCATTGACCGCTTTGCAAACAGCCTTGGAGCAAATGTTTGGTGATCCAGAAATGAGGGAACGCTTAGGTGCTCAAGCGCATGCTTACATTGCACAGTCACGAGATCCAGCGCGTATCGCTTTAGCGTATAGGGATGCGATAGAGCATCAGTCACAAAGTGTGGCAAATGCCTTGATGCATCAAACATTGAGACAGATTGCTGCAATTGAAACGACGTCAGTATCAGAACAAGATTGGCGAATCACAGCACAGGCATTAGCGCACAATAAAACGATCGCTCGAGCCCCGGTGATCCATCTATTAGTGGCTGATACAAATGCTGATTCGATAGAACAGAATTTATCTACAGAAGCACGTTCGCTTGTGGAGTCCGTGTTGTGCCAGCTCGACGCTGGGCGTATTGAATTTGTAAAAACTAGCCCTTTGGGATTGCGCTATGCACGTCGTTGGGCATGGCGTAATTTTGCATTACGAGATGCGCCTGTCAGTGATGATCTAGTACATTTCCAAGCGGGTGACTATTTGTTCGTAGGGCAGCATGAGATTTTCGATGAAACTAAGCTTGCGAGCCTGACAGAACAAGCCGGTGTGCGCGTGGTTTTTGATACGATTTCTGATGCGCATGCTTTGCATTTCACGGGTCGCGATAGCGACCTAATACAGCAATTGATGAATCAAATGATGAATCAATTGCGCACTTAACTATAGACGCTCAGAGTCTGAGCAAGAGGAAGATACTATGTCCGAATTAACCCATGAATTTATTCGCTTTGCGGTCGACGCAGAAGTCATTCGCTTTGGTGAATTTCTCACCAAAGCAGGGCGTAAATCGCCATATTTTTTTAACGCGGGTCTGTTTAATGACGGAAAAAATTTAGGCAAAATTGCAGATTTTTATGCACAGACTTTACTGAAGTCCGGGATTGAATTTGATATGTTGTTTGGCCCTGCTTATAAAGGCATTACGCTAGCATCCGCGACGGCAGTGTCATTGGCAAATAAGGGACACAATGTTCCATTTGCCTATAATCGCAAAGAAGCAAAAGATCATGGCGAAGGTGGTACCATCGTTGGTGCTAAGTTAGCTGGTCGTATCGTGATTGTTGACGACGTCATCTCTGCGGGAACGTCGGTGCGTGAATCTGTTGAGCTGATACGTGCTGCGGGCGCCATGCCGTGTGCGGTATTGATAGCGCTAGATCGTATGGAGCGGGTTGGAAAGGATGATGCACTCTCTGCGCAGTCTGCCGTGCAAGAAGTCAGTTTGGCCTACGGGATTCCGGTGATTGCTATCGCTAATTTAAATGATTTATTCAGTTGTTTAAGCGCTGAAAATGCCGATGCTAGCTTGGCACAATACAAGGACGCTGTTGCTGCTTATCGCGAGCGTTATGGCGCGTTCTGATACCACTTTGAAAAAAATGGGGGGAGGTAAGAGGTTCAAGAGTGCTAACAAATTGTAAATTCGGTCATAAATTGGGGCAAAACTTCTACAATTAGATGACAAGATTTTATGACATTACACTCTGAGGCGCGGTATACTATACGGTTGTGATGTACGTCACAGATTCTATTCCTGTAGCATGAAAGCATGTTACTTTAAGCGAATAAGCACATAGTTAATAAAATAGCGATATTCGCTGATGCGAAAGGTTTTGTTGAATGAATAAGAAAGCATTGGTTACTGGTATTACTGGGCAAGATGGCGCTTACCTAGCGCAGTTGTTGCTTGAAAAAGGCTACACCGTCTACGGCACTTATCGCCGTACCAGTTCCGTGAATTTTTGGCGAATTGAAGAGTTGGGGATTGAGAATCACCCACATTTGCATTTAGTCGAATACGATTTGACGGATTTATCTTCTAGCATCAGATTGATCAAGTCTTCTGAGGTAAGTGAAGTTTATAACCTGGCAGCACAAAGCTTTGTCGGTGTTTCTTTTGAACAGCCAGTGACTACGACTGAAATTACCGGATTAGGTGCTTTAAATTTGTTAGAAGCGATTCGTGTGGTTAATCCTAAGATTCGATTTTATCAAGCCTCCACTTCTGAAATGTTCGGTAAAGTGCAAGCTGTTCCACAGATTGAGTCCACGCCGTTTTATCCACGTAGTCCGTACGGTGTAGCCAAACTTTATGCGCACTGGATGACGATTAATTATCGTGAGTCCTATGGTATTTTTGCTTGCAGTGGCATCTTGTTTAATCATGAATCTCCGTTGCGTGGCCGCGAGTTTGTTACTCGTAAAATCACTGACTCAGTGGCAAAAATCAAGCTAGGTAAATTAGATTGCCTCGAACTGGGCAATATGGATGCGAAGCGTGATTGGGGCTTCGCTAAAGAATATGTAGAAGGTATGTGGCGTATGCTGCAAGCTGACGTGGCTGATACCTTTGTATTGGCAACAAATCGCACTGAGACCGTACGCGATTTCGTGACGATGGCTTTCAAAGCGGCAGATATCGAATTGTTGTGGGAAGGGCAGGCGGAGCAGGAAATCGCACGCTGCAAGGCAACGAATAAAATCGTTGTGAAAGTAAATCCAAAATTTTATCGCCCAGCTGAGGTTGAACTTTTGATTGGTAACCCGCAAAAAGCAAAAGATGTTTTAGGCTGGGAACCAAAGACCACGTTGGAACAATTATGCCAGATGATGGTACAGGCAGACATACAGCGGAATACGCATGGACACTCGTTCTAAACAGCGCCCTCGCGCTCTCATTACTGGACTTCGTGGCTTTACGGGCGAATATTTAGCTCGCGAGTTGGAGGCGAGCGGGTACCAAGTGTTTGGTACAGCTTTTGGCAACGAAGCCTTGGGTGAAAACGTTTTTTACGTTGATCTTTGTGATGCTCAGGCGCTGCAAGAGCTTGTTGACGAGGTAAAGCCGGACATCGTCGCCCATCTGGCGGCGATTTCGTTTGTGGGCCATGGCAATGTCGACGATATTTATCGCATTAATATTATGGGGACTCGCAATTTGCTGGAAGCCTTGGCAAAAACTGCGTATAAGCCACAGTCCATTTTGATCGCCAGTAGCGCGAATGTTTATGGTAATTCACGTTCCGAAGTAATCGCAGAAACAGAGCCTGCATTACCTGCTAATGACTACGCTATCAGTAAGTTGACAGTAGAACATGTGGCTCGCCTGTGGATGGATAAATTGCCGATTTTCATCACCCGGCCTTTTAACTATACCGGTGTTGGGCAGGCGGAGCATTTCTTGCTGCCAAAAATCGTGAGTCATTTTAAGCGTCGTGCTCAGTGCATTGAATTAGGCAATTTAGATGTTGCCCGTGATTTTTCCGATGTGCGCACTATCGCTAGTGCCTATCGCCAGTTATTGCAATTGGCACCCGTTGGTGAGACTTTTAATATTTGTTCTGGCCGACCCTACACGCTGCGTGAAGTGATTGCTATGGCAGAGCAATTGGCGGGCTACCAAATTGAAGTAAAAGTGAATCCCGCATTTGTGCGTGCTAATGAGGTGCGTAAATTGGTCGGCGATCCACGCAAACTGCTAAGGGCAATTGGTGCCCCGGCAGCGATTTCTTTGCAGGAAACTTTAGCCTGGATGCTAGAGGTAAAATTGAAGTCGTCGATATCGCCGATGCAAATGCAAAATCTACCTAGCCACGTGCTAGAGGCACTCGATTGAATCTCATCCTCGCTATTGAAGCAATACAGCCACCGCTGGCAGGAATTGGTCGTTACGCGTGGGAGTTGGCGACGCGCTTGCCGCAGCATGCAGACATCGATTCAGTGCGTTTTATGGCGGACGGATATTGGAAAGCCTTGCCTGATCTGAGCCTGTCGAATCAAAATTCTTCGACTGCCACTCAAGAAGTCGCAGGAACATTGCCTAGCAGACGTCTTCCAAACAGCGTTCAAAGCATACTGAGTAGTGTTCGCCGGCAAGCGGGGCGTCTTTCTTTGGTCGCGAATGCCTACGGCAAAATTATGCCTATGCTTGCAGCAAATCGTTTGAACCGAGTAAGTGATGCTATCTTTCACGGCCCTAATTATTTTGTACCGAAAACGCATTTACCTACCGTGCTAACGGTGCATGATTTGTCGATTTATCGCTACCCACAATGGCATCCAAAAGCCAGAGTAGAGCGGATGCTTGAAGCGATTCCTGCGTCGATACAGCGCGCCAATTTAATATTGACAGATTCGGAAGCCATTCGGCTTGAAGTCTTGCAAGAGTTTAACGTGTCACCTGAACAAGTGCGCACCGTATTGCTGGGCGTTGGCCAAGAGTTTCACCCACGCTCGCATGAGGAATTAAAGCCTGTATTGCAACAGTTTGGTCTGCAAGCTGATACTTATTGTCTCTTCGTGTCCACCATTGAGCCACGCAAGAATTTAACGAATTTATTAGCTGCTTATCGCGAATTGCCGCTGCCACTACGTGCTCGCTATCCTTTGGTTTTGGCAGGAGGTGGTGGTTGGCAAAGTGACGCTATTCACACTGATATTGCACGGGCGCAAAGCGAAGGCTGGTTGCATTATTTAGGTTTTGTCGACCAACATTGGCTACCATTTTTGTACGCAGGGTGTCGCCTGTTTGCCTACCCATCGTGGTATGAAGGTTTTGGCTTACCGATTGCTGAGGCGATGGCGAGTGGGGTGCCTGTCTTAACCTCAAACTGTTCGTCGATGCCAGAAGTGGCGGGCGGCGCAGCACTCTTAGTTGAGCCGGCAGATGTGTCGTCAATACGTGTCAACTTACAGCGGGGTCTGGAGGATGAAGCTTGGCGCCTTATTGCAAAACAAGCAGGCTTGCAAAGAGCTGCCGAGTTGACTTGGGATGCATGTGTGCACAACACAGCAAATGCATATCGTCAGGTTAAGCAAGCGTACCGTCGAGCTTAAGTAGGAATCAAGGTCAAATGAAAATCCTACATTTTTACCGCACTTATTACCCCGATAGTTTTGGTGGTGTCGAACAGGTTATCCGGCAAATGGTGAACGGCAGTGCCAAGCTCGGTATTGATGCCGAAGTATTGACCTTAACCCGTGATATCCAAAACTTGGAAATCGAGTTTGAAGGACATAAGGTCCATCGTGCAGCACTTGATGTAGAAATCGCCTCTACCGGCTTCTCTTGGTCCTCCTTGAGTCGTTTTAAACAGTTAGCAAGCGAAGCTGATATTGTGCATTATCATTTTCCTTGGCCCTTCATGGATCTGGCACATTTTGCCTGCCAGATAAAAAAGCCTAGCGTGGTCACTTATCACTCCGATATTGTGCGTCAGAAGTATTTGCTGAAACTGTATCAGCCTTTGAAGAGTCGTTTTTTAAATAGGGTTGATAGAATCGTCGCGACTTCACCCAATTATTTGGCGACCAGCACCACTTTGGAAAAGTACCAAGATAAGACTGAAATCATTACTTATGGTCTGGATAAAAGTATCTATCCAGAACCATCCGAAACGCAATTGCAAAACTGGCGCACACGCTTCCCTCAGCCGTTTTTTTTGTTTGTTGGGATGCTGCGTTATTACAAGGGTTTGCACGTGCTCTTAGATGCAGTAGCGGGTACCGATATGCCGGTAGTGATTTTGGGTGACGGACCAGTTGAAGCAGAGTTGAAACAACAGGCGCAACAACTGGGTTTGCGCAATTTGCATTTTTTAGGCGCTTTACCAGAGCTGGATAAAGTTGCATTGCTGCAGCTTTGTTACGCCTTGGTCTTCCCATCGCATCTGCGCTCAGAAGCGTTTGGCATAACTTTGTTGGAAGCCGCGATGTTTGGTAAACCGATGATCTCTTGCGAGATTGGTACCGGTACGTCCTATGTGAATCTCGACCAAGAAACTGGCTTAGTGGTTCCTGCCAGCGATCCCGCCGCCTTACGTCAGGCTATGCAGCATTTGTTAGCGCATCCAGAACAAGCGCGTACAATGGGAATCAAGGCCGCGCTTCGCTATGAAAGTATGTTTACTGCGGAGCGTATGGCCAAGAACTATCAGCGCCTGTATCAGGAAATACTTGAGCAGCGCCAATCCTAGTTGGTGGCTTTGTTGTGCTTTACCGCGAATGTGGTATCAAACCAATGACTGCCAATAAACATAGGTTGATCGACATTGATTACATCAAACACCAATAAATTGTCAGACCATTCGAAGTTTTGATCTAGGTGTGATTGACCACGTGTTAGTGCCGTCGTGACTGAATAAGAGCCAGGTCCTAAGTTGCAATCAAATGGCAGCGTGTACGTTAATCGATCACCTTTGCTTAAATGGGTTTGTACCAGCTTGGTATGCCAAGTATTGCTACCCCAAATAATGCTACCTTGTTTGTCACGTAACATCACGCCAAGTACCAGCTCAGGGATCTCGTCGTGGATTTCAACTTCACAGCACAATTGCACTTTTTGACCTACCTGCGCAGCCGCCAATTCTTGTAAGCTAGTTTGGTCTTGCAAAACAAGTTTTTTGACTAGCGCAGCACCCGTACCAGAACGCGTTTTTAACCAGCCTTGGTCATCGCGTTTTTGTTCAATCGCTACTTTCTCATTTTCTTTTTTCGCGATCAGCGCGTTGTAGAAGTCGACGATCTCATCGGGCGCACCTTGTTTCAAAATGCAGCCTTTTTCTATCAGGATGACGTGATCACACAAAGACCGCACATCTGCCATGCCATGCGTGACCAGAATAATAGAAGTACCTTGTTCTTTGAATTGCCTGATACGCTCGAAGCTACGATGTTGGAAATAGCTATCCCCCACTGACAGAATCTCATCCACAATTAAAATATCAGGACGTACCGCAGTGGCGACCGCAAACGCGAGTCTAGCCTGCATGCCGCTAGAGTACACGCGCAGCGCTTGGTCAAAAAAATCACCAATTTCGGCGAATGCTTCGATTTCTGGCATTAGCGTATCTAGTTCAGCATTACTTAAACCCATCAAGCCGCCCGCCATATAGGCGTTTTGCCTGCCAGTAAATTCGGGATTGAAGCCAAGCCCCAACTCCAGCATGGCGCTGACTCTGCCATTCACGGCTATCTGTCCTAGAGTAGGACGTACCGTGCCGGTAATCATTTTCAGCAGCGTACTTTTACCAGCGCCATTCTGACCAATGATCGCGATCGCCTGTCCAGTTGTGACAGAAAAATTGATATCCTTATTCGCCCAATATTCAGAGACGGGTTTGACCTGCAAACCTATCCAACTAAGCAGTCGGGAAAAATTGCCACGAAATTTAGGATAGCATTTTCCGACACCCGCTACCTGCAATACGATGTTCTTACGATCACTCATAATGCATCCACCAAATCGGCACTAGCGCGTCGAAATATCCAGAAAGAAAAGCCAAATAGACCGACAGCAGCGATCAATGGAAACACGAGGTTCTCCCACTGAGGCAAACGACCCAGCAGTAAAGCGTCTTGATAGATTTTGACCAAGCTAGACATAGGATTAATACGGTGAATGAAGGCAAAGCGTTCCGGCAAACTCTCCACGGTATACACCACCGGCGTTAACCAAAACCAGAGCTGCAGAACGATTGTGAATACTTGGCCGACGTCACGCGAAAACACATTCAATAATCCCAAAATAATGCCAAGGCCGAATGCAAACAAAACAATCAGTAGCATACCCAAAGGTAAAACTAACCATGCTACGTTGGGCGGGT
The DNA here is from genome assembly GCF_049340325.1 of Undibacterium sp. Di24W. Classification (NCBI taxonomy): domain Bacteria; kingdom Pseudomonadati; phylum Pseudomonadota; class Betaproteobacteria; order Burkholderiales; family Oxalobacteraceae; genus Undibacterium; species Undibacterium sp. Di24W. The sequence continues at coordinate 660,826 of NZ_JBMPOP010000002.1, forward strand.
GACCGAAGAACAGAAAGACGACCAGAATCGCCAGTAGCAGCAGTAAATGATTTAATAAAGCACTGCCGCCAATAATTAAAGGCAAGCAAAGGCGCGGGAACGCAATCTTCTTGAGTGTATTGGAGTAATCAATAAACACGGTCGTGCATCGATTGACTATTTCCGCAAATAAACCCCAAGCAGCGGTGCCAGCCATCAGGTAAATTGCGTACGCCGATTTACTCTCAACGTGCGGCAACTTCGCCGCTAGCACTTCGGATAAGACAATCGCGAAAATAGTAGCTTGGGCCAGGGGATTGAGAATCATCCATAAAGCACCTAGTTTACTGCGCGCAAAACGACCACGGAATTCCGCCTTGATTGAAGACAGCATAAAGTGCCGGAAACGCCACAGCGACAGGAGGAGTTGCTTCAATTTTTTGCTCTTGAATTCTGTAAATGTTGTATAGATTTTGTCGGAGCTTTACCGATATGGCGACTAACTCACGTTGCCATTCAGTATTGCCGTTTCAATTTAAGAACCTACTTCGATACGACCATAAATATCACCGAAACGCACGATGTCATCTTCACCAAGATACGAGCCGGATTGTACCTCTATCACTTCCAGATCAATTTCACCCGGATTCTCTAAGCGGTGTTTGACGCCTAAAGGAATATAAGTCGACTCGTTTGCAATCAAGGTCATTGTGTCATCGCCACGTGTGACTTTGGCGATGCCAGATACCACAATCCAATGCTCTGCCCGATGATGATGCATTTGCATAGAGAGGCTCGCACCGGGTTTTACCACAATACGTTTTACCTGAAAATTCTTTCCGCTATCGACGGAATCATAGTGTCCCCACGGACGATAGACCTTTCTGTGATTATCCGTCTGCGCATAATTCTCATCTTTTAAACGAGTAATGATGCGTTTGATATTAACGGTATTTTCTTTGTTGGTCACCAATACGGCGTCGGGCGTTTCGATCACGATTACATCATCGAGCCCTAAACAGGCGAGTAAGCGATTATCGGAAATCAATAAACAATTGCGAGAATCTTCGACTAAGACGTCGCCACGTAAAGAATTACCATCTGCATCTTTATCTGACACTTGCCAAACGGCATCCCATGCACCCACATCTGACCAACCTGCATCAAACGGTACGACACATGCAGGAATATTCAAAGACGGCGCGCTGGCCAGCTTTTCCATAACGGCGTAATCAATAGAATCGGAAGGGCAGTGAGCAAAATCCTCTTTGCTCAAACGCACGAAGTCGCAGTCGGTTTTAGCATTCGCAATGGAGTTACGACACGCTTCGGCCATGGCTGGATTGAAATGCTCAATCGCACGTAACCAAACGCTGGCGCGCATCATAAAGATGCCGCTATTCCACACATGTTGCTTATCTGCCAGATACGTCAACGCAACTTCTAAAGACGGCTTTTCGACAAAACTAGATAGCGCCAAAGTACCGCTGCCATCGAGCTCTGCGCCAACCTGAATGTAACCATAGCCCGTTTCTGGACGATCAGGGCGTATGCCAAACGTCACCATCGCTCCTTTGATTGCTTGCGGCAAGCCTAGGCGCACGGCGTCGTGAAATTTTTGATTGTCAGCGATATTGTGATCAGCTGGCATGATTAACAGTACGCAATCATCTTGCGCCTGCGTCGCACTGATCGCCGCCAAGGTGACTGCAGGTGCGGTATTGCGGCCGATAGGTTCTAGCAAGAGCGTGCAATTGTCATAACCCACATTGCGTAATTGCTCGGCGGTGATGAAACGATATTCTTCATTACAAACAACAATTAATTTTTCGCTGACGGTTGTTGCACCTTCGAAGCCCCGCACACGAGAGGCGGTTGCCTGCAACATGGTTTCGTCATTGAACAGTGACAGTAATTGTTTTGGATGCTTTTCCCGTGAAAGTGGCCACAATCGGGTGCCAGAGCCGCCTGAAAGAATTACGGGTTGAAGTAACATTCTTGCCTTTCTTTGCCATATCAAGCATCGTGCCGCTTGCCTTGATAAGTTAAACTAATACGAAGTGCTAACCAATTAGTAATTGGTCAGAAAAGTCGAGTATTGTACATGTAGAATTCGGTTTGGCTTTTATGAAATTTGTCCGAACTTTGTCTTAAGTAGTCATTCAGACAAGATTGCTTAATTCCATGGCTTATCCCCTATACTTTCGCCTTTCACTCCTCTGACGTGGCATTCTTGCTCAATATGTCAACGCAGGTCAGAGCTTGAATTGTCATAGAATACTCAAAAAATGCCTTTTAAAAAATATAAATAATATGATCCCAGTATTCCTGCAAAAATTACGAGGCTGGCTTGCTGCTTTGGTACGTTTGTACAGCACACGAATTCAGGTTTTTGCGCAAAAAGCGCAATTGCATGTCGTGGAACAACAAGCACTTGCTCAGCAAACGCAGATAGTACAACTTGAGACACGGCTTGACGCTAGTATTGAACAGCAGCATCTACTGCTCCAAGAAGTTCGTCAGCAAATGCAAAATTTGAAAATTCAAAACGATAGTCTGGGTCAGGAGCTGCGGCTATTAAAAGCGCAAACAAAGTCAGAGGCGACCGCAATCGCGCCGGATAACTTTGATTTTGACCGCTTTTACACCGCGTTTGAAGACCGTTTTCGTGGCTCCATGGAAGACATTAAAAGTCGTCTGCAGGTTTATCTTCCCTATGTTCAGCGCACGATTGCTGAGACCCAAACCAATCGGGTATTAGACATAGGATGTGGTCGTGGTGAGTGGCTGGAATTATTGCAAGCCCAAAATATCAGCGCGGTCGGTGTCGATATGAATACTGATATGGTTCATAAATGTAATTCGCGCGGATTGGAAGCGCATTGCGCCGATGCCATTGCCTATTTGCGTGCCTTGCCCAAAGCGAGTGTCGCCGTGGTCACAGGATTTCATATTATTGAACATTTGCCTTTTCCCACAATGATCGCGATGATCGATGCAGCGTTTGAAGCTTTGTGCGAAAACGGAATCGTTATTTTTGAAACGCCCAATCCAGAAAATCTGAATGTCGGCGCCTGTACTTTCTATTACGATCCTACGCATCTACATCCTATCGTCCCTGCTTTTGCTGAATTCGCGGTGTTGCAACGCGGCTTCAAAGTGGCCGAGATAGTACGATTGCACCCGCGCCATGCAGAGCAGTTACAAGACAGTTCCGAGGTCGCACAGCGTTTGAATCAAATCGTTTACGGCCCGCAAGATTTCGCGGTGGTCGCAAAAAAATAATAAGTCTTTGAACCGATTGGTGCGCTCAGCCAGTCGTGGGCGTATGGCGAACAATGTCGCTTAGGTTTAACTAAGGTGTGACTTAGGCATAACTCAAGTGCAGCTATAAATTTGTATGGGTAGGTAACTATGTTTGGTGGTTTTCGATTATTGCTGGCAATACTGGTCGCTTTGAGTCACGTCAACATCCGCATCGCTGGATTAAACCCTGGCGTCATCGCGGTGGTCTGCTTTTATTTGATTTCCGGTTATGTGATGACCGGCCTGATTCGAAAACACTATGACAGTGTCGGCACCGTCAAGTTTTTTTATCTGGATCGGGCGATACGCCTTTTTCCTCAATATCTGGTGATCGTGGCGATCACACTCTGCTGGTTTTATGTGAGCGGCACTAAGAATAATTTTCTACAGCATGTCCCAAGTTTGGGTGACCTATTGAATAATTTGGTGGTCGTTCCGCTCAACTATTTCATGTTTAATCAGAGCGATCAATTTACCTTGATACCGCCAGCTTGGTCTTTGGGTGCGGAGATTCAGTTTTACATACTAATTCCGTGGTTATTGATGTTTCGCCTTCGCGTCGCGTCCTTTGTTATTGCCGGTGCGGTGTATTTGGCGGCTGCTTGGGGAGTCTTAAATACCGATACTTTTGGTTATCGATTGTTGCCGGGCATTTTGGTGTATTTTTTATTAGGTTCATTCTTGTTCGATGTTATGCAGCAGAAGAGGCAGCCAGATAGCCTACAAACAAACGGCTCTCTCAAAATTATCGCCTGCGTAGTCCTTGCAGTGATCGCGATCGCGATTGTCTTATCGAGAACACAGCATTTGCATTTACTCTACAACAAGGAAACCTTAATTGGCATGGCGTTTGGTGTTAGTTGCGTCGTGCTATTGGGTAAATTCCGGCAAACAAAGATGGATAATTTCTTAGGCGATTTATCGTATGGCGTTTTTCTGAATCATTTCTTGATTCAGTGGGTCTTAGTTGGCGTCCCTACGGAGTTGAGTACATTGGCTTTATACGTCATCTGTAGTTTGATATTGTCGGCACTCACCCAATTGATTTTTGAAAAACCGGTATTGCATTTGCGCCAAAAATTCCGACATTCCACCTAAGCGGGCTGTCGAAATGTTTACGGTATCGTTGGCAAAATATGCTGAAGTAAAGCAGCGGTGCTTTGTTCCCAACTCAGGTAGGGGATATTTTTTGAGTTTGGTGCTTTGGCGTCCGCGTGTAATAGCAACCAGGCTTTAACTGCCGAGGCGAGCGCGTCTGCATCAGCGCCAGAAAAATAATGCGCGTGATCACCGGCGACTTCGCGAAATACCGGAATGTCTCGCGCAATTATTGCTAATCGATGATGTGCTGCTTCGATTAATGGCAGCCCGAAACCTTCGCCTTCAGATGCTGCAATCAGACATACGCTGGCGGCATATAATTGTTCTAGGAATTCGTCGCTAACGCCTTCTAAAAAAAACAAATGCTTTTGTATCTCAGGATGATTGCGTATTACCTGAACGAATTCCTCCATCATCCAACCCACTTGCCCGACGATGACTAAATTCAAATCGCATCCTTCTTGCCATAACTGAGTGAAGGCACGCAAAGTCTGTTGATGGCCCTTTCTAGGCTCCACCGTACCCACCATTAAAAATGTGGGTGCTCTGTTCAATTGCGTGAGCAAGCCAGATGCGTAGTCGGGCAGGCTATTTGTAGAAAGTGAATTAACCAGATCACTTCCTAAATGAAACCAATTAATCTCAAGATTATTTAGTAATTCAGGTGATGTGTGAGCTATCCATTCCTTGGTTTCTTCAGCGACGGTTTTGGATATGCAAATTAAACCTTTCGCGTTTGAAACGGTTTGTAGCCATTGTGCAAATTGCGGATAGGCGGCAGCAGGGAAATGCTGAGGCATTTGCAAAATCAAAATGTCATACACCACAAAATAAGTGTCGACACCATGTGCTCTTAGGTCATCATAGTAGGTGGCATGTATGGGGATGAGACTCGGCTGCAAATCGAGTCCAAGAAAAATATCACCTTCTTTGCCCACCAATTCGGCATATGGGCGTTCGCTCTGGTCAATACGATCAAAATTCGTTGCCCTGTGTGTCGCTAACCGATAGTCGTGATCAACGAAACAATACACAGGCGTGATGGCGTAATTGGCCGGAGGCTGTTTGCGCAACTCCAGTAATACATTGCGCACGACCCTTTGTATACCGGTTCTGCTGTCGAGTTGTATCAGCTGTGAAATGTCGACAAAAATTTGTTTTTCCAACGGCGGACGAGACAAATTTTCATTATGTATCGTCGCCACTAAATTACTGATAGTCGCGCTCTTGATATTGCTAACAGTAACTTGATCTAAACAAACACTCCCCGAATTGATATAGCAAATAAACTCAACATCATCTAACGGTTGTTCAGTGGTAAATTCAATGCTCGCTAAAGGGCGATCCTGCGTTCCCGCGGAAAACGTTATGATCCCTTGCCACAATATGAGCTTGCGCTTTTTGGCAACTAGGTTGATTAAAAATTCGCCTTTGCTTATTTGATCCTGTGTTGCCAATAAATCCAACCGATAATGCCCCGCTGTCAAATGGCATTTTGGCCCTATACAAAACAAGCCCATTTCGGTTTGACTTTGCACTGCACTTCCAATACGCAAGCCGACTTCACTGTAAGTATCGTAGCCCGGATGTATGATGATTTTTTCGGGGAAGCGCGCGCTTACCATGTTGTCGATGAATTGCAGAATACTATCGGCAGTGTTTGACCAAGATTGTGGCGCGTAATGCTGCTTGATTGCCTGCTCATTCGTCGTGACTAACTCAGGGTGCAACAAGAAATTTAAGATCGCGTCAGCCCACGCATTCGCATTCCAAGGCGACAGATAATGGACTAAATTTCCGCCAACTTCTTTCAGTGAGCCTTGATCTGAAGAGAGTACAACTTTGCCCATCGCGAGCGCCTCAGCGATAGGCAGGCCCCATCCTTCATACAGTGACGGATAGACACAAAACTTTGCAGCTGTATAAAGCGCATTGAGTTCGGTATCGCTGACATGATTTAAATGAACAATACAATCTGCCACGAAAGGATCAAATGCAATATCTTTGATTAAGTCGTCGACGCCCCAACCCTGCATGCCAACAAACACGAGTTTGGGGAGTAAATGGCGATGCCCTGCACGTGCTAATAAATGGTAGGCTCGATAGATCACTTCGTGATTTTTTCGGCGCTCCAGTGTTGATACAAATAAAATAAACGGGGCGGCCAATGCGTTTTGCACGGCAGTAGAAAGTGCATCATCCCCACGCGGAATGCGATCTCCCAATTTGACAACACAAGTAGGCCTCTGTGGTGCGCCAGTACGATCACAAAAATCTTGATAGTCGTGCTTGGTCTGATTTGAGATGCACAGCACACCGCTGCTAGCCCAGGTCATGGCTAACAAATATTCTTGAAATTTTTGCGCTACATCGTCGACACAGTATTGCGGAAAAAGGACGGGAATCAGGTCGTAGCAACAAGTGACTATTTGGATATTACGTTGCTTGGACAGAGTGAAAAATTGTTTGAAATAGGGGTAGTCCCAATCCAAACCCATAGAGATCAATATGTCGCCAGACGCGGGTTCTTGATTCGCCATAGACAAGCGAAGCGCTGGCGGCGGTGGTACTACCGGTTCCGGGTTTGCAATCGGTTCGGCTATCGGTAGCTTATCTTCAAACTGAATAAAATGAGCAAGTGCCGCTAACAGTCGTCGTTTTAATCCACGGTACACACGACCAGCAAAGCGTCTAGGATAAACATAGCTTAGGCGTACTAAAATGTGCCTAGGTCTGACTAAAGGCGGCGGCGGTGCGGGTGGTGGTGGCGGTGCCGGAATCTCTTCATAGATTGGCGGCCAGGCGATAAATCGATTCTCCAGCCAAACACATTGCCGGAATTGTGCGTCACCTAGTTTCTTGCTCAATTCTTCGCAAATAATTTGTTCCATGCGAATGATGCCCACTGGCGGGCGCGACCAGTTTTTGCTGGATGTCATATTCATCCAGATGACAGGGCGTCGGGAATTCTCGGTCATGCTTTTTGCGCCAAGGTAGTGGCCGCGCTTGTCAGATCGCGGAGTGTATGACTCCACAAAACGGACGCACGTGATTGTTGTTCATCGTCGGAAATGCGATTCGGCATTTGTGCCATGCGAACTTGTATTGCGCGCAGAAATTCTCTAGGCGAGTTGGCCACAGTAAGCCCTTGCGCGGAACTAAACTGTTCGAAGCCACGCATCGCGGTTTGCGTTGCAACGATATGCTTGCCAGCCCATAAGGCCTCTGCAGTTTTTAGATTAGTGCCGCCGCCATCGGTAATCGGCAGGATGATCAGATGGGCAGTACACAACAGACCTTGCAGACATTCTTCAGAGACCAAATTCGCGATGATGCATTGATCACGGACATTGGGCGCACGTAAAAAGCGCGCATCATTTTGAATATCAATCCCGGCGCTGCCGGCAATAATCAGGCGTTCATCAGGTGCCAGGCAACCCATGCCTTGTCCGAACATATCGAAAAAACCTTTGATATTGGGCGGGTGCGCACTGCCACAATAGAGTGCAAATTTTTTACCCTGTGAAATCTCATTGGCGGCTTTGATACCCGCTTCAGTTTCCTGGCGAGGTCGTACGCCATTCGGCGCTAAGATACATGTTGATCCACGTTGCGCGGTTAGCCATTTTTGGTCCTCTTGAGAGACACAACAAATGGCGTCTGCTTGCATTACGGCGAGTAGCTCGCAGGCTAAAACTTTATCTCTGACTCGCTGTGCGTCGGTCGAGCTGAGCAATGATTTTGCCGACTCAAATTTCATCGTATGCTCAATATTTTGCGAGCCGTATAGCACGCTAATATTCTTCGAGGGATGGAGCGACGCGAATTTTTTTGCGAATGCAAACAGCCAAGGTTGTTCGACGTGAATGAGGTCAGGGATTGGTTGTATCTTCGCTTCTAGTTGCGCAAAATAGTCTGGATTTTCAGCGAATAATTCACCTAGCAGGCACTCGTCTACAAGATAAGATTTATCAATGTCAAATTGAAGCTTGTCGCTACCCGGAAACGCTACAAAATTTTCAGAAGCCGTGTACACCGGGCTACTCGCAACGCCCGCCAATTGAACCTGAAACCCTGCGTCTCGATAGGCTTGAACAATATTTGCCAAACGATGTTGACCACCATGCATGAGCTGTTCGATAGGATAGGTACTGAGTATCAATAAATTCATTCAAATTTTCTCATCTCTTATTCGACGTCACTGCAGATCATGACAAGTGATTGCAAAAAACTTGTTCGGCTCTGTTGCTGTTTAATTCGATTTTAGCGTGGTAGTTCTTGACTGACTGATTTGAATTTGTGTCTCATCTATTCCACTGATCGCCGCATTTTTTAATTGATCAGGGTGAGTCACAATATACACGGGCCCTTTTTTTTCTAAAATGTTTAGTTTTAGTAGGGTCTGCAGTGCGCGCGATACCGTTTCGCGACTGGTGTTGACCATGATGGCGATTTCATGTTGCTTCGGTAAGCCTTCGATCACCTGACCTTCACCAGTTTCACGAACAAAAGTATGCAATTGCGCGAATACGCGTTGGAATGCGTTTGGAATGCTTAACAAGGTGCGTTGGCTTGAGGATAAACGCAGAACTTTTGCAAAGTGGCCAAGCACACGTTGCGCCACGATAGGTCGGTTAAAGATCAAAGCGCGTGCCTGTGGTGCGGGCAAAAACGCCACCTCCGAAGCCTTGACCGATATCACAGACGCTGATCGAGGCAAGCCGTCGATGACTGATAGTTCGCCAAAATACGCACCAGGCAAAACAAAATGAATACCTGTTTCACGACCATCTTCGCTTAAATCAACTACCTGCAATTTTCCTTGCAGTAAAAAAGCCATATGTTCTGCACTGTCACCTTTACGCAGCACAATATCGTGACTTAAGTAATTGCGGCTGGTCATCAGACCGGCAACGGTTTTAAGGGTTTCCTCATCTAGCCCCTGGAATAAAGGAATACTCGCAGTGGTTTCAAGTGAAATTGGCATAAATGCTGTTTAAGAAATGTGCAAAAAAAATGAAATAGCAAAATTAATGTTTAATTTAATATAAAAAATTAAAGCTTGTGCAATTAAAGTTGAGTTCGCGCTGGGAGCTCAGCTTGGTATTTTTCGCAAGCCTTAAAAAGTAATGTTGAATTGATATTGAATTAACGATGCTAGCGGGCGGTAAATATAAACAATCTGGACTACGTGTGTCCAAAATGCAGAGTTTTAGCCATTATTCCTGACTAATTTCTAGTATAACCGATTGTAGTTTGATTGAAGCTGCTATACTACGAACGTAATTTTTGTGATAGTAAGTCGGTATTGCGCCTGAAAATAGCGGGGCGATACCCAGTTCACATACTTTAGGGTGACGGTTATGCGTAGTAAATATATTCAATCGGTTGAGCTTTGTTCGGTAATTCTGCTGGCGTGGCTATTCGCGTTTAATGCTTATGCAGCAGATATCGCGGGCACTGTCAGTTTCGTGATTGGCGATGCGCAAGTCATGCAAGATGGACAAATTCAAAAAGTGGCTCGCGGCCAAAATATTTTGGTCGGTCAAACTCTTCAGACAGGCGATAACGGACATATCCATCTGCGCATGATTGATGGTGCATTCGTGAGTTTGCGTCCATCTTCCCGGATGAAGATTGACGATTATAAATACGATCAAGCATCCCCATCTAACAACAGCATTAAGTTTAATGTTGAGCAAGGTGTAGTGCGCAGTATCACAGGTAAAGCGGGTGAAGCTGCTAAAGACAAATATCGGATGAATACGCCATTGGCAGCGATCGGTATTCGTGGTACCGATTTTGTTGTGCGCGTGAGTCAAGAGCTGACACGTGTGACGGTGCAAAGTGGTGCGATTGTCATGTCGCCACTGTCTAAAGATTGTGCCGCAGCTGGGTTTGGTCCATGTAACTCCGAGAATTCCCGCGTACTTTCCGCGATCATGAAAAACACCGACTTAGAGTTGCGCGGCATTTCTAAAGTGCCTCGTCCAGTGCCACAAGATAAGTCTACCGAGACACCAAATGTAGTTGCGCCACCGCGTCCAGAAGAGCCCAAAGTATCTGCTGATAGTCAGCCAAAGGCAGTAGTGTTGCCGGCTACTCCTTTGACGGTAATTTCTGTGGCAGAAGTTAACAAGACTGAAAACAAAATTGGCTCGAAAGATCCAGTTACGCCTGTTACTCCAGTAGTCTCTGCGCCAGAGTTTTGGTGGGGACGTTGGAGTACATTTTTGACGGAAGAGCAAAAAAATGGCAAAGGCAGTATTGCAAGCGTTGCATTGCCAGGGCGTGACGTGGTGAGTAGTAACGATGTTTTTGGTTTGTTTAAAGAAACGGCGAACATTACTATGCCGTCGAGTGGACGCGTTGGTTTTAAATTGGCAGAATCCGAAGCCTACGTGATGGATGCTCAACGAGCGATTAGCCCTGCAAAGATTACTTCGCCTAGCTTAACTGTCGACTTTGAGCAGCGTCGTTACGAAACTTCTTTGATCGTTAGTGGTAAAGACGCTTCTCAAGTATCTATTGGGTCTGCCGGACAAATTAACTTTCAAGGTGCTTTTATAAGTCAATCGGGTACCCCAAATACAACGATAGAAGGAGCTTTGTCGAAGAATGCTGATCAGGCAGGCTACTTATTTCAACGTAACCTCTCCAACGGAGTTTCTGTTCTCGGAGCGACTCGCTGGGTAAAATAAGCCAGACAAATGAAAGTCAAGAACTTCGCCTTGGTCGGAGTTCTTGGCTTTTTTCGTTAACGGCCATGTATAGCGCACCCGCGATTTACGGCTTACTTAAGTGCTTGTTTTGCTTTGGAAAGCATATCCATGCCGAATAGAAGTGCGACTTTTTTTAAGATACGTGAGCGGTGTCGTGCAGCGTTGAATTTTGCTTTGAGAGGCGGCTCGGCTTTCTTTATTTTTGCCGCGTTGGCCTTATCTTTCTTCATACCCCAAGTTTTTCCCACGCTATTTAAGCCAGTTGATTATTTGCTCAATGATTTTCGTACTAATCAAGTAAACAAAGGTACCCCCGTCAAAAGCATTGTGATTGTGGATATTGACGAGCGTAGCTTGCGTGAGCAAGGCGCATGGCCGTGGTCTCGAGAGAAGATGGCAAAACTCATTAGTTCCCTGCTGGATGAGTATGGTGCTGCTTCGGTTGTGATGGATATGACATTTCCTGAGCAGCGAGTTAACGAAGCCGCATTTATGCGTCAGGTGGCACGTCCGCAGGTCGTTGGGGGTGCTGTTTTTGCTTTTAAGAAGCATGATGATATCCACTTAACATTGCCTTCGAACGCGCCAGCGTTTCAATTTGAGAAAAACCAGCCAGTCACAAGAGCTGTTTTAAGCGTCATTAATCACCCAGATATTCCCTTTGCGAATGTAGGTCATATCAACCGACTGACGGATGCCGATGGTTCGATTCGATCCGTCACCCCAGTGATTTGCGATTTGAGTAAGCAGGCGCGCTGCCTTAGCACCTTGAGTCTGGCAGCTTATGCTAGTCAATTGCAAAGTCCTACGTTTGCCATGCAGGCGGGGCAGGGATGGCTTGCGCCATACTGGACGCTCGATATTTACGACAAAATGGATGGTGTGACACCACTTAAGATTAATAGTATTCCTTTGGGTAAGTCAGGTGAGCTAATCGTACCTTACCGGCACAAAAGGAAGGATCATTGGATTACAAATGTCTCGGCGACCGATATCCTTGATGGGCATACCAACAAGCTCTTATTAGATGGGAGTATGGTCTTTATAGGTGGTACGGCACTGAGTCTGGCCGATTTGGTTGTGACGCCATTTGGCACTGAGTCGCCTGGATTTTTACCGCATATAGAAATTCTTTCAGCCTTATTGGATGGCGAATTTTCGGTGCAGCCTCGGTTAGGTAATTGGATGGTGTTTTTACTCCTGCTTCCTTTCGCATTACTTTGCATTTGGGCGCAAAGGAATTTTCAGCAGCCTCTGCAGCGATTCGCCTTGCTACCTGCTTGGGCCGCATTTACATTTAGCGTTAGCATTTTCTTTGCTTTATGGGTATTTCAGAAATGCCATCTGCTATTACCTTTATTGCCGATCTTCCTTTTTCCGATATTGGCACTGTTATTAAGTTTTTCTTATCAGCTTTATCGTATTGGTAGTGATAAAATTAACATTGTGAAACTTTTCTCTGCTTATTTGCCAAAACAAGAAGCGAGTAGGTTGACCCAAAACAGTCAGATTAGAAGCGCAATCGATGCCGATGTTGATGCGACCCGGCGTGAGATCACGGTATTGTTTGCAGACGTCAATGGCTTTGCAAAAATTTGTGAGGAGTGCTCGCCTGAGGTGATCGCAAGGCTCATGCACAAAGTATTTACGGTGATGTCTGCCGTTGTTGTTCAGCATAACGGTACGATAGACAAATTTATTGGCGATGCCATCATGGCGTTCTGGAATGCGCCGCAAGATGATCCCCAGCATGCGCAACATGCATTAGATGCGGCACTCGCGATGCAACAAGAGATAGCTGCGCTCGATGCATTTTGTGTCGAACATGGGATAGCGCCTATTGGCATAGGCATAGGTATAGAAACAGGGGTAGCGCTAGTCGGTAATTTTGGCTCAGAGCACAGAAGAACCTATACCGCGATGGGTGAGCCAGTGGTTTTGGCCAGTCGTTTAGAGGGTATTACTCGTACTCTGCAACAAAGTATTTTAATTGGTGAACGTTGTGCCCAGACTTTAGGTTTGGATCAACTGCAATCCTTAGGCGGTACGCAGGTGCGTGGACGTACTCGTCCTATTCACATCTACGCGCCGCGATAGACAGTAAAAACGCATGCACATATCAAAAAATCGTCATCCGAAAAAAGTTTTACCTAGATTTTTGTTGCTTGCCACATTGGGTGGCTTGCAAATAATCAGCACTCAATGTGCTTTTGCAGCTAGTTCGCCGCCACAAATGGTATCTGCTCAGACTTCATCTGCGCAGGCGCCAGCAATCCCCGCCGATGTATTAAATAATCAAATCAAGAGCCTAGTTGCCTCGGGCCAATTGCGAACTGCCTTAGAGCTCATGCAAGGCCAAGAATCACACTATGAGAATGATGCAGAGTTTTTTTACAATATGGGGCGTTTAGCGTCGCAGTTAGAGCAGCACCAATTGGCCGCTAATATCTACGAAAGAGCGGTACTGATACGCCCAGAATATGTTGGCGCTTGGTTGGAGCTGGCGATCGCCAATTTTGCGCTAGGCAATCGTGATATCGCGGTTTCTTACTTTGCATATATACAAGCGAACTTCTACCCGCCAAAAGAAGTCTTGCAAGCCATAGAAAAAGAATTAGAAAAATATTTGCTTGAAAAAAGCAAGAACAAAGCCTGGAGTTATTCGTTAGATCTGTCCAGCGGGGTTGATACCAATGCCAATAGTGGGCTGCGTGTCGATAAGCTGAGTCTGACAGATGGCGAGCTACGAGAATTTTATACGTTGGACGACAAGTTTAAAGCGCGCACAGATCGTTTTAATCAGCTCGGCGTAGGTATGCAGTATGCCAATTACACGCCAGAACAAAAGGTTTCGTTTTTCTCCAGCTTAAAACAAAAAAGCTTTGTTCAAGAAACGGAGTTCTCTACCTTGGACGCACAAGCCAGTCTAGCCTATCAAAAGAATAGCGTTTGGGGTGAGCTCAGCTACTGGTTGCAAGTGCAACATATTTCATTAGGCAACCTGCCCACACTATTTAATAGCAAGGTACAAGCTCAGTTGGAGCGACCGTGGGGGGCTTGTGCTTACAGTGTCGGCGCTGAATTGGAGCGGCGGTTCTTTTTGCAAAGCCCTAACATGGATGGTCGCTTGCTTTGGGCGCAGGGTGGGCTATCCTGTAGCATGGCAATATCCAATGTCCCTCTCTATTTCAACCTAACAAGTCGGATTGGGCAAGATTTTGCTACGCGTCAGCGGGCTGGCGGAAACAGTCAGAATAAGGAAACGGCTTTGCAAATCTCAGCAGCCTTTAGTAAAAATTTCAAAGCGAGCCTTAGTCAGACCTATTCCAGCTCGCATGATGTGGAAGGATATAGTCCCAAACTTGAAAATAATGCAAAGCGCAGAATTGGTCGTTACATTTCTCGATTGCAATTCAATTGGTCACTCTCACCGTCATTCGATGTTTTGTTCAATTTTGAGAACTATCACGTCAACACTAATATCGCGCTATTTAAACAAGGTGGAAAAGTTTTCAGTGTTAATTTAAGGCAAGCTTTCTAATGCTGTAGGGTGTCCCATGCGCATCGGTCGCCGGCCAAGCGATAGGCGCGAAGAAGAAAACTTCATGACGTATCCAGTCTAATCTTCCGCCTGCGCTGGGACGTTGGTAAACGTCGTTCAGTTGATTAGATTCAAAGACTTAGCGAATTGTAATGGCGGGTATACCAAAAGAAACGATAGTCGGCTAGAATTGACGGTTGCTGTAGAAACGTTAAATTTGTTAAATTTGTTAAAGTGATTTTTCAGCAAGAAGTAAGGCAAGTGCAGTAAAGAGTAGTAAATGTTGTAAAGAAAACCCAAAATAAAGCGTTGTTTTTGATGATAATCTTAAAAAACGTGACGTAGGTCACACTAATTAAGTTCTGACTTGAATAATATACGCTCGACAAGAGGCGCATAGCGTCATCTTGGCTTTGGTATTTAAATTAATCCTACTAGGAGTTCTAAATGGCTATAACAGCAGCAATGCGTACACAAGTAACTGAATTGTACGTTTCCTTATTCGGCCGCGCACCAGAGCGTGACGGTCTGGCATTTTGGGTTGGTAAATTAGATGCAGGCGCAACTTACGCGCAAATCGCTCAACAAATGTTTGATGTAGAGCCAGCACGTGCATACTATCCAAAATCATCCACTAACAAAGAATTGGTAGAAAAATTCTACTCCAACGTATTGGGTCGTGCTGCTGATGCTGACGGCGTTACTTTCTGGACTGGCAAATTTGATGCAGCTGGTAAAGTCACTGTTGGTGACGTGTTCGCACAAATCATCTCAGCGGTAAAGAACTACTCAGGTACAGACGCAGCAGCGTTGGATTCTAAAGCCCTGTTCTTGAACAAAGTTGCAGTTGGTGAATACTACGGTTTCACATTGAACAGCAATGATGTTGCTGGTGCAACGACGATCATGGCTAACGTGACTAAAGACCCAGCGTCTGTGGATGTTGCTAAGCAAACTAACGGTAACAACCCAGTGTTGACAAGTGGCACAGACAAAGTATCTGGCGTGAATTTCACATCAGAATTAGTCTACACACCAGGTGGCAACAACCGTATCAACTCCCTGCAAGATGAAGACGTCTTGACAGGTACAGGTACCGTCAACAAATTGACAGCAACTTTGGGTAACGCGAACGACAACGGCGGTACAGCGATTACACCAAAATTGAACAACATCAACTTGTTGGATTTGACATTCTCTGGTTCTTCATCTGCTGGCAACATGTCCAACAATGCGGTAACAGATTTGGATTTGCAAGATGCGACTAACGTTAAAGAAGTAGCGATCAGCCGCGTATCTAGCGTATCAAACGTTGCACGTATCGAAAACATTCAAGCTCGTTTGGACAAAATGTCCATTTCTAACTCGAATGCAAACAATACAGGCGCGATCGAGTTCTCATTCGGTACAGACGTATTGAAAGGCGACACAGCGGGCGCGTTGGCATTGTCTAACGTTCAAGTTGGCTCAGTCAACATCGGTGCAAACACAAGTGGCACAGGCGCAACTGGCGTAGCAAACACTGGTTACGAAACACTGGCATTGAGCAGTGATGGTGCTTCTGCAAACTCTGTAACTTCATTGAATTTGCCAATGGACACAGGTACTGCTGGTAAAGTGACGATCACAGGCAAAGCAAACCTGTCATTGGGCGGTACAAGCAATGTGGTGAATGCTGCGAACGGCACTATCGAATCCGTGAACTACAACGGCGGTATTTTGCAAGCAGCTGGCCGTTTGTCTGCAGTTGATGCAAGCGCATTCGAAGGCAACCTGACGATCAACTTGGGTAACGGCATCTTCACAACTAGCAAAGCTGACACATCAGGTCAAGTACAAAACGTGACAGTCACTGGCGGTAAAGGTAACGACACGTTCATCTTGGCTGA